>NZ_DATKFQ010000001.1:0-144548 GCF_035511235.1 Dokdonella sp.
GCCGGTGCAGCTGGCGCTCGGCTACGCGTCCGAGGCGGTCCGCGATCGCGTGTTGTCGGATACCTTGCTGGGTGCACACTTCCGGCTCGGCATCGTCGTGCTGATGCTGGTCGCGCTGCGGCTCGCGTGGCGCTGGCGGCACGGCACGCCGAGACATGCGCCGCCCGGCGTCGCGGCCGGCCACTGGCGCATCGCACGCGGCGTGCATCGCCTGCTGTACGCGCTGCTGCTGATGCTTCCGTTGAGCGGTTACGTGATCTGGATCTGGATGGGCGCCGATCGCGCGCTGATCGGTCCGCTCCAAGTGCCGGCCCTGTTCACGCCGCCGGCCGACGACGAAACCGGCCGCGCCTGGGCCTGGTATCTGCACGTCTACGGCGCCTGGGTGTTGATCGGTCTGGTCGTGCTGCATGCCGCCGCGGCGCTGCGGCATGCCTGGCGCGGCTCCGGCGAGCGTCGCGACGCGTCGGAGCGACATAGGGATGCCCACGCCGATCGTTGATGCAAACGGCAGGCCCGGCGGGGCCGCGCCGCCGGGCGCGCGCAGCAGGCGCTTCCATGCCGGCAGCACCGATTGCCTTTGCGACATCGCGCATCTATCGTGAGGTCGTGCTGCTCTTCTTCTCCGGGGATCCCCGATGGACCTGATCGACGTCATCGTCGTCGGCGGAGGCCCGGCGGGCCTGACCGCAGCGACCTATCTGCGCCGCTTCCATCGCAGTTGCCTCGTGCTCGACGCCGGCCAGAGCCGCGTACGCTGGATTCCCGAAAGCAACAACTGTCCGGGCTTTCCGCACGGCGTGTCGGGACCGGCGCTGCTGCTGCGCATGCAGGAGCAGGCGGCCTCGGTCGACGTGCCGATCGAGCAGGCGCGCGTCGATCGCATCGCGCGCGACGGGGAAGGGTTCGAGCTGTCGGCCGGCGAGCGCCGCTGGCGCGCGCGGCGGGTGATCCTCGCGACCGGCATCGTCGATCGCCTGCCGGACGAACCCTGGGTCGCCGAGGCGATCGCCTGCCGCGCGATGCGCCTGTGCGCGGTCTGCGACGCCTACGAGGCGACCGATCTGCGCATCGGCGTGCTCGGCGCCAGCGACGTCGTCGCCAGTCATGCACGCTTTCTGCGCACCTATTCGCGCTCGGTCTCGGTGCTGCCGACCGACGAGGGTGACGGCGCGGACGCGGGCCGCGAATCGCGCGAGGCCGGCGTGCGCTGGTTGCCGGCCGGCGGCCGGCTGCATTTCGACGGGCGGCGCTGCATCTACACGCCGCCGCATGGCGATCCGGTCGAATTCGATACCGTCTATCCGTATCTGGGCTGCGAGACGATCGCCGGCATCGCCGCGGCGGCCGGCGCCGAGCTCGATGCGGCCGGTGAGGTCGTGGTCGACGCCGATCAGCAGACACGCCTGCCGGGTCTCTATGCGATCGGCGACGTCGTCAGCGGACTCAACCAGATCGCAGTGGCGGTCGGGCAGGCGGCGCTCGCGGCGACCCACGTGCACCATCGTCTGCCGTTCGTGGCGCGTGCGTAATCGGCCGGTCCGACGCGCCGGCGTTCGGACCCGGCTGATGCTTTGCGCGGCGACTGCGTGCCGCCGTTGCCGCCGCCGAGCGCTGGACCGCAGCGGATAACCGCGGACCTCGCGCGGACGTCCCGACACCCATGACGGGCTGCTCCGCGCCGCGGCCACGCTGTCCGGCGCAGCGCTGCGCGGCTCGCCTCGGCGGACGCCTCAGGCCTCGCTGCGAAAGCCGATGCGCTGGTGCGTGCCGTCGCAGTAGGGCTTGTTGGCCGAGCCGCCGCAGCGGCACAGCCGCGTCGCGGTCACGCGGTTGATCGTGCGGCCGGTGCCGCAGCACAGCTCGAGATTGCCGGTGACGACCAGCGGCCCGTTGAGCTCCGGCTCGACGCCGAGCGGACCGCCGCGCGCCGGCAGCGGATCGGACGGAATCGTGTCGGGCTCGCCGGTGGCCTTGAAGCCGATCGCATTGTGGCTGCCGTCGCAATAGGGCTTGTTCTTCGACGCGCCGCAGCGGCACAGCACCGCGCGCATGCCGACCGGCTGGCCGTCGATCAGCAGCTGCGCGCGGATGCCGAGCGGGCCGTTCTCGCGTAGCTGCACCAGGTTGACCGGCGGCGGCGCTTCCTCGGCGCCGCCGTCGTGGCGCTGGTACTGGATCGCACCGGACGGGCACATCTGGGCGATCGTGACCAGGGCTTCGGTGGTCGCCGCATCGGGTGCGATCCACGGACCTTCGACATTGGCCTTGAACACGCGCGGCAGGCCGAGCACGCAGTGGCGTGCATGGATGCAGCGCTTGCCGGCGTAGATCAGATCGATGCCGGCGCCGGGAATGCGTTCGCGGCCGTCGTCGAGAGGAATCGGCAGCGGTGGCGCGTCGCCGCTGCCGGGCGTGAGCGCTGCGACCGGCGCCGGTGCGGGTGTCGACGCCGGCGTCGGTGCGATGGCCGTCGTCGGCGCGGCGACCGCTGCCGGCGCCGCCACCGCATGCGGCGCCAGGCGTCGCGCCAGATGATCCAGGCCGCGCGCCGCTTCGTGCAGTAGGCCGGCCTCGCCGGGATAGCGCGCGCCCAGCAGCTCGGCGCGGCGCGCGAGTTCGTCGAGGCGCTCGACGACGATCGCGACGCTCTCGACGTCGGCGGCCAGCGCGGCGGCCGAGCGCAGCGTCGCGAAGCTGAGGCCGGCGGTCGCCTCGGGCAGCTCGGGGCTGGCCGGCAGGCTGCCGAGCCGCGTCGCGATCGGCGTCAGCAGACGCATCAGGTCCACGCTGGTGCGCACCAGCGCGCGCTGGGTGGCGGCATCGGCACCGGCATAGGCCAGCGACAGGCAGCGCAGGCAGTGGTTGTACAGCGCATTGCCCAGATCGAGCAGGCAGGCCGCCGGCTCCAGCGTGATCCACAGCTTGCCGCCCGGCGTCGGCGGCCGCCGCATGACCGGATTGTGCGCGCTCATGCGCGCCGGCCGGAACGCCGGCCGCGCCTCGCGCAGCGCGGCGAACTCGCGCTGGATCGCCAGGAAGCGCTGGTAGTGCGAGCGCAACTGGCCGGCCTCGGCGCCTTCGCCCTGGCGCACGATCGCGTCGATCGCGATATGCGCGGTCTTGAGACAGCGCACGACCTTCAGATCCGGCAGGCCGCAGGTTTCGGCGCTGAGCTGATGCGCCGGCTGACCGATGAACAGGCGGTCCTCGCCGATCGTCGCGGCGAGCCCGGCCAAGCCCGCATCGATCGAGGCGTAGAGCTCGCCGACGGTGCCGTAGTCGGTCGTGATCGTCATCACCCGGTCCATCGGCGCGCCGCGCGCGTAGGCCTGCGGCGGCTCGAAACCGGCGCCGTCGGCGACGTCGGCGCCGCCGGGGCGTTCCAGGTAGATGAAGTGCGCCAGCGTCTCCCAGTTGAACGGCGTCAGCTTCACGACGACGCCGGCCGGGTGATAGCCGGGCTCGACCGGGAAGTTCTGGTGCGCCAGATGCGCCGGCGCGCCGAGTGCCGACAGGATGTTGCAGACCATCGCCAGATGGCCCATCTCCTCGATCGCGACGGCGAGGATCTCGCCGCGCCAGCGACGGACGGCGGCGAGCTCGTCTTCGGACAGGTCCTCCTCGACGCGCTCCTTCAGGCTGAAGGCCGCGTAGAGATAGCAGCACATCAGATGGTGCTCGATCTCGGCGGCTTCGGCGAGCAGCGCCCACAGCTGTTCGCGGGTGGTCGGTACGGCGGCGGGCTGGGGCATCGCGGGATCCAATGGCCGGGCTGCGGCCGATTATGCCGCCGGCCGCGGCGCCCGGAGCGCGGGCCGATCCGCATCCGCACGAAAATGCTGGTCCGCGCTCCGGGCACCGTCGCCCCGCGCACCGGCCGGGCGTCTATGCTGTGGCGATGCAGCCGATCGGACCGACCCCTCATCCGCCTCGTCCAGACCTCGCATTCGCCCGCTGCCGGTCCGCGCGGCGGCGCCGGGCGGCAGGCTGGCTGGCCGGCCTGGTCATCGCAGCGGCGGGTCCGGCGGCGCTGGCCGAGGTCCGTCACAAGGCCGAACGTACCTACTACGACGTGGTCGGCGACAGCGTCGAGGCGCTGCGCGCGCAGCTGCAAGCCCAGCGGCCGCGCGGCGAGGATGGCGGCCGCTACGACGCCTATACGCGCTGGAAGCTCGAATGGCAGTACCGGTTTCGCGAGCAGCGCGACGGTTGCCGGCGCATCTCGCTGCGCACCGATCTGACGACGACGATCCACCTGCCGCGCTGGCAGGCGCCGGCCGATGCGGCACCGGACCTGGTGCGACGCTGGGAGGCCTACGTCGCCGCGCTGGACCGTCACGAGCGCGGTCACGAAGCGCTCGCGATCGAGGCCGCTGAGGCCGTCGAGCAGCGCGTCGGCGCGATCGGCCGCGCCCACGATTGCAAGACGCTGGAAGCGGAGGTCAACGCGGCCGGCGAAGCCGTCGTCGAGGACTACAAGGCACGCCAGCGCGCCTACGACGTCGAGACCGGACACGGCCGCAACGAGGGCGTGCGCTTTCCGTGAGGTTCCCCGATGAGGCCGGTGCGGCGCGAGCGCGTGCTGCGATTCGACGACGGAAAGGCGCGGTGTCGTGCGGCGACGGCGGCGTCGGCATCGTCGGCATCGTCGGTGCAGGATTGCGACCACGATGCGCGTAGGAAATCGCCGCTTCGTGCGTCGTGCCGGTTGACGCTGCGGCGAACCGGCGCAGACTGATCCCGCAGCTTCGGTCGATCGAGCCGGCCGGCTGTTCGGGCATGCAGGGAGAGGACATCGTGATGAAGGAGACCGTATTCTTCGGCGCGGCGACGGGCCTGCCGATCCTGCCACCGGCGCTGACGATCGTGGTGACGGCGCCGACGCGGCATGCGGCGCGGGTCGCCGCGCAGTCCGATCGTCGGCAGCGGGGAGGTGGATCGGCCGCACCGCCATGCACATCCGGTCGGACGGCCGGATCATCGCCGCGCTCGAAGTCCGGGGACGGCCGATGAGATCGCCGCGCGTGGTGTTCAATCCGGCCTTGCTCGACGATTTCGTCGAGACGCTCGACGCCGCCGAACTCGCCGCTCACGAATCGCGCTACGTCGGCGACGGCGATATCGCGCGCCTGCGGCGCCGATCGATGCAGGCGTTCGGCGCGTCGCTGTCCGGTCTGCTTGCGCAGTGCCGCACGCGTGAGGATCACCAGCGCCTGGGCGAGTGGCTCGACGCAGTGCACGAATACCGGCTGATCTGCTACGCGGAGACCGGGTACGCGGATGCGTGCTATCACCGCATCCACAGCGCGTACTGTCATGCGGAGCGGGTGCTGCGCAGAGGAGGGCGGGGGAAGGGCGTTCGATGACGGTGGCCTTCCTTGGGTTGTTTGTCCTGACTCCGCGCCTCCTGCGCCGCGCCCTTCGGACCGCCTTCGATGTTCGCGCCGCTCCTGCGGCGCTGCGGGCACGCGAGGAAAAGCGACCCTCCGGCCTGGGGCGTGCGGAAAGAAGGCGCCGGTGCCGCCCGCTGCAAAGCGAAACACGGCACGGGCCGTGACGACAATGCATGGGACGGATCCTCGCGCTCACGAGATCAGGGCTGCACACGCACCGCCCATTGTTCCGGGGCCGGTATCACCGGTCACTGCCTATCATCGGCGGGCCCGTCCACCCCAGATCGCAATCGAAGATGACCCAACCCGCCCCCGCGCTCAAGCGCATCCCGCGACTATGGGCCGCGCTGCTGCATCTGGCCGCACTCGCGCTGGCCGGCGCCTTGTTCGCAGGGCGCACGCTCGCGGCGTTTCGCTGGGAGGTCGTGCTCGACCGCGCGCCGGACTTCTACAGCCACGTTTCCAATTTCTCGATCAGCTACTTCCTCTACGCCGGCATCGGCTACCTGTGGCTGGCACTCGGCGTGCCGATGCGTGCGATCGCCTGGCTGGGTCTGGTGCTCGCGGCCGCCAATCTGGTCTACGAGACCGCGATCCCGGTCCTCAACACGCCCGATCCGGTCGACGCGCTGTACGGACTGGCCGGCACCGCGTTCGGCGCCGCGCTGCTGATCGCGATCGACCGCTACGGATTGCAGCCGGCGCCCGGCCGATCGCGCAGCGCGTGATGCGGCGGGCGCCTCAACGCGCCAGTTCGATCGCGCCGTCGGCGGTGTGGCGGGCGTGCAGCGACCAGCCGGCGTCCAGCGCGGCGAGCAGCGAGGCGGTGTCGGACGGGCGGAACACGCCGCTGATGCGCATCGCGCCGAGCGAGGGATCGGCCAGCCGCAGCGGCGTGGCCGTGTAGCGGTTGATCTCGGTCAGGACTTCGTCGAGCCGGCGGTCGCTGAAAATCAGCTCGCCGCGCGTCCAGGCCTCGGCATGCTCGGGATCGAACGGCTCCACCTGGGCCAGCGGCCCGCTGTCGCCGTAGCCGACGCGCTGGCCCGGCGCGAGGGCGGTCTCGCCGGCCGTCCCGTCGGTCAGGCGCACGCCGACCGCGCCTTCGAGTACGGCGACCGTGACCCGCAGGTCGCGGTGCTCGACCTGGAAGCGCGTGCCGATGTCGCGCACGCGGCCGCGGCCGGCGTATACCTCGAATGGGCGCGTGTCGGCGGCGACGGTCAGGTCGACGCGACCGCGGCGCACCTCGAGGACGCGCTCGGCATCGTCGATGCGGACGCCGAGCGCGGTGTCGGTGTCCAGCCGCACCTGCGTGCCGTCGGCGAGCGTCAGTGCGCGCTGCTCGCCGATCGCGGTGGCGTACTCGGCGGTGGCGACGCCGGCGAACGGATCCAGCCAGCCGATCAGGCCGGCCGCCAGCATCAGCACGGCCGCTGCGGCGACCGAGATGCCGCTGCGCCAGCGGCGGCGGTGCTGCGCGTGGGCCGTGCCGCGCCGCGCCGGCCGGGCCGCCGCCGCGATCGCCGGCGTGTCGCCGAGTCCGGCGGCCGCCTCGTCGAGCGCGGCGACATCGAGCCAGACGTCGACGTGTACGGGATCGGCCGCGCACCAGCGCTCGAAGGCGTCGCGGTCGGTGGCGCTGCAGTCCGGCGCCTTCAGCCGGGCCTGCCAGTCGGCGGCCCGTTGCAGGACGGCGGAGTCGTGGACGGAGGCGTTCATGGCAGGTCTCGCGAGGCGAGGAGGCGGTCGACCTTGGCGCGCAGCTCGCGCAGCGCGCGCGAGATGTGCTTCTCGACCGCCTTGACCGAGATCCCGCAGCGCGCCGCGATCGCCGGGTAGCTCAGCGCGTCGACGCGGTTGAGCAGATAGACCTCGCGGCAGCGCGGCGGCAGTTCGAGGATGGCTTGGCGGGCGAGCATGAGCTGCTGATGGTCGGCGACGTGGTGTTCGGGCGTGGGGTCGTGGGAAGGGGCTTCGGCCAGTTCCAGTGGCATGGTGGCTTCGCGCTGTGCGGCCTGACGCTGGCGGTCGCGGTGCAGATTCAGCACGATCCGGTAGGCCAGCGGCGTCCATTCGGCCGGAGCAGCGCTGTCGCGGTAGCGCAACAGGCGCAGGAATCCTTCCTGAACGAGATCCCTGGCATCCTCGGTGCTGACGCCGAGATTGACCAGGAAACGCTGCAGCGGCACGCGCCGCTCCGCGACGAAACGGTCGAACGCCTCGTGCGCAGCGGCACCGCCGGCCTTGATGGGGGCAGGGGTCATGCGCGCATCATAAGGCTCGGCCGCGGGGGCAGGCAGCGACGGGCTGGCGACTAGCACGAAACTCGAGGGTGATGTGGCCGATCGCCACGGCCTCTCGTAACGCGGCAGGCAGCGATCCCCCTACCCGTCGCACGCGCATGCAGGCCGCGCCTCAGAACCGGCGTGTCGCGCCGAGCCAGAAATAGCGGCCGACCGGGTCGTCGAACCGCGGGTTGTAGCCACCGCTGGCCTCGTCGTAGTTCTTCGGCGTGTGGTCGAACAGGTTGGCGACGCCGAGCGAGAGGCGCCAGTCGCGCCAGCCGGTGTAGGCCACGCTCGCGTTGACCAGCGTGAAACCGGGCGTCGAGCACTTGTGCACGGCGGCCCGGTAGTCCGGGCAGTCCAGGGTGTCCGCGTCGTACTGACGGTAGCGGTAGTGGCCGGTGTGGCGCAGCAGCAGCGTCGAGGACCAGGCGTTGCGGCTCCAGCGCAGCGCCCCGATCGCGGTCAGGCGCGGCTGGCCGGCGTAGCCGGCGCGCTCGTACTCCGGAGCGTCCGGCATCGGGCGGACGCTCAGCTCGTCGAGCCAGTTGGCGGCGATGTCGAAGCCGAACGTGCCGTAGCGCGTCGGCGCCGACGTCCAGCGCAGGTCGAGGTCGACACCGCGCGTCGTGGTCCGCCCGAGGTTCACGCGAAACAGATTGACGGCCTCGAGCCGTCCGGCCTCGTCGCGCACCAGCGCATCGGGGAACGCAGCCGGATGCTGCAGCGCATAGCTCAGCGGAATGTCGCCGATCTCGTCGCTGCGGCGCAGCTGATAGAGGTCCAGGCCGATGCTGAAGCGCTCGGCCGGTTCCCAGATCAGGCCGGCGTTGATGCCGCGCGAGGTCTCGGGACGCAGGTTGCGGTTGTAGCCGCTGCGCTGCTCGAGCAGACAGTAGATCTGCGTGCCGCTGCTGGCCGACAGCGCGCACGGCAGCAGCGCCTCGGGCACGGCCACGTACTCGTAGCTGCCCTGCTCGACGAACGGGGGGCGCTGCTCGAGCGGGGCCGGCGTGCGCCAGCCGCGCGTCACGCCGGCGCGCAGCAGCACGCTCGGCAGCGGCGTCCAGAGCAGGGCGAGCGCGGGCGAGGTCCGCGAGCCGAAGTGGCTGTCGCGCTCGACGCGCCAGCCGAGATCGACCTGCATGCCGCCCGGCAGCGGCACGCCGGCACGCGCGTAGCCCGAGCCGGTCGTACGCGTGGCATCGTAGCGTCCCTCGAGACGGCCGATCAGCAGATCGTCCGAACTCAGCGACGCATCGGGGGCCTGGTGCAGCGTCTCGCGGCGCCATTGCGCACCGGCGTCGATGCTGATCTCGCCGGACGACCAGCCGCCGACGTGGCCGCTGACGGTGCTGGCGACATCGAGCACGCGCGTGCGTGCCCGGTTGTCGAGCGGCGGCGCCAGCGCCAGCGCCAGCTGCGGGTCGACGACCGGCAGATTGAAACCGTAGTGGTTCTCGTTGGTGAGGTCGAGGAAGCGGTCGCGGTTGACCAGGCCGGTGATGCGTTCCTCGACGCGGCTGTGCTCGACGCCGACGATGTTGTCGAACGTCCAGGTGTGCCCCTTGCGTTCGAGCCCGAACTGCGCGCGCGCGACCTCCGAGCGCGTACGCTGGCGGATCGGGCCGATGTCCCAGAAGCCGTAGTAGAGGTAGTCGCCGCCGGGCAGGCCGGCGGCGGCCGGATTGACGATGACGCCGGCCGATGGGGCGGACTGCTGCCGATGGTCCACGCGCGCCAGACGCAGATCCGCGTACGCGTCCCAGGGTCCGGTCAGCGGCATGCGCACGTGGCCGAGCAGCGAGCGCGAGTTCTTGCCGGTGCGCAGCGTCGTCACCCGGGTGGTGTCGGCCAGGCAGCGGCCGTCCTTGTCGAGATCCTGCGCCGCGCAGCCGGCGCGGGCGCGCAGGTTCTCGAGTCCGAAGTCATCGCTGAAGTTGCCGGGAAACGAAAACACGCTGCGCGCATCGCGCAGGCCCTCGCTGCGTCGATCGAGCGTATACCAGTCGCGGCGATCGCCGAGCAGCGGATCGGCGTCGACCGCGTCGACCATCAGCAGCAGATCGGCACCGTTCGCGAAATGCTCGCCGAGCGCTCCGGACAGCTGGCGATGGCCGGCGTCGCCGCGGCTCGACAGGCCCTGCAGCGTCGTGATCTCGCCGCCGTCCAGGCGCTTGCGCAGCGTGATGTCGATGACGCCGGCCATCGCCGCGGCGCCGTAGCGGGTGCCGGCACCGTCGCGGATGATGTCGATGCGCTCGATCATCGCCAGCGGAATCGAGCCGATGTCGGCGATGCCGCCGTCGCCGCCGGCCAGGCCGTAATCGGTCAGGCGCCGGCCGTCGAGCAGCAGCAGCGTCGCGTGCGCGCCGAGCCGCCGCAGCGCGACCGAGGCGGCTCCGGAACTGCCGGCGCGGAACAGGCCCGCGCTGTCGCCGCTCATCGCCTCGGGCTGGCGCGTGACCTGGACGCCCGGCTGCGAGCGCAGCAGATCGAACAGCGTCAGATAGCCGCTGGCCTGGATCTGTTCGCGCGTGATCGTCGTGGTCGGTGTCGAGGTCGCCGTGACGATACGGCCGAGCCGATTGCCGTGGACGTCGACCTGCGGCAGCTGGGCGTGCTCATCGACCGCCGACGGCGGTGCCGGCTTCGCCGGCCGCTCGGCGCGGACCGGTGCGGCACGGCGCAGCACGAAGGTGCCGCCGCCGACCGCGGTCGCCTCGATGCCGGTCGCGCGCAGCAGGCGCTCAAGTGCCTGCTGCGGAGTGAGGCGCCCGGACAGGCCCGCGCTGGTCCGCCGCGCGACGATCTGCGGCGGATAGAGCAGCTGCACGCCGCTCTGCGTGGCCCAGGCGTTGAGCACCTCGCCGAGCGGGCCGCGCTCGATCCGGTAGTCCACGCCGGCGGCCGCGTCCGCCCGGGCCGGAGGACCGGCCCAGAGCAACAGCAAGGCGATCAGACACGCTAGGCCCTTCATCGCGCGCTCGTGCAGATACCCCGTACATCGATCCTTGACGGTTCGGAAGACGGCCCGCGGCGGCGCACCGCCGGGACGCCGTCCCGGCATCGTCGATGCCGGTGGCGGCTAGCTTGCTATGGGACCGCACGACTCGCCAGCGACCGCGGCCGGTGATCTGCAAACAACTGATACGTCGGGCAGGCGGCACCGGGCGCCGTCCCGCTCGAGGCGGGTGCCGCCGGCAGGCAGTGGGTCGGGCATCAGCATACCGGAAGGGCCTCGTGCGCAGGTCGCGGCGCAAAAAAGCAAAGGCCCCCTGCTTCCTCAGGGGGCCTTTCACGGCGACCCGACTAGGGGGAGGGCGACCGTGGCCGGACGGCGCAGGACGCGGCGCATGCCTCGGGGGGCGGTGCGGCAGGCCTGTCCGGATTTCCTCTTGCCCAGGAAATGCCGTCCGACGGTCGTCATCTTCGTCGGTCGCAGGTGCCGGCGGAACTGAACGAAATCGCCGCCGTACGCCAGACCGTTCGCACGCCGAGGCTTTTCGTACGAGGCATGCGGTTGCCGCGTGGACCGCCGGCGGCGGTGCAGGGGCAGGTAGGGGGGAGGAGGTCCGCCGCGTTTGGAGGGGGAGCGCTCCCGCACGATCGATACGAGGTGCCCCCATGCCGATCTCTTCCGTCGCATTGCAGCCGTCCGCCGCGCCGCCCTCGCTCGATCTGACCGGCAAGGCACGCATCCGCCACGCGGCGCTGCAGCTGTTCGCGAGCAAGGGCTACGCGCAGGCCTCGCTGCGGCGGATCGCACAGCGCGCCAATGTATCGCTCGCGCTGATCGGCCATCACTTCGGCAGCAAGCTGCTGCTGCGCGAGGCGGTCGATCAGTGGATCGTACGCCGCCTCGGCGAGGCGGCGCTGTCGTCGATCGACCTGCGCGCGCCGCTGGCCGAGGCCGCCGCGCAACTGGCGCGCGGCTATCAGGCCGGACTCGATGTGGAGCCGGACATGCGCGCCTATCTGCGGCGCACCGTGCTCGAGGACGTGCGCGGCGAGGCACTGGTGTTGTCGCTGTCGCTCGAGCAGATCCGGCAGATCCTCGGACAGGTGAGCGACGTGATGCGCGCCGGCAGTCCCGATCCGCTGCTGCCGTGGTCGGCCCAGGTCTTCGTGCAGGTGTTCGGCCAGCTGGTGCTCGAACCCGCGCTGCGGCGCGATGCGGCAGGCCTGACCGGCGGCGCCGCGCCGCAGCTGCCGTTCGCGGCATCGCCGGGCCTGCGGCATCCGGGTCGCGGCGAAGCGGCGGTGGCGCTCGGACTGGTCCATTCGCGTTGAACATGGGCCGTCGCGCCGATCACGGCCTGCTCTCGCGATGGAGCTGCACATGCGTCGTCGGGATCGGGCCATCGGCTGCGGCATTCGGATGCGAAACCTGCTATGTAGGCGCGACCGAGATCGCGCTCGTCGTACCGGTCGCCGCCGCGCCTGCGCGCCGCGTGCGCTTGGATCGATGCCGCCCGTCCCCCTGAACCGCAACAAAGGAGTGTCCATGAATACGCCCGTGCGTCTCCTCGCTCTGACGATCGCCGCCTGCATGGCGGGCGCGGCATTCGCCGCGCCGCCCCAGGAACCGGCATCCCCGCAATGGACCGCCTGGGGCGGCACGGTCGGGCTGCGCTTCAATCCCCATCTGCTCGGCGATCTCGGCATCGCCGTGGCGTCGACCGAAGGCAAGTTGCCGGCGCGCGCGGCGCGCCTGACCGACGGCCTGCAGGTGCGCCAGGCGCAGGCGATGGCCTCGTTCGATCTGCGCCGCGAAGGCAGCATCGCGTTCCGTGCCGAGCGCGGCTCGTTCGCGGGCTTCCTCGGCGGCGCGATCCAGGCCCGCGGCGGCTTCCGGTTCGAGCTGCCGGATGGCGCGATGCTGGATCTGACCGATTTCCGCCTGCAGCCCAATCCGGCCGATTCGATGCGGCTGGATCTGGCCGATCGCGACGGTACCGCCTGGTTCACGATCGACCACCTGATGTACGAGATGGTCCGCAGCCATCAGGTGCTGGCCGTCTATACGGCCGACGTGCGCGCCACGCGCGCGCTCGCCGAGCGCGTCGGGCGGCCCGAACTGGCCGGCCATCCGGTCGCCGACGTGGAACTGCTGACCGAGGTGCGCAGCCAGGGCACCGGCGGCGACCTCGATCCGCAGGGCAGCGGCCACTGGCACGGCGAGCAGGTCGACGGGCAGCCGGCCGGCACCGTTTACGAGGCCGACCTGTTCATGCAGCACGTCTCGGTCACGCGCATGCGCCAGTCCGGCACCAGCGGCCACGAGGGCAACGGCCGCGTCGTGTTCGCGCCGGACTCGACGCTGCGCAACAACCTTAACAACGGCAGCGCGGTGGAGACGATCCCGGGACAGGGCGCGCTCGGCACCAGCAGCGCGCTGTGGACCGCGCGGATTCCGTGGTACAGCAAGTTCAGCGGCAACTTCGCGCCGTACAACAACGACCAGCATCCGTTCCTGATCTGGAACATGTACCGCATCAATGCCGACGGCGGCATCGAGCAGATCGGCCGTTCCGGCGTCAAGCATGCCTGGCTGACGACCAACTGGGATTGCGCGCCGGGCGAGAACATCAGCGGCCAGATCCTCGGCCGCGGCTGTTCGGACACCTACAGCACGTTCAACAACGACGACAACTCCGACCTGTCGTTCCGCTCCGAGATCATTCCGGCGACCAACCAGTGGGGGCGCTGCGGATCGCTGTTCGACCCCGGCTGCGTCGGCAGCAACACCAACGACTGGCCGGAAGACGACGAGTACGAGCGCCGTCTGGTCGTCAACGAGTCGCAGATCAGTCCGACGCGCAACCCCGGAGCGACGTACCTGTTCGACTCGTGGTACCTGGCGCGCCAGGACATCAACATCTACAACTCGATGGCTTCGCTGACCGGCACGCCGACCTATTCGGGCGGCAACTGGTCGTTCGCGGGGCAGGGCAACTTCCGGCTCGGCTCGGTGACCGATCGCTGGGTCGAGGGCGCGCCGAGCGGCACCACGGTCGCCAACACCGAACTGGCCGTCACCGAGGGTCATGCGAAGGTCGCGGTGCGCGTCGTCGATCTCGGCAACGGCCAGTGGACGTATCACTACGCCGTCCACAATCTCGACTTCGCGCGCGCGGTCACCGAAGGCAGCGAGCCGAACCTGCGCGTGCTCGGCAACCGCGGCTTCGGTGCGTTCAGCGTGCCGCTGCAGGCCGGCGCCGTCGTCGGCACGCAGCGCTTCAGCGACGGCGACCTCGAGCCCGGCAACGACTGGACGTTCAGCTCGGCCGGCGGCCGTCTGACCTGGACCGCTCCTGCCGGCGCGTCGCTCGACTGGGGCACGCTGTACCTGTTCTCGGTCACCGTCGATGCGCCGCCCACGCCCGGTCAGAGCCGGCTGGACATCGCCCAGACCGGCACGCCGGCGTTCTACGACGTTGCCGTGCCGGTGCCCGGTGCGCAGGCGGACGAGATCTTCGGCAACGGCTTCGAGTAGGCACCGCCGCGGCGCGGGCCCGCAGCGGGCCCGCGCCTTCGTCGCGCCCGGTTCCGTGGGCGCTCTCGCCGCACCCGGCCATGGGCGCGGCCGCGCCGTTTCATCAGCCGGCAACGTGTCGCGCTGTCCTCACGACGCGCGCGCCCCGCCGCCTGGACGCCGATCACGACATCGTCCAGTGGGGAAGCCGGCTGTCTCCGCGTTCTGACTCCCGTGCCTTGCACGAAACGGCCTTGTCGCCGCTGCCGCACGTCCGGCCGAACGGCTCGGCGCGTGGCGGCGCAGGCCGGCCGCGGTCCATTCCAACGGGAGAACCCATGCGCAAGTCGATTCGTTCCAAGCCACTCGCCGCGTTGATGGCGATCCATCTGGGCACGCTGGCCGCCTGGCCTGCGCTCTCGCAGCCGGCGCCCGACGACGCGTCGGTGACGGCACGCAAGACCTATCTGATCGAGTTCGAGGAAGCCGGTGCGCTGCAGTACGACGGCAGCGTCGGCACGCTGTCGGCGACTGCGCCGCGTTCGGCCGGCGCGCAGGTGTTCGACGCACAGGCTGCCGAGGTGCGCGCCTACGTCGGCTATCTGGAGAACACCACGGCAATGCATACCGCGGCGATCGGATCGGCGCTCGGCCGCGGCCTGGAGGTCTCGCACCGCTACTTCTACACGCACAGCGGTATCGCGGCCGAACTCAGTGACGCCGAGGCCGCCGAGGTCGCACGCGTGCCGGGCGTTCGTTCGGTCACGACGCGCGAGCCGGACGTGCTGGCGACCTATCGCACCCCGCCGCTGGTCGGCGCGGAAACCGTGTGGAATCTTCCCGCACCGGGCGGCCCGGCCAATCGTGGCGCGGGAATCCGCATCGCGGTCCTCGACTCGGGTGCCAACTCGGCGCATCCCTCGTTCGCAAACGACGCCACCTGCGGCTTCTCGGCGGCCAATCCGAAGCTGGTCGCGGTCAGTTGCGCGACCGCGACCGGGCCCGGCGGCGCCTGCAACGGTCCGAACCCGGAAGCCGACGCCACGTCGAGCAGTCATGGCGTGCACGTCGCCGGTACCGCGGCCGGCAATACGCTGATCGCCGCTTCGACGACGCCGGCACCGACGCTGCCGGTGCCGTTCACGCAGCTGTCGGGCATCGCGCCGTGCGCCGGCGTCAACAGCTACAAGGTCTGCAATGAGTCCAACGGGCGCTGCGCGGCCGCCGACTCGGCCGCGGCGATCAACATGGCGATCGCGTCGGTCGGCGACGGCGTGCGCGTGCTCAACTTCTCGATCAGCGGCGGCACGTCACCCTGGAGTGCCGGCGACAACGATCGCAGGTTTCTCGATGCGGTCAATGCCGGCATCTTCGTCGCGGCCGCGTCGGGCAATACGCGTCCGGCCAATGAGGGCGGGCCGGAGAACCCGGTCGGCGCCGTCAACCATCGCGGGCCCTGGGTGATGTCGGTCGCCAATACCTATGCGACGGTGCGGCCGCTCGGCGGACGCTTCTCGGTCGCTGCCCCGGACCCGGTCGACGGCATGCAGGATCTGTACGCGCTCAAGGGCAGCACGACGCCGGTCGGCAGCGCGTTCAGCGGACAGCCGCTGCGCATCGATCCAGCCAATCTCGCCGGCTGCACGAACACCGGCGGCTTCGCTCCCGGCTACTTCGCCGGTGCGGTCGCGGTGGTGCGGCGCGGCTCGAACACGCCGGCGACCGAGGCCTGCGGCTTCGCCGAAAAAGTCACCAATGCCGTCAACGCCGGTGCGACCGCCGTCCTGATCGTCAACAACCAGTACGGTTCGCTCAGCATGACCACCAGCGGCGCGCCGACCACGGTACCCGCCTACAGCCTGGGCGATTTCGTCCAGTCCGATCGTCTCATCGAGCTGATTCGCACCTCCCCGGCTGACAGCGTCACCGGCAGTCTCGATGTCGACACCGAGCTGACCGACATGCTCAATCCCGGCAGCCTGCGCGGTCCGACGCCGGGTGCGCTGGCTGACCTGACCAAGCCCGACGTCGCCGCGCCCGGCACCGACATCTATGCGGCGGCGCGTACGGCCGATGGCAGCTATCGATATCTGTCGGGCACGTCGATGGCGTCCCCGCACGTCGCCGGCGCCGCGGCCCTGCTGCGCGCAATCCATCCGGGCTGGACACCGATGGAGGTCAAGTCCGCGCTGCAGATGACGGCGATCCGGCCGATGGGAGCATGGTGGGACGGTGACGGCGTCGGCAATGGCCGCATCGACGTGTCGCTGGCCGAGCGGGCGGGTCTGGTGATGGACGAGACCTACGCCAATTTTCTCGCCGCCAACCCGAGCAGCGGTACGCTCGACGTCAAGGCGCTGAACCTGCCTTCGATGCGCAACACCGCCTGCACGCCGTCGTGCACGTTCACGCGCACGGTCCGCAGCACGCTCGCCACCGCGTCGGACTGGAGCGTCGGCTTCGACACCGCGGCCGATCTCACGGCTACGGTGACGCCGGCCAGCTTCTCTCTGGCGCCCGGTGCGACCCAGACGCTGCAGATCACCGTCAGCGTCGATCCGAGCGGACGGCCGTTGACGGCGCCGAACATGCCCGGCTTCGGCGCGGTCGTGCTGAGCGAGACCGGCGGCCTGTCGCCGCCGCTGCACCTCAGCGTCGCCGTGCGGGCGCCGCGCGACTTCATCTTCACGGATGGTTTCGATCCGCAGTAGCCGCAGCTTCCGGCCCCGTTCGTGCTCGCGAGCGGGGCCGGCGGCACGTTCGCGAGGAAAGGCGATCCGGCAACCGAGGATAGGGCGTCACCGGCCTGCCGGCACGACCTTGCGCGACGCCGCGGCTGCGTCTCAGCTGGCTTCCTGCTGCCCGCACCGCGCCAGCCAGACCGTATGACCGCCGCAGTCGGGATCCTCCGCGCGATGGGCGCAGACCTCGAATCCGTGTGCCGCCAGCAGCGCGCGGTACGTCTCCGGCGCCAGGCTCGCGTGGTACAGCGGTTCGCCGCGGTACTCGCCGATCGCCTCGCCGTGTGCCGGTCCGCTTGTGAACATCAGCGCCGTACCCGGCGCGGCATGGCGCCGAAACACCGTGAACATGCCGCGCTGATCATCGTGATTCAGATGGAAGAAGCTGTCCCAGGCGAGGATGCCGTCATAGGTCCGGCCCAGATCGAGCCCGCGCATGTCGGCGACCTGCCAGCGCTGCATCGGAAAACGGGCACGGCAATGGGCGATCAGCGAGGGGGAGGCATCGACGCCGTCGACGTCGAAGCCGCGCTCGATCAGGTAGCCCGCGATCGGCTCGCCGATGCCGCAGCCCAGATCGAGCACGCGGCCGCCGGCCGGCAGCAGCGCGATGAAGCGATCGAGCCAGTCCCGTTCGACCGGCGCACAGGCGCGGCGGTCGGACGCATAGGCATCGGCGTGGCGTTCGTAGAGGTCGATGATCCGAGCGGCGGGCGTGGCCATGACGAGCACCTTAGCATCGCGTCCGCCGATCGCAACGGCTCGATTCGGTCCGGTCCGGCACGCCCCCGTCTGCCGGCCGGCAGTCGCTGCGTGCGACCGGCTGGCGCTGTCCGGCCGGCGGATGCAGGATTCGGCGGAGGCTGGGCCTTTTCGGGCCGAGAGCCGCCCGAGCATACTCGCGCGGCGTTACGATGCCGATCCGGCCTCGGTGGGGTCGGCCACCCAGGCCATGCAGATGACGCCCGAGGAAGCCATCGCCTTTGTCCGCACGCACGGCATCGTGCTCGAAGCGGCAGCCGGCCCGGTGCCTTCGCTGGCCGAGGCGATCGCCGGCGCGCCGATCCAAGGCAGCTGGTGGCCGCATCCTCGTGGCAAGGCGATATTCCGGGCGACCCGTGCGGTGCGCGCCGCGGACGAGGTCCTGGTCTGCCGCCTGATCGACGGCAAGATCACGCTGGTCCATCGTCTGCTCTGGCCGGCCCTGGTCCGCTGTGCCGGTCGCTTGCAGGCCGACCGCCTGGCACGCGTGACCGAGACGCACACTGCGGCCGGGCGCCATGCCGTCCGCACCATTTCGTTTCCGCAATGGGTGCCGGCGACGGTATCGCTGGAGGCCGATGCGCTGACCGAGCGCGCCGCTCTGGAGCGGCTGCGCCGGTGCATGCCCATCGATGCGAACGGCTAGGGCGTGTCAACACTATATTGGATCAATCAGATAGAGCGTTGGACTGTCCCGAGTTTTAAGACACTTCCCAGCCTCACGCCGCGGCCTGTTCGAAGGCCTCGGGACTGATGCCGCCCAGATGGCTGTGACGGCGGGTTCGCACGGCAGGCGATGTTCGAAGATCACGCATCGGTCAATCCCTTCCGTATCATGCTTTCGGCCGCGGCGACGATCGCTTCGGTCGAGTCGCGCGGCGTCCAGCCGAGCATGCTTGTTGCCTTCTCGTGAGACGTCTTCTTTGCGTAGCCGAGATCGGGAAGAATGCCGCGGACGGTCAGATTGAAGAGGGACGCAATCCTCAGCAACAGGTTTGGAGCCACCCGGGTGGGAACTCTCCCGGCCGCATCGCAGAACTCGGCCCTGAGGATGGACGCGATCTCCTTCATGGAAAGCGCGCGGCCGCTCGAGAGCAGAAACCGCTCGCCGGCGGCGCGCGGGTTCGTCATGGCCAGGACGTGCGCCTTGGCCACGTCCCGGACGTCCACGATGGGCACATGGATGTCCGGCAGGGCGCGCATCCGCCCGGAGAGCATGAGCTGAATCAGGTGATTCGCGCCGGTGATCTCCTTGCCGAGGACCGGCCCCATCACCGCAACGGGCAGCACCGTCGTCAACTCCATGGCGCCAGCGGCGCCGGAAAGAAAGTCCCATGCCGCCCGTTCCGCGAGCGTCTTGCTCTTTCCATACGCATCCACACCCGGACCGTCGATGTTGGTCCAGTCGCTCTCGGTGAAAGCATGGCTGCGGCGCGGGTGCCCCCAACCGACGGCATGAAACGCCGAGGTCAACACGACCCGTCTCACTCCCGCGTCCCGCGAGGCACGCAGCACGCGCAATGCGCCCTCTCGTGCAGGCGCTATCACCTCGTTCTCATCTCGAACGTATCCGGGCTGCACCGGAGAAGCCACGTGCAACACGAACTCGACGGCGGAAGCAGCTTCCGTCCAGCCCGCATCATTGTCGAGGTTTGCTGCAGTGAAACTCAGCCTGTCCGAGTGCACCATACCGGCGTCCTCGAGCGCTGAGCGCACGGCCGCCTCCTTGTCGAGGGATCTCACCGTGGTCCGTACGGAATATCCCTGTTCAAGAAGCTCGAGAATGCAGTGGCCGGCAATGAAACCGGAGCCTCCGGTCACAAGAACATGCGAATGTCTCACAAGGGGGTTCCCTATCTAGTAGCGCTTACGCGCGCCTTCGTTGCGTTGACGCCAATGACGTGGTGTCTGCTGTTCCCAGGAGCGGAACGCGCGTGTGAATGAGTTCGGCTCCACGAAGCCGAGCGCCATGGCAATGGCCACGGTGTCGAACTTGGTATTGGCGAGGAGACGCCTGGCGATCGTCCGCCTCACGTCAGCAAGTTGCTGCTGGAAGCTGGTCTCGTGTCCGTCCAGGCGACGCTGGAGCGTGCGCTTGCTGACATGAAGTCGGTCGGCGACTGCCGCAACGCTTGCCTGGCGACCTTCGCTGAGCTGGCGAGCGATGGTCACTCGCAGTTCCGCGATCGGAGCTGGATACCCCGCCCCTCTGGCCAACTCCCCATCGAGATCCCTTACGAGGCGAGCAAACGCGCCTCCGTCGGCGGTGACGAGAGGCGCATCGAGCGCGGATCTCTCAAATACCATGGCGTCGGACATCGCCCCGAAGATCACAGGACAACCGAAGTGGTTCCGGAGCATGTCGCGATCCTTGCCCGGGCGCGACAGCTCGAGCCTGATCGGTTTGACCTTCAAGCCTGTCCCGACTTTGGCCAGCTCGAACAACGAGGCCATCGTCATGTCGACGAGCAGTCGTGGCACTTCGCTCGTGGCTTGCAGCCAGCGGTAACGGACGATCGCTTCGCTCTGCGTGACTTCGACCTCGACAAGTTCCGGACATGTCAGGCGCTTGTAGCGGGACAGCGAGGCGAGCGCGCCCCTGAAGTCCGGGGCATGCAGGGCGACCAACGATGCGATGCCATAGCCGGAACTGATCGCTTTCGCTCCGAAGCTCAGACCCATGGACCGGTCGTCGAACTCCCGGTCTGCGGCTTCCCAGATGCGGAAGAAGTCTTTGGTCGTCCATCTGTTCGACGGTTCGACGCCCGCGTGCGCCAGAAGCCGGGCAAACGGTAGGCCGGCGTCCGTCAGGATGTCCTGGTGGATCGAGAACATGCTTGGCCCTTCCATGGTGCGACTATAGGCAGATGAGAGATGCCGGCAAATCCGATCACGCCAACCTTGCGATCCCCCTTCGAGGGCAAGGCATGGCGCGGTGACGTCCAACCGCCCGCCGGCAATGCGATCCAATGGGCCCAATGCCGGCTTGGGTCGGGGCGCGCGACGCATCGGCAGGGCGGTCACGCGTTGCACTAGGGCCTGTTAACACTAATTGTTAGACTATGCGCATGAAACTGACACCTGCGCAATTCGCCATCATCGAAGACTGCCTCCCCCGCCAGCGGGGCAACGTAACGTTGAGCAACATCCATGTGCTCAACGCTATATTGTTTGTGGCCGAGAATGGCTGCAAATGGCGCGCTCTGCCCAAGCGCTTCGGCAACTGGCACACGATCTACACCCGGATGAATCGCTGGGCCAAGGCCGGGGTTCTGGATCGAATCTTCGAGCGGATGCAGGCCGCCCAGCTGGTGCGCGTCCGGCTTGAGGCGGTCAGCCGGGACAGCACGATCGTGAAAGTGCATCCCGAGGGCACCGGCGCGCGAAAAGGAACGGTCCGCAATCGATCGGACGATCCCGCGGTGGTTGGACCACCAAAATTCATATGGCTGCCGCGGATTCCGGCTGCGCCTTAGCCTTCTCGCGGTCTCCCGGCCAAGCCGGCGACACACCGGCCGGCCGTGTCCTGCTGCGCACGCTGCCCGCACCGCCGGCTGGCTGCCATCTAGTGATGGATCGTGCTTACGAGAGCAATGAAACACGCCAACTGGCCCTGGACCTCGATTTGAGCCGGTCGTGCCGCCGCACCCACTGCGAACAAGCCCCTGGCGCTACAACACCGAGATCTATCGAAGAAGAAATGAAATCGAGGGGCTCTTCCGGCGTCTCAAAGGTTTCTGCCGCATCTTCAGCCGCTTCGATAAACTCGACGTCATGTTCGCTGGCTTCATCCACTTCGCATTGATCGTCGAATCACTGCATTAGTGTTAACAGGGCCTGGCGGCGGCCGGGACCGGCGCCGCGGTCGCACGCGGCCGGCGGTCAGCGCCGCATCGACCAGCGCCGCAACGGCACCGCGACGGTCAGCACTGCCAGAAAGACGCCGTAGGCGACCAGCATCGCCAGCACCTGTTTCCAGATCGCGCCGCTGGCCGGATTGGCGATGGCATAGCCCCAGCGCATGCCGGCGATGCTGAGCACGATCGACAGGACCAGCACGGCCAGATCGAACAGCTTGCGCTTGAGATGGCGCGGCTGGCGCGGGAACAGCCAGTACAGCGCGCCGAGGATCGCGAACCACGGCAGGAACAGGATGAAGGACAGGCCGATCTCGATCGTCGGGTTCATCGCCGGCTGCATCGTCAGTCTCCGCGGATGCCGTAGTAGGCGGCGACGTCGGCGGCGCTGACTGGCCGGTCCTGCTCGCCCCAGTTGCGGCGGATGTGGGTGACGATCGCGGCGATCTCGGCATTGCCCAGGCGCCCCGCGAACGGCGGCATCGAATGCGGCCGCGGATTGCCGGCCGTCGTCGGCGGCATGCCGCCGTACAGCACCAGCCGCACCGCGTTGACCGGATCGGGCGCGGTGACCGAGACCGCGCCGCGCAGCGGCGGGTAGTCGTGGCCGCGGCCTTCGCCGCTGTCGCCGTGGCAGCTCGCGCAGTGGTCCTGATAGAGGCGGCCGCCGTTGTGCGGATTGGCGGCCGGCTGCGCGGCGGCGTAGAGGAAGCGGCCGGCGTCGGGCTTCTCGTCGCCGCCGTGCGGCGGCACGCTTTTCAGATACGTCGCCATCGCGCGCGCATCGTCCGCGCGCAGATGGCGCAGGCTCGTATAGACGACCTCGGCCATCGAGCCGTACGCGGCGCCGTGCTCGCCGTTGCCGGTGACGAGGTAGTCGGCGAGCTGGTCGACGTCGTAGCGTGCGAGCTGGCGTGCGTCGAGCGGCGGCGCATACCAGCCTTGGCCCGGAATGCGGCCGCCGGCGAGATAGCCCTCGGTCGGCAGCGAGCCCTGCGCACCGCGCGTGCCGTGGCACATCGCGCAGTGGCCCAGACCATCGACGAGGTAACGCCCGCGCAGCCATCCCGGCGGCGCATCGGCCGGGGCCGGCGGCAGCGGCGCCGGCCGGTAGTGCAGCATGCGCCAGCCGACCAGCGCACCGCGCCAGCTGGCCGGCCATTGGAGGTCGTTCGGCGGCGGCAGGGCTTCGACCGGCGGCAGCGTGCGCAGGTACGCGAACAGCGCATCGAGGTCGGCATCGGTCAGGTGCGCGAAGTTCGCGTACGGAAACGCCGGATACAGCACGCCGTGGCGGCTGACGCCGTGGCGCATCGCGTGGCGGAACGCCTCGACCGACCAGTCGCCGAGGCCGGTGTTCGGATCCGGCGTCAGATTGGTGCTGTAGAGCGTGCCGTAGTCGGTGCGGAACGGACGCCCGCCGGCGAATGCGACGCCGCCGCGCACGGTGTGGCAGGTCAGGCAGTTGCCGATCCGCGCCAGATAGGCGCCTTCGGCCGCGTCGCCGGCCGCCGGCGCGGCCGCGGTGCCGGCCGGCAGGCGATACGGTGCGAGCCCGCCCTGGCGCAGCAGCAGGACGCCGCCGATCGCCGCGCCGAGCAGCAGCAGCGGCAATGCGATCAGCACGCTCCACAACGCGATGCGGCGGATCATGGCGTCACCTGCGCATGCGGGAGATCGCCGCAGGTGAGCGGCGGCATCAGGCTGCCCGGCGCGGCCGGCCGGTCGTGCGCACCGGGCGACTGGTGCGACAGATACTGGGCAACGATGCGGATGTCGGCCGGCGACAGCGCGGCGGCGATCCTGGCCATGCAGTCCGGTGTCTTCGAGCGGCGCGTGCCGTCGCGCCAGCTGCCGATCTGCGACACGATGTAGTCCTGCGGCAGACCGACCAGGGCCGGTACCGCCGGCTCCAGGCCGGTCAGCGCCGCGCCGTGGCAGGCGGTGCAGGCCGGCACGCCGGCCTGCGCATCGCCGTGATGGACCAGTTGCTCGGCGCGCTCGCGTACCGCCGCCGGCAGCGCCGGCGCGCCGACGTCGGCGGCCTGCGTATGCGGCGGCTGCGCGGCGTAGTAGGCGGCGATCTCGGCGATGTAGGCATCGTCCATGTACTGCGTCAGCCAGACCATCTGCCAGTAGTGACGGCGACCGTCGCGGAACGCCTGCAGCTGCTCGACCAGATAGCCGGCCGGCTTGCCGGCCAGGTGCGGATAGTAGGTCGAACCGGCGACGCCTTCGCCGCGCTCGCCGTGGCAGGCCGCGCAGGCGGCCAGGCGTTCGCGCAGATCCGCTTCGGCGCTCTGCGCCGATGCGGCGCCGAACGCCAGCAGGGCGGTACAGGCCAGACGCGCAAGGGTGCGGGCACAGGCTCCAGGTCGGGGCGGGGCGGGGTGCGGAGCGTTCACGGGCGAGGTTTCGCGGTCGGTCGAAGGGGCGAGGCTCATGCGGCGGCACCGAACGCGCGCACCAGCCGGCCGAGCGTGGCCAGTCCGGTCTCGCTGCGTTCGTCCCAGGCATGGCCGTAGTTCAGGCGCAGGCAGTGGTCGAAGCCGCCGCGCGCCGAGAAGATCGGGCCCGGCGCGATGCTGACGCCGTGCGAGAGCGCGTAGCGGTGCAGGTCCAGCGTGCGCACGTGCGGCGGCAGCTCGACCCAGAGGAAATAGCCGCCGTCCGGCCGCGTCGTGCGCGTCTCGTCCGGGAAATGCCGCGCGACCGATTGCAGCAGGGCGTTCTGCTGCACCGACAGCGTGTGGCGCAGCTGGCGCAGATGCTTGTCGTAGCCGCCCTTCTCGAGATACGCGGCCAGCGTCGCCTGCGCCGGGATCGACGCGCCGAGGCTGCTGCTGAGCTTGAGGCGGGTGACCGCGCGCGTGAAGCGGCCCGGTGCGGTCCAGCCGATCCGGTAGCCGGGCGCCAGGCACTTGGAGAACGAGGCGCAGTGCATGACCCAGCCCTCGCCGTCGTAGGCCTTGGCCGGCACCGGACGGCGCGCGCCGAAGTACAGCTCGCCGTAGACGTCGTCCTCGATCAGCGGCACCTGGTGCCGCGTCGCCAGCGCGACCAGATCGCGCTTCTTCGCATCGGGCATCAGGCTGCCGAGCGGATTCTGGAAATTGGTCATCAGCCAGCAGGCCCTGGGCCGGTGGCGTTCGAAAACCTGCGCCAGCGCGGCCAGGTCGATGCCCTCGCGCGGATGCGTCGGCACCTCGATCGCATGCAGGCCGTTGCGCTCCAGCGCCTGCAGCGCTGCGTAGAACGTCGGCGACTCGACGGCGACCGCATCGCCCGGCCGCGTCACCGCGGCCAGACACAGGTTCAGCGCCTCGAGCGCGCCGTTGGTGACGACGATGTCCTCGGTACGTACGTGGAGGCCGTCGGTCAGGTAGCGCAGCGCGATCTGCCGGCGCAGCCGCGCATTGCCCTGGCCGAGGTCGTCGACGCTGCTCCACGGATCGAGCCTCGGCACCGTCGCCGCCATCACGCGCGCCAGGCGCTGCAGCGGGAACAGCTGCGGGCTCGGGAACGCCGAGCCGAGCGGCACCACGTCGCGTTCGGCGGTCGATTCGAGCACCTCGAACACGCGCTCGCTGATCGCCACCGGCGCCGATTCGGGTTCCGGCAGGTCGGCCTGTTCGGCTTCGGGCAGCAGCGCCTGCGAGCCGGCCGTCACGTAGTAGCCGGAACGGTCGCGCGCACGGATCAGGCCGCGCGCCTCGAGCAGGTAGTAGGCCTGGAACACCGTCGAGGGGCTGACCTGGCGCGCCACGCTGGCCTGGCGCACCGACGGCATCCGGTCGCCGGGACGCAGCACGCCGCTGCGGATCGATTCGGCGATGGCGTCGGCGAGGGCTTCGTAGCGCTTCATGGCAGGGGACGGCGCGGAACACGGTCGGGAGCGGGCTGCCGCATTGTCGGGCCCGCGGCCGCGGCGCAACAGAGCCAGTTGTCCGGAAAAACACCGGATCAGTTGCCGCGTCCGGGGCGACTGATCCGGCCGCCGGTCGGCGAACCGGCGATCCGCGGGGCGATCCGTGCGCGTTCGCGCGTCCGTCGCCGCGCCAGAGGTCACGACCGTGACCTTCGGCCCTGCTGCGGCGTTTCGGCGCAGGCTCCAATGCGGCCCACACCACCGCACACCTGCCGGAGATGCCGATGTCGATCACCCGTCGCGATCTATTCCGTCTTGGCGCGCTGGCCGGCGCGGCTGCGCTGTCGGCCAACGTGCTCGGCGCCGCCGCACCGACGCCGCCGCCGGCCGCGGCGCGGCCGCTGCGCATCCTGATCCTCGGCGGCACCGGCTTCGTCGGGCCGCATCAGGTCCGCTACGCGCTCGCGCGCGGCCACAAGGTCACGCTGTTCAATCGCGGCCGCCGCACGCGCGAATGGCCGGCCGAGGTCGAGCAGCTGACCGGCGACCGCAACGAGGGCGCGCTGGATGCGCTCAAGGGCCGCGAATGGGATGTGTGCATCGACAATCCGACCAGCATCCCGTTCTGGGTGCGCGATGTCGGCAAGGTGCTCAAGGGCAAGGTCGGCCAGTACGTGTTCGTCTCGACGATCTCGGTCTACGAGGCCAGCACGGCCGCCGACGCCGACGAGACCGCGGCGTTGGCGACCTATACCGGCAAGGACATCATGAAGGAGACGCAGACCTCGCTGCGCGCCGACATGAGCCTGTACGGACCGCTCAAGGCGGCCTGCGAGGCCGAGGCGCGCAAGTGGTTCGGCGACAATACGACGATCGTGCGGCCGGGCCTGATCGTCGGTCCCGGCGACGAGACCGATCGCTTCACGTACTGGCCGGTGCGGCTGGCCGCCGGCGGCGACGTGGTCGCACCGGGCAACGGCAGCGATCCGGTGCAGTTCATCGACGCGCGCGATCTGGCCGAATGGATGATCCGCCTGGTCGAGGCCAAGGTCACCGGCATCTACAACGCGACCGGACCGGACTACACGATGCGCACCGACGCGATGCTCTACGGCATCCGCGCGACCAATACCGCCGGCGCGCGCCTGCACTGGATTCCGGCCGATTTCCTCGCCGCGCAGGACGTCGCGCCCTGGCGCGACATGCCGGTATGGCTGCCCGGCACGGGCGAGACCGCCGGCTTCGCGCGGCGCAGCATCCGGCGTGCGCTCGAGCGCGGGCTGACGTTCCGTCCGCTGGCGACGACCGCGGCCGACACGCTGACCTGGTTCCAGCAGCAGCCGGCCGAGCGCCAGGCCAAGCTCGGCGCCGGCCTGAAGCGCGAGCGCGAGGCCGAGGTGCTCAAGGCCTGGCAGGCCAGGCAGGCCGGCTGAGGCGCGACAGGCGCGCGCGGCCGCACTGCGGTCGCGCCGTACGCCGGTCCCGGCGGTAGAACGGAGCGCCCGGGCGCGGTGCTCAGCGCCAGCCGGCGAGCACGTGCCGGACCGCGCGCTCGAGCCGGTCGTCCAGCGCCGGATCCGCGACCGGGGCCTGTGCGGTCCAGCGCTCGAGCAGGGCCACGAGCCGTGCTTCCGGTCCGCCTTCGGCGTCGCCGCCGCGCAGCCGCGCCGACAGCCGGCCGACCTGCAGATCGAGACGGCGCTGACGGTCCTCGTCCGGCGAATCGATGCCGGCGAGCGCTTCGAGCTCGACCAGGCAGTCGCGCAGCGCCTCTGTGTCCGCGGCCGACGGCGCCGCGATCGCGGCGCCCGCCAGTGCGCGCTCGAACCGTGCGGACAGCGCCGCAGCCGCCACCGGTGTCGCGTCGATCGCAGCGAGGTCGCTGCGCACGCCGTCCGCGTCGCGCTCGCCGCGCTCGGCGGCGCGGCACAGTGCATAGGTCGTCAGCCAGGCGTCGAAGCCGGCGCGCCGTTCTGCGCGCAGGCGCCGCTCGGCAGCTTCGCGCAACGCATCCTGCGCGGTACGGAAGCGCCGCTGCAGGTCGTCGTCGCGCAGGCCGAGCGCCTGCCAGGCCTGCTCGATCCGGGTCTGCGCGGCACGCTCGGCGCGCTCCGCGGCGGCCAGTGATTCCAGCTCCGCGCACAGGGCGGCGGCGCTCTCGCGCGCCGCCTGCGCCTGCGCATCGCGCGCCGCGCGTTCGCCGTCGGCGCGCGCGAACACCGCGTCGATCGCCGCGCGGAACGCGGTCCACTGCTGCTGGTCGCGTGCGCGCCGGCCGTTGCCGGCGGCCTGCCAGCGGCGCTGCAGATCCTTGGCGCTCGCGATCGCGCTGCGCAGGTCCGCGTCGGCGGCCAGTGCCTCGGCGGCGCCGATCAGGCGCTGCTTGGCGGCCTCGATCGCGCCGTCATGTTCGGCGATGCGCGCGTCCAGCGTCGCCAAGGCTGTGCGCAGCCGTTCGGCCAGCGTCTTGCGCTCGCGCGGATCGACGCGGTCGAGCGCACGCAGGGCGTCGGCGATCTCGCGGCGGCGCGCGGCCAGCGCGCGCACGTCGAGCGCCGCCGCGTTCGGATCGTCGAGCCCTTCGAGCAGCGCAGCGATCGCCTGGGCCTGGGTCTGGCGCAGCGCGTCGCGTTTCTCGAAATAGGCGCGGGTCGGCTTGATCGCTTCGCGGCAGGCGGCATGGAAGCGGCGGATCAGACCGCCGCCGCCGCGTCCGCCGTCGTGCGCATCGAGTCGTGCCCATTCGGCCTGCGCTTCGCGCACGCGCGTGGCGACGGCGTCCGGATGCAGGCCGCTCGCGGCCAGCGCCTCGATCTCGCCGCACAAGGCCTCGCGGCGCTGATCGTCGCTCCAGCGCTGCCAGCGTGCGATCTGCGCGTAGCGGCCCTCGGCATCGGCCAGGCGCCGGGCGATCGCCTCGTCCGGCGCCTCGTGCAGGGCCTGGCGCGCCGCGGCGAGGCGGGCATGCGCCTGATGGGCCGGGCCGCTCTGGCCGCCGTCGAGCGCCGCCTCCAGCGCGCCGAGCGCCGCGCCGAGCGCGGCGTGCCGGCGCTCGCGCTCGGCGCGGCGGCGTTCGGTCTCGGCCGGGTCGTCGCGCCGCTTCGGTGCAGCCGCCGGCATCGCGGCCGGCGTCGGCGCTGCCGGCACCGGCGCCGGCGCGTTGGCGAGCTCGCCGAGGCGGGCCACGATCGCCGACAGCCGCTGTTCGTGCGCTTCGCGCAGGCTGCCGCCGGCGTCGTCGACGGCGCTCCAGCGCTCGGCCAGTGCATCGAAGCGCTGGCCGATCGCGTCGCGCTGCTCGACCGCATCGCGCCCGGCCAGCGCGTGCTCGATCGCCGCGATCTCCTCGCCGATCGCCTCGATCTCGGCGCCGCGGCGGCGCAGCGCGGCCATCTGCTCGGGATCGCGGCGCAGCGCGAGCAGGTCGCCGGCGGCCTGGAAGCGGGTCCGGAACGACGCCGGCGCACGATCGGCGATCGCATTCCAGCGCGCCTGCAGCGCGGCGTCGTCATCGGCCGCGGAGTGATCGCCTTCACGCAGGCGCCGTTCGAGCTGCTCGCAGATCCGGCGCGCTTCCTCGGCGATCGCGGCGTCGTCGCCGCGCGCGAGGCGTCCGGCCTCGATCTTGTCTTTGGCGCGACGGTAGACCTGCTTGTCGCGCTTGCGGCTGCGCTCGGCGATGCGTTCGAGCAGGGCTTCGTCGTCGATGCGTTCGACCACGGACAGCCGCAGTTTCGCATCGGGTTCGGCGGTCGCGCGCTCGACCAGCAGGGCCGGCCGCGTCACGCGGATCAGCGCCGCGGCGCGCAGCTCGGTCTCGGCGGCGTGCTCGGCGAGATGTTCGATCAGCCGCGGCGCGTCCTGCGCGGCGGCCAGCCGCAGGCGTTCGGTCAGCGGCGGCGACTGCGCATGGCGGCCGGCCAGCAGGTCGAACCACAGCGCGCGCGCCGCCTCGCGGTTGCCGGCATCCGGATCGTCCTGCGCCAGCGCCTGGGCGAGGCCCGGATCGGCCAGGCGCCGGAGCGCCGCCAGGCGCACGCCGGCATCGGCGTCGCCGCGCGCGATCTGTGGCAGCGCGGCCGCCAGCTCGGGCGCCGCGTCGGCGCTGACGGCGGCCAGGCGCACGGCGGCGTCGGCGGACTGCCAGCGCGGTTTGAACAGCTTGCGGACGAAGTTCACTAGATCAGCTTCCCGAAGATCCGAAGGCCGGCCGCCCAGGTGCCGAACATCATGCCGATGTTCGTGAACATGAAGACCAGCAGCGTGCGCGAGACGCGGTTCTTCCACCAGCCGGTCCAGTGCGTGACGTCGTCGCGCAGTTGATCGAAGTCGGCCACGCGCGGCCGGTGTAGCCAGACCTCGACCGCAGCGCTGGCGGCGCCGGACGGCACGCCGGGGCGGAACGGCTTGAGCGGCGCGACGACGAACGCGGCCAAGGCGCTGAGCGGATGGCCGCCGCCGGCCAGCGCGCCGAGCGCGGCGCCGATGCCGGTGCCGAGCACCCAGACCAGCAGCGCGTCGGTGCCGAAGTCGGCGCCGCGCGCGAACAGCAGCGCGATCGCCGCGGCGATCGCCGCGAACACCGCCAAGCCGACGATCTTCGGCCACGGCGAGGGCGGCGGCGATTCGGCCAGGCGCTGCTGCAGCGGCCCGGGCGGTTCGGTCTGCTCGACCAGTTCGCGCTCGATGCCGGCCATGTGGCCGGCACCGATGACGACGAGGACGCGCGCGACCGGCGTGGTGGCGCGTTCGGCCTCCTCGCGCAGGTGCGCGCTCATGTAGCGGTCGCGCTCGGCGATCAGGGCCTCGTACAGCGGCGGCGATTCCTTCGCGAACTCGCCGAACATGCTGCCGAGCATGTCGCCCTGCTTGAGCTTCTCGATCTCGCTTTCCTCCACCTCCTCGCGCGAGAGCAGGCTGCCGGCGAGGCCGGCCATCAGGCCCATGCGCTCGACGAAGCCGACGCTGCGGATCGCACGGCGCAGCGTGATGCCGACCTCGCGATCGATCAGCCACAGCGGCAGGCCGCGCGACTCGGCCTCGTCGATCGCGGCCTTCATCTCGGCGCCCGGCTCGATGCCGAACTGCTCGGCGATGCGGCGCTGGAACGCACCGAGCGCGAGGTTGGCCGCGACCAGGCCGACCTTGCGCTGGCGGATCACCTGGAACAGGTCCAGGTTGCGCAGCGCGTCAGGATCCTTGATCGAACGGAAGCGCGGCTCGCACAGCTCCACGGCGATCGCGTCGAAGGTCTCGTCGCGGACGATCGCGTGCACGGCCTCGACGCTGGCGCGCGAGACGTGGGCGGTGCCGAGGATCACGTACTCGACGCCGTCGCGGCGGACCCGCGCGATCGGCTGGCCGGCCAGCGCGTCGGCCGCTGCGGGCGGGGTGTTCGGTTCGGGCAGGGTGGCCGGCGCGGTGGCGGCTTCGGGCGGGATCGACACGATGCGGCGCCGTCAGTCGCGGTAGCGCTTGAGCAGATCGGCGTAGGCGTCGATCCGGCGGTCGCGCAGGAACGGCCAGATCCGCCGCACCGACTCGCTGCGCGCGAGGTCGACCTCGACGATCAGCAGCTCGCGGCGGTCCTCCGCCGCCTGCGCGATGAACTCGCCCTGCGGACCGGTCACGAAGCTCGATCCCCAGAACTGAATGCCGCGGCCGCCGTCGGGCGCGGCCTCGAAGCCGTAGCGGTTGCAGGCCAGCACCGGAATGCCGTTGGCGACCGCGTGCGCGCGCTGGATCGTGATCCAGGCATCGCGCTGGCGCGTCTTCTCGGCCGGCTCGTCGGACGGATCCCAGCCGATCGCCGTCGGGTACAGCAGCAGCTCGGCGCCGGCCAGCGCCATCATGCGCGCGGCCTCCGGATACCACTGGTCCCAGCACACCAGCACGCCGAGGCGGCCGACCGAGGTCTCGATCGGATTGAAGCCGAGGTCTCCCGGCGTGAAGTAGAACTTCTCGTAGTAGGCCGGATCGTCCGGGATGTGCATCTTGCGGTACTTGCCGGCGATCGTCGCCGAGCGGTCGAACACGACGGCGGTGTTGTGGTAGAGGCCGCCGGCGCGCCGCTCGAACAGCGAGGACACCAGCACCAGCTTGAGCTCTGCAGCCAGCGCGCCGAGCTTCTCGGTGCTGTAGCCGGGAATCGCCTCGGCGCGGTCGAACTCCTCGACGTTCTCGTGCTGGCAGAAGTACGGGCCGTTGTGCAGCTCCTGCAGCAGCACCAGTTCAACCCCGGCCGCGGCGGCTTCGCGCAGGCCGGCCTCGATCGCGGCGAGGTTGGCATCGCGGCTGCCGCGGTTGGATTCCTGCAGCAGCGCGACCTTGAGAGTCTTGTTCATCGGTGTCCCGGAAAGCGAGCGACGCAAGGCCGGCGATGGTACCGCGGTTCGGGCTTCGTCATCGACCTCGGCACCTGCTGCCTGTCGAGGCACCGGAACCCTTTGATCGGATTGCATTCGTCATGGCCTGTCTGCCGCGGAAGCGGCCACTCTGTGAGGCACGTCAGCATCGCGGATGCATTCGTCGCCAAGGGTGTCGAATCGCCTTCGACGTGGCGTGCACGTCACTTGAGATTCGAAGATAAGGTCATCGGCGGAATGGCGAAGGCGCCTCGATTCTGGACTGCCTCGTCAATCACCCTGTCTTTCTGCCCAGGCGGGGCTGGACAAAAACCACGAATTGCCGAGGCAGCGGTTGCGCAATTATGTGGTTTACTGCTGACCTGTGATAAGCAGATTAATCGGCGCGTCCGCGGACGCGTCGCGTCGCGTCGAGGGAGCGGAACAGGGAGCAAGGGATGAGCTACAGCGCGCGTCGCACCGTTTGCACCGCGGTCGGTGGGGAAGGGGCGAGATCGGCACCTGGGACTTTTCCAAGGCGGAGTCCTCCGTCAGCCGCATCGAACGCCGTCGCTTGCACGTTGCGGCGATGGGCGGCCCTACTGTTCGCAGCGCTCGTTTTCTGGACAGGAGCATGGTCCAGCCCAGCATCTGCAGTGACCATCACCTCGTTCACGCCGACACGTGGAGAACCTGACACGCTCGTCAGGATCAATGGCACAGGCTTCGGCACGAGTACGGAAGACGTCATCGTCACCTTCAACGGTGCGGAGGCGTCAATCGGAAGCGGTACGTCGACGCGCCTCAATGTCTATGTTCCATACGAGGCGACCAGTGGTCCGATTAGCGTAACCGTCAACGGCCAGACCGCGACCAGCAGCGGCACTTTTCGCGCGGCGCCTCGAATTCTTGGCCTGACGCCTGGGGGCGCGGTCGGAAGCAACGTGACGATCCGAGGCATCAACTTCGGCGAGACGCCGGCGGCGAACCAGGTCAGCTTCAATGGCGTCGCTGCCACCGTCGTGTCGGCCTCCGCGACAGAGCTGGTCGCAACCGTGCCGAACGGTGCCACCACCGGTCCGATCACCCTCGGCGCCTACAGCTTCTCGACCGCCTCACAGGTCAACTTTGTCGTCACATCTGCGCCGGTATCGACGAGCAGCGAGTTGCTCTACGTCTCCTCGAATGGCGCGGCCGACAGCGGTGGCGTGATCGTGCTCGACACCGAATCCTACGAGCCTATCGCCGCAATCGCGACCGGCGGCCTCACGGGAGGGATGATCTCGAACCCGGCCGGCTCGCGGGTCTACGCGATCAATTCGCTGGACGACACCGTATCTGTTCTCGATACGGCGACCCATACCGTGCTGGCCACGATCGACACGGACTCGGCTCCGGCGCGTCTATTTCTCGATACCTCCAGCAGCTTCCTCTACGTGGTGTGTACGGATCGAGTGACCGTCATCGACCTCGCCGCGAACACGGTGGCCGCGTCAATCGATCCGGGCATCGGTGTGGGCTACGGGAATACCTACGCCGCCATGCGCGATGCTGCTGCGAATCGGCTCTACGTGGTCTACTACCGCAGCGGTGGGGCCGACAACTTCCACATCGCCCGTATCAGTATGGCGACCGGCGCACTCATCGACAGCCGCCCGATGGCTGGCGTGGCGAACTTCGGCAGCTTCGCCGCAGATCCTAGCGGCGCGCGCTTCTACTTCGAGGAGTACTCGCAGCTCCATCAGTTCGACGTCGTTGCCGGTTCCGTCAGCAACACCTTCTTCATCGACTTCGGATCGTTCCGGGTGCGTCCGCTACTCGGCATCACGGGTGACCCGGTGTATGCACTGCGTTTCGCTTCGCCCGGCAATCTCTATGCGATCGAGCCCGCAACCGGTAACCAGCGCTGGAACCTCGAACTGCCGAGCTACCCGGATGGGATCGTAATGGGACCTGGGGAATCGGAAGCCTACCTGCCGATGGGATCCGACGTGCTCTCCATCGTAAATCTGCATGACCCCGCCGTGTCGGCGACCATCGCGCTGGGGGGCGACAGTATCAGTGCACTGGCCACCAGTGCCGGCGGGGAGCGGATCTACGCACTCGATGCAATGGGTGCCTTGCAGGCTGTCGGCACTCAAGACCAGGCTGTTCTGGTATCCGCGCTGCTCAGCGGTCCGGGCCAGATCCTGGTCGTCAACACCGTGACGGCAGATCGGCTCCGCGTTGCGAGGCGGCAGCATGAGACGGCATTCGGGGACGTGCATGTCGATGTGCCGTTCGAGGTCGTCGTACAGGCACACCACGCCGATGGGCCGACGAACGTCGTTGCACCCACCGTGGTGAGCATTGCGTTGGCGTCGGGGACGGTTGGCACTCTGACCGGCTCGGGGGGCTGCACGATTCCGGCGGGCGGCAGCTACTGTCTCGCACGCGGGCTGGTGATCGATACCCGGCAGTCGGCAGCGCAGCTAGTGCTGACGGCGACGTCGGGGGACACGCTGGCGCCGGTGACCAGTCTTCCGTTTGCCGTGATCGGCACGGTCGAACCGGTCATCACAGGTCTGGATCCCGACCGCGGTCCGGTGGGCGCTACCGTCCGGATCATCGGCACCGACCTGAAGCAGGACTCGGCGATCGAACCGGAGGTATCGTTCAACGGCGTTCCGGCCGTCGTGACGACCAGCACAGACGAGGAGATCGTCGTCACGGTGCCGGTGGGCGCGACGACCGGACCGGTATCGGTCCACGTGTCCGGCTCGACAGCGGCGAGCCCAGGCGATTTCACCGTGCTGCCGGTACCGGCAATCGTCATCACGAACGTCGATCCGCCGGTGACGCTGTTCGGCAGCGCCTATACAGCGACGGTCACTTTGACCAAGCCGTCACCGGCCGATCCGACGCCGAGCGGCATGGTGACCGTCACCGACTTGACCAACCTGGTCAGTTGCACGTTCACGCTGCCGCAGACCGGGTGCAGCCTGATCGCGCCGCAGACCTCGCCCAACAGTATCGTGCTGTCGGCAACGTACGCGGGCGACGCCGTCTACGGCGAAGTTACCTCGGCGACGTTCCAACATCGCATCGCCTATAACAAGGCGGTCATCGAGATCGGCAACATGGTTCCCGAAACCGCGCAGGCCGGACAAGGATCGTTTGTGTTCTTCACGATCACCCCTGTGTCAGGGAACTGGAGCACCTCCTTGCTGCCGATCGGCTATGTGCAGATCACCGACGGCGCGAACAACTGCTCGTACGGCACTCAGTTTACCGAGCTTTCGGGCGGCGGGTGTGCACTCGGCTCGCCTGCGGCGGGCACACGCACCATCAGGGCCTACTTTCCCGGCGACTACAACTATGCGACCGCTTGGTCGGAGCCGGTCACCCAATCGGTCAGTTCCCCCGGTGGCGCCGTACCCTTGCCACCCGGCACGGAGTTGTGCGGGTTCGACCCGGACGCCGAGTACCCGCCGCAATCAGGATTCGTCCCTGTCGCACAGCTGAGCGGCGGCGTTCCCTCACTGGGGCTGGAGCGCTCCATCAACGGCAGCGGTCCAGTTAGCGTCGTGGTGACATCCCCGATGGCCGGCAGTACCGTCAACGGCCACTCGGTCGATGTCGCCGGCACGTTCCAGGGTCCGGTCAATACCGGGATCACCGTGAACGGCGTCGTGGCCGCCACAGCCAACGGACAATTCCTGGCGGTGGCCGTCCCGATTGAGACTGGCACCAACACACTCAACTTAATTGCGACCACGATGACCGGAAGCACCGCGACTGCGAGCGTGACCGTACAAGCTAATGCAGATCCTGCGCCGCTTGCGATCGAAGCCGTGGACCTGGTGGGACAAGTTGGACTGGGTCCGTTCCAGGCCGTTTTCCGCGTCGACCTTGACCATTTGCCCAGTGGCGTGACGGTCTCCAACATTGGGCTGGATCTCAATGGTGACGGACTTGCGGAGTATCGCGGCGCGACGCTGGATGGGGCTCCTAACGCCTACACCTTCCCACGCCCGGGCCTGTACCGGGCGAGGGTCGACATCAATCAGAGCGATATCGTCGCCTATCGGTACATTCTCGTACGGGACCGGGTCGCGCAGCGCAGCATGCTCTGCGACATCTTTGGCTATCTCAGAGACCGGCTGGCGGCACAAGACCTGGTCAGCGCAGCCCACGCGTTCCACCCAGACCGGCGGACCGAGTACCTCGATGTGCTCACAACGCTCGGCGCGCAGATGCCACTGTTCGCTGAGCGCCTCGGGACGGTCGTGGACGGTCAGTTCACCGGAACCATGGCGGACCTGACGCTGGTTCGCGATCAGAACGCCGAGACGCGCAGCGGCTACCCGTTGCGCCTAATGCAGGGACCCGACGGCGTCTGGCGCATCCTGGAGATGTGAGATGGCAGGTTCGCGCTTCGTTCGATGGTTGCAGCGGCTACTGATGGTCGTTGCAGCTTTCGGTCTGGTCTACCTGTTCCTCGTCATGATCCAGCCCTATCGCTTTGAGAAGACGCTGTCGGAGAAGCGCGGCCGCGTAGTCGACTCCCAGACGGGGCATGGAATACCCGACGTTGTGGTCGTTGTGAACTATCAGCTGGAGTCGGTCACGCCGTTCCAGGTCGGTCGAGGCTGCATATATCAGAAGATCGTCCGGACCGACGCAGATGGAAACTACGTGGTACCCGAAGTCTCGGGAGACATCGACGTCGCCGATGATTTGCTTCGGCGAATGCTGCCCGGCTTCAGCCACGCCTACGGGTGGGTCGTGCTGTATCACAAGGATGGGTATGTCGTAGCGAAGGACCATCAGCGGGCAGTGGACGTCATTGAAGGGCGGCCCGTCCCTAATGTGGCCCTGCGTATCCCGTATACAAAGCAAGGTGACGCCTACATCGTGCCACCGGTCGAAATGCGAGCCATTGACATCAGGACGCCGGATGTAGCGCTCGACGCTTATATCGTGCGCACAAGCTCGGTAGCGAGACAGGCTAAGTGCTTCCTTGAAGAGAAAGGGAACTCGGAGGACTCAAAGCATCTACGGAGCGCGATGAAGACGTCCATCCGGCACGTGATCTGCGGCCTGCCGCCTGACAGGGTGCTGCCAGAACAGGTCCACACGGACACGTTCCTGGACTGCGCTGCATCGACTGGACTCAAGAAGCAACGAGAGAGGGCGGGAGACAATTGGAACCTGACTGTCGGGGCCCTTTGCGAGTCGTTCCGCTACGTGCCCGATGAGTACGAGTGCCAGGGATCCAATCCCAAAAGGCCATCGTTGAGAATCGTGACAAAGCTGGGGCCGCCATCGGCCGAGCCATCCGACTGACGCCGAATGTGAGATGTGTGCGTGCGTAGGGATGACTTCTGCGCGCTCGCGGCACATCTCTGTTATCCAGCCGAGATCGTCGGTTAGGACTGAGGCACGTGGGTTGGTTAGGCCAGTATCGTCACAGTCGCTCAATTGAAGGAGATGGAGATGAATGCCCGAGTCAGTTGGATGGCCATTGGGACCGTCATCGGTTTGCTCGCCGGACATACGGTGGCCGCCTTCGAGACAGAGACACATGGCCTGATTACATACAATGCCTACAAGCGATCCGTGATCGCCGATGATGGGGTAGGATCTATTCGGTGGATTCTTGGGTTGGATCGGTTACCTGTCGCCCAACCGTTCGCGTCCCACTGGTCTCCCTCGGTCACCACGGCCTACTTCGACAATGTTCCTGTTTCTCAGCCCTATGCGTATCCGCCCATCTATCCGTCTGTAGTGGACTACGTGCGGCTGCCACATCGGTATGAGAGTTGCCAGATCGAGACATTGCAGTCCGTGGGGTGGTTCGGCAGGGAGCCCGCACTGGATAACGTCGCTGGGTCGCTTTCCATCCAGAACTGGCTCATTCGAGGGGCTATCCGAGAAGATGATCTCTGGCCCCTTATGTACGGAACGAAGCCGGGCTGTAACGTGATCTGGCCCGATGGCGATCCGCATGGCTGGCTCATGCGCGTGTTTAACCATTTCTATGACCCCGTACACGATAGGTCATTGGCAAATGGAGACTTGTCTGAGTCGAAATCTGTAAACTGGGCGCTCGGCCAGCAAGACAGTTTCGCCGCATCTTCTTCTCCCGATTCGACCCGGCGGAACCATTTTAGCTACGCAGATGCGCGCCAGAACATGTGGTTCGCGTTGACTGATCAGCGTGGCACCGCCTCGCTTCCCTACACCACGGCTGCGCGTGAGGCTGATGCCAGAAATCGGCTACACCGCTGGGCCACCGTGTTTAGGTCCCTCGGTGACGTCGTGCATCTGCTGCAGGACGGTGCGCAGCCCCAGCATGTGCGAATTGACCCGCACTCTCTGGTCAACTCAAGCGCGCAAAAGGCATACGAGTACTATACGAATCTCAGGGTGACGCGAGCCGACGATGACGAACCTCCGGTGCTGAAGAACAGCTATCTCTCTGGATTCTTCCATCTGGATGAAGACACTGCTCCACGCCAGCTTGAGCTGGGGACCTACGCGACACCAATGTTCTTGACACCGCTTCGCTTCTTCTCGACGAGGCAGCAAAGCGACGGGCCGGAAGCCTCGACGCTTTCACGTCACGGCCTGATGGATTACACGAATCGCGGCTTCTTCACGGCTGGAACGCTGCCGCACGCTTCCGGCAACCTCTTCGATCAGCCGCCGACGCCAGTCGATGAGACTGAAGGCTACACGCGGTCCGTCGTGCCTTGCCGGCTCAGCGCGCCGCTCGCTGCTCGCTTGGTGGCGAACTGCGTCCATTGGGTTCGTGCCGTCCCCGATACCGTCTCCCCGGCGTACACCGACACAATGCCAAAGGCGGGTGACGGCTCGAGCTTCGAAGCACCGCCGCTCCTGACGGAAAGCGCGTTCAACGCCATTGCACCGCTCACTGGAGTTCCTTTGCCTCCGCGTTATGCGATCGGGCTGGAGGAGTTGGAGGCCATGGGGAACCTCGGTGTTCCGCGAGCAATCGCCTACAGTGCCGGCCTGATCGATTTTTTCTTCCGCGGTCAACTAACGCTTTCCGCTCCGCCCGATGGCCTGTTCGGTGTGCTCGACCAAGGGAAGCCGCACACGGTAGTTGATGGCGTCCCGATTCAGGCCGATGCAAGCGATCGCACGTTTGGCTTCACGGCGATCCGCGTGCGGGCGCGCAACAGCACCGGAGACGCGAACGGACGCCTCACCGAATCAGGAAGCGGGCGCGTGGTTGCGCAGACGATGAAGGGCGGCTCTGATGGCAATGGCAATGCGACCGGCATGCTAGTCGCGATCGCCCGTTATCACAGGAATCCGTGCTACCAGAACGACCTCTCGGGTGAATACGTGGTCCGGCTGAATCCGGATTTCACGCCGCAGGAGCCATTCGTGCCGTCTGGCTGCCTGCCGGAGCAGACCCGCTCCAATGTGCCGGAGATTTCGGTCTCCAAGCCGCTCTATATCGATGCCTACGGCGGATTGCCCGGGCCACTGCCCGGGGCGACGAACGCCTGCGCGAACGTTGGCAACATCAACACTGGCGCAGCCGGTGACTGCGAGCACGACAGCGCGCTACTCGAGTTCGATTTTGGCGACGATCCGATCCCAGTCAATGCGACCGACTTGTTCCTGCAGGTGGCGTATCGCGGACAGCTCGGCGAGGAACATGACGGCATTGCCGTCGGCGCGATGGATCTGGTCGAGCCGCAGTTCTTCACGTCGTGGAACCACACCGACTGGTACCTCTACGAGGACCAGTGGCTGCGGCCGGAGAACGTGCCCGAGCCGCCCGGCCCGGACGGGGCCGAAGCGGTCGCGCTGGAAGATCTCTCGATTTGCTTCGGCCGCCAGTTGATCGGGCATCTTCCGCTGCCGGCACAGCTGGCACCGGCCGAGTTCGTGCGGGTGGCGTTCCTGACCGACCGCGAGGAGGTCGCGCTCGGTACCGTCGCGACCTACGCCGACGGTCCAACCGTCGCACGCGCGGCGGCGCAGCCGCTGACATTCCCGAGGCAGTCGGATCAGGAATACGGTGGCAATTTCGAAAGCACGCCCTGGTACTACGGCCGCGGCACGACGCTGGGCCTGGATCTCACGCTGTACTTCCAGTACTTCACAGGCAGCTGGTGGCTGTTCAACTTCCCCGAGGCGGCTGCCCTGACGCCGCCGCTGGGCAGCGCTTCGACGCCGGGCATCCCCAAGCCCTTGACGGCATCGTTCTCCGGTGTACCCCACCCGTTGTGCGAGACGCACTTCGCGGAGCCGTCGGCCGCGAAGGCGGACGGATCGTCGCGCAGCACATTGCCGACAGGGCATTCGCAACGAGCTAGTGGCCCGGAGCCGGAAGGGAGCAGTGGTTAAGGTGGACTGCCCAGATGCCAGCGCGCGGCCCTGGAGCGAGTTAGCGGAGACGGTGGAGTCGCCTCAGAACGCGACGGTGACGCCGGCGGTCGGGCCGCGGATCGCGATGTCGAGCTTGCCGGACCAGTAGGTCTGCGCGTAGTCGGCGCTGAGCTTGAACCAGTCGTAGCCGAGCTGGACGCCGAGGTTGTCCCAGATCCGGTACTCGGCGGCGAGGCCGGCGCGCGTGAAGCGCGCATCGATGCCGTCGACGCGGGCCTTGAATGCCTGCGCATAGCCGGACAGGCGCCAGCGCGGCGTCGGCGTCGCCAGTACGCGCAGGCCGAGCGCCGGCGAACCGCCGCTGGTGCGCTCCTTCTCGTCGATCAGCGAGGTGTCCTCGGCCGTGATGCTCGCCTTGGCCTCGGCCCAGTGCGCGCCGATCGAGCCGGCGACCAGCCAGGTCGGCGTATCGATGAAGGCGTACTCGTAGGAGAGCGTCGCCAGCGAGAAGTCGAAGCGCGTCCTGACCCGCGTGTCGATGTCGTAGTGCCGGCCGTTCCAGGTGAACTCCTCGTCGACGGCGAGGCTGCGCCTGCGGTTGATGTTGTAGTAGACGAACACCAGCCGCTGCCGCTCGGAGAGACGCACCATGCCCTCGATGCGCGTGCGCGTCGCCTTGCGTGCGAGGTCGAAGTCCTCTTCGAGATTGAGCGTCTCGCCGGGCACCGCCGACGAACGGCCTTCGAACTCGGTCGTCGAGGTCGGGCGGAAGCCGGAGATCGTCAGCGAGAAGCGGTCGTCGTCGGCGCGGGCGGCCGGTGCGCTCGCAGCGAGCAGGCCGGCGACGGCGAGTGCAGAAGCGAGGTGCCTGCGGCGGTCGGTGTCACCGCTGCGGCCCGCGGAAGGGAAGTGGGGTCGATGCGCGCGCGCCGTTCCGCCGGTTTGGATCATGGGATCGGATGCAGATGGGTTCCCCGCTGGATGCCGGTCAGGGTGACCGTCTGCGCCTGAAGCTGGCGGTAACGGATGCGCACGTCGCCGACCGCGGGCGCGTCCGGATCGCCGCTGTAGAGCGCGCCGTCGCGCACGCTGAAACTCGCGGCGAGATTCGGCGGCAGCTGGCCGAGCGTCACCGCGAGCGGCTGCGTCGGCAGCGTGCGCAGCAGGGCCGGCTCGATCGTCAGCGCGCCGACACGCACCGCGTCGGCCTCGAAGACTGCATCGGCGAACGGCTGCTCGGCCGGGTTGCGGTGCGCATCGGCCCGGCGGAACGCGCGCGAGTCGATCGCGCCGTCCTCCCAGCCGGTGTCGTAGCGGCAGCCGTCGCCTTCGCAGTGCTCGCGCCACTGGAACATGGCCACGTCGCGATGGAGCAGGGCGGCATGCGCGCTGACGCCGAGCTGATCGTCGCGCGGCGTGCCGCTGACGGTCAGCTCGCCGGTCAGGCTGACCGTGCGGCCCTCGTCGGCCGGGTCGGGATCGGCCGGATCGACCGCCGGCACGGCGCTGGACGTCCCGCCGTCGACGCCGGCCGGACGCCACCACCACCAGGCCGCGGCCAGCGCGACCACGACCAGCGCGACGAGGACGGCGGGCAGGCGGCGCATCGGCGCCTCAGGCGCTCTTGAGGATCAGGACCGAGCGCGCGTCGATCTGCAGTTCGCGTTCGGCCGGCGCCTTGGCGCCGTCGTCCTTGAGGTGCTGGACTTCCTTGGCGTCGAGCTGCTTCTCGCTGAGCGTGCCGTAGACGATCGCGCGGCCGCTGGCGTCCTTGGGGACGCTGTAGGCATGGTCGTGCATGAAGACGCGCGCGTGGCGGTCGCCTTCTCCGGTCAGCACCAGCCAGCAGCCCATCTTCTGGCAGACCTGGGTGATGCGGCCGCTCCAGGCGCCGTCCTTGCCGACCTGCGCGGCGAGATCCTCGTAGGCGGCGTCGATCGCGACCGGCTCGGCGGCCGGCGTCGACAGCGCGGCGCCGTAGACGGCGCCGGCCTCGGTGGTCTGCACCGGCGTCGCGCCGGCCGGCTCGCGGCTGTGGTCGAGACCGCCGGCGGCCGGCGTGTCGTGCGCGCCTTCGTGCGCCGACGCGATGCCGCAGAGCAGGAAGGACAGGACCAGAACGGTGACGGTGCGCATTGGTGTTCTCCTTGGGTGGCGCGGGCGCGGCATGCGCCGCGCCGGTATGGAAGCTCAGGCGGCCAGCGGCCAGGCCTCGAGCCGTTCGTGTTCGTCGCGGGTGCCGTAACGGCCCTTGGCGTCGCGGGCCAGCGCGGCCAGCGCGCAGCCGCTGTCGTGCGTGAAGAACAGGCGGACGTTGCGGGCCAGCTTGTCTTCGAGGAACGCGCGCTTCTCGTCGATCAGCAGCTCCGGGTAGCGATCGTAGCCCATGGTGATCGGCAGGTGCACCCAGGGCCGGCCCGGGATCAGGTCGGCGCAGAACACCACGCCGCCGCCCGGCGCGACGATCTCGGCCAGCAGCAGGCCGGGCGTATGGCCGTCCGAGACCTCGAAGCGCACCGACTCGCCGAGGCTCGGCGCAGGCGCGCCTTCGACGCGTTCCAGACGCCCGCTGTCGAGCAGCAGCTGCGGCAGCTCCGGAATGAACGAGGCGCGATCGCGCGGATGCGGCGCGAGCGCGCGCTGCCAGTGCGCAGCGCCGACGACGAAGCGCGCGTTCGGGAACAGCAGCCGTGGCGGCTGCCCGGCCTCCCAGGCCGCGAGCAGGCCGCCGGCGTGATCGAAATGCAGATGCGAGAGCACGACGACGTCGATGTCCTCGTGACCGAAGCCGGCCGCGGCCAGCGAATCGAGCAGGACGTGGCGTTCCTCGACCACGCCGTAGCGCTCGCGCAGCTTCGGCTCGAAGAACGCGCCGATGCCGGTCTCGAACAGCACGGTGCGGCCGTCGAGGTCTTCGACCAGCAGGCAGCGGCAGGCCAGCGGAATGCCGTTGTCGGCATCCGGCGCGATCCACTGCTGCCAGACCGCGCGCGGCGCGTTGCCGAACATCGCGCCGCCGTCGAGGCGCTGCGAGTTGCCGAGTATCGACCACAGTTTCATCGCAGCGTCCTCATCGCACCGCGGCGCTGCCGCTGCCGGCGCTGCCGCGCGGGTCGGAGCCGGCCTCGACCGCGCCGCTCCTGCGGTCCCAGCTGACCACGTTCATCAGGCCCCAGGTGCGCTCGCCGGCGTTGACGGTATGGCCCATCGCTTCGAGCGCGCGGCGCTCCTCGGCGCTGAACGCGTTCGGCTCGGCCGAGACCACGTCGGGCAGGTACTGGTGATGGAAGCGCGGATTGGCGGCGACCTGGGCCGGCGCGTCGCCGTCGACGAAGGCGAGGATGCCTTCGAGCACCATCGTGATGATGCGGCTGCCGCCGGGCGTGCCGATCACGCCGATGCGGTCGGCGCCGATCACAAAGCTCGGCGTCATCGACGACAGCGGCCGCCGGCCCGGCTTGGGCGCGTTGGCGTCGCCGCCGATCAGGCCGAACGCGTTCGGCTCGCCGGGGCGCAGCGCGAAATCGTCCATCTCGTTGTTGAGCACGAAGCCGCCGCCGGGCACGACGAAGCCCGAGCCCAGCGTCAGGTTGACGGTCTTGGTCACCGCGGCCAGATTGCCGTCGGCGTCGAGGATCGAGTAGTGCGTGGTATGCGTCGGCTCGACCGGCGGCGCGTAGCCGGGCAGCAGGGCGCTCGGCGTGGCCTTCTCGGGATGGATCGATGCGCGCAGGCCGGCCGCGTAGAGCGGACTGGTCAGCTCGGCGACCGGCATCGTCACGTAGTCCGGGTCGCCCAGGTACTCGGCGCGGTCGCGGTAGGCGCGGCGCATCGCCTCGATCGTCAGGTGCGTGCGGCGCACGCGATCGAGTCCGGACAGGTCGTAGCCGGACAGGATGTTGAGCATCTCCGACAGCGCGATGCCGCCCGACGACGGCGGCGGCGCGGTGACGATGCGCCAGCCGCGATAGTCGAGCGTCAGCGGCGTGCGCACTTTCACGCGGTAGTCGGCCAGGTCGCGCTCGGTCCAGGTGCCGCCGGCCGCGCGCACCGCCTCGACCATCGACGCGGCGAACGCGCCGCGGTAGAAGCCGGCGTCGCCGTCCTTCGCGATCCGCTCGAGCGTCGCGGCCAGATCCGGAAAGCGCAGGCGCTGTCCTTCGCCCGGCACCTGGCCGTCGACGAGGTACAGGCCGGCCGAGGCCGGCCAGCGCTCGAGCACCGGGCGCCGCTGGCCGATCGCCGAGACCAGCCGCCCGTAGGCCGGAAAGCCCTCGCGCGCGAGGCGGATCGCCGGTGCCAGCGAGGTCGCCAGCGGCAGCTGGCCCTGGTGTTCGGCGAGCCAGGCGTAGGCGGCCGGCTCGCCGGGAATGCCGGCCGATAGCGGACCGTTGACCGACTTGTCGCGATCGAGCTTGCCGTCGGCGCCGATCCACAGCTCGGTGCGCGTCGCCGCCGGCGCGGTCTCGCGCGCGTCGAGGAACAGGTCCTGGCCGTCGCCGGCGCGATGCAGCAGAAAGAAGCCGCCGCCGCCGATGCCCGAACTCTGCGGCTCGACGACCGACAGCACCGCACCGACCGCGATCGCCGCGTCGAACGCGTTGCCGCCCTGGGCGAGAATCTCCAGGCCGGCCTCGGTCGCCAGCGGATGGGCGCTGGCGATCGCAGCCTTGCCGGGCCGCGCGTCCGGCGCCGCCTGCGCCAGCGCGCAGGCCAGCAGCAGGACCAGGCCGATCAGCGGGGCGGCGAGCGCGCACCGACGGCGGCGCGGCGTGCGGGGGAACGCGGCGCTCATGCGGCGTTCTTCGCGATCAGCGCCTGATACTTCGCGAACAGTTGCTCGCGCGATTCGGGGTGCGCCGGGTCGACGATGATGCATTCCACCGGGCAGACCTCCACGCATTGCGGCGTGTCGAAATGGCCGACGCACTCGGTGCAGCGGCTGAGCGCGATTTCGTAGATGTCCGCGCCCATCGAGATTGCCGTGTTCGGGCAGGCGGGCTCGCAGACGTCGCAGTTGATGCAGTCTTCGGTGATCTTGAGCGACATGGCCGTTCGGGCCGGCGCGCGACCGCCGTCGCGGCGCCGCCGGCCGTGTGCAGAGGGGTTACTTCAGTTCGGCGACGCGCACGTTGGCGCCGCTCGCGGCAAGGGCTTCCTTGACGCGGGTGGTGTCCTCGGGCGTGCCGATGACCAGCACGACGACGTCCTTGAACGAACCGGACTGCGCGCTCTGGAACGCCTCGATCACGAAGTCCGCGGTGATCTTCGAATCGGGTCCGCCGAACGCCATCATGTTGCCGGGCAGCACGCCGCGGCCGACCACGCCACGCACGTTCTCGAGCTGGTTGCTGCGATCCTCCAGCGCCTTGTCGTCCTCGCCGCCGGGGATGTAGTACATGTACGGACGCGTCGTGGTCACGCCCTGCATGTTGTTGGTGACGACGTTGGCCAGGTACTTCTTCCAGGCGGCCGTGTCGGCCGGATCGGTCGGCAGCGGCACGGTCTCGACGGCCGGTGCGGCGGTCTGCGTCGTCGTCTCGGCAGCCTTGTCGCAGGCGCTCAGGACCAACGTCGAGGCGACGGCGACGGCGAGGGGGAGAAGGAGCTTGCGCATGATGTTAAGGATTCCGTTGAGGGGATCGAGTGTCGGGTCGCGACAGAGTACCAGCTTGCCGGCGCGTCGGTGACGCGGCGGTGCTTTCCGGGCTCAGGCGTCGGCGGCCGCCCAGCGTCGGCGCAGCGCGTTCTGCACGGCCGGATGCACGAAGCCCGATACGTCGCCGCCGAGCCGCGCGATCTCGCGCACCAGCGACGAGGAGATGAAGCTGTACTTCTCGGCCGGCGTCAGGAACAGCGTCTCGACCTGCGGAATCAGATGGCGGTTCATGCTGGCGAGCTGGAACTCGTATTCGAAGTCCGACACTGCGCGCAGGCCGCGCAGGATCACGCCGGCGCCGGTCTCCTCGACGAAGTGCGCGAGCAGCGACGAGAAGCCGCGCACCTCGACGTTGGGCACGTCGGCAAGCGCGATGCGTGCCAGCTCGATGCGGGCCTCGAGGCTGAAGCCCGGCCCCTTGCTCGGACTTTCGGCGACCGCGACGATCAGGCGCTCGAACAGCGGACTGGCGCGGTGGACCAGGTCGATGTGGCCGTTGGTGATCGGATCGAAGGTGCCGGGATAGATCGCGAGCCGGGAGCGTTGCGCGGAGGTCGGCATCGAGAATCGCCTGTGGGAAACGACGGCGCAAGCTTACCAGGAGCGTGTTCGAAGATTTACGCCGGCGCGGGCGCCGGATCGCGCCGATAGAGCCGGTGCCGCACGCTGCCGGCGCGTCCTTCGCGATGCAGATGCCAGTTCGCCGGCGGTGCCGGCGCCTGCTCCGCCGAGGCTTCGACGTGGATCCAGGCGCCGAGCGCGAGGCGGCCGCCCTGTTCGAGCGCGTGCAGCGTGGCCTGCCAGGCGTCGGCATCGAACGGCGGATCGACGAAGACCAGATCGAAGCGCCGCTCGCCGGCCTGCGCGAGCCAGCTCAGCGCGTCGCCGCGCACGACCTCGCCGGTGTCGACCTTGAGGCGCGCCAGCGTATCGGCCAGCGCGCGCGCCAGCGCCGCGTCGCGCTCGACGAATACGCAGTGCGCGGCGCCGCGAGACAAGGCTTCCAGACCGAGCGCGCCGGTGCCGGCGTACAGGTCCAGGCAGTGCGCGCCGTCGATCGTCGGCGCCAGCCAGTTGAACAGCGTCTCGCGTACGCGTTCGGGTGTCGGCCGCAGGCCCGGCGCGTCGGGAACGGACAGCTTCGAACCGCGCAGGCGGCCGGCGATGATGCGCAGGCGGCCGGGCGCCTGTCGGGAACCGTGCATGGAAAGGCCGGTGATAGGATGGGCGCCCGCATTTTCGCCCCATCGCCCCTGTAATGCTCAAGTTCTGGAAGAAGAAGCCGGCCGCCGATGCGCCGCCGGCGGCGGCCGACTCGGTGGCGCCGTCGGACGACCGGCCGCTCGATGCCGCAGCGCCCGCTGCGCCGGTCGAACCGCTCGCCGGGCACGTCGAGCAGGTCGAGCCGCCGTCGGCCGACACCGACACCGACACCGACGCCATGCCATCCGCCGCAGCGGCCGGCGCGCACGACGCGACGGCCGAGCCGGCGCGCCGCAGCTGGCGCGACCGCCTGGCCGGCAGCGCGTTCGCGCGCAGCCTCGGCGCGCTGTTCGTGCGCAATCCCAAGCTCGACGACGCCCTGCTCGACGACCTGGAGACCGCACTGATCACCGCCGACGTCGGCGTCGCCGCGTCCACCGATCTGGTCGAGCGCCTGCGCCGCCGCGTCGACAAGCGCGAGTTCGCCGATGCCGCGGCGCTGCTGGCGGCGCTGCGCGCGGAGCTGATCGCGCTGGTCGCGCCGGTCGCACAGCCGCTCGAGGTGCGCACCGGGCACAAGCCGCACGTGGTGCTGGTCGTCGGCGTCAACGGCGTCGGCAAGACGACGACGATCGGCAAGCTCGCGCGGCGTTACCGCGGCGAAGGGCTCGGCGTGATCCTCGCCGCCGGCGACACCTTCCGCGCGGCGGCGGTCGAGCAGCTGACGACCTGGGGCGAACGCAACCAGGTGCCGGTGATCGCCCAGGGCAGCGGCGCCGACTCGGCCAGCGTGATCTTCGACGCGCTGCAGACCGCGCGGGCGCGCGGCGCCGACCTGCTGATCGCCGACACGGCCGGCCGGCTGCACACGCAGTCGGGCCTGATGGACGAGCTGTCGAAGATCCGCCGCGTGCTCGCCAAGCTCGACGCCGAGGCGCCGCACGAGGTGCTGCTGGTCATCGACGGCACGACCGGCCAGAACGCGATCAACCAGACGCGCCAGTTCCGCGAGGCGATCGGCGTGACCGGTCTGGTGGTCACCAAGCTCGACGGCACCGCCAAGGGCGGCGTCGTGTTCGCGCTGGCGCGCGAGTTCGGCCTGCCGATCCGCTTCGTCGGACTCGGCGAAGGCATCGAGGATCTGCGCATCTTCGACGCGGCGGCCTTCGTCGACGGCCTGCTGCCGCCGGTGCTGGACTGAGCGCGCGTCTCAGGCCGGCCAGGGCAGACCGAGCAGGCGCCAGGCCAGCACGGCCGCGGCCCCAGCCAGCAGCGTCAGCAGCAGCGCGCCGGCGCGCGCCGCGCGCGCGATCCGCCGCGCCGCCGCGTCGCGACGTACCGGCACGTCGCGCAGCGTGCGCGAGGCCGCCAGCGGCCAGCGCCGTTCGCGGTCGATGCCGGCAGCGCTGCGTAGCGCATGCAGTGCCAGCATCAGCACACAGGCTGCGCTCATCATCATCAGCGCACCGATCAGCTGGCGCAGCAGGGCGATCAGGCGTTCGGTGCTGAGCAGATCGGCGGTGGCGCCGATCCAGTGCCGGAACGCGAGCGTCACCGCGATCGCGGCGAGCACGGCCAGCGCCATGACGATCGCCAGCGTGCGGCGCAGGCGCGGGTCGGCGGGATGGATCTCCGGGGGCATCGTCCGTTCCGGGCGGTCGGCGGCGGTCGCCGAGCGCGAGCATAGTCGCTGCGGGCGCAGGCGCGGCGCCGTTCGTCGCCCCGTCGTCCCGCCGGTCGCGACTGCTATGCTTTCGCGATGAAGCGCTTCGTCCCGATCGCCGCCGTGCTGATGCTCGCGGCCTGTCACAGCCTGCGCCCCTCGGCGACGCCGCCGGCGCCCTCGGTCGCGGCCGCACCGGCCGACGGCCTCTACGACAATCACGAGCAGGTCTGGCAGGCCGGCAGCGCGGCTGGCAGCCTCGTGCCGCCGCGGCTGCGTCTGTCGATCGCCACCTACAAGGGCGGCTGGCAGCTCTGGCGCGTCGAGGCCGACGGCGGCACGCCGACGCTGTGGCTGATGCAGATGGACGCGGCTGCCGACGGCACGCCGCGCATGCTGCCGCACCGGCCGCGCGTGGCCGCGCCGACGCTCGAACCGCGTCCCGATCCGGCCGAATGGACCGCGTTGGACGCCTGCACGCTGACCGGCCCGGCCGGCGGCGCGGCCTGGCGCGTCGCCGCGGATGCGGCGGCCTGCGCGACGATCGCGCCGGGCATCGGCGCCGCCGCGGCGTTTCTGCCGATCGCCGCCGCGCGCAGCGCCGAGGGCGTCGACCTGCGGCTGTATGCCGATCAGGCACGTGGTCCGGACGCCGTGTCGCAAGCGCGCCGCGTCGACTGGTACGGCGGATGGGCCGCCGTCAACGGCGCCGGACCGGAGGCCAGCGCCGACAACCGCGACTGGCACATGAACCGGCAGCTGCGACTGTCCAACGAGGGCGGCCGCAGCGCGCTGGTCTGGCGCGACGGCACGCCGAGCGGCTGGTCGCTGCTGCTGGAACGTCTGACGTTTCGCGAAGGCAATACGCCGGTGCTGAAGCTGTCGATCCTCGACGATGCCGACGGCCGCGCCTTGGCCTATGCGTTCGCCGATCCGCACAGCGCGCGCATCGGCATCAATCTGGGCTGGATCCAGGTCGGCCTCGAGCGCGAGACCGGCGCGGCACAGGCGTCGAACCGGTGAGGGCGGCGGCGAACGGCGAGACGCCGACGATCAGCTGGAACGATTTCGAGAAGGTGCATCTGGTCGCCGGCACCGTGCTGCGCGTGGAGCCGTTCCCGGAGGCGCGCAAGAGCGCCTACAAGCTGTGGGTCGATTTCGGCCCGTACGGCGAGCGCAAGACCAGCGCGCAGGTGACCGGCCTGTACCGGCCCGAGGATCTGGTCGGCCGGCAGATCGTCGGCGTCGTCAATTTTCCGGAGAAGCAGATCGGGCCGTTTCGCTCGCAGTTCCTGCTGACCGGTTTCCCGACCGAGGCTGGCGTCGTCGTCACCGCGCTCGAACGGCCGGTGCCGAACGGGACACGCATGGCGTGATCGCCGGGCGGCGGCCGGACCGCCGGCGTCGGCACGAGGTGCATGCGAGCCGTTCGGCACGAGCGTCGCACGCGCATCGCGCCATGCCGCGTCGGACGCGCCGGCATCCGGCACCGCACGGGCAGGCAGGCGCGAACGCGCGGGCAGGCGGCCGTTGCGGCGGCATGCGCCACCGATCCGGGCGGGGGATCGATTCGATCGGGAGATAAGGGTGGCGGCTCCGCCAGCCGGATCCCGGCACCCGAATCACCTGCTACCGTTGCTTCCTTCCGGACCTGGCGGGATTTGCAGGCTATCGTCGCGGGAGAACCGACGGAGCCACCATAGACGTCTTCGGCCTCGTGGGCCGATTCGACCGGAGCGCGCCTTCATCGCGATCCGTTCGGTTGCCGGCGCGGTGCCGGCTTACTGGCGGAGAGGGCGGGATTCGAACCCGCGAAACGGTTTGACCCGTTTACACACTTTCCAGGCGTGCTCCTTCAACCACTCGGACACCTCTCCGCACCACGTAAATCATCACTCCGACTTCATCCCTGAAGCGCTATCCATTCGGCATCCTGCCTCATCCTCGCGCGATGCGCTGTCGTCCGAGGACGACGGCGAAGCCATCGCGCTCGACCACTCGGACACCTCTCCGCACCACGTAAATCATCACTCTGACTTCATCCCTGAAGCGCCATCCATTCGGCATCCCTGCCTCATCCTCGCGCGATGCGCCGTCGTCCGAGGACGACGGCGAAAGCCATCGCGCTCGACCACTCGGACACCTCTGCGCACCACGTCAATCATCACTCCGACTTCATCCCTGAAGCGCCATCCATTCGGCATCCCTGCGCATGAGTCGCGCAGCGCGCTTCGCATGGCGGGGCTTGGAGGGCCGCGCAGAATAGCGGAGGGCCCCCGGGCACACAAGCGCGCGGGCGTGCCAGTTCAGTCGCGCGCGACGGTCGGGTTCTTGGCCAGGTCGACCAGCGTGACCGGCAGGCTCGCGTAGTAGGCGGCCAGATCGTTGATGTCCTGGTCCGACAGCGTCGTCGCGAAGCCGGCCATGATCGGATTCTTGCGCGCGCCGGCGCGGTACTCGTGCAGCGCGCGCGCGAGATAGTCGGCGTACTGGCCGGCCAGGCGCGGATACTGCGGATCGATCGCGGCGGCGCCGTCCTGGCCGTGGCAGGCCTGGCAGGCGAGCGACTTGTCCTTGCCGGCCTCGACGTTGCCGCGGCCGGCGCGGCCGCCCTCGGCGGCGAACGCGGGCAGCGCGGCGGTGCCCAGCAGGACGAGCGTGGCGAACAGCGGCTTCATCAGGTGCATGCAGGTCGGGCTCCGGCGGCTCACGGCTTGATCGAGGACAGGTAGGCGGCGATGTCGCGGATGTCCTCGTCGGACAGGCTCTCGCCCTGCGCCTGCATCGTCGGATGCTGGCGGTCGCCGCTCTTGTAGCCGTGCAGCGCGGCGACGAGATAGTCGTAGTTCTGGCCGCCGATGCGCGGCACGTGATAGCTCGGATACGCGTTGCGCCAGCCGGTGACGCCGTGGCAGCCGGTGCAGGTGTAGACCTTGACCTTGCCGGCGGCAGGATCGCCCTTGCCGGTTTCGGCCAGGCAAGGCAGGGCAAACAGCAGAGTCGTGGCGAACAGCAAAGCTCGGGTCATGTCGGGCTCGGATCCGTCTGGCTACGCGGAAAAATCGGCGGGAGTATAGCCTGCGGCGGCCGTTTCCTGGCAATCGGCGCGCCGCCGCGCGGCCGCCGTTGCGGCCATTCGACGCAGGTGCCGCCCGGACGCGGGAGGCGACTGGCCGCGTCGCGCGCGGCACTGGATGCGAATGGGTATCGCCCCCATCTGCGGCTATACTGCTTCTTTGCGCCCGCGCTCGCTGCCGAACGGCGGCTGTGCGGGTCGCGATCGATCAAGGTTGTCCGTGCGTCTGTCCGAACTCCAGAAGAATGTCCCCGCGACGGTCGCCGGCGTGGTCGATGCCGTGGCCGACGATGCGATCGCGCGCCGTCTGCGCGAACTCGGCTTCGTCGCCGGCGAACCGGTGCGCATCGTCGCGCTGGCGCCGTTCGGCGGCGATCCGCTGCTGGTCCAGATCGGCTCGACGCGTTTCGCCCTGCGCCGCAGCGAGGCCGCGCGCGTGACCGTCGCCGACGCGGACGGAGCCGGCGCATGAGCACGCTGCAGATCGCCCTGGTCGGCAATCCGAACTCCGGCAAGACCGCCCTGTTCAACCGGCTGACCGGCGCGCACCAGAAGGTCGCCAACTACGCCGGCGTCACGATCGAGCGCAAGGAAGGCCACTACACGGCGCCGTCGGGCCGGCGCGTCCGCGTGCTCGATCTGCCCGGCACCTACAGCCTCGATGCGGCCAGTCCCGACGAGGCGATCACGCGCGACGTCTGTCTCGGCCGGCATCCCGGCGAGCCGGTGCCGGACCTGATCGTCTGCGTCGTCGACGCGACCAATCTGCGGCTGCATCTGCGTTTCGTGCTCGAGCTCAAGGCGCTCGGCCGACCGCTGATCCTGGCGCTGAACATGATCGACGCCGCCGAGCGGCGCGGCATCGCGGTCGACGTCGAGGCGCTGTCGCGCGAACTCGGCATCGCGGTCGTGCCGACCGTCGCGGTGCGCCGCCACGGCGCGCAGGCGCTGATCGACCGCGTCGACGCGCAGGCACTGCCGGCGCCGCAGGCGCATCCGGTTGCCGACCTCCATGCCGAGGTGCGGCGCATCCTGGCTGCCGCGGTGTCGAGTGCGCGCGACAGCGCCGCCACCGATCAGGCGATCGACCGCATCGTGCTGCACCCGGTGATCGGACTGGTGATACTCGCGGCGCTGATGTTCGTGATCTTCCAGGCCGTGTTCGCCTGGGCCACGCCGCTGATGGACGGCATCGAGGCGGGCTTCGGTGCGCTCGGCGAGGCGCTCGGCGCGCTGCTGCCGGACGGCGTGCTGCGCAGCCTGCTGGTCGACGGCATCGTCGCCGGCGTCGGCGGCGTGCTGGTGTTCCTGCCGCAGATCCTGATCCTGTTCGTGTTCATCCTGGTGCTCGAGGAATCGGGCTATCTGCCGCGTGCGGCGTTCCTGCTCGACCGCCTGATGCTGCGCGTCGGTCTGACCGGACGCTCGTTCATCCCGCTGCTGTCGAGCTTCGCCTGCGCGATCCCCGGCATCATGGCGACGCGCAGCATCGCCGATCCGCGCGACCGGCTGACCACGATCCTGATCGCGCCGCTGATGACCTGCTCGGCGCGGCTGCCGGTCTACACGCTGCTGATCGCGGCGTTCATCCCGCAGCGCGCAGTTGCCGGCGTGTTCAATCTGCAGGGCATCGTGCTGTTCGCGCTGTACGTGGCCGGCATCGTCAGCGCGATGGCGGTGGCCTGGGTGATCAAGCGCCTGCGCCGCGACCGCAGCGAGCACGCGCTGATGATGGAGCTGCCCTCGTATCGCTGGCCGCACGCGCGCGACATCGCGATCGGCCTGTGGGAACGCGCGATGATCTTCCTCAAGCGCGTCGGCGGCATCATCCTCGCGCTGACCGTGCTGCTGTGGTTCCTGTCGAGCTTTCCGGCGCCGCCCGACGGCGCGGCCGGGCCGGCGATCCAGTACAGCCTGGCCGGCCGCATCGGCCGCCTGCTCGAGGTCGTGTTCGCGCCGCTCGGCTTCAACTGGCAGATCTGCATCGCGCTGGTGCCGGGCCTGGCCGCGCGCGAGGTCGCGGTGGCGTCGCTGGCGACCGTCTACGCACTGTCCGGCAACGAGGACGGACTCTCGGCGATCGTCGCGACGCAGTGGTCGCTGGCGACCGCGCTGTCGCTGCTGGCCTGGTACGTGTTCGCGCCGATGTGCCTGTCGACGCTGGCGACGGTGCGCCGCGAGACCAATTCGTGGCGGCAGGTCTGGATCATGGCCGGCTATCTGTTCGCGCTGGCGTATCTGGCCTCGTTGCTGACCTATCAGATCGCACGGTGGCTGACGTGAGCGCCTGGCTGCAGATCCCGGCGGTCGCGGCGATCGTCGTCTGGGCGGCGTGGAGCGCGTTCGGGCGGCTCGCGCCACGTCTGCGCCGGCGCGGCCTGGCGGCGCTGGCCGCGCGTCTGGACCGGCCGGAGCACGCCGCGATGCTGCGCGCGTTCGGCCGCCGCCTGCGGCGCGAGCGTGTGCAGGGCGGTTCCTGCGGCGACGGCTGCGGTCCCTGCGCGAGCTGCGGCCCGGCACGGCCGGCCGAGGCCGATCGCGTGCAGCCGCTGGTGTTCCATCGCCGCCCGCCGACCTCGCGCGGCCGCGGCGCGCCGTAGCGTTCGCCGCATGGCCGCCGCGGCCGTCATCGTTTCGCGCGCCCCCTCGCGATGGCAGGCGGCTCCCTCGCATGCATCGGTCGAACGCGAGTCCGCGCGCCGGCATCGGCCGGGCCGGTCACGAGGCGGCCGCCCGGCGTCCCGCCGCGATGCCGCGACGGCGATCCGGCACCGCCTGCTAGCATCGCGAACCGGCCGGACGCCACACCCGTCCGGCGCATGCACCGAGACGAGAGATCCATGTCCGCGACGATCTACACCCTGCACCGCGGCACGCGGCCGCTCCTGGTCAGCCTGCCGCACGACGGATCGGCGATTCCCGACGCGATCGCGGCGCGCCTGACGCCGTCGGCGCGGCGCGCGCCCGACACCGACTGGCACGTCTCGCGCCTGTACGCGTTCGCGCGCGAACTCGGCGCGTCGGTCCTGGTGCCGCGGCATTCGCGCTACGTGGTCGACCTGAACCGCCCGCCCGACGACACCTCGCTGTATCCGGGCCGCAACACGACCGGCCTGTGCCCGGCCGTGCAGTTCAGCGGCGAGCCGGTCTATCTCGACGGACAGGCGCCCGATGCGGACGAGATCGCCGAGCGCGTGCAGATCTACTGGCGGCCGTATCACGAGGCGCTCGCCGGCGAGCTCGCGCGGCTGCAGGCCGGGCACGGCCGCGTCGTGCTGTGGGAGGGCCATTCGATCCGCAGCGTCGTGCCGTTCCTGTTCGAGGGGCGTCTGCCGGACTTCAATCTCGGTACCGCCGACGGTGCCAGCTGCAGTGCCGCGCTGCAGGACCGCCTGCGCGGCGTGCTCGAGCGGCAGTCCGGCTACAGCCATGTCGTCAACGGCCGCTTCAAGGGCGGCTACATCACGCGCCACTACGGGCGTCCCGAGCACGGCGTCGAGGCGGTCCAGCTCGAGCTCGCGCAGGCGCGCTACATGGACGAGGACCGCTATGCCTATCGCGAGGATCTGGCAGCGCCGACGCAGGCGCTGATCCGCGCGCTGCTCGAAGCGACGCTGGCCGAACCGGCCTCGCCGCCGCCGGCCGGGCAGGCAGCCCGGCCCGACGGCCGCTGAGTGGCCGCGCCCGTGGCCGATCGCCGGCTGGCCGGCGTGCTGCTGGCGGCGTCCGGCGCGATCGCGTTCTCGGGCAAGGCGATCATCGTCAAGCTCGGCTATCGCCACGGCGTCGACGCGGTCACGCTGCTCGCCTTGCGCATGCTGGTCGCGCTGCCGCCGTTCGTCGCGATGGCAGTGTGGGCGCGGCGCGGCGAACGCGCGCGGATCGGTCGCGGCGACGCCTGGCGCATCGGCGCGCTCGGCTTCTTCGGCTACTACCTCGCGAGCTTTCTCGACTTCGCCGGACTGGCCACCATCAGCGCGACGCTGGAGCGGCTGATCCTGTACCTGACGCCGTCGCTGGTGCTCGCGATCGGCTTCCTGGTTCACGGGCGCCGCGTCGGCGGCCGCCAGCTGGCCGCGCTGGCGCTCAGCTACGCCGGCGTGCTGCTCGCGTTCGGCCACGATCTTCGCCTCGGCGGCCGCGACGTCCTGCTCGGCGGCGCGCTGGTGTTCGCGAGCGCGCTGAGCTATGCGGTCTATCTGGTCGGCAGCGGCGAGCTGGTCGGCCGCATCGGTGCGCTGCGCCTGACCGCCTATGCGAGCATCGTCGCCTGTGTGCTGTGCCTGGTGCAGTTCGCACTGGTCGACGGGGTCGGCGCGCTGGCCGAGGTGGCACCGGCGGTCTGGGGCCTGTCGCTGCTCAACGGCACGCTCTGCACGGTGTTTCCGGTCGCCGCGGTCATGCTCGCGATCGCGCGGATCGGCCCGGGCCTGACCGCCCAGATCGGCATGCTCGGTCCGGTTTCGACGATCGTGCTCAGCATGCTGGTGCTCGGCGAGGCGATGGGTCCGTGGCAGATCGCCGGCACCGTGCTGGTGCTGATCGGCGTGCTGGCCGCATCGCGGCGCGAGCCGGCGCGTCCCGACGAGCGCCCGCCGGCCGGCGCGCTTGCCGATCCCGGGCCGATCGACACGCGCCGCGGTCCGCGCTGAGGCTCGGTGGCGCGACCGGAGACCGCGCCGGCGCGCGCCCGGCTCAGGTTCTGCCGTTGATCGCCGCGCCGCCCGCGGCGGGCGACGGCGCCAGCGCCGGCAGGAACCAGGCGAGCAGGCCGATCGCCGGCAGCCACGCGCACAGCGCATAGACGGTGGCGATGCCGGCATGGTCGGCGAGCTGGCCGAGCACGGCCGCGCCGAGGCCGCCCATGCCGAACGCGAAACCGAAGAACAGGCCGGCGATCGTACCGGGGCGGCCCGGCACCAGATCCTGCGCGTAGACCAGGATCGCCGCGAAGGCGGACGCCAGGATCAGGCCGATCGGGATCGTCAGCAGCGTCGTCCAGAGCAGGTCCGCATGCGGCAGCAGCAGCGTGAACGGCAGCACGCCGAGGATCGAGCCCCAGATCACGTAGCGGCGCCCGATGCGGTCGCCGATCGGACCGCCGGCGATCGTGCCGACCGCGACCGCGCCGAGGAACACGAACAGGCGCAGCTGCGCACCCTGCGCGTCGATGCCGAAGCGGTGCATCAGATAGAACGTGTAGTAGCTGGTCAGGCTGGCCAGATAGAAATACTTCGAGAAGATCAGCAGGCCCAGCACGAGCAGGGCGCCGGCGATGCGCCGCGACGGCAGCCGCAGCTCGGCGGTGGCGCCGCCGCCCCGGCGCAGCGGTGCCGCCGCCAGCCGCGCGGCGTACCAGCCGCCGATGCGCGTGAGCAGCACGATCGCGGCGAGCGCGGCCAGCGCGAACCAGGCGACGCTGACCTGGCCGCGCGGCATGACGATCCACGCGGCCAGCAGCGGCCCGATCGCCGAGCCGACGTTGCCGCCGACCTGGAACAGCGACTGCGCGAGGCCGTGGCGGCCGCCCGATGCGATGCGCGCGATGCGCGAGGACTCCGGATGGAACACCGACGAACCGGTGCCGATCAGGGCGGCGGCGACCAGCAGCACCGGAAAGCTCGTCGCGCGCGAGAGCAGCAGCAGGCCGAGCAGGGTCGAGCACATGCCGATCGCCAGCGAGTACGGCTTGGGATGGCGGTCGGTGTACAGGCCGATCACCGGCTGCAGCAGCGAGGCGGTGAACTGGAACGTCAGCGTGATCAGGCCGATCTGGCCGAAGTCGAGCGCGAAGGCGTCCTTGAGCAGCGGATACAGCGCCGGCAGCAGCGACTGGATCAGGTCGTTGAGCAGATGACACACGCTCAGCGTGGCCAATACCGGGAACGCGGTGACGGCCGGTGCCGGAGCGGCCGGGGCGGGCAGCGGAAGATCGTTGGAGGATGCGGACATCGGGCGGGATCGAGGGCGGTCAAACCAGACAGGACGGCTCCGGCCGACGGATCGGCGGAGCCGTCCTGCCCGCATCCGCCGGTAGGGAGGGAGGTGCCGGCGGAGTGCGCGGGCCTGACGAGGGCCAGGCGGCAGTAGACGCCCGGGGCGCGGCCAACGCATCATTGTCCAGGCCAATCACCCTTCCGATCGGGCCATCCGTGAGAGACGTTCAGCCGCACGAGGTCGAAACCACGCCGGGCCCGTTCGTCGCGGTCGGCGCCCGCTACGGCGGCGGCCATCACGTCGCCCGCCATCGCCACTGGCGCGCCCAGTTCCTGTATGCGGCCGAAGGCGTCGCCCTGGTCGACACCGACCTCGGCAACTGGGTTGTGCCGCCGGAGCGGGCAGTCTGGATCCCGGCCGAGGTCGCCCACGAGGTGACGATGCTGGCGCCGGTCGATCTGCTGAGCCTGTACGTGGCGCCGTCGGCTGCCGCCGCCCTGCCGCAGGCCTGTCGCGTGGTCGGCGTCTCGGCGCTGACCGCCAGCCTGCTGCGCGAGGCGGCCGAGCTGGCCCCGTCGCCGGACCCGGGCACGCGCGAACATCTGATCTATTCGCTGCTGCTGCTCGAGATCGGGCGTGCGCCGGAGCTGCCGTTGAACGTGCCGTTTCCGGGCGATCCGCGCCTGGCCGCGCGCTGCCGGCGCTATCTGGAACAGCCCTCGCCGCACCAGACGATCGACGACTGGTGCGAGGAGCTGGCGATGAGCCGCCGCTCGTTCACGCGGCGCTTCCGCGCCGAGACCGGATTCGGTTTCGCGGCCTGGTGCCGGCAGGCCTGCCTGCTGGCGGCGCTGCCGCGGCTGGCCGCCGGCGTGCCGATCACGACGATCGCGTTCGACCTCGGCTACGACAGTGCATCGGCGTTCGCGACGATGTTCCGGCGCACGCTCGGCGCGGCGCCGAGCCGCTTTCTCGCGTCGGTCTGAGCGGCGCGCAGCCGCGTCCGGCGCCCGGGGCGCGGCGTGGAGACGGCGGTGGAGCGGATGCCGGACCGATCCGGCACGGGCACCGGCGAACCGGTGCGGGCACAGGCCGGACGGCGCGCGGCGCCGGGCCGTGCCGCTTACTTCATGCGGTAGGTGATGCGACCCTTGGTCAGGTCGTAGGGCGTCATCTCGCACTTGACCTTGTCGCCGGTCAGGATGCGGATGTAGTTCTTGCGCATGCGCCCTGAGATATGGGCGGTGACCACGTGGCCGTTCTCGAGCTTCACGCGGAACATGGTATTGGGCAGGGTCTCGAGGACCGTACCCTCCATTTCGATGACGTCGTCTTTGGACATTCGGGGGCAGGCAGCCTTGGATTGTGCAGGCGGAAAGGCGCGGGATTCTGCCACGAACGGGCCCTGAGCGAAACGCCGGGCCGTGCCGGCGCCCGCCGCGGACGGTCCGGCGCCGCGCGGATCGTGCCGCCGGCGGCGCTCAGCCGGCGGCCAGGGCGGCGCCGGTCAGCGCGGGAAACAGCGCCGTCCAGGAGCCGCTCCGGCCCGGCAGCCCGGCCAGCTCGCGCACCGTGGCGACGAAGCGCTGGCGCGGCATCGTCCGTGCGCCGAGCGTGGCCAGATGCGGCGAGCGGACCTGGGCGTCGAGCAGGGGCCAGCCCCAGCCGTTCAGCACCTGGGCCAGCGCCAGCAGGGCGACCTTGGAGCCGCCGCTGGCGCGGCTGAACATCGATTCGCCGAAGAACATGCGGCCGACCGCGACGCCGTAGAGGCCGCCGACCAGCACGCCGCCGTCGCGGACCTCGATCGAGTGCGCATGGCCGTGCGCATGCAGCCGCGCATAGGCCGCGTGCATCTCCGGCCCGATCCAGGTGCCGTCCTGGCCGCTGCGCGGCGCCGCGCAGGCGTGCATGACCTCGGCGAACGCGCTATCGGCGCCGATCGTCCAGTCGCAGCCGCGCAGCCAGCGGCGCAGCCGGCGCGGCACGTGCATCGCGCCGGTGTCGAAGACCATGCGCGGATCGGGCGACCACCACAGGATCGGCTCGCCGGCCGAGAACCACGGGAAGATGCCGCCGGCATAGGCCGCGAGCAGGCGCTCGACCGACAGATCGCCGCCGGCCGCGAGCAGGCCGTCGGGCTCGCGCAGAGCCGTCGCCACGGGCGGAAACGGGTCGAGCCGGGACGGCGACAGCATCGGGATGCGGATCATGGCGGCGCCGTATACGGCGAGTGCACGAGTACATCGTCGCGATAGCGGTCGAGCAGGTCGCGCTCGCGCTGCAGCGCATCGGCGACCGCGGCCCGGAAGCGGCCGTCGACGAGGTGATGGTACGAGCGCGTCGCGACCGGAAGAAAGCCGCGCGCGACCTTGTGCTCACCCTGCGCGCCGGGTTCGAAGCGGCTCAGCCCCTCGCGCAGGCAGTAGTCGATGCCCTGGTAGTAGCAGGCCTCGAAATGCAGGCCCGGCACCTCGGCATCGGCGCCCCAGTAGCGCCCGTACAGCGTGTCGGCCGAGCGCAAGAACAGCGCCATCGCGATCAGTTCGGCGCCGTGCCGGCACAGCACGACGATGCTGCGGGTCGGCAAGGCGCGGCCGAGGTGGCGGAAGAACGCCGGCGTCAACGCCGCGTAGTTGCCGTGCGCATCGAAGGTCCGCCGATACAGCCGGTGCACGGCGTCCCAGGTCGCCTCGTCGAGCTCGCCGCCGTGCATCGGCGTGCAGCGGATGCCGGCGCGTGCGACCTGGGCGCGCTCGTGGCGGATGTTCTTGCGCTTCTTCGAGGCGAGCGCGGCGAGGAAATCCTCGAAATCGCGCCAGCCGCGGTTGTGCCAGTGGAACTGCCAGTCGCCGCGCGCGAGCCAGCCGGCATCGGCGAGCGCGGCCGCGTCCTCGTCGTCGACGAAATTGGCATGGGCCGAGGACAGGCCGAGGCGGTCGGTCTCGCGCTCGATCGAGCCGGCCAGTGCGCGGCGCAGGGCGGCCGCGTCCTCGCCGCGGCCGGCGAGCAGGCGCGGTCCGGTCACCGGCGAGTACGGCACGCCGGCCAGCAGCTTGGGGTAGTAGTCCAGGCCGTGACGCTCGTAGGCGGCGGCCCAGCTCCAGTCGAACACGAACTCGCCGTGCGAGTTGCCTTTCAGGTACAGCGGCGCGGCCGCGACCAGGCGCTCTGCGGCGTAGAGGCCCAGATGATGCGGCTGCCAGCCGTACTCGGGCGACAGGCAGCCGTGGCGTTCGAGCCCGGCCAGGAAGGCGTGGCTGACGAATGGATTGTCGTCGGCCACCAGCGCGTCCCAGGCGGCCGCCTCGATCGCGTCGAGGCGCGGATGGACGCGCGCGTGCAGCATCGTCGCCGGTGGCGCCTCGCGCGGCGGCCTCAGCCGGCCAGGCCGATCGAGTCGAGATAGCGCTCGGCGTCGAGTGCGGCCATGCAGCCGAAGCCGGCCGAGGTGACCGCCTGCCGATAGACCTGGTCGGCGACGTCGCCGGCGGCGAACACGCCCGGCACGCTGGTCGCGGTCGCGCCGCCGTCCAGGCCGGTGCGGATCGTGATGTAGCCGTTGCGCATCTCGAGCTGGCCTTCGAAGATGCCGGTGTTCGGCGTGTGGCCGATCGCGACGAACATGCCGGTCACGGCGATGTCGCGGGTCGTGCCGTCCTGCGTGCTCTTGAGCTTCACGCCGGTCACGCCGGTGGCGTCGCCGAGCACCTCGGCGACGGTGTGGTTCCAGACGATCTCGATCTTGCCGGCGCGCTCCTTCTCGAACAGCTTGTCCTGCATGATCTTCTCGGCGCGCAGCTTGTCGCGGCGATGGACCAGGGTGACCTTGCGCGCGATGTTGGCCAGGTACAGCGCTTCCTCGACCGCGGTATTGCCGCCGCCGATCACCGCGACCTCCTGATCGCGGAAGAAGAAGCCGTCGCAGGTCGCGCAGGCCGACACGCCCTGGCCCTTGTACTTCTCCTCGGACGAAAGGCCCAGGTACATCGCGGTCGCGCCGGTCGCGACGATCAGCGCGTCGCAGGTGTACTCGCCGGCATCGCCCTTGAGGCGGAACGGGCGCTGCTTGAGGTCGACGCTGTGGATGTGGTCGAACACCATCTGCGTCTCGAAGCGTTCGGCGTGCTCGGCCATGCGCTTCATCAGCGCCGGCCCCTGCAGGCCTTCCACGTCGCCGGGCCAGTTGTCCACGTCGGTGGTCGTCATCAGCTGGCCGCCCTGCGCGATGCCGGTGACCAGGGTCGGCTTGAGGTTGGCGCGCGCCGCGTAGATCGCCGCGGTGTAGCCGGCGGGACCCGAACCGAGGATCAGCAGGCGGGTGTGCTTCGGAGTCGTCATGTATAATCCCGGCCGATTTTTCCGGCCTCGTTCGCGTTCTTGTGTGCTCATGCCGGGCGCGGGGTTCGACCCTCGCCGACCGGCTCCGGATGCTCCCTCGAATCGGTCTCGCGGTGTCCCTCGTCGGACGGCCGCGCGGACGATCGCGGGAGCCGGGAGGATGGGGCGAAGGCGGCGGCGAATCAAGGTTGCACTGCGGGATGCGTCGCCAGGACGCACCGCTCAGAATGCGAGCCCGTCATTCCATCCTATCTGCGGAGATTCACGATGCGCATCGGTATTCCTGCCGAAACCAAGACCCTCGAAGGGCGTGTCGCCCTGGTGCCGGCAGCCTGCGCCGACCTGGTCAAGCGTGGCCACGAGGTGTTCATCGAGTCCGGCGCCGGCCGCAAGAGCGGTTTCTCCGACGATGACTTCGCGCGCGTGGGCGTCACCGTCGCCGCCGATGCCGATGCGCTGTACGCGGCCGGCGAGCTGATCGTCAAGGTCAAGGAGCCGATCGCCGGCGACCTGTCGCGCCTGCGCAAGGATCATCTGCTGTTCTGCTATCTGCACCTGGCCGCCGAGCCGGCGCTGACCGCGCGCCTGCTCGAGATCGGCCTGACCGGCGTCGCGTTCGAGTCGGTGCAGGAAGCCGACGGCTCGCTGCCGCTGCTGGCGCCGATGTCGGTGATCGCCGGCCGCATCGCCGTGCAGATCGGCACGCATCTGCTGCACCAGCCGGCCGGCGGCAAGGGCAAGCTGCTCGGCGGCCTGCCGTCGACCGAGCGCGGCAAGGTCGTCGTGCTCGGTGCCGGCGCGGCCGGCAGCAACTCGGCCGCGCTGGCGGCCGCCGGCGGCGCCAACGTCGTCGTGTTCGACATGAAGCCCGACCGCCTCGCGCAGATGATGGCGCTCGGCAGCAACGTGACCGCGCTGTATCCGTACGAGGAATACGTCGCGCGCGAAGTGCGCGATGCGGATCTGGTGATCGGCGCGGTGCTGATCCCGAGCGCGAAGGCGCCGCGCGTGGTCACTGCCGAGATGGTCAGGTCGATGCAGCCGGGCAGCGTGCTGGCCGACATCTCGATCGACCAGGGCGGCTGTTTCGAGACCTCGCGGCCGACCACCTGGGCCGAGCCGACCTACCTCGTCGACGGCGTGACCCACTTCGCCGTGACCAACATGCCCGGCGCGGTGCCGCAGACCTCCTCGCAGGCGATCTCGGCGGCGATCCTGCCGTACGTGCAGCGGCTCGCCAAGGGGCCGGCCTGGCGCGAGTCGCCGGCGCTCGCCTCCGGCATCAACGTCGATGCCGGCGCGATCGTGCACCCGGCATTGAAGTCCTGACAAAACAATGGATTGTCCAGAGAATCTCAGGTAAATTGTTTCGGTGGCGCGCGAATCGAGCAGACAATCCCGACCCGTCTCCAATGCCTGGCTGCAACGCCTGGTGCGCGAGGCCGGTTTCCTGCTGCTCCTGCCGCTGGCGATCTACCTGTTCGCCTGTCTGCTGACCTACAGCCCGCAGGATCCGGGCTGGTCGCACGTCGGGCAGCCCGATCGCATCGCCAACTTCGGCGGTGCGGTCGGCGCCTGGTTCGCCGATCTGCTGTTCTACTTCTGCGGCCGTCTGGCCTATGCGTTCCCGCTGCTGCTGCTGGCGATCGGCGCGGCGGTGCTGCGCGGCGGCGCGGCCAGCGAGCGCAACGCGTTCGGGCCGATGCTGCGCCTGGTCGGCTGCGTCGCGGTGCTGGTCGCCGGTTCCGGGCTGACCCATCTGAACGTCGGCGGACCGACCGTGCTGCCGGCCGGGCATGGCGGCATCCTCGGCCAGATCGTCGGCGCCGGCCTGCTGCACGCGTTCGGCGTGCTCGGTTCGGACCTGTTCCTGCTCGCGCTGTTCCTGATCGCGGTCACGCTGGCGACCGGGCTGTCGTGGTTCGCGCTGATGGACACGATCGGCCGCAGCCTCGTCGACGGCTTCGCCTGGCTCGGCGGCACGCTGCGCAAGGCCGACGACTGGAGCGCCGCGCGCGAGGCGCGCGTGGAGCGCGCCGAGACGCGCAAGGTCGAGACCGTGCGCCAGGCCAAGCGCGAGCCGATCAAGATCGAGCCGGTGCTGGCGCCGATCGAGAAGAGCGAGCGCGCCCAGCGCGAGAACCAGATCCCGCTGTTCTCCGGAGCGGCCGCCGAGGGCGAGCTGCCGCCGCTGTCGCTGCTCGACGAACCCAAGCAGCAGGTCAAGGGCTATTCGCCCGAGACGCTCGAGGCGCTGTCGCGCCAGGTCGAGCTCAAACTGCGCGACTTCCGCATCGAGGTGCAGGTGGTCGGCGTGTTCCCGGGGCCGGTCGTCACGCGCTTCGAGCTGCAGCCGGCGCCCGGCATCAAGGGCAGCCAGATCTCGAGCCTCGACAAGGACATCGCGCGCGGCCTGTCGGTGGTCAGCGTGCGCGTGGTCGACGTGATCCCCGGCAAGTCGGTGATCGGTCTGGAGATCCCGAACGTCAACCGCGAGATCGTGTATCTGTCGGAGATCCTGCGCTCGGACCGCTACGACGCGATGAAGTCGCCGCTGGCGCTGGCGCTCGGCAAGGACATCGCCGGCCGCCCGCACGTGGCCGACATCGCCAAGATGCCGCATCTGCTGGTCGCCGGCACGACCGGGTCGGGCAAGTCGGTCGCGCTCAACGCGATGGTGTTGAGCCTGCTGTACAAGGCCACCGCGGCCGACGTCAGGATGATCATGATCGATCCGAAGATGCTCGAGCTCTCGGTCTACGAGCGCATCCCGCATCTGCTGGCGCCGGTCGTCACCGACATGAAGGAGGCCGCCAACGCGCTGCGCTGGTGCGTGGCCGAGATGGAGCGGCGCTACAAGCTGATGGCCGCGGTCGGCGTGCGCAACCTGGCCGGCTTCAACAAGAAGGTCAAGGACGAGGAGGCCAAGGGCCAGCCTCTGCTCGATCCGCTGTTCCGCCCCGATGCCTCGCAGCCGCAGCGCGTCGCCGAGCCGCTCAAGCCGCTGCCGTACATCGTCGTCATCATCGACGAGTTCGCCGACATGATGATGATCGTCGGCAAGAAGGTCGAGGAGCTGATCGCGCGTCTCGCGCAGAAGGCGCGCGCGGCCGGCGTGCATCTGATCCTGGCCACGCAGCGCCCGTCGGTCGACGTCATCACCGGCCTGATCAAGGCCAACATCCCGACCCGCATCGCGTTCCAGGTCTCCTCCAAGATCGACTCGCGCACGATCCTCGACCAGAGCGGCGCCGAAACCCTGCTCGGTCACGGCGACATGCTGTTCCTGCCGCCCGGCACCGCGACGCCCGAGCGCGTGCACGGCGCCTTCGTCGACGACCACGAGGTGCACCGCGTCGTCGATTGGCTGCGCCAGCAGGGCGAGCCGGACTACATCGACGGCGTGCTCGAGGAAGTGCAGACGCTCGGCGACGGCAAGGTCATCAGCGAGATCGGCCTGCCGCTCGACGCCGAGGAGACCGAGGGCGGCGAGGAGGCGCAGCTCTACGACCGCGCGGTGCGCATCGTCACCGAGACGCGCCGCGCGTCGATCTCGGGCGTGCAGCGTCACCTGCGCATCGGCTACAACCGCGCCGCGCGCCTGATCGAGCAGATGGAACGCGACGGCGTGGTCAGCACGCCCGAGCACAACGGCAACCGCACCGTGCTGGCGCCGCCGCCGCCGAAGGACTGAACCTGGGCGATTCGCCCGCGCTTCATCCACGGCGCCGTCCAATCGGCGCCTTCGAGCCACCCGAAGAGAGTTCCGCCGTGCGACCGATCGTGTTCTGCCTGACCGTCCTGCTGGCCGCCGCAGCATCAGCGGCATCCGCCGCCGACTCGGCGCGTGCGCGCATGGAGGCGTTCTCCAAGGATCTGAAATCGGTCAGTGCCGGGTTCAGCCAGACCGTGCGCACCGCGCAGGCCGCGGTCGGCGACACCTCGCGCGGCACGCTGGCGCTGGCGGCGCCGCGCCAGTTCCGCTGGCAGACGACCGAACCGTTCGAGCAGCTGATCGTCGCCGACGGCACGCGCGTGTGGATCTACGACCCGGATCTCGAACAGGTCAGCGTGCGCAGCCAGAGCAGCGAGGAGGCGCAGAGCCCGCTGACCGTGCTGACCGACCTGTCGCTGATCGACCGCGACTTCGTCGCCAGCGAGGCCGGCGAGCGCGACGGCCTGGCCTGGCTGCGCCTGAGCGCGCGCGCCGAGGAGCCGGAGTTCGAGTACGCCGAGCTCGGCTTCGATGGCAGCGGGCTTTCGCGCATGATCTTCAAGGACCAGCTCGGCAACGTCACCGAGATGCACTTCACCGACTGGAAACGCAATCCGTCGCTGCCGGCCGATACGTTCCGCTTCACGCCGCCCAAGGGCGTCGACGTGATCGGCGATGCCGACGGTCCGGAGGTGTTTCCGGTCCGGCCGTAACAACGAAGGGCGCGCCGGCACGGGACCGGCGCCGACGACGAGGCATCGGGCACGCCGGGGAGGGCGCCGCCATGCACATCGCTACGGCGGCCGTCGCATGAGCGGCCGCATCGGACTCGCGGTTCTGTTCGCGTTCGCGACTGCGCCGGCAGCGGCCGGTGCCGCGCTCGAACGCTGCCGCGACCTGCGCCAGGCCGCGCCGGCCGACGCACTGGCGGCCTGCACCGCCGCCGCCGCCGCGACCGACGGTGCGGCCGCGCGCGAGGCGATGTTCCACGCCAGCGAGGCCGCGCAGACGCTCGGGCGTTTCGACGAGGTCGAGGCCTGGCTGGCGCGGATCGCCGCGACGCTGCCGGCCGGCGGGGCGGAGCGCGATCGGTTCCGGCTCGAGCGGCGCGTCGGCATGCTCGCGTTCCGCCGCGGCGAGTATGCCGCGGCGCTCGCCGCGTTCGACCGCGCCGGACGGCTGGCCGAACGGCTGGACCCGGCCGACCGCGCGACCGCGCTGAACGACCTCGGCATCGTGCAGCGCAAGCTCGGCGACTATCCGTCCGCGCTGAGCAGCCTGATCGACAGCCTGGCGATCAAGGAGCGTCTGGGCGATCCGGCACAGCTCGCGCCGGCGCTGCAGAACATCGCCGACGTCTACCGCGAGGCCGGCGACCTCGATCAGGCCGACACCTATCTGCAGCGCGCGATCGCGCTGCACGCACAGGCCGGCGCGCGCCTCAAGGAGGCGCATGCGCACGAGTCGCTGGGCCTGGTCGCGCTGGCGCGCGGCGACGCCGCGGCGGCCGGCCGCGCATTTGCCGAGGCGCAGGCGATCTTCGCCGAGGCGCAGGCCGCGCCGGACCAGCTGCGCGTACTGCTGCGCCAGGGCGAACTCGACGCCGCGGCCGGTGCAGGCGAGGCCCTGACGCGGCGACTGGCCGCGGCCGGCGCCCTGATCGCGCGCCTCGGCGGCGAGACGCCGCTCGGCTACGTGCGATTGTCGGCCGAGGCCGACGTGTTGACCGGCCGCGTCCGCGCCGGCGCCGATCGTCTCGCCACGGCGCTCGCGGCGCAGGGCGAGGCGATCACGGACGAGCGCCAGCAGGCGCTGGTGCGGCTGGCCGCCTGGTACGAATCGCTCGGCGACTGGGCGCGCGCCTATGCCGCGCAGCGGCAGGCCTTTGAGCTGCGTCATGCGCTCGACGAGCGCCAGCGCAGCGAGACGCTGGACCGTCTGCGCATCCGCCACGGCGTGGCCGAGCGCGAGCGCGAGATCGCCGTGCTGGCGCTGGACGGTGCGCGCCAGCAGGTCGCGCTGGAGCAGGCGCGGCGTGCGCGCCATCTGCTGCTCGCCGGCGCCGGTCTGGTCGTGCTGGCGCTGTGGGCGCTGCACCGGCGCCGCGTCTGGCGGCTGCGCGTGGACGCCGAGCGGCGGCGCACGGCGCTGGAGCGCGAACTGGCCCAGTTCCGCGCTGCGGCCGACCGGCTGCGCGCCGACCGGCGCCGCCTGCGCCTCGCGCTGGAGCGCACCGGCGAGCCGATGCTGCTGGTCGACACCGCCGGCCAGGTCTATCTCGCCAATCGCGCCGCGCGCGCGCTGCTCGGCCGGCCGCCCGAGGCCGCCGCCGGCGAATCGAGCGCGCTGGCCGACTGGATCGGCCCGGCCCAGGCCGCGCAGGTCGCGCAGTGGTCGGCCGGTGTCGACGAGGCGCTCGCCGCGCCGGCGGCCGGCGCCGCCGCGGGCGTCTGGCTGCTGCCGCTGGCGCTCGAGGAAGAACTGATCGTGCTCGGTCTGTCGACCTCGCCCGGTCCGCGTCCGGACACGCGCGACCTGCTCGACGATCTGGTCGAGGCGCACGTCCGCGACGAGGCGCCGCCCGCGACGACGCCGACCGAGCCGGCGCGGCCACCGGCCGGTCCGGTGCCCGAGCCGTTCCGCGCCACCCTGGTCGCGCTGATGCGCGAGGCGGTGGACCTGTGGGAATCGAGCACGCGCAAGACGCGCGTGGAGCTGGCCGAGGCCAGCGGCGTATGGCGGATCACGATCGACGACGGCCGTCTGCGCGTGCGCACGATGGAGCGCTATCTGACGATGGAGCGCGTGCCGGATCGTCCGCGCTGGCGCGAGGTGCTGCGGACGGCCTATTTCGTCGTCGCCGAATGTCCGCTCGACGCCGCGCAGCGCGAGCGGCTGCGCGGCCTGATCGACGCGGTCAAGGCGCTGGCGCCGTGAGCGGGGCGCTCAGCGCGTCGGATCGCTCGGTATGCCGGGGAGCGTCGGCAGATGCGAGCGCGTGCGGCATGCCAGGCACAGCCCTCTGAGCCCGCTGGTCGCCCGATAGGCGCCGTGGTGATTGGAGCCCAGGAAGCTGTCCGGTCCGGTCACGACCGGGATGACCGAGACGGCGTTGCCGGCCTGGATCAGGTCCGCCGCCGCGCTCACGCAATAAGCGGCCGAATAGCTGCGGGCTGCGTAATAGTCGTCGTCGAATACGCCGCAATCCCGGTCGACGGTCTCGAAGGCACAGACCGGACTTTGCCGGAACGCGTCCAGGACCGGGCCGGGGATATCGAACGTCTCGACCTCCACGACCTCGCCGCCGCGGCACCAGCCATCCGAGAACGGATCCTGATGGGCGGCGGCCGGGCCGGCGGCGGCCAGCGTCAAGGCGAGCAGACGGACGATCGATTTCATGCACAGGCTCCGGGGCAGGGCGGCGGGCCGAGTCTGGACAGTGCATGGCCGTGCTGTCGAGGCCGGACGCGGGACGAAACCGGGACAATATCGGTGCTGGCGAACGCGCTTGCGCGATTCGTTCCCGGTTTCGTCCTCGCCGGTCCTCAGCGCGGCCGCTAGCGTCCCGTTCGGCGCCGGGACCGTCCCGGCGCGTCAACGACGGAGAACGCGAACGATGAAGCTCACCCCCTTGCTGCTGACGCTCGGCTTCTGTGCGGCGCCGCTGGCGCAGGCGACCAACGACACCCCGCTGAGCGGGTGGGTCGGTCAGGTCTGCTATTCCGACGGCAGCGGCCGCACGATCATCGACTACCAGAGCATCAACGGCTGCACCGTGCGGCTGAACAACGCGATCGCCGATCCGCCGTTCGGCGAAACGGTCACGTCGGTCAACACCTGCGCGCTGCGCGGCAGCGGCACCGCGCTGCCGTGGTGCGGCGTGCGCGACCTGTTCGGCATCGAAGTCGAGGACGGCGACGTGCGGCCGGTGCGCGAGTTCCAGCAGCGCCTGGACGACCTGCGCAAGCGCTACGGCATCGACGAGTACGAGCGCAGGCTGCTCGAGCTGCAGCCGACGCGCTGAGTGCAGCGGCGGGCGGACGCTCCGGCGCCCGCCCGCCCGCCATGCCGGTCCGTGGCGGCGCGGGCCGGCGCTTCAGTCCGGCTCGTCCGCGAACGGCGCGTCTTCGCTGTCCTGCGCGCCCAGCGTCATCGGCCGGTAGTCGCCGGGAATCTCGAAGCGGTCGGCTGGCACCGCGACGCCGCTGCGGATCGTCAGCGTCGCCGTGCCGGTGTGGCGGTCGTCGCGGAAGCAGCGCCGGCTCAGCGCGATGCGCGGCGGGCCGTCCTCGCCGGCGGCTTCCGGATGCAGTTCGGCGACGCCGCGGCCGACCGTCGCGCCGACCGCGGCGATGCGGTTCAGGCGGCGCAGCGCCGCGGGCTCCAGGCCGAGATCGGCGATCGCGCTGGTGCAGTCCTCGCGCAGCACGCGCTCGCCGCGCACGAGCCGTTCGATGCGGCAGCGCCGCCCGTCGATCTCGATCTCGTCACCGCGCTCGACCGTCGTCGTGCGCCACGGCGCCGCCGCGGCCGGTGCCGCCGGCTGTGCCGGCGCCGCCCGTGCCTGGCCGGATCCGATCGCCGCGTCGATGGCGCGATGCCGGTCGCCTTCGCCGCGCGGGGCATTCGCGGCCGCCGCCATCGACTCGGCGCAGCGCGCGGCCGCCTCGGCGTAATCGGGATCGGCGAAGCCGAGCTCGGCCATCTCCGGACAGGCGGCGATCTGCTGCGCGCGGAACGCGGCGGTCGCGGCCTCGGCGTCCAGGCCGGTCAGCGCCTCGGCCTGGCGGCCGGCGTGGATATGGCCGGCGCGCATCACGTCGCTCTGGAAGTCGATCGCGTCGTCGTCGGACTCCATCGTCATGTAGCGGCGCAGCTCGTGCAACAGCTGCGTCGTCAGCTGCTCGCCGTCGTCGGCGATCGTCGACAGCGCCGAACCGTCGATCGTCAGGTCGATGCGCGCGCGCAGGCCGTCGATCGCCATGCGGTCGAAATCGGTCGCGCAGTCGCCGTCGCGGCGATACTCGACGACGGTGCCGGCCTGCGCGGCCGTGCAGGCCGCAAGCGCCGCGATCAGGAGACGGCGGGCAGAGCTCATCGGGCTTTCCTCTTCCGGTCGTCGTCCAGTTCGATCGCGCGCCGTGTCGCCTCGACGCGGCGGCGGTCCTTGTCGGCGTACTCGGTCAGGCAGGCGTCGCGGCGGACCATCGCGCATTCGAGGTAGTCGATGATCTCGATCACCGCGGCGCGCGCCACGCGCGCATCGGCCTCGCTCTTGAACGCCTCGTAGCCGAAGCCGGCGCCGCCGAGCGCGATCTGGACCGACGATGCGGTCTTGGTCGTGCGGCCTTCGATCGTGCGCGCATAGGCGATTTCGCCGCTCCCGGTGTCGACCACGCGCAGGTCGATCGCCAGGTACGCGGTCTCCGAGCGTCGCGAGCCGTCGATGCCGGCGAAGCCGCCGCGCAGCGCGCGCGTCTCGACGCCGGGCTGGAATGCGGTGACCGTGCCCATGACCAGATAGTCCGCGCCGGTCAGCTGGCCGATGCGCGGCCCGTCGCCGGGGCGCAGCCGGCCACTGCTGCCGAGATCCTGTTCCTCGAGGATCGCGGCCAGGCGACGCCGCTCGACGACCGTGAACACCGGCCGCGCCGCCAGCTCGTTGGTGAGAATGTGGGTCAGCACGCGGCCGATGCCGCCCTGGAACGGCAGCGCACCGGTCTCGTCCTGCAGCTTGACGACGCCGAGCACCGGCTTCGCCGTCGCGGCACCTGCTGCCGTCGCGGCGGCGATCAGCAGCGCGGCGAGCAGGCCGCGCCGGGTCCGGCGGCGCGCGGCCGGCAGGGCGATCGGGTGCGCAGAGGGCGGCGGGAGCGGATGGTCCATGCCGATCACGACGCACCGGCGCGTTGGTTCCTATCATGCCGGCGGCGCCCGATCGGACCGGCGTCCGCAGGCGGCGGGTATCATCGGACCATGCCGCGCCGTCCTTCTTCCACACCGCCGTCCCTGCTGCCCGAATCGGACGAACTCAAGCCGCTCGCCGAGCGCATGCGCCCGCGCAGCCTCGACGACATCGTCGGCCAGACCCGGCTGCTCGCCGAAGGCAAGCCGCTGCGCCGCGCGATCGAGGCCGGCAAGGTTCATTCGATGATCCTGTGGGGACCGCCGGGCTGCGGCAAGACCACGCTGGCGCTGCTGCTGGCACGCTACGCCGACGCCGATTTCCGCGCGATCTCGGCCGTGCTGTCGGGCCTCCCGGACGTGCGCGCGGCGCTGGCCGAGGCCGAGACGCGCTACCTTCAGGGCCGGCGCACGGTGCTGTTCGTCGACGAGGTGCACCGCTTCAACAAGGCGCAGCAGGACGCGTTCCTGCCGCACATCGAGCGCGGCGTGATCGTGTTCGTCGGCGCGACCACCGAGAACCCCTCGTTCGAGCTCAATTCCGCGCTGCTGTCGCGCTGCCGCGTGCACGTGCTCGAGGCGGTCTCGGCGGCCGACATCGAGCGCGCACTGGCGCGCGCGCTGGCCGACGCCGAACGCGGCCTCGGCGCGCTCGGACTGAGCATCGGCGAGGACGCGCTGCGGCTGATCGCGCAGGCCGCCGACGGCGACGTGCGGCGCGCCCTGACCCTGCTCGAGATCGCCGCCGAGATCGCCGAGGGCGGCCGTGTCGACGAGAGCACGCTGACCCAGGTGCTGGCCGACCGCACGCGCCGCTTCGACAAGGGCGGCGAGCAGTTCTACGACCAGATCTCGGCGCTGCACAAGTCGGTGCGCTCGTCCGACCCGGACGCGGCGCTGTACTGGTGCACGCGGATGCTCGACGGCGGCGTCGACCCGGCGTATCTGGCGCGGCGGCTCGCGCGCATGGCGATCGAGGACGTCGGCCTGGCCGATCCGCGCGCGTGGACGCTGGCGCTGGCGGCCTGGGATACCTACGACCGGCTCGGTTCGCCCGAGGGCGATCTCGCGCTCGCCGAGGCCGCGCTGTACCTGGCGATCGCGGCCAAGAGCAATGCGGCCTATGCCGGCTTCAACGCGGCCAAGGCCGAGATCGCCGCCCACGGCACGCTCGAAGTGCCGATGCATCTGCGCAACGCGCCGACGCGGCTGATGAAGGGACTCGGCTACGGCAAGGGCTACCAGTACGACCACGACGCCGAGGGCGGCGTCGCGCTCGACCAGCAATGCCTGCCCGATGCGCTGGCCGGCCGCGTCTTCTACGAGCCGGTCGACCGCGGCATGGAGTTGAAGATCGCCGAGAAGCTGCGCGCCTTGCGCGAGGCGCGCCGGATCGCACGCGGCGAAGCGGAAGGCGGCGGAGCGGCGGAGTGAGCCGGCGCGGCCGGGCGGGGGATCGGGCGGCGGTGCGGTTGCGCGGTCCGCTCGCCGTGCTGCTGCTCGCGCTCGCCCCGGCCGCGGCCGCTGCCGATCTCGCCGCGACGCGTGCGCGCATCGACGCGATCCTCGCCGAGCCGCGCTTCGCCGCGGCCGGCTGGGGCATCGAGGTGCGCTCGCTCGACAGCGGACGGACCGTCTATGAGCACCAGCCCGACCGTCTGCTGGTGCCGGCCTCCACGGCCAAGCTCTACACCGCCGCGCTGGCGCTGGCGACGTTCGGTGCCGACTACCGGATTCCGACCGTGCTGTTCGCGACCGCGCCGCCGGCGCGCGACGGCGAGCTGCACGGCGATCTGGTGCTGGTCGGCTATGGCGATCCCGCGCTCGGTGCCGACGCCGCGGCGAGCTGGGCCGACACCCTGGCGATCGCGCTGCGCAAGGCGGGCGTCACGCGCGTGCACGGTGATCTGATCGCCGATGCGACGCGGTTCGCCGCGCCGCGCTACGGCAGCGGCTGGGAAGCCGGCGACTTGCAGAGCTGGTTCGGCGCGCCGGCCAGCGCGCTCAGCGTCGACGAGAACCTGGTGACGGTGCAGGTGCGGCCCGGTGCCGGCGTCGGCGACCGCGCGCTGCTACGCTTCGAGCCGCCCGGCTCGGCGCCGGAGCTGGTCAACCGGCTGGTCACGGTCGCGCGCGGCGACGGCAGCGACGTCGGCCTGTTCCGCGCGCCGGGCGAGCGCACGCTGCATGCGTTCGGCACGATCGCAGCCGGCAGCGCCGAGCGGTCCTACCGGCTGGCGCTGGCCGATCCGGCCGCCGTCGCCGCTGCGCAGCTCCGCGCGGCGCTGACGCGCCAGGGCGTGAGCGTCGACGGCCGCGTGCGCAGCGTTTACTGGCCCGAGGTCCGCGCCGAGCACGGCGCGGACGATGCCGGCCGCCTGCGCACGATCGCGCAGCTGCGGTCGCCGCCGCTCGGCGATCTGGTCCGGCGCGGCCTCAAGGTCTCGCAGAATCTCTACATGCAGAACCTGTTCCTGCTGGTCGGCGCCGCCGAGGCCGATGCGGCGCGCGCGGCGAATCCCGATGTGGCCGACCACACCGGCACCGAGCAGCGCGCCGCGACCGCGATGCGGCGCTATCTGAGCGGTATCGGCATCGCGCCGCAGCAGGCGTTGGTCGAGGACGGCGCCGGTCTGTCGCGGCGCAATCTGACGACCGCCTCGGCGCTGACGGCCCTGCTCGTGCACTGGGGCGACGGCGAGAGCGGCGCGCCGTTCCGCCTGGCGCTGCCGCAGGCCGGCATCGACGGCTCGCTGGCCGGCCGTCTGCGCGACACGCCGGCGCAGGGACGCGTCCATGCCAAGACCGGCGCGATGAGCGGCGTGTACGCACTGGCCGGCTATCTGACCAGCGCGGCCGGCGAGCGGCTCGCGTTCACGCTGCTGCTGAACCAGTATCGGCCGCCCGAGGACGGCGGCGCCGGCCGGCCCAGCGGCGAGCTCGACCGCGTCGTGCTCGCGCTGACCGCGCTCGACGAGCGCAGTGCGCCGGCCGCCGCGCACGAAGCGCGGCCGCCGGCGCGATGAGCCCGATCTGAAGAACGGCGGCGGCGATCGGATCGCCGCCGCCGTCGTGCTCACGGCGCCGCTTCGAACCCGTCGGCGAAGATCGCGTCGCCGCCGCTGCCGCCGCCGCTGCAGGCCTCGACGCGGACGTCGTCGACGTACCAGGCATCGGCCGAGACCGACTGGTCGGTCGCCAGGCGCCAGCGCAGCTGCACGTCGCGGCCGGCCCATTCGCTGAGGTCGACGATGCTGTCGGCGTAGGCACGGCTGCCGCACCAGCCGTCGAGGCCGCCGATCGGGTTGCCCCAGGACGTGCTGATCGCCGCGGTGTACGGATCGTTGATCAGGCGGCTGCCGGTGATCTGCGTGAACGCGCCGCCGTCGACCGCGATCTCGAGTATGCCCGCGTCGTAGCAGGTGGTCGGCGAGGACACCGGCTCGAGCGCGCGCCAGTTCTGGTAGCGCAGCGTGACCGGCGTCTGACCGGTCGGCAGCGAGACCACCGGCGAGGTCAGGCGCTGGTCGGTGACCGAGGCCACGTCGGTGGCCTTGAACGCATTGCCGCCCGACAGCGGACTCGGCCGCTCGGTCGACAGCGCCCAGTTCGACGCGCCGCTGCCGCCGGTCGTGACGAAGCCGCCGGCGCCGCCGCTGAAGGTCTCGCTGAACACCGTCTTGGTGGTCTGGTCGACGTCGCACTGGCCGGGCGCCAGCGCGGTGCGGAAGCGGAACACCGGCGAGACAGCGCCCGAGCCGCAGACGTTGTCGGCGCTGACGCGCCAGAAGTACGTCGTGCCCGATGCCAGCGGCGCGATCGGCGTATAGCTGGTGCCCTCGACGGTCTCGTCGATGACCAGACTCGTGAATGCGGCGTCGGTCGCGACCTGCAGCCGGTAGCCGCTGGCCTGCGCGCTGGCCTGCCAGGTCAGGGTCGGCGTCGTCGGCAGGCCGATCGCCTGATGCGCCGGCGTGAGCGGCAGCGGCGCGGCCGGTACCGTGGTGGCGATCGTCAGCGCGCGGTCGATCGTCGCGGTGCGGTCGGCATTGGTCGCGGTGATCGTCAGCGTCGCGTCGCCGGCCGGGGCCGCCGCGGTGTTGCCGATCGTCAGCGTCGTACTCGACGGCGGCGTCAGGCTGGTCTGCCCGAACGTCGCGGTGGTGCCGGCCGGCTGGCCGCTGACCGAGAGCGCGACCGGCGTCGCGTAGCCGAGGATCGAGCCGACGTCGACGCTGTAGGTCGCGCTGGCCGGCGCGCAGATTGCCTGCGCGGCCGGCGAGGCGCTCAGCGTGAAAGCGGCCTCGAGCGCACAGTTGCGGCAGACCAGCGCGAAGTCCTGGTCGGTCGCCGAACCGCCCGGCACGCCGTCGCCGGGCAGGTTGGCCGCGATCACGCGGACCGTCACCGAGCCGCCCGGATTGGCGATGATCACGCCCTCGGTATTGTTGCGCGCGTCGGCGCTGCCGCCGGTCGTCGAGACATGGTTCGCGAAAACGTTGCCGCGATAGAGCTGGCCGTTGGTCTCGACCTCGAGGTCGAGATTGTTGACCAGGGCCGGATTGGCGCCGGTCGCGGCCGCCGCGTCGGTCCAGGCCAGCGAGATCCGCAGCGGCTGGCCCGGATCGGGCACGCCGTAGGTGGCCTGCCACTGCGCACCGGCCGCCGTCAGCGTCTGGCCCTGGTCGACGTAGACCGACGAGGTGTAGTCCAGACCCATGCTGGCGGGCACGTCGACGCGGCCCCAGCCGAACGTCGAGTTCGGGATCGTCGCGGTGCCGACCGGCTTGGCGCCGTTGATCAGCAGCGCCTTGATCATCGCCGGGCTCGGGTTCGCGCCGGCGTTTTCGTCGCGCCACCATTCGGTCAGCAGCGCGGCCGCGCCCGCGGCGTGCGGGGAGGCCATCGAGGTGCCCGAACAGAACGCGTACTGGTTGCTGGTGCCGGCGATCGCGGTATTGCATTGCGAGGCGCCGGCGACGCGCCGTGCCGAGGCGATCTGCTCGCCGGGCGTGGCGATCGTCGGTCCGAAGCGGCCGTCGTTGGTCGGGCCGCGGCTCGAGAAGCTCGAGATCGCGTCGATGTCGCCGACGCGGTAGTTGCGCGAGCTGGCCGTGATGATCGGATTCTTGGCGGCCTTCGGCGCGGTCAGCGTGCCCGGATTCGGGCCGCTGTTGCCGGCCGAGAACACCATGACGAAGGGCTCGGCCGCCGGCGTGTCGAAGTTGCCGTCGCGGATGATCTGGTCCCAGGTGCGCGCGGCCGCGGTATAGCTGGTGCCGCCGCTCTCGCCGGAGGTCCAGCTGCCGTTGCCGCCGACCGCGCCGCCGAGCAGGGCGTCCCTGGACAGCACCTGCCAGCCGCCGGTCGGCGGCCACGGCACCGAGCCGGTGCAGATCGGGTTCTGCGCGAAGATGCGCACCGCCGGCGCCATGCCGAGGCCGTACAGGAAGCCTTGTGCGTCGGCCAGGCCGGTCGCCGCGCTGCCGGCGATGATGCCGGCGACATGGGTGCCGTGGCCGCCGCTGGCATTGTCGTCGCCGGGACCGTTGCCGGCCGGGCAGCCCGGATAGTTCACGCCGCCGGCGATGCGGCCGGCCAGGTCCGGATGGGTCAGGTCCACACCCGAGTCGATGACCGCCCAGGTCACGCCGTTGCCGCGATAGCCGATCAGGTCCAGCCACGGCGAGTAGCCGGTGACCGGAACGTTGGCGCCGGTGTAGTTGCGCGCGCCGATCTGGTCGGACATCTCGTCGTCGAGGATCGGCGCCGGACTGGCGTGCTCGAGCCAGACCACCTGCGGCAGCGCGGCCAGCGCCGGCAGCAGCGCGGCGTCGGCCTCGATCCAGGCGTTGTGGAACACGCCGTCGGTCTGCGCCGGGCCGTGATTGAGCACGCGCGCGCCGCTGCGGCCGAGCGCGGCGAGCACCGCCTCGACGTCGCCGTCGTTGTAGAAGAACACGCCGACGTTGCGGATCAGTCCGCTGCGCTTGCCGAGATCCGGCGCGATCTTCCACGAGGGCAGGTAGTCGCCCTGCCAGCGCACCTGCGGATGCGCGGCCGTGCGCGCCAGCGCGCTGTCCTGCGCCCAGACCAGGTAGGTATCGTCCGGGTAGTACTGCAGCGGCCGGATGCCGGCCGCTGCGAGATCCTCGAGCCAGGCGCCCTGGATCGCCTGCGTGAACTGCACGAAGCGCAGACCGTGGCCGCCGCTCTCGGTGCGGTAGGCGGTCGCGTCGCCCGGCACGCCGCGCTGCGGATCGAAGCGCAGATCGCCGAAGCTGATCAGGCCGCTGCCGTGCGTCGCGCCGGCCGCCAGGCCGGTGGCGGCGAGGCCGCCGATCGCGCCGGCCGGCAGCGGATGCGCGCCCGGTGCGGTGCTCAAGGTCAATGCCAGCGCGGCGGCGAGCCGCGTCGCACGTATCGTCTGCATGTCGTGTGATCCCCAGTCGTTCAACGATGATGTCGCCGGCGCCCGCCTCTCCCTGCGGCACCGGCAGCCGACCATACCATCGGCGCCCGGACCGGGGCGAGCGTCGATGCCGGCGGCGTGTCGCGGTTTGCGCCGCAGCATGGCGCCGGCCGATAATCGCCGGCCGTCATCCTCCCGTCCGGACCTCGAACATGCTCGATCCCGCCCTGCTGCGCGGCCAGCTCGCCACCGTCGCCGAGCGCCTGGCGACGCGCGGCTACACGCTCGACGTCACCGCCATCGAGACGCTCGAGAGCGAGCGCAAGACCGTGCAGTCGGCGACGCAGGAGCTGCAGAACCTGCGCAATACGCGCTCCAAGGCGATCGGCATCGCCAAGGGCAAGGGCGAGGACGTCGCCGGCCTGATGGGCGAGGTTGCGGCGATCGCCGACAAGCTCGCCGAAAACGAGACGCGTTTGGCCGAGATCCAGCAGCGGCTGGCCGCGATCGCGCTGCAGCTGCCGAACCTGCCCGACCCGGGCGTGCCGCACGGCGCCGACGAGAACGACAACGTCGAGCAGCACCGCTGGGGCGAGCCGCGCGCGTTCGACTTTCCGGTCAAGGATCACGTCGAGCTCGGTGCGCGCCACGGCTGGCTCGACGCCGAGACCGCGGCCAAGCTGTCCGGCGCGCGCTTCACGGTGCTGAGCGGCGAGTGGGCGCGGCTGCACCGCGCGCTGGCGCAGTTCATGCTCGACCTGCACGCCGGCGAGCACGGCTACCGCGAGACCAATGTACCGCTCCTGGTCAACGCCGACGCGATGCAGGGCACCGGCCAGCTGCCGAAGTTCGAGGACGACCTGTTCGCGACCCTGGTCGGCGACAGCCGCCGCTATCTGATCCCGACCGCCGAAGTGCCGCTGACCAACATCGTGCGCGAGCGCATCCTCGATGCGGCCGAGCTGCCGCTGCGGATGACCGCGCATTCGATGTGCTTCCGCGCCGAGGCCGGCTCCGGCGGCCGCGACGTGCGCGGCATGATCCGCCAGCACCAGTTCGAGAAGGTCGAGCTGGTCAGCATCGCCAAGCCGGCCGAGAGCGCGGCCGAGCACGAGCGCATGACGCGCTGCGCCGAGGTGGTGCTCGAGAAGCTCGGCCTGCCGTACCGGCGCATGCTGCTGTGCACCGGCGACATGGGCTTCGCGGCCGCGCGCACCTGCGATCTGGAGGTCTGGCTGCCGAGCCAGAACACCTACCGCGAGATCTCCTCGTGCTCCAACTGCGGCGACTTCCAGGCGCGCCGCATGCTCGCGCGCTGGCGCAATCCCGACGGCGGCAAGACCGAGCTGGTGCACACGCTCAACGGATCGGGCGTCGCGGTCGGCCGGGCGCTGATCGCGGTCGTCGAGAACTACCAGAACGCCGACGGCTCGATCGACGTGCCCGAGGCGCTGCGCCCGTACATGGGCGGTCTGGCGCGGATCGGCTGAGCGCGCCGATCGTCCCGACACGCGGCCCGCTCAGCGCAGGTCGCGGTCCCAGTACGGTTCGGGCGCGAAGCGCTCGACCAGGAAATCGATCAGCAGGCGCGTCTTGCGCGGCAGGCTGCGCACCTGCGGATAGACCGCGTGGATCGCCGACGGCGCGATCTTCCAGTCCGGCAGCAGGCAGCGCAGGCGGCCGCTGCGGATCTCCTCGGCCGCGATGAAGGTCGGCGAGATCACGATGCCGAGATCCTCGGCGGCGGCATTGAGCAGGAAGTCGCCGTTGTTGACGCCGAGCCGGCCCTTGACGCGCACGCTGGCTTCCTCGCCGTCGCGCGCGAAGCACCACTCGCTGTTGCGCGGCAGCAGCGTGTAGATCAGGCACTCGTGATCGGCCAGCTCGGACGGATGCGCCGGTTCGCCGTGCGCGGCCAGATAGCCCGGCGAGGCGGCGGCGACGAAATGGCATGGCGCGATGCGCCGCGCGACCAGGCGCGAGTCGGCCAGCTGGGCGATGCGGATCGCCAGGTCGTAGCCTTCGTCGACGAGATCGACCTGGCGGTCGTTGAGATTCAGGTCGAGCTCGATGAACGGGTAGCGCTTCTGGAACTGCGCGACCGCAGCGGCCAGGTGGCGGACCGCGAACGACATCGGCGCGGTCACGCGCAGCTTGCCGCGCGGCTCGACCTGCAGCTCGGCCGCCTCGGCCTCGGCCTCGGCGAGCTGGGTCAGCACCTCGCCGACGCGCTGGTAGTAGTTGCGGCCCGGGTCGGTCAGGCTGAGCCGGCGCGTGGTGCGGTTGAGCAGCCGCACGCCGAGCGATTCCTCCAGCGTCTGCACCAGCTTGCTGGCCAGCGCGCGCGAGATGTCCATCTGGTCGGCCGCGGCGGTGAAGCTGCCGCTGTCGACCACGCGCACGAACAGCTGCATGGCCTGCAACTTGTCCATCAGAGGATCTCCAGGATCGCTTCGGGCGGACGCCCGATCGCGGCGCGTTCGCCGTTGACGAGGATCGGCCGCTGGATCAGACGCGGGTGCGCGGCCAGCGCGTCGATCAGCGCGGCGCGGTCCAGCGCCGGATCGTCGAGGCCGAGCGTGCGGTATTCGGGCTCGTCGCGCCGCATCAGCTCGCGCGGCGCCAGATTCAGCCGCCTCAGCAGGCGGTCGAGTTCGGCCGCGGTCGGCGGCGTGTCGAGGTAGAGCACCAGAGCCGGCTCGACGCCGCGTTCGCGCAGCAGCGCCAGGGCCTGCCGCGACTTGCTGCAGCGCGGGTTGTGGAACAGCGTGGGAGACGTCATCGCGGCGGTGGCGGTTCAGGAGAGTCGAACTTAGCGGGGCGGCGGCAGCCGAGGCAAGCGCGGCCGGCCATGTCGCGAGTGTGACCGGGTTGGCACAGGCGCTGTCGACCGGTGCCGGTGGCGAGCACGCAATGGCGCATGGTCCGCCGCGGGCGCGCTGCTACAATGCGCGCCGATCACGCCGTGGCACGGCGCGGGCGGACCGCGGGGACGGGTCCACGTGGGGAGCCACGATCTCAAATCTCATCGTCGGGAGTGGGCGTCATGAAGAAAGTGATTTTTGGTGTCGCGCTGGCCTTGGGCGGCATCGGACTGGCCGGGGGCGCGCTGGCGCAGGGTGGCAAGCCGTCGATCGGCGTCGCGGAATTCAAGAACGAATCGGGCGCCGGCTGGTGGCGCGGCGGCGTGGGCTGGGAGCTGTCGGGCATGCTCAGCAACGAGCTGGCCTCGCTGGGCTCGTTCCGCGTGGTCGAGCGCAACAAGCTCGAGTCGGTGCTCGAAGAACAGAACCTCGCCGCGTCCGGCCGCGTCAGCGCCGGCACCGGCGCCAAGATCGGCAAGCTGACCGGCGCCCAGTACCTGGTCATGGGTACGGTCACCGCCTACGAGGAGAACACCGCCAGCACCGGCGGCGGCCTCAGCTTCAAGGGCATCTCGCTCGGCGGCAAGAAGAGCGATGCGTATCTGGCGGTCGACGTCCGCGTCGTCAATACGACGACCGGCGAGGTCGACTACTCGCGCACGATCGAGGGCCGCAGCTCCGGCGGCGGCGTCAGCGTCGGCGTGTTCCGCGGCGGCTTCGGCGGTGCGCTCGCGAACGAGTCCAAGACCCCGGCCGGCAAGGCGATCCGCGCCGCCCTGGTCGAGATCACCGACTACCTGGACTGCGTGATGGTCCAGCGCGACGGCTGCGAGGCGGAGTTCGGCGCCAAGGAGCGCAAGCGCCGCGACAGCAACAAGAAGGCGCTCAAGCTCGACTGACGCGCCGCAGGGCCCGGGCGCAGGCGCCCGGGCTTCGATCGGCAAAGAAAAAGGCGGGCGTTCGCACTCCCGCCTTTTTCTTTGGTTTCGTCCGGTCGCAGAACCGATCGATGGTCGATGCTGTCCCCGCCGCTGTTGCCGTTGGCTGTTGGTGCGCCGGAAGCGAGACGAGCCAGGCGCGGCAAACCTGCCGCCGGTCTCAGCGCGGCCCGCGATTGCCGCCGCCGCGTCCGCGCGAGGCATTGCCGCCACCGGCCGGGCGCGGCCGGTTGCCGCCCGGACGCGGTGCGTTGCCGCTCGGGCGTGGGCCATTGCCGCCCGGCCGCGGTCCGTTGCCACCGGGACGCGGCCCGCCGCCGCCTGGCCGCGGTCCGCTGTTGCCGCCCGGACGCGGCCCATTGCCGGGCCGCGCGCCACGGCCGCCTTCCGCGTCGCGGCTGCGCGGCGCGCCGCGCCCGTAGGGGCTGTTGGACGGCGGGTAGGCCGTGCTGTTGCCGTCGACCTGGCGGGTCGGCACGGCGCGATTGCCGTCGCGGCCGCCGCCGCCGCCGTGCGGCGAGTCGGACGAGCCGAAGCTGCCCTGCGGCAGCGCCTGGCCCGGACCGGGACCGCGGCGCGGCTTGCGCGCCGGAGCGTTGCCCGACTCGGGGAACCAGCTGCGCAGCACGGCCGGATTGATGCCCGGATCGGCGAACGCCGGCTGTGCATTGGCATGCGGCGCCTGGCGTTGCGGCCGGCCGGCACCGCCGGCCGGCTTGCCGCCGCGCGGACCGCCCGGACCGCCCGGACCGCCCGGGCGCTTGCCGGGGCCGCGCGCATTCGGATTGCCGCCGGGACCGCGGCCGGGTCCGGCCTGGGCACGGCGCTTCTTGCCGGGCTTGCCCGAGGGCGCGCGCCAGCCGTCGTCGCGGATGCGGTCGAACGCCGCGAACTCGCGCGCCTCGTCGTTGCGTGCCGCGGTCCAGGCCTGCTGGGCGCGCGGATCGGGCCGGAACTCGGTCGGGCCGGCGCGGCGCTGGCCGATGACCGGCGCCAGGGTCAGACGCGGTGCCGCCTCGGGCGCGCCGGCCGCCTCGCGCAGCTTGCGCACCGCATCGGCGCCGAGCGGCTCGGACTGGCCGCGCTTGAGCAGGCGCGGCAGCTCGACGTTGGCGTAGCGTACGCGCTTGAGGCGGCTGACCATCAGGCCCTGCGATTCCCACATGCGGCGCACCTCGCGGTTGCGGCCTTCGCGGATCACGATGCGGAACCAGGAATGGCTGCCGCTGCGGCTGATCACGCCGACTTCGTCGAAATGCGCGGGTCCGTCCTCGAGCTCGACGCCGCTGCGCAGGCGCTCGACGACCTCGTCGGGCACCTCGCCGTGGACGCGGCAGATGTACTCGCGCTCGAGCTCCGAGCGCGGATGCATCAGCGCATTGGCCAGATCGCCGTCGGTCGTCAGCAGCAGCAGGCCGGTGGTGTTGATGTCGAGGCGGCCGACCGCGATCCAGCGCGCGCCCTTGATGCGCGGCAGCTGCTCGAACACGGTGGGCCGGCCTTCCGGATCCTCGCGCGTGATGACGACGCCTTCGGGCTTGTTGTAGACCAGCACCTGGGCCTGCTCGGCGCTGTCGGTGACGACGACGAAGCGCTTGCCGTCGATTTCGACGCGATCGCCGACGCGCACGCTGGAGCCCAGGGTCGCGACGGTCGCATTGACCTGGATCTCGCCCGACTCGATGCGCTGCTCGAGCAGGCGGCGCGAGCCGAGCCCGGCGGTCGCCAGCACCTTGTGCAGGCGTTCCTCGAGCGTCGGGGCGGTGGAGTCGCTGCGCTTGAGCGACAGAACGGAACGGGACGTGGTCATGCAGTGGGCTCGGTGGGGTCGGGACGACGGGACGCGTCCGCGGAGGTAGGGCCGTCGATTGCGGCTTCGGGGTCGGAGAGGGCAGCGGCGTCTGACGGCGCTGCGTCGGCGGGCGCTTCGGCCTCGCTCTCGGGTTCGGAATCGTGATCGGACTCGGCCTCGGCGCCGGACTCGACGGCCTGCGAAGGCACGTCGTCATCGGACGCGCCGGCGTCGCCGGCCGGGGCCGCGAGGTCGGACGCTGCGGCCGCGCCGTCATCGCCGTCGGCCGCCGGCGCGGCCGCCAGCGCGGCTCCGGCTGCCTCGGCGAGCGCCTCGGCCTCGGCCGGCGGCGCGCCGTCCTCGCCGATCGGCGCCAGGGCCAGCTGCGGATCGAGCTCGTCGATGTCGTGCAGATCGCTCAGCGGCGGCAGCTCGTCCAGGGACTTGAGGTTGAAGTAGTCGAGGAATCCGCGCGTGGTGCCGAACAGCGCCGGTCGCCCCGGCACGTCGCGGTGGCCGACGACGCGGATCCACTCGCGCTCCTCGAGCGTGCGCACGATGTTGCTCGAGACCGCCACGCCGCGGATCTGCTCGATCTCGGCGCGCGTGATCGGCTGCCGGTACGCGATCAGCGCCAGCGTCTCGAGCAGGGCGCGCGTGTAGCGCGCCGGCCGTTCGGTCCACAGCCGCGAAATCCACGGATGGACGTCCTGGCGCACCTGATAGCGGAAGCCCGAGCTGACCTCGATCAGCTCGACGCCGCGCTCGGCGCAGTCGGCCTGCAGCGCCTCGATCGTGCGCGCCAGCGCGTCGTGGCCCGGCGCCTCGCCTTCGGGGAACAGCGCCGCCAGCTGCACCAGCGACAGCGGATTGGACGCGGCCAGCAGAGCGGCTTCGACGATGCGTTTCAAGGTGTCCGGTTCGTTCATGCGATAGGTTCGATGGGCGGGCTCGGCGCGGCGGCAGGCTGGGTCGACGAAGGCGGGCCGTGCGATGCGCTCACTCGGCGGTCGCCAGCGACTTGATGTAGATCGGTGCGAGCGGCTCGTCCTGGACGATCTCGACCAGGCGCTCCTTGGCCAGCTCGAGCACCGCCAGAAACGTGACGACCACGCCCTGGCGGCCTTCCTCGGGCGTGAACAGGCTCTCGAACGCGTGGAACGCGCCGTCGCCGAGGCTGCCGAGCACGTCGCTCATGCGGTTGCGCACCGACAGCGCCTCGCGCTGGATCGCGTGATGGCCGAACAGCTCGGCGCGCTTGAGCACGTCCTTGAGCGCCAGCAGCAGTTCGCGCAGCTCGACCGGCGGCGGCAGCTTGATGATATTGCGGTCCGGCACATGGGCCGCAGCCACGGCGGTGTCGCGTTCCAGGCGCGGCAGCTGGTCGATGTCCTCGGCGGCCTTCTTGAAGCGCTCGTACTCCTGCAGGCGGCGCACCAGTTCGGCGCGCGGATCCACTTCCACGCCGTCCTCGGCGGGCGGGCGCGGCAGCAGCAGGCGCGACTTGATCTCGGCCAGGATCGCGGCCATGACCAGGTACTCGGCGGCGAGCTCGAGCTTGAGCTCGGTCATCATCTCGATGTAGTCCACGTACTGCCGCGTGATGTCGGCGATCGGGATGTCGAGGATGTCAAGGTTCTGGCGGCGGATCAGGTACAGCAGCAGGTCGAGCGGTCCTTCGAACGCGTCGAGGATCACCTCGAGCGCGTCGGGCGGGATGTACAGATCCTGCGGCATCTCCAGCACCGGCTGGCCGCGCACGATCGCCAGCGGCATTTCCTGCTGCTGGGGAACCGGTGAGAACGCGTTCTCGCGCTCGCTCTGACTGGAAGATTCGGTCGTCTGGATGTTCATGCCCGATCCGCCGCGTCCTCGTCGCCTCACGGCGCGGACGGTGCACAGATCCCGTGTTTCGATCGCGTTGCGGCGTACGGCTGCGATCGCCTGGAAGGCGGCGCTCCGCGCGAAGCCGTCAACAGCCGCGATCCGAACCCCTCGTCCGGTCGGCGGCCAACGTTCTGGAACTCAATGGGCCGGCGGGAGTAGCGGCGCCTTGTCCGGCGCTGTGTGGATGCTTGAGACGGCATCCGATCCCGAAGGTTGTCGCGAGGTTACGCTTTTGCTGCAGGCAAGTCCAGCTTTCGTGCAAGGTCCGCGCGGGACGATCCCGCCGCTGCGCGATCGCTGCGGCGCGCGCCCTCGTCGCGTCCGTCGCCGGCGCAGCGGTCGCGGCGACGAGGGCATGCTGGGCGGCGCTGCCGATCGGCTACCATGTGCGGCCGCGGCTGCCGGTGCGGCAGCTCAAGCTCATCAGGAAACCGCTCAGCATGTGGTACGCCATCGTCGGAACCGACGTCGCCGATTCCCTCTCGCGCCGGCAGCAGGCGCGTCCGGCCCATCTGGCGCGTCTGACCGCGTTGCACGAAGCCGGCCGCCTGCTGCTGGCCGGCCCGTTCCCGGCGATCGATTCGCCCGATCCGGGACCGGCCGGCTTCACCGGCAGTCTGATCGTCGCGGAGTTTGCGGACCTGGACGCCGCGCGCGCCTGGGCCGATGCCGATCCGTACCTGGCCGCCGGCGTCTACCGCGAGGTCAGCGTGCGGCCGTTCCGGCCGGTGCTGCCGTGAGCGAGGCCGCTGCCGGCCGCGTCGAGCGGATCCGCGTCGCGCTGACGGCCGCGCTGGCGCCGGCCGAGCTCGAGGTCCGCGACGACAGCCACCGTCACGTCGGTCACGCCGGTGCGCGCGACGGGCGCGGCCATTTCCATGTCCGCATCGTCAGCGGCGCGTTTGCCGGGCAGGGTGCGATCGCGCGCCATCGGGCAATATATGCCGCGCTCGGCGCGCTGATGCAGACCGACATCCACGCGCTGGCGATCGACGCCCGCACCCCCGAGGAGGCCTGATGCTCGCTGCTCCACACCGCCGTTTCGCTGTTTCGTCGCTGGTTCTCGCGCTCGCCCTCGCCGGTTGCGGCGGGGGAGGCTCATCGGACTCCGCCGCGGTGATCCAGCTCCGGGCCGAGCCCGCGGTCGCCGTCATCAACGGGCAACAGGTGCCGCAGTCGCTGCTCGAGGCGCTCGCCAAGCTGCGCCAGCTCGACCTGTCCAAGCCCGAGGATTACGAGAAGGCCTTCAAGGAGCTGACCGAGTACGTCCTGCTGGCGCAGGAGGCCAAGCGCGAGAAGCTCGCCGACGATCCCGCCTACGCGGCCAGCGTCGAGGTCGGCCGCCTGCAGGCGGTCGCCAACGCCTCGGTGCTCGCGCTGCGCGCCAAGGCGCAGATCGATCCCAGCATCCTGATGGCCGACTACGAGGATCAGCTGGCCAAGGTCGGCAAGTTCAGCTACGACCTGACCCAGCTGGTGTTCGCGACCGAGGAAGAGGCGCTCAAGGCGGCCGGCGAAGTCGTCGCCGGAAAGCCGTTCGGCACCGTCTTCAACGAATACAACGGGTCGGCCCGCCAGGCGCGCTCGTTCGCGCAGATGCGCCTGCCGCAGCTGCCGGCCGACATCGCCGCCGCGTTGCAGACGCTCAAGGCCGGCGAGACGATGAAGGTGCCGGTGCAGACCCAGGCCGGCTGGCATCTGATACACGTCGACAAGATCGAGCCGTTCGTGGCGCCGCCGTTCGAGCGCGTCCGCGACGCGATCCGCGACCGCATGGCCGCCCAGCTGGTCGACGAGCGCGTGGCCAAGCTGCGCGAGGAAGCGGACATCGAGCTGATCGGTCAGGCGCCCAAGCCGGCCGAGCCGGCTGCCGCCGAACCCGCCGCCGCGGGCGACAAGAAGGACTGATCCGCACCGATGCGATTGAGCGCGATCAAGCTGTCGGGGTTCAAGTCGTTCGTCGATCCGACCACGCTGCACCTGCCGACCAACATGACCGCGATCGTCGGTCCGAACGGCTGCGGCAAGTCCAACATCATCGACGCGATCCGATGGGTGCTCGGCGAGAGCGCGGCCAGCCGTCTGCGCGGCGACGCGCTGACCGACGTGATCTTCTCGGGCTCGTCCGGACGCAAGCCGGTCGGCAGCGCGACGGTCGAGCTGATCTTCGACAACAGCGACGGCACCCTGCTCGGCGAGTACGCCGGCTACAACGAGATCTCGATCAAGCGCAGCGTCTCGCGCGACGGGCAGTCGCAGTATTTCCTCAACGGCGGGCGCTGCCGCCGCCGCGACATCACCGACGTCTTCCTCGGCACCGGACTGGGGCCGCGCAGCTACTCGATCATCGAGCAGGGCATGATCAGCCAGATCATCGAGGCCGATCCCGAGCAGTTGCGCAGCCATCTGGAGGAAGCGGCCGGCATCTCCAAGTACAAGGAGCGCCGCAAGGAGACCGAGAGCCGCATCAAGGCCACGCGCGAGAACCTCGACCGCGTGCGCGACGTGCGCGACGAGGTCGACAAGCAGCTCGAGCATCTCAAGCGCCAGGCGCGTGCCGCCGAGCGCTGGCAGGAATACAAGGCCGAGCAGAAGAAGAAGGAAGCCGAGCTCAAGGCGTTGACGCTGCGCGAGGCGCAGGCGGAACTCGAAGGCCGTTCCGGCGCGCTGCGCGCGGTGGAGCTGGAGATCGAGAAGCATCTGGCCGACCAGCGCGACCGCGAGGCGAAGATCGAGGCCTGCCGCGAGCGCCACGTCGCCGCCAGCGAGCATCTGAACGGCGTCCAGGGCGAGGTCTACCGCGTCGGCGCCGACATCGCGCGCGTCGAGCAGCAGATCCGCCACAATCGCGAGATGGCCGATCAGCTGGTCCGGGCGCGCGAGGAGACCGACCGCGCGCATGCGCAGATCGCCGAGCACATCGCGACCGACGTCGAGCGCATCGAGGAACTGCGCGGCGCGCTGGCCGATCACGAGCCGCGCCTGGCCGAGCTGCGCGACAGCGACGAATCGACCGCCGAGGCGATGCGTGCGGCCGAGACCCGGCTCGCCGAATGGCAGTCCCTCTGGGACGCCCACGCCACCGCCAGCTCCGAGGCCGCGCAGGCGGCCGAGGTCGAGCGGACGCGCCTGGACTACATCGACCGCCAGTGCGTGGAGGCCGACAGGCGGCGCGAGGCGCTGCAGGCCGAGCGAGCCGCGGCCGACCTCGGCGAGCTCGGCCGCGTGCTCGAGGCGCTGCAGGCCGACCACGACGGACTGCGCGAACAGGTCGAGACCCATACCGCGGCGCTCGACGAGCGCCGGCTGGTGCTCGAGCAGGCGCTCGAACACGAACGCGGCGTGCAGGCCCTGCTGAGCGGCCGCCGCGGCGAGCTCGAGAAGACGCGCGGCCGGCTGGCCTCGCTCGAGGCGCTGCAGCAGGCGGCCCTGGCCGAGCACGACGTCGCGCTGAAGACCTGGCTGGACCGGATGGGACTGGGACAGGCGCGCCGGCTCGGCGCGTCGCTCGACGTCGACGGTGGCTGGGAGCGTGCGGTCGAGACCGTGCTCGACGGCTGGCTCGAGGCGGTCCTGGTCGATGCGCCGAGCGATTACGCCGACGCGGTCGCCGATCTGGCCGAGGCCGATCTGACCCTGATCGCCGACGCGGACGCCGATGCGCACGCGCTCGACGCCGCCGGCAGCCTGGCCGCGCACGTGCGCGGTCCGGCCGCGGCGCGGCGGCGCCTGGCCCGCGTGCGCACGACCGACAACCTGGCGGCGGCGCGTGCGCTGGTGAGCGCTCTGGCGCCCGACGAATCGGTCGTGACGCCGGCCGGCGAATGGCTGGGGCCGGGCTTCGCGCGGATCGCGCGCGGCGGCGGCGCCCAGGTCGGCGTGCTGGCGCGCGAACGCGAGATCCAGGCGCTGCAGCAGCGCCTGGAGGAACTCGAGCACGAGATCGAAGAGACCACCGGCCGCGTCGACGACGGCAAGCTGGCGCGGATCGAGGCCGAGCGTCTGCGCGACGACGCGCAGCGCGAGCTCTACACCGCGCATCGGCGCCTGGCCGAACTGGCCGGTCAGCTGCAGAGCCAGCGCGGCCGCCTCGGCACCGCGCAGGAGCGCATCGAGCGCATCGACGCCGAGCTCGGCGAACTGGTCGGCAAGCTCGACGAGGATCGCGCCCGTGCGCGCGAGGCGCGCGGCCGGCTCGAAGTCGCGCTGTCGAAGATGGGCGACCTCGAACAGCAGCGTCAGACGCTCGAGGGTGAGCGGCGGCGCCTGCTCGAAGCGCGCGAGGAAGCGCGCATGAATGCGCGCGAGGCGCGCGAGCAGGCGCATCAGCTGGCACTGTCGATCGAAGCCAAGCGCTCGTCGCTGAGCTCGCTGGAACAGGCCCTGCAGCGCCTGCACGGCCAGTTCGCGCAGCTCGAGGCACGCCAGGCCGAGATCGCCGCCCAGCTGGCGTCGAGCCACGACCCGATGGCCGATCTGGACGCCGAGCGCCAGACCTATCTGGACCAGCGCCTGCTGGTCGACCGGCAACTGGTCGAGGCGCGCAAGGCGCTGGAAGATTGCGACGTCGAGCTGCGCCGTCTCGAGCAGGAGCGCCACACGCTCGAACGCACGCTCAACGAGCAGCGCGAGCGGCTCGCCGATCTGCGCCTCAACGAGCAGGAGAACAAGCTGCGCGCGCAGGCGCTGATCGCGGCGATCAGCGAGGCCGGCTTCGCGATCGAGGAGATCGTGCAGACGCTGCCCGAGCACGCCGACCTGGCGCAATGGCAGGCCGATCTGGCCGATCTGGGCCAGAAGATCGCCCGGCTCGAACCGGTCAACCTGGCCGCGATCCAGGAATACGAGGAGCAGTCGCAGCGCAAGGACTACCTCGACACGCAGCTGACCGATCTCACCGCCGCGCTGGAGACGCTCGAGGGCGCGATCCAGAAGATCGACAAGGAAACGCGCCAGCGCTTCCGCGAGACCTTCGAGCGCGTCAATGCCGGCGTCCAGGAGCTGTTCCCGCGCCTGTTCGGCGGCGGCCATGCCTATCTGGAGCTGACCGGCGACGATCTGCTGTCGACCGGCGTGTCGATCATGGCGCGGCCGCCCGGCAAGCGCGTGACCTCGATCTCGCTGCTGTCCGGCGGCGAGAAGGCCCTGACCGCGGTATCGCTGGTGTTCTCGATCTTCCGGCTCAATCCGGCGCCGTTCTGTCTGCTCGACGAGGTCGACGCGCCGCTCGACGAGGCCAACGTCGGCCGCTTCTCGAACATGGTCGGCGAGATGAGCGAGCGCGTGCAGTTCATCTTCGTCACGCACAACAAGAGCACGATGGAAGCGGCGCGCCAGCTGTGCGGCGTGACGATGCGCGAGCCGGGCGTGTCGCGGCTGGTCCAGGTCGACCTGGCCGAGGCCGCCAAGCTCGCCGGCGCGGCATGACCGCGATGGGACGCGCGGCCGTGCCGATCCGGACATCGATCGACCGAATGCCGATCGTTCCGGCGGGCGCTGCGCGCAGCCGAGGCGCAGGCGCTGCCCGCGCGGTGACCGAAGTCCGTCGGGCGGACCGCGATACGATCGGGGTCGCGGCGACCGCCGGCGTCCCGGCCCGTCCGCCGCAACGGCGCTATACGAGGAGCACGTGATGGAGCAGCAGGCGCTCAGTCCCACCGAGCTGCGCGTGATCATCGCCGTGATCGGCGTGATCGCATTCGCACTGATCTACCTGTTCGGCCGGCCGCGCAGGCCCGGGCAGGGCAAGCGCACGCCGGCGCGTCCGGCCGAGGGCGCGCGCGTCGAGCCGGTGTTCGGCGAGGTCGGCGGCGACGGCAGCGAAGCCGAAGCGGGCGAGCCGAGCCAGGGCGAGCTGCCGGTGTCGCTGGATGCCGACGAAGCGCCGTCGCCGGCCGCGCCGCGCCGCTCGACGCTCGGCGCGCGGCCGCAAGGCCAGATCGAGCGCATCGTGACGCTCTACGTCTCGGCGCGCGCCGGTCAGACGATGGCCGGCACCGATCTGGTCGTCGCGGCCGAGAAGGCCGGGCTGCAGTTCGGCGACATGGGCATCTTCCATCGCCTCGCGCCCGGCAAGGCCGAGCAGGGGCCGGTATTCAGCATGGCGCAGATAACGCGGCCGGGCAGCTTCGACATGGCACGGATCGACCAGCTCACCACGCCCGGCGTGACGTTGTTCATGACGCTGCCTGGGCCGGTGCCGGCCCTCGATGCCTGGGAGGCGATGCTGCCGGCCGCGCAACGGCTCGCCGAGCTGCTCGACGGCGTCGTGCTCGACGAGCAGCGCAATGCGCTCGGCCGTCAGCGCGTGGCCCATCTGCGCGACGAACTGCGCGCCTGGGACCGCGAGCAGGAACGCAACCAGATCCGCCCGCACTGGTAGCGCGGCGCCGCCGCGCCGGCGCTCAGTGCCGGTCGAGCGACTTCAGCCGCAGCGTGATGGTCTCGTTCTTCTTGCCGTCGACCTGCTCGATCTGCACCGGCAGCCAGCCGATCGACGCGGCGAACCAGCTGGTCGATACCCGCGGTCCGTGTTCGCGCGACACGCGCACCGCGCGGAATTCGCCGGCCGGGACGTGCACCGCTTCCTCGCCCTGCCGCGCGTAGTGCAGGGTTTCGATCCCGTCCATGCCGGCGACCGGATAGTCCAACGCCGATGCGCCGCGCGCCAGGTCGGCCGCGATCGCCAGCGTGACGGCATGACGGTCGAGCGTTCCGGCCGGCAGCCGATAGCGTCTGGTGTGGTCCTGGTCGCTCATCTGGACCTCGCCGCGATCCCAGTCGAATGCGCCGCGGCGCGTGCGCTTCTTCAGCAGCGCGTCCTGCCGATACTCGTAGGCCGTGCTCTCCAGGCGTTCGTTGCGCCAGCGCAGCCGTGACTGCTCGGTCACGTCCAGTCCGGCCACCTTGGCCAGGCCCTGGGTGCCTTGCGTACGCGAGCGGAACGCCCAGACGCCATCGCCCTCGGCGTCGAGCTCGAGAGTCGCGCTGCCCAGCTCGCTGCCGTTGCGCGAGACGCTGTACTCGGCATGGAAAGGCTGCAACGGCGGTGCCGGCGGCGCGGCCAGCGCCGATCCGGCGGCCAGGCACGCAATCAGAAAGTACGGGTTCACGGAGGGCTCCGATACGACGCGCGGCAGTCTGCGCGACCGCGGCTGAACCGATGCCCGGGCCGCCGGACCGAGGGCTGCGCGCCGACCACCTGGCGGCAGCGCGCGACGCGGGCAGGCGGCGGCGCCGCGCGACAGCCGCGACCGGCGATCGGTCGGACACGCCGGGCAGCGCGCGTCCGATCCGCGGCCGGCCGCTGCGTATCCATCGGCTCTTTTTGCAAAAGCGCGAAATTGCTACGCGCCGGCACGCACTCGCTCGATTAGACTGCGCGCGTCGGCGCATGGAGGGGCAGGCCGCCCGCTGCCGACTCGAACAGCGGCCTTTGAGGGGGATTGCCATGTTTCGTCTTACTCGTGCGCCGGTGCGCCGCGCAGCGTCCGTACGGGTGCGCGATCGCGCGCGCCTGATCGCAGCGATCGTCGCGATCGCTGCGGTATCTGCGCTCCACGCGCAGACGATCGTGCCCAATGCCTATCTGCATACCGAACTTCCGCCGTGGGCGGCGTTTCAGTCGGCTGCGCCCGATCCGGTCGGTAGCGGAGAGGCACCGGTCTGGCAGTCCCCGCCCGATGTCGACGGCAACCCGGCCTCCGGATCGGTGCGCATCCATCTGGCGCCGTCCGTGCAGGACGCGGCCTCGGGCATCGCCCAGTGCGTCGACTTCGCGGTACCGACCAGCGTGTCGTTTCTCAACTACGGCATGGCGTTCCGGGCACCGACCGCCGCCACGCTCGATGGCAGCATGAGCGCGGTCGTCGAGGTTCGCCTGTACGCCGATCCGGGATGCACCGGCTTCCTCAGCGGCGGCACGCAGGGCCAGGCCCTGGTCGCCGGCTCGCCGCCGGCCGAAACCTGGTACCGCATCGCCGACAACGGCTTCGTACCGAACGATGCGCCGGTGATGGCGGCCAGCGCCCAGGTTCGCGGCTACCTGCGCCAGACCGGCACGCAGCCTGCGCAAACCGATTACGCGATCCATCTCGACCACTTCGTGCTCGTGCTGAACAGCACGACGCCGGTCGAGCTGATCCGCTTCCAGGTCGACTGAGGAGAGGCGCCGTGAATCATTCGATCCTGCGCAGCGCGATGCTTGCGCTGCTCGCCACGGCCGCGTTCGGCGCTTCCGCCGCGCCCTGTCCGATCACCACGATCGCGCCTGCCGAGGCGCTGCCCGATGCGACCGTCGGCGCGAACTACGCGCAGCCGTTCACCGCGCAGAGCGATACCGGGCTGCCGTTCGCGTTCTCGATCACCAGCGGACTGCCCCCCGGCAGCGGTCTTGGCCTGACCGCGACCGGCACCGCCTCGGCGGAGCTGGCCGGCACGCCGAGCCAGGTCGGCCAGTATGTGCTGACCGTGACGGCGACCGATGCGTCCGGCTGCAGCGGCGGGCGTACCTATGCGCTCGACGTCGTGCAGGGCACGCAGACGATCGCCTTCACGTCCACCGCACCGGTCGATGCGACGATCGGCGGCGCGCCGTACCTGGCGTCGGCCAGCGCCACCTCGGGTCTGCCGGTGGCGCTGTCGATCGATCCGGCGGCCAGCGCCGTGTGTACGCTCACGGGGTCCGGCGTCACGTTTCAGGGCGCCGGCACCTGCGTGATCAATGCGGACCAGCCCGGCGATGCGAACTACGCGCCGGCGCCGCAGGTGCAGCAGTCCTTCGCGGTCGGCCTGGCCAGCCAGACGATCACGTTCACCTCGACCGCGCCGGACGATGCCGCCGTCGGCGGTCCGTCCTACACGGTATCGGCGAGCGCGTCCTCGGGCCTGCCGGTGGCGCTGTCGATCGATCCGTCGGCCGATACGGTCTGCGCGGTCGCCGGTTCGGTCGTGTCGTTCCACGGCGCGGGCACCTGCGTGATCAATGCCGACCAGCCCGGCGATGCGACCCACGCGCCGGCACCGCAGGCGCAGCAGTCGTTCGCGGTCGCGCAGGGCGCCCAGACGATCGTCTTCACGTCGACCGCTCCGGCCGACGCCGTCGTCGGCGGCCCGGCCTATGCCGCATCGGCGAGCGCGTCCTCCGGCCTGCCGGTGACGCTGTCGATCGACCCGTCGGCCGGTACCGTTTGCACGATCGCCGGCTCGGTCGTGTCGTTCCATGGCAGCGGCACCTGCGTGATCAATGCGGACCAGCCCGGCGATGCGGACTACGCGCCGGCCCCGCAGGTGCAGCAGTCCTTCGCGGTCGGCCTGACCAGCCAGACGATCACGTTCACCTCCACCGTCCCGGCGGGCGCCGCCGTCGGCGGTCCGTCCTATACGGTGTCGGCGAGCGCGTCCTCGGGCCTGCCGGTGGCGTTGTCGATCGATCCGGCAGCCGGCGCGGTCTGCGCGATCGCCGGTTCGGTCGTGTCGTTCCACGGCGCGGGTACCTGCGTGATCAATGCGAACCAGCCCGGCGATGCGACCTACGCGCCGGCACCGCAGGTGCAGCAGTCGTTCGCGGTCGGGCCGGGTGCGCAGACGATCGTCTTCACGTCCGCCGCGCCGCCGGGCGCCGCCGTCGGCGGTCCGTCCTACACGGTATCGGCGAGCGCGTCCTCGGGCCTGCCGGTGGCGCTGTCGATCGATCCGGCGGCGGGCGCGGTCTGCTCGATCGCCGGCTCGGTGGTCTCGTTCCAGGGCGCCGGTACCTGCCTGATCAACGCGAACCAGCCCGGCAACGCCCACTACCTGCCGGCCCCGCAGGTGCAGCAGGGCTTTGCGGTCGGACCCGGCGCTCAGACGATCACGTTCACGACGCCGGCACCGACCGCCGCCGCCGTCGCCGGCGCCCCCTATGCGGTCGCCGCCAGTGCGACCTCGGGCCTGCCGGTGACGCTGTCGATCGACGCCGCCGCGGCCGCGGTCTGCTCGATCAGCGGCACGACGGTCAGTTTCCAGGGTGCCGGCACCTGCATCGTCAACGCCGACCAGGCCGGCAGTCCGGACTGGAATCCGGCGCCGCGGGCTCAGCAGAGTTTCGCGGTCGCTCGCGGTAGCCAGACCATCGTCTTCACATCGGCGGCGCCGACCGCCGCCGTGGTCGCCGGCGCGACCTACGCGGTTGCCGCGAGCGCGACGTCGGGCCTGCCGGTGACGTTCGCGATCGACGCCGCCGCAGCCGCAGTCTGTTCGATCAGCGGCACGACGGTCAGCTTCCAGGGTGCCGGCACCTGCATCGTCAACGCCGACCAGGCCGGCAGCCCGGACTGGAATCCGGCGCCGCAGGTCCAGCAGAGTTTCGCGGTCGGGCAGGGCGCGCAGACGATCAGCTTCACCTCGACGCCGCCGTCCGGCGCCTTCGTCGGCGCCGCCACCTATACGGTCACGGCGACGGCAAGCTCGGGCCTGCCGGTCGCATTCTCGATCGACGCGAGCGCGGCCGCGGTCTGCACGATCAGCGGCGCTGCCGTGTCGTTCATCGGTGCCGGTACCTGCGTCGTCAACGCCAACCAGGCCGGCGACGCGAACTGGAGCCCGGCGCCGCAGGTGCAGCAGAGCTTCGGCGTACTGGCCTGCATCGCGCTCGACGTCGGCGAGGTGCGGCATCTGGCCGCCGGCGCCGTGCCGTGCGTGTTCAATGCAAGCGGCACCGATGCCGAGTACACGTTCCTGCCGATCAACTTCGGCGATACCGGCGAGGTGACGCTGAGCCTGACCGGCAGCGGCGTCGATCCCGTGACCGGCCCGCCGACACCGCGCCCGGCCAACGAGGGCCTGAAGCTCGCGCCGCTGCACGCCGCCGATGTGAGCGATGCGCATGGGGACGTACCGCCCATGGCGCTTCCGCTTGGCCGGCCGCCACAGCCGTCGGATCTCATCGAGCCGCTGCGCGGCAGCGTCACGCCGCTGGTGCCGGGGCAACTGGTCGACATCAACGCCGCCGTCGGCGGCTGCACGGCCGCGCCGGACATGCGCAAGGGGCGCGTCGAGGCGGTCACCACGCAACAATGGCCCGGCCAGCCGCTGCTGTATGCGGTGCAGGAAGTCGTCGAGACCACGCCGGGCGCGGGCGACTGGCATCCGCCGGTCATCGGTGGCTACGCGCTGGCCGATTTCCGCGCGATCATCGATGCGTTCGTGATGGAGCCGCCCGGCGACACGTCGGCCGCCAGCGGTACGCTGGGTGCGCTGCCGCGAACCGGCGCGATGGGCCTGGCGCGCGACAATCTCGGTCTGGTGACCGATATCGACGCCAACGGCGGCGTGATCCTGTTCTACACGCCCAAGATGAACGAGCTGAGCCCCCCGGCGAGCTCGAGCGTGGTGCAGGGCATGTTCCAGCCGCGCGACATGTTCTCGACGGCCAGCTGCCCGAGCAGCAACGAGAGCGAGATCCTCTATCTGATGGTGCCGGACCCGACCGGCAGCGTGAACAGCAACGTGCGTACGCTCAGCTCCACGTTCGGCAACGCAGTGCCGACCCTGGTGCATCACTTCACGCATCTGAGCAGCGGCTGGCGCCGCATCTACCTCAACGGCGGGGCGCCGCTCGAGGAGATGTGGCTGGACGAGGCGATCGCCTGGCAGATGCAGGAGCTGCTGTTCTTCAACATCTCGGTGGGCCTGGCACCGCGTACGAACGTGGCATTGGCGAACCTGACCACCGGGCCCAACGCCTCGCGGCGCGTGGCGGCCTTCAACACCTACCAGAACGCGATGTACGGCCACGACCGCACCTGGTTCTATCAGCTCAACGGCACGAACGGCAACCGCCGCGTCGGCCCGCTGCTGCGTCATCCGGCCTCGACCGGCACGTCGCCGACCGTGCACGAGAACGCCGCGCAGAACTTCTCGCCGACCTATACGTTCCTGCGCTACATGCTCGACCGCAGGAACACCGGCGACGCGGCCCTGCTCAACGCACTGGTCAACAGCAACGCGACCGGCCTGGCCAACCTGCAGGCCGTGTTCGGCGCGTCGCCGCGCGACTGGGCGCGCGATTTCCTCGTCGCCGTGTACGCCGACGACGCCGTCGCAGGCGTGCAGCCCGAGTACAGCTTGCCGACCTGGAACTACCGGTCGGTCTATACCGGCCTGAGCGGCTATCCGCTGGTCACCAATCAGCTGACCGATGACACGCCGCTGACGTTCACGCTGCGGCCGGGCGGCGGCACGCGCTACGCACGCTTCGGCGTTGCGGCCGGCGAGTCGGCCTCGCTGACGTTGACGGAAGGCGGCGCCACGCCCAACGAGAACGTCGTGACGTCGATCCTGCGCACGAAGTAGGAACGCGTGCACCGTCCGCCCGGGTGTCGGGCGGACGGTGCCGCTGCTTGCGTCACGAGGGCGGTAGAAATCTGGCGTCGGGCGCGGAGCGCCGGATGCCGCGTACCGATGCCCGGCGTTGCCTGGACGTATCTCGGAAACGGCAGTCAGCCGCGCGCGAGTCCGCCGGCTTCCAGCTGCAACGGCCGCGGCAGCGCCTGGCCGTCCAGGCACACGCCGGTGCCATCGAGCGCGATCCGCCCGCGTGCGATCAGGTCGATCACGGCCGGCAGCAGGCGATGCTCCTCGACCAGCAGGCGCGCGGCCAGCGTTTCGGGCGTGTCGCCAGGTGCGACCGCGAGCGTGGCCTGCGCGATCACCGGCCCGGCGTCGAGCTCGGCGCCGACGTAGTGCACGCTGGCGCCGTGGAACGCATCGCCGGACGTCAGGGCGCGGCGGTGCGTGTCCAGGCCCGGATACTTGGGCAGCAGCGACGGATGGATGTTGATGATCCGTCCGGTCCAGGGCGCGATCACGGCCGGGTCTAGGATCCGCAGAAAGCCGGCCAGCACCAGCAGGTCCGGCCGGTAGGCGGCCAGTTCGGCGAACAGCGCGCGGTCGAAGCCGGCCCGGTCGGCGAAGTCGCGCGGCCGCAGCGCCACGGTCGGGATGCCGAGCGCGCGAGCCGCGGCGACCGCGGCGCAGCCGGGGCGGTCCGAGAACAGCGCTGCGATGCGGACCGGCAAGCGGCCGTCGCGGACCGCTTCGACCAGGGCGAGGAAGTTGCTGCCGCGGCCGGACGCGAAGACGACGAGGCGCGGCGGCTCAGGCGATGCGGACACGCTCGTCGCCGCCGGCGGCGACGATCTCGCCGATCGTCACGGCCGGGAGGCCCAGCGTCTCGAGTGCGTCGACCGTCGCGCCGGCCTGCGAGCGCGGCACGATCAACACGTAGCCGATGCCGCAATTGAACGTGCGCCACATCTCGGTGCGCTCGACCTTGCCCTCGCGCTGCAGCCACTCGAACACCGTCGGCAGCTTCCAGGCGCTGCTCTCGATCGCGACGCCGAGGCCGTCCGGCACCACCCGGATGATGTTCTCCTGCAGGCCGCCGCCGGTGATGTGGGCCATGCCGTGCACGGTCTGCTGCTGCATCAGCTTCAGCACCGGCTTGACGTAGATCGTCGTCGGCGCCATCAGCGCATCGGCCAGCGAGGTGCCGTCCAGATCCAGATCGAACGGCCCGCCGGCCCGCTCGACGATGCGCCGGATCAGCGAATAGCCATTGGAATGCGGACCGCTGGAACGGATGCCGACGATCGCGTCACCGGCCTGGATGCGGCGCCCGTCGATCAGCGCGAGCTTCTCGACGGCGCCGACGCAGAAGCCGGCCAGGTCGTACTCGCCGGGCGGATACATGTCCGGCATCTCGGCGGTCTCGCCGCCGACCAGTGCGCAGCCGGCCAGTTCGCAGCCCCGGGCGATGCCGCCGACGACGCTGACCGTGGTGTCGACGTCGAGCTTGCCGGTCGCGAAGTAGTCGAGGAAGAACAGCGGTTCGGCGCCCTGGACCAGCACGTCGTTGACGCACATGCCGACCAGGTCGATGCCGATCGTGTCGTGGCGGCCGAGCGTCTGCGCCAGCTTGAGCTTGGTGCCGACGCCGTCGGTGCCGGACACCAGCACAGGATCGCGGTAGCGCGCGCCGAGTTCGAACAGCGCGCCGAAGCCGCCGAGGCCGGCCATGACCTCGGGCCGGAACGTCCGCTTGACCAGCGGTTTGATGCGCTCGACGACGGCGTTGCCGGCATCGATGTCGACGCCGGCGGCGCGGTAGGTGAGGGCTTCGGTCGCGTTGGCCATGTTCGCTGGGTCGGCGCGAGGGGCGCGCATGATAGCAGCGTCGCGCCCCGGCGTGCCAAGGCGGCGCGCGGGCGCGCGGCGGCGCCAATTGGACGCGGCAGCGCGCTTTGGGCAGACTGCCAGCCCCTTCAGGATGCCGGACCTCGCCGATGCCGCTGCGGCTGACTGTATTCCTCGCGTTGATCGTGGTCTGCGTGGTCGCCTCGGCGCCCGCGCACGGCGCCGGCCGCTATACCGGGCAGGCCCCGGTCGGCTCGCAGGGCGATGCCGACCGCGGGCCGGCATTGGCCCAGGCGATGATCCAGGTACTGACCCGCCTCGGTGGCGACGAGCGGCTGGCCGACCGCGGCGACGTCGCGCGCGAGGCCGCGCAGGCCTCGGCCTACGTACTGCAGTACCAGTACCGGCGCGAACCCGCTACGGACGGCACGCCGACGCTGATGCTGGTCGCCGAGTTCGACCCGGCCGCGATCGGCGCCGTATTGCAGCGGCTCGGCGTCGACACCGCGCAGGCCGATCGCGGCGCGCCGAGCGAGGTGCGGCTGTGGATCGGCGGCATCCGCTCGGCCGAGGACTACGCGCGCGTGCTGCGCTATCTGGGCAGTCTCGAACTGGTGCGCCAGGCCGGTGCGGTCGAGGCGCGCGGCGACGGCATGCTGATGCGCGTCGCGCTGACGGTCGGCCTGCCGTATTTCCTGTCCACGGTCGACACCGGTGCGCTGCTGACCGTCGTCGACGGACGCCCGCCGGTCGACGGCGTCGATGCGACCCTGATCCTGGGCCGCTGATCGGCCGCTGTGCTGCGCCAGCTGCCCAATCTGATCACCGCCGCGCGCATCGCGCTGGTGGCGCCGCTGGCATGGCTGATCGCGCACCGGGACTACCGCGTCGCGCTGGTGGTGCTGGTGATCGCCGCGCTCAGCGACGCGGTCGACGGCTTTCTGGCCAAGCGCTTCGGCTGGCAGACCTGGATCGGCGGCATGCTCGATCCGATCGCCGACAAGCTGATGCTGATGGCCAGCTTCGTCGCGCTCGGCATCGCCGGCGGCGTGCCGTCGTGGCTGCCGGTGCTGGTGATCGGGCGCGATCTGGTCATCGTGCTCGGCGCGTTCGGCTATCACCGGCTGATCGGCCGCTTCGACGCCGCGCCGACGCGCCTGTCCAAGCTGACGACCCTGGTGCAGATCGCGTTCCTCGTGCTCGAATTGATCGGCCTGGCCGGACTGACCGCGATTCCGGAACCGCTGCGCGCGGCGGCGCTGTGGATCGTCGTGCTGCTGACGGTGACCAGCGGACTGGACTACGTGCTGACCTGGGGGCGGCGCGCCTGGCAGGCGCGGCGCCGGCCGTGACGCCGTCCGTGGGGATTCTTCGAAGGATGTCGACGCGATGACCGACAACCGGCTGGACGTGCGCTGGAAGTGGCTGATCCTGGTCGCGGCGATCGGCTATCTGCTGTACCTGCTCGGCCCGGTGCTGTCGCCGTTCGTCGCCGCGGCGCTGTTCTCGTACCTGTTCAATCCGGTGGTCGAGATGCTCGAGCGCCGCGGCGTCAACCGTTCGCTCGGGGTCAGCGTCGTCTTCATCGTGCTGGCGCTGGCGCTGGTCGGCATCGTGCTGGTGCTGATCCCGTTCATCGAACGCCAGATCGCCAACTTCCTCGAGCAGCTGCCGCGCTGGACCGCTTGGGCGCAGAACGTCGCCTCGCCGTGGGTCGAGGAGCGCTTCGGCATCAGCCTCGGCAGCTTCGATACGCAGGGCATCGTCGGCATGCTGCAGGCGCACTGGCGCGAAGCGGGCGGCTTCGCCGCCGGTGTCGTCGCCGGCGTGTCCAAGTCCGGCTTCGCGGTGCTCGGCTGGGTTCTCAACCTGGTGATCGTGCCGGTCGCGGCGTTCTATCTGCTGCGCGACTGGAACATCGTCGTCGACCGCGTGCACGCGCTGATTCCGCGCTCGATCGAGCCGGTCGTGGTGCGCCTCGCGCGCGAGTCGGACGAGACGCTCGGCGGCTTCCTGCGCGGACAGCTCAGCGTGATGATCGTGCTCGGCGTGATCTACGGCCTCGGCCTGTGGATGGCCGGCATCAGCGTCGGACCGCTGATCGGCATGATCGCCGGCCTGATCAGCTTCGTGCCGTATCTGGGTGCGATCGTCGGCGTCGGCATCGGCATCATCGCGGCGCTCGTGCAGTATCAGGACTGGTTCCACGTCGTCCTGGTGCTGATCGTGTTCGCGATCGGCCAGACGCTGGAAGGCTACGTGCTGGTGCCCAAGCTGGTCGGCGACCGCATCGGCATGCATCCGGTCGCGGTGATGTTCGCGATCCTGGCCGGCGGCCAGTTGTTCGGCTTCGTCGGCGTGCTGCTGGCGCTGCCGATCGCGGCGATCGTCATGGTGCTGCTGCGCTACGCCTACGAGCGCTACACGCAGAGCGAGATGTACCGGGATGCGCCGGAGGGGCCGCAGATCGTCGTGGTCGGCGATGCGGCGGCGCCGGCCGCACCGGTCCAGACCCCGATCGTGAGCGGCTCGCCGTCCATCGGCGAGCCGCCGGCCGGCGCATGAGCGCGCAGATTCCGCTGTCGCTGCGCTGGCCGTCCTGGCTGCGCCTGGAGCAGTTCGACGCGAGCGGAGCGAGCCAGGGCACCACGGCCGCGCTGGAGGCGGCCGCACGCGACGCGCAGGCGCCGTGGGTCTTCGTGTCCGGGCCGGGCGGCAGCGGCAAGACGCATCTGCTGGTCGGCACCTGCCATGCCGCGCAGACGTGCGGGCGCCGCGCGCAGTACCTCGACATCGGCGAGCTCGCCGCGCCGCGCGCCGAGCGGCTGCGTGCGCTCGGCGGCAGCGACCTGCTGGCGCTCGACGGCGTCGACGCGCTGGCCGGCACGCCGGCCGACGAGCATGCGCTGTTCGATCTCTACAACCGCTGCCGTGCCGAGGGCAGCGTGCTGGTGTTCGCGGCCGCCGCGCCGCCCGCGCTGCTGCCGCTGGGACTGCCCGATCTGCGCTCGCGGCTCGCCGCATGCGTGCAGGGACGGCTCAAGCCGCTCGACGAAGGCGCGCGTCGCGCGCTGCTGCAGGCACGCGCCGCGGCGCGCGGCATCGAGCTCGACGAGGCCGTGCTGGACTGGTTGTTCGCGCATCAGGCGCGCGACCTCGGCACCTTGACCGGCCTGCTCGAACGGATCGACCGCGCCGCGCTGGCCGCGCAGCGGCGCGTGACGATTCCGTTCCTGCGCCAGCTGCTGGCCGCGCCGCGCTGAGCGTGGCGCATCGGCGATGCACGCACCGGTCGGTGTGCGTCCGCTGCCGATCGGGCGGATGTCTCAGGCGTGCGTGGCGTTTCCGATGTGGATCAGCGCGCCGAACGCGCCGTCTGTTATGACCGGGCCCCGGCGGCCGTGTTTCGACGCGTCGCGCCGGTCGCCGGTCGTCAACCGCCGGCGAGCGCGGCCTGCGCCGCGGCCAGCCGCTCGGGCGTGCCGATGTCGTACCAGCGTCCGGCATGGCGCTGCCCGCCGATGCGTCCGCTGCGCATCGCGCGGATCAGCAGCGGTGCCAGCTTGAAGCGCGGCGGCTGCGCGTCCGCACCGGCGTCGTCCGCGCCGAATGCGCCGCGCCAGTCGGCGAACAGCGCGGCGCGGTAGACGCCGATGCCGGCATAGGTCAGCTTCGCGGTGCCGGTCTCGCGCACGCGGTCGCCGTCCAACGCGAAGTCGCCGCCGCTGCCGGCCGGCGGCGGCACCAGCACGAGGTGCGCGAGGTCTTCGCCGAGCGGCGGCAGGGCGGCGAGATCGACGTCGCTCCAGACGTCGCCGTTGACCAGGATGAACGGCTCGTCGCCGAGCCACGGCAGCGCATTGAGCATGCCGCCGCCGGTCTCGAGCGGTTCGGCGCCTTCGTGGCGGTAGCGGATCGTCAGGCCCCAGCGCGTGCCGTCGCCGAGCGCAGGCGCGAACTGCTCGGCCAGATGCGAGGTGTTGATGACGACCTCGCGCACGCCGGCCGCGGCCAGCGCGTCCAGGTGCCGCTCGGCCAGGCGCCGGCCGGCCACCGGCAGCAGCGGCTTGGGCGTATGGTCGGTCAGCGGCCGCAGACGCTCGCCGCGTCCAGCCGCGAAGATCATCGCGCGCTCGGGCATCTAGTCCGCGTCCGTCGGCGCGACGCGCTTCAGCAGGTCGGCCAGCGCGGCGAATTCCGGATAGGCCGGCAGCACCTCGAACAGATAGCCGAAGAAGCGCGGCACGTCGGTCAGGTAGCGCGGCTTGCCGTCGCGATGGCCGATCCGCGCGAAGATGCCGATGACCTTCAGGTGGCGCTGCATGCCGATCCAGTCGGCGTCGCGGCGGAACTGCGCCCAGGCCGGCACCGGCACGCCGGCGGTGGTGGCCTGCGCGTGGTAGCTGCGCAGCCAGGCCTCCACGTCGTCCGCCTGCCAGGACGCGAACGCGTCCTTGACCAGACAGATCGGGTCGTAGGCGATCGGGCCGCGGCCGGCGTCCTGGAAGTCGAGCAGGCCCGGCAGCGCCGACGCGCCGACCGGCGGCATCAGATTGCGCAGCATGTAGTCGCGGTGGACCAGTACCTGCGGCTGCGCCAGCGCGGCATCGACCAGGCGCGCGCGCGCGTCGAGCCAGGTCGCGCGGTCGGCGTCGGACAGGACGATGCCGCGGTGCCGGCCGAGGTACCAGTCGACGAACAGGTCGAGCTCGGCCTCGAGCGGGCCGCGGTCGTACGGCGGCAGCCAGTCCGGCGCCGGCACCTGCTGCAGCCGCACCAGCAGCGCGATCGCCGCCTCGACGTGCGGCCCCGGCGCGGCGCCGGCCTGGATCGTCTCCAGGCAGGTCCGTTCGCCGAGGTCCGACAGCAGCACGAAGCCCTGTTCGAGATCGCTGGCGAGCACCTCCGGCACCGGCAGGCCGTGCTCGGCGAGCAGGGCGCCGATGCGCAGGAACGGGCCGCACTCGACCTTGTCGGGCGGCGCGTCCATCAGCACGCGCGAAGGCTCGCCGGACACGCGCACGCGCCAGTAGCTGCGGAAGCCGGCGTCGGACGAGGCCGGGACGATGGTGAGCTCCCTGCCGTGCAGGTGGAGTTCGGCGAAGCGGCGCAGCGCCTGCTGGCGGTCGAGGGAAGACAGCATCGAGAAGAGGTCGGATCGGAAAGGCAGGGCAGTCTAGCCGAGGGCCGGTTTGACCGGGCGGATCAAAAACAGTACCATTTCGGTCCGTTTTCAATCCGTTCGATCGCGATGCTGCGCGTCAGCAAGCTCACCGACTACGCCACCGTGGTGATGACCGTCCTGGCTTCGGCCGATGGCGGCGTTCTGAGCGCGCAGGGCCTGGCCGAACGCGCGCATCTGGAGCCGCCGACCGTCAGCAAGCTGCTCAAGCAGCTCGGCCATGCCGGGCTGGTCGAGTCGTTCCGCGGCGTCAACGGCGGCTACCGGCTGGCCCGTGCACCGCAGGCGATCACGGTCGCCGAGATCGTCACTGCGATCGAGGGACCGATCGGCATGACCGAGTGCAGCGTGCACAGCGGTCAGTGCGGACACGAGGCCCACTGCGGCGTCCGCGTCAACTGGCGGCGCATCAGCCAGGCGATCGAGCATGCGCTCGACAGCGTGACCCTGGCCGACATGGTCAAGCCCGTTCCGCCCACGCTGCGCGCACCGATCCCGGTGCGCGTGTCCGTCACCTGAATCTGCAAGGCAGCCCCTCCGTCATGGCCACCGAACGCAGCGACATCGAATCCCGCCTCCGCGAGCCCGCCGCCAACGAGGCGATCGTCGAGGCGATGGGCCGCCGCTACGGCGCCGGCTTCGTTACCGACATCGAGACCGAGACCCTGCCGCCGGGCCTGTCCGAGGACGTGGTCCGCCTGATCTCGGCGAAGAAGGGCGAACCGGCCTGGATGACCGAGTGGCGGCTGGAGGCCTACCGGCACTGGCTGTCGATGACGCCGCCGAGCTGGGCCAAGCTGGCGATCGAGCCGATCGACTTCCAGGCGATCAGCTACTTCGCCGCGCCGAAGAACCGCCCCAAGTCGCTCGACGAGGTCGACCCGAAACTGCTGGAGACCTACGACAAGCTCGGCGTGCCGCTGCACGAGCGCGCGCGCCTGGCCGGCGTCGCGGTCGATGCCGTGTTCGATTCGGTCTCGGTCGGCACGACGTTCCGCAAGGAGCTGGCCGCCGCCGGCGTGATCTTCTGCTCGATGTCCGAGGCGGTCCGCGAGTACCCGGACCTGGTGCGGCGCTATCTCGGTTCGGTCGTGCCGGTCGGCGACAACTACTTCGCGGCGCTCAACTCGGCGGTGTTCTCCGACGGCAGCTTCGTGTTCGTGCCCAAGGGCGTGCGCTGCCCGATGGAGCTCAGCACGTACTTCCGCATCAATGCGCGCGATACCGGCCAGTTCGAGCGCACGCTGCTGATCGCCGAGGAGGGCGCCTCGGTCTCGTACCTGGAAGGCTGCACGGCACCGATGCGCGACGAGAACCAGCTGCATGCGGCCGTGGTCGAGCTGGTCGCGCTCGACGACGCCAGCATCAAGTACTCGACCGTGCAGAACTGGTATCCGGGCGACGAGAACGGCGTCGGCGGCATCTACAATTTCGTGACCAAGCGCGGCGACTGCCGCGGCGCGCGCAGCAAGATCAGCTGGACCCAGGTCGAGACCGGCTCGGCGATCACCTGGAAGTATCCCAGCTGCGTGCTGCGCGGCGACGACTCGGTCGGCGAGTTCCACTCGGTCGCGCTGACGCATCATCGCCAGCAGGCCGACACCGGCACCAAGATGATCCACATCGGCCGCAACACCAAGTCCAAGATCGTGTCCAAGGGCATCAGCGCCGGCCGCGGCCAGAACAGCTACCGCGGCCTGGTCAAGGTCGAGCGCGGTGCAGAGGGTGCGCGCAACCACACCCAGTGCGACTCGCTGCTGATCGGCAAGCGCTGCGGCGCGCACACGTTCCCGTACATCGAGGTCAAGAACCCGGGCGCGATCGTCGAGCACGAGGCGACCACCTCGAAGATATCCGACGACCAGATGTTCTACTGCCGTAGCCGCGGCATCAGCGAGGAGGACGCGGTCTCGATGATCGTCGACGGCTTCTGCAAGCAGGTCTTCAAGGAGCTGCCGATGGAATTCGCGGTCGAGGCCAAGAAGCTGCTCGAAGTCTCGCTGGAAGGCGCGGTCGGCTGAGGCCCCGATCCGACCGCGATCCCGGTCCGGCGCGCTGCGCGCGGCGCGACCGCTCCCATTACAGGCAGGCCCGGCGCGACCGGGCCGACGGAAAACCATGCTGAAGATCGACAATCTGCAGGTCCGCGTCGCGGGCAAGGACATCATCAAGGGACTGGATCTGGAGATCCGCGCGGGCGAGGTGCACGCGATCATGGGGCCCAACGGCGCTGGCAAGTCCACGCTCGGCCACGTGCTGGCCGGCCGCGAGGGCTATGAGGTCACCGGCGGCAGCGTGACGTTCGAGGGCATCGACCTGCTCGCGCTCGAGCCCGAGGCGCGGGCCGCGGCCGGCGTGTTCCTGGCGTTCCAGTACCCGGTCGAGATCCCCGGCGTCAACAACACCTATTTCCTGCGCGCGGCGCTCAATGCCCAGCGCAAGCAGCGCGGCGAGGCGGAGCTGGACTCGATGCAGTTCCTCAAGCGCGTACGCGAGAAGCTCGCCGTGCTGCACCTCAAGGACGAGCTGCTGCACCGCGCCGTCAACGAGGGTTTCTCGGGCGGCGAGAAGAAGCGCAACGAGATCTTCCAGATGGCCCTGCTCGAGCCCAAGCTGGCGATCCTCGACGAGACCGACTCGGGCCTGGACATCGACGCGCTGAAGATGGTCGCGCACGGCGTCAACGCGATGCGCGATCCGGGCCGCGCGTTCCTGCTGATCACGCACTATCAGCGCCTGCTGGACTACATCGTGCCGGATGTGGTGCACGTGCTGGCCGACGGGCGCATCGTCGAGAGCGGCGACAAGTCGCTCGCGCTGAAGCTCGAGGAGCACGGCTACGCCTGGGTCGCCGAGCGCAAGCTGGCGGGAGCCGGCTGATGGAAGCGCCGCTGCTCGATGCGCTGACGGCCGATCCGCCGGCCGCGGCGGTGCCGTGGCTCGGCCAGGCGCGCGCGGCGGCCCTGGCCGCGCTGCGTCGCGACGGCCTGCCCGACACGCGCGTGGAGGCCTGGAAATACACCAGCCTGCGCGCACTCGCGCAGCGGCGGCTGCTGCGCGACGACGCCGGCGCCGCGACGCGGCCGGTCGGCGCGCAGGCGCTCGACGGCATCGACGCGCAGGCGCCGCGCATGGTCTTCGTCAATGGCCGCTTCCGTGCCGACCTGTCGCGTCTGCCGGACCTCGCGGGCCTGACGCTGCGCTCGCTGGCCGACACCCTGGTGCACGATCCGGAAGCGGTGCGTGCCGCATTCGCGCAGCGCGACGGCGGCGTCGCCGAGGCGTTCGCGCGGCTCAACACTGCGGCCGCCGCCGACGGCGCGGTACTGCACGTCGCGGCCGGCGTGCAGGTATCGGCACCGCTGCAGATCGTCTGGATCGGCGCTCCGGCCGAAGCCGACCTGGCCTGGCATGCACGCATGCTGATCGAGCTCGAAGCCGGTGCTGCGCTGACGCTGGTCGAACACCATGTCGCCGACGCCGCGCATGCGCACCTAGGCAATCTGCTGGTGCGCTGCGTCGTCGGCGCCGGCGCGACGCTGGCCTGGGCGACGCTGCAGGACGCGGCGCCGGGCTCGAGTCTGATCCGCCGCAGCGAGGCCACGCTGGCCGAGGCGGCGCAGCTGCGCCTGCACACGCTGGAGACCGGCGCGCAGTTCGTGCGCCACGATCTGGCGGTCGACCTCGCCGGCGATGGCGCGCGTCTGGTCTCGCGCGGCGTGTTCGCGCTGCGCGGCCGCCAGCACGCCGATACGCATCTGGACGTGCGTCATCTGGCCCGCGACACCGCCTGCGATCTGGTCTGGCGCGGCGTCGCCGACGAGCGCTCGCGCGGCGTCTTCCACGGTGCGATCACGATCGCGCCGGGTGCCGACGGCAGTGACGCGCAGCTGTCCAACAAGAACCTGCTGCTGTCGCCGAACGCCGAGATCGACACCCAGCCGGTACTCGAGATCCACGCCGACGAGGTCAAGGCCGCGCACGGCGCGACGGTCGGCCAGCTCGACGAGCGCGCGTTGTTCTATCTGCGTTCGCGCGGCATCCCGGCCGAGGATGCGCGCACGCTGCTGACGCAGGCGTTCTGCGCGGCCGTGTTCGCCGACGTGGAGCCCGTAGCGCTGCGCGAGCGTCTGCTCGCGCGGCTCGGCGGCCCGGATGGAGCACTGGCGTGAATGAACCGTCGATCACCCGGCCGGAAAGCGGCCGCGATCTGCGTGCGGACTTCCCGCTGCTCGCGCGCGAGGTGCACGGCAAGCCGCTGGTCTACTTCGACAACGCCAATACCGCGCAGAAGCCGCACGTCGTGATCGAGGCGGTCGACCGCTTCTACCGGCACAGCAACGCCAACGTCTCGCGCGCCGTGCATACGCTCGGCGAGGAGGCCACCTCGCTGTACGAGGGCGCCCGCGATGCGCTGGCCGGTTTCGTCAACGCCGGCTCGCGCGAGGAGATCGTGCTGACCAGCGGCACGACGCAGGCGATCAATCTGGTCGCCTACAGCCACCTGCTGCCGCAGCTCGGGCCCGGCGACGCGATTCTGACCACGCGCATGGAGCACCATGCCAACATCGTGCCGTGGCAGCTGGTCGCCGCACGCGCCGGCGCGACCGTCAAGGCCGCGCCGATCCATGCCGACGGCACGCTCGACGTCGATGCCTTCGTCGCGCTGCTGACGCCGGAGGTGAAGCTCGCCGCGGTCACCCACGTCTCGAACGTGCTCGGCACGATCAACCCGATCGCGCAGATCGCGCGCGAGGCGCGCCGGCGCGGCATCGCGCTGCTGGTCGACGGCTCGCAGGCCGCGCCGCATCTGCCGATCGACGTGCGCGCGCTCGGCTGCGACTTCTACGCATGGACCGGCCACAAGCTGTTCGGCCCGACCGGCACCGGCGCGCTGTGGGCGCGCCGCGAGCTGCTGCAGGCGATGCCGCCGTTCTTCGGCGGCGGCGAGATGATCCGCGAGGTGCGCTTCGAGGGCACCACGTTCGCCGATCCGCCGCACCGCTTCGAGGCCGGTACGCCGAACATCGCCGGCTTCGTCGGCCTGGCTGCGGCGATCGGCTACGTGCAGCGCGTGGGTCTGTCGCGTATCGGCGCGATCGAGCGCGATCTGCTGGCCCATGCGACCGAGGCGCTGCAGGCGATTCCGGGCCTGCGCATTTTCGGCACCGCGCCGGAGAAGGCCGCGGTGATCTCGTTCCTGATCGACGGCGTGCACGCGCACGATCTGGCGACCCTGCTCGACCACGAAGGCGTCGCGGTGCGCTCGGGCCATCATTGCGCGCATCCGCTGATGCAGTTCTTCGGCGTGCCGGCGACGCTGCGCGCGTCGCTGGCGTTCTACAACACGCACGAGGAGATCGACCGCTTCGTCGAGGCGATCGCGCGCGTGCGCAGACTGCTCGGATGAGCGCGGCCGATCGCGCGCTCGCGTTCCGCTGGGCCAGCGCCGGCGACGTGGCGGCGATTGTCGCCCTGGTCGAGTCGGCCTATCGCGGCGAGGCCAGCCGCGCCGGCTGGACCACCGAGGCCGATCTGCTCGACGGCCAGCGCATCGACGCGCAGGGCGTGACCGCGCTGATCGAGTCGGCCGACGCGAGCGTCCTGCTCGCCGAGTCGGACGGCGAACTGGTCGCCTGCTGCGAGCTGCGCCGCGCCCAGGCGCCCGATCCGCGCCGCGGACGGGGCGGCGCGACAGGGCCGGCCGATGCCGAGCCGACGTCCTGCTACTTCGGCATGTTCGCGGTGCGCCCGAGCGCGCAGGGCGGCGGCCTCGGGCGGCGCGTGATCGCGCACGCGGAGCGCCTGGCGCGCGAGGACTGGGGCTGCGAGCGCATGCGCATGACGGTCATCGATCTGCGAACCGAACTGATCGCCTGGTACGAGCGGCGCGGCTACCGGCGCAGCGGCGTGTTCGAGCCGTTCCCGTACGGCGACGCGCGTTTCGGCATTCCGCGCCGGCCCGACCTGCGCTTCGAGGTGCTCGAGAAGCCGCTCCAGCGCGAGGACGCGGCTTGAGCCGGCACCTGCGCTCGCGCGCCGCGCGCGCGTGCTGATGCGGATCGTGACACTCGCCGGCGCAGCGCTGCCGGTGCCGGCACCGGCGGTCGCGGGCACGGGGGAGGGCGGCGATGAGCCGGCCGTGCGCAGCGGCCGCCATGCGCAGCGCGTGACCGCGATCCGCCGCCGCCCGCGCGCACCGCGGCCGCTGCCGGCAACGCCGGTGTCGCTGCGTGCGCGGCTGCAGGCGGCGGGACTGGCCGTGACGCCGCCGCGGCAGCAGGTGCTCGCGCTGCTGGCCGCGCGCGGGCCCATACCGCTCAGCAGGCGCGACATCGATCGGCGGCTCGACTACGCGATCCGTCCGGTCACGATCCAGCGCGTGCTCGGCCGCCTGGAAGCGGCCGGTCCGATCGAGCGCGTCGCGCAGGCCGGCGAAGGTCGCGCCCATCGCCTGCGCGCCTGAGCGCACCGTGCGGCGGCGCGGCCCGATTGCGTGTCTTTACGCAGATTGGAATTGAGATTTATTCTCATTCATGGTGGAATTGCCGGCCTGCTGCGGACCATTGTCGGTGCCGCCGGTTCCGGTCGATGGTGGGGCAATGACTGATGTGCGGGCGGACAAGCGCCCCGATCCCAAGCGCCGAGCGTTCTGGCTCAAGCATCTGCATCAGTGGCACTGGATCAGCTCGGCCTTGTGCCTGTTCGCGATGCTGCTGTTCAGCGTCACCGGCATCACGCTCAACCATGCCGCGAAGATCGAGGCCAAGCCCGAGGTGACCCAGCGCCACGAGCAGCTGCCGGATGCGCTGGTCGCCGCGCTCGCCGGACAGCCGGGCGAGGACAAGGCGCCGCTGCCGGCCGCGGTGCGGGACTGGCTGGCCGAGCGGCTCGATCTGCGCGTCGGCGACCGCGTGGCCGAGTGGTCCGACGGCGAGATCTATCTGTCGCTGCCGCGGCCCGGCGGCGACGCCTGGCTCAGCATCGATCGCGCCGCGGGTGCGGTCGAGTACGAGAAGACCGATCGCGGATGGGTGTCGTGGTTCAACGACCTGCACAAGGGACGCAACACCGGACCGGCCTGGAGCTGGTTCATCGACCTGTTCGCGGTGGCCTGCGTGATCTTCTGCCTGACCGGCCTGTTCCTGCTGCAGCTGCATGCGCGGCAGCGGCCCGGCACCTGGCCGATCGTCGGCTTCGGCCTGGTGGCGATGCTGGTGATCATGATCGTTTTCATCCATTGACGAGGGAGTTCCCGATGCGTGCCCTGCTTGCGTTGTGCCTGTGCGGCCTGCTGTCGCTGCCCGCCACGGCCGCCCAGATCGATCTGACCGTGGAGATTCCGAGCCTGGACGTCTCCGAATACCACCGCCCGTACGTGGCGATCTGGATCGAGCGGCCCGACAACAGCGTCGCCGCCAATCTCGCAGCGTGGTACCAGCAGAAGGACACCAACGAGGGGGCCGGCACCAAGTGGCTGGCCGACCTGCGCCAGTGGTGGCGCCGCAGCGGCCGCGAGCAGAGCTTCCCGATCGACGGCGTGACCGGCGCGACGCGGCCGGTCGGCCAGCACAAGATCAGCTTCAGCAGCGGCAAGGCGCCGCTCGGCGATCTGCCGGCCGGCTCGTATCGCCTGGTCGTCGAGGCCGCGCGCGAAGTCGGCGGCCGCGAACTGCTGACGATTCCGTTCGAATGGCCGCCGCAGTCGAGCCAGCATCTGTCCGCCCAGGGCAAGCACGAACTGGGCGCTCTCGCGCTCGATCTGGTCCCCTGACGCCCTCAACGACCGCGCCAGCGGTCCGGCCTGCGCCGGCCCTGCGCCTCACCGGAGAATGATCATGAAATCCGCACTGAAGTGGGCCGCCCTCGGCCTTGCCGCCGTCCTGCCGTTGTCGGTGCAGGCCCACAAGGCCTGGATCCTGCCGTCGCAGACGGTGCTGTCCAAGGCCGGCTGGATCACCGTCGACGCCGCGGTGTCCAACGACCTGTTCTATTTCAACCACGTGCCGCTGCGCGTCGAGGGCCTGGTCATCACCGGGCCGGACGGCGCCGCGGTCGAGGCGCAGAACAGCCACACCGGCAAATACCGCACGAGCTTCGACGTCGATCTGAGCAAGGACGGCACCTATCGCATCGCCACGGTCAACAGCGGCCTGTTCGCGAACTGGATCGACGACAAGGGCGAGCGCAAGCGCTGGCGCGGCTCGGCCGAGGCCTACTCGAAGGAGGTCCCGACCAACGCCAAGGAGCTCAAGGTCACGCAGTCGTCCGGCCGCATCGAAACCTTCGTCACGCTCGGCAAGCCGAACGACACGGCGCTCAAGCCCACCGGCAAGGGCCTGGAGCTGGTGCCGGTGACGCATCCGAACGATCTGTTCGCCGGCGAGGCGGCGACGTTCGCGCTGCAGATCGACGGCAAGCCGGCCGCCGATCTGGAGGTCGAGATCGTGCCGGGCGGCAGCCGCTATCGCGATCGCCAGGACGAGATCAAGGTCAAGACCGATGCGCAGGGCCGCTTCTCGGTGACCTGGCCGCAGGCCGGCATGTACTGGCTGGAAGCCTCGCTGTCGGACACGCATGCCAGCCTGCCGCAGGCCAGCGAGCGCCGCGCCTCATACGTGGCCACGTTCGAAGTGCTGCCGCAGTAAGCCGTCGTCCTCCACGCCGCATGCACGGCGGACGCGTCGCCACGGCGATGCGTCCGCCGTGCGCTGCCGCCTTCCGCCCGATTCGATGAAGACCGTCCTGTTGCTGATCGCGCTCGTGCTCGGCGGGTGCGCCGACGCGCCGCGCCTGGAGACCCTGCACGGCAAGACCATGGGTACGACCTGGTCGGTCAAGTACCGGCGGCCGCCCGCGGTCGATGCCGATCGGCTCGCGCTGGATCTGCAGCGCGAGCTCGACACCGTCGTCGCGCAGATGAGCACCTGGCAGGTCGACTCGGACCTTACCCGGTTCAATCGTGCGCCGGCCCAGACCTGGCAGACGCTGCCGGCCGGGTTCTACGCGGTGCTCGAGCATGCACTGCGGCTCGCCCGCGAGACCGGCGGCGCCTATGACCCGACCGTCGGACCGCTGGTCGACCTGTGGGGCTTCGGGCCGGTGCGGCGCGAGCGCGAACCGCCGTCCGACGCGGCGATCGCCGCGGCGCGCGCACGGGTCGGCTGGCAGCGCATCCGCCTCGATCCGGCCGGACGACGCGCCTGGCAGCCGGGCGGCGTGCAGCTGGATCTGTCGTCGATCGCCAAGGGCTTCGGCGTCGATCAGGTCGCGCGCCGGCTCGACGCGGCCGGGGTGTCGAGCTATCTGGTCGAGGTCGGCGGCGAGTTGCGCGGCCGCGGCCGGCGTCCGGACGGTGCGCCGTGGCAGGTCGCGATCGAGCGACCCGGCGCGGCTCCCGGTGCCGTGCAGCGCCTGGACGAGGTCGAGCGCGTGCTGTCGCTCGAAGACCGAGCGCTGGCGACCTCCGGCGACTATCGCCACGCCTTCGAGGATCACGGCACGGTCTACTCGCATCACATCGATCCGCGCAGCGGCCGGCCGGTCGCGCATCGGCTGGCGTCGGTGACGGTCGCCGCCCGCGAGGCGATCGACGCCGACCCGCTCGGCACGACGATGATGGTGCTCGGTCCCGAAGCCGGCATGGCCTACGCGGTCGAGCACCGGCTCGCCGTGCTGCTGATCGTGCGGACCGACGAAGGCTTCGAGGAGCGCGTGTCGCCGGCATTCGCGGCATTGCTCGGCAGCGCCGCGCGCCCCGGGGATGCGCCGTGACGGGGCGGCGTCCTTCTGCGACCATGCTCGTCACCGCCGCCATCCTGGCGGCGCTCGCCGCGCTGGCGGGATGGCTGCTCGCCCTGCAGGGCGATGCCGTCTTCTGGCGCGACCCGCCACCCCGACGCCTGGTCGCGGCAGCGGCGATCGTCCTGACCTGGCTCGCGCTCACCATGGCCGTGCTGCTGCGCGAACGCCGCCGTCGCCGCCGGGCCGCCGCCGGAGCCTGCGTGCCGTCTTCTTCCGCTTCCTCCACCGCGGCCCCGCTCCTGGTCGCATATGCGAGCCAGACCGGGTTCGCCGAACAACTGGCCGCGCAGACGCTGCAGTCGCTGGCCGCGGCCGGCAGCGCCGCGCGGCTGCTGCCGCTGTCCGAGCTCGACGCCGCGCAGCTGGCCGGCGCCGAGCGCATCCTGTTCGTCGTCAGCACGACCGGCGAGGGCGATCCGCCCGATGGTGCGATCGCGTTCGTCAGCACGGTCATGGACCACCAGCCGGCATTGCAGCATCTGCGCTACGGCCTGCTCGCACTCGGCGACAGCGAATACGTCAACTACTGCGGCTTCGGCCGCCAGCTCGAGGCCTGGCTGCGCCGCTGCGGCGCCACGCCGCTGTTCGACGCGGTCGAGGTCGACAACGGCGACGAGGGCGCCTTGCGCCACTGGCAGCATCATCTGGCGCTGCTGACCGGCCATGCCGATCTGCCGGACTGGAGCCCGCCGCAGTACGGCCGCTGGCGGCTGGCCGAGCGCATCCTGATGAATCCCGGCAGCGCCGGCGACCCGTGCTTCCATCTCGCGCTGGTGCCGACCGAGCCGGGCGCGTCCTGGCAGGCCGGCGACATCGCCGAGATCGGACCGCGCAATGCCGCGGCCGAGGTCGCACGCGTGCTCGCCGAGCGCGGACTCGACGCGCAGACGCCGGTCCGCACCGGCGATGGCGTCGCGACGCTGGCGGCCGTGCTGGCCGCCTCGCGCCTGCCGGCCTCCGACGAGGCGGTCGGCGCCGCGCCGCAAGCGCTGGTCGATGGCCTGCAGCCGCTGCCGCATCGCGAGTATTCGATCGCCTCGCTGCCGGCCGATGGTGCGGTCCATCTGCTGATCCGGCAGATGCGCCGGCCCGACGGCACGCTCGGCATCGGCACCGGCTGGCTGACCGAGCACGCGCCGATCGGCGCGACGATCGCGCTGCGCACGCGCAGCAATTCCAACTTCCACGCGCCGCCCGATGCGCGTCCGCTGATCCTGATCGGCAACGGCACCGGTCTGGCCGGCCTGCGCGCCTTGCTGAAGGAGCGCATCGCGGCCGGGCGCTTCCGCAACTGGCTGGTGTTCGGCGAGCGCCACGCCGCGCACGACTGGTACTACCGCGACGAGATCGAGGCCTGGCGCGCCGCCGGCCGCATCGAGCGGCTCGACCTGGCGTTTTCGCGCGACCAGCCCGAGCGCATCTACGTGCAGCAGCGCCTGCGCGAGGCCGCCGGGGCGGTGCGGGACTGGATCGAGCAGGGCGCCAGCGTCTATGTCTGCGGCAGCCTCGACGGCATGGCGCCGGGCGTCGAAGCGGCGCTGCTCGATACGCTCGGCCGCGAGCGCTTCGACCGCCTCGCGGTCGAAGGCCGTTATCGCCGCGACGTCTACTGACGGCTGCCGCCGCCGGTCCGAAACTCCTGCGGAACGGCCGCGCGCAACACCGCGCGCTCGCGCGGGCGCGTCGCGTAAAAGACAGTAAAGGAATTGTTGCGAATCATTCGCATTGCAAGTAGCATTTGTTTAACGCCCGGTTCCGGGCCGTCTTCGTCCCATTCCCACTTCCAAGAGAATCGCGATGCGTCGTCATCCGTACATTCGTTCGAGTTCGCAAGCCCCCAAACGCTTCCTGACGACCGCCATCGGCGTCGCATTCGCTTCCACCGCCATCGGCGCGCTGGCCGCTGCCGAGTCGCAGACGGCGCCGGAAGGCGACGCCGACGCCTCCAGCAGCGCCGAGCAGCTCGACACCGTCAACGTACACGGCGAGCCGCTCAAGAAGCCGTCCTCGTCGAAGTACACCGAGCTGCTGCGCGACACGCCGCAGTCGATCACCGTGGTACCGCAGAAGATCATCGCCGAGCAGAACCTGCTGACGCTGCGCGACATCCTGAGCACGCTGCCCGGCATCACGTTCGGCGCCGGCGAAGGCGGCGGCGGCTACGGCGACAGCATCAACCTGCGCGGCTTCACCGGCGGCAACGACATCACGGTCGACGGCGTGCGCGACAGCGCGCAGTACACGCGCTCGGATCCGTTCAACCTCGAGGCGGTCGAGCTCGTCAACGGCGCCAACTCGGCCTATGCCGGTGCCGGTTCGGTCGGCGGCTCGATCAACCTGGTCAGCAAGGCCGCGCGTGACGGCGACTTCACGACGATCAGCGGCGGTCTGGGCAGCGACAGCTACCGCCGCCTGACGCTCGACACCAACCAGCAGTTCAGCGAGACCAGCGCGTTCCGCCTGAACCTGATGGGCCACCACAACGACGTGCCGGGCCGCGACTACGAGGAGTTCGAGCGCTGGGGCTTCGCGCCGTCGATCGCGTTCGGTCTCGGCACCGACACGCAGGTGACGCTGAGCTATCTGCACCAGAAGGACGACAACCTGCCGCAGTACGGCGTGCCGTTCTACAACGGCGGTCCGCTGCCGGGCGTGGACTCATCGAATTTCTACGGCTACCACAACGTCGACAAGCAGGACATCACGCTCGACGCGTTCACCGCGATCATCGACCATCGCTTCGGCGACGGCCTGAGCCTGCGCAATCTCTCGCGCGTCCAGCAGGTCGACCAGAAGACGATCATCGACGCCGTGCAGGGCACCTGGTGCATGCCCGACAACCTGACGCCGACCGGTGCGCCGTGCACCTCGGGTACCGGCGCCAACCAGATCGTCGTGCCGATCGGCAGCTATCTGCCGAGCGGTCCGCGCGGCTACGTGCGCGACACGACCAACGACACGCTGTACAACCAGACCGACTTCACGTTCGACTTCACGACCGGCCCGGTCAGCCACACGCTGGTGACCGGCGTCTCGCTGCTGCACGAGAAGTTCGATCTGGACACCGGCTCGGTGTTCCGCAATGCCGACGGTTCCAACCCGTTCACGGCGCCGGAACACCTGCCGTTCATGGACATCTACGATCCGGATTCGTACTACAGCGGCCCGTACAACTACTTCCGCACCGGCAAGACCCGCGGCGAGCTCGACAACCGCGCCGTCTACGCGTTCGACACGATCAAGTTCAACGAACAGTGGCAGCTCAGCCTCGGCGCGCGCTACGAGCGCAACGAGGGCACGTCGACCGCCTACACGGTCTCCAGCGCGGCCGGCAGCGTCGGCCAGATCACCGGCGCCTCGGCACCGGTCGACAATGACGACAACCTGTTCTCGTTCCGCGGCGGCCTGGTCTACAAGCCGGTCGAGAACGGCACGCTCTATCTGGCGTACTCCAACTCCAAGACGCCCTCGAAGGCCTCGGTCAACGGTTCGTGCACGGCCAGCAGCACCACCGGCAGCGCCAACTGCAACGTCGACCCGGAAACCGCGATCAATTACGAGTTCGGCACCAAGTGGGACTTCCTCGACGGGGCGCTGTCGCTGACCGGCTCGGTGTTCCGCAACGACCGCACGAACTACCGCGTCAACGATCCCGATCCGCTGAACCCGACCGGCGAACAGGCCCTCGACGGCGAGGCCCGCGTCGACGGCATCCTGCTCGGCGTCAGCGGCAGGATCACCGACGCCTGGTCGATCTACGCCAACTATGCGCGCCTGGACAGCGAAGTCCTGCAGGGCGTCTCGGACTACTCGGCCGGCCAGGGCCAGGACTGGACGCGCGGCGACCGCCTGACGCAGACGCCGGAGAACTCGCTGAGCCTGTGGACGACCTATCAGCTCGCCGACTGGCAGTTCGGCTACGGCGCGACCTACCAGGGCAAGATCTGGCTGACCCAGCACAGCGCCACCAATCCGGACGGCCCGCTGGTGACCGCGCCGGACTACTGGGTGCACCGCGCGATGGTGGCCTGGCGCGTGAACCGCAACCTCAACCTGCAGTTCAACGTCAACAACCTCACCGACAAGGAGTACTACACGCGCATCCGCAACAACGGCTGGGCGACGCCGGGCGAGGGCCGTTCGTACGTGCTGACCGCGACCTACGGTTTCTGACCGTCGGCCGATCGGCGTAGAGTCCGACCCCGCCGCAGCCGCGGCGGGGTCTTTTCGTTTCATCGAGGTGGCAGGCGATGCTGTTGCATATTCCGGGCGTGCTGACCGCCGATCAGGTCGCCGACTGCCGAAGCCGGCTCGAGCGCGCGCAGTGGGGCGACGGCCGCGCGACCGCCGGCTACCAGTCGGCCAAGGCCAAGGACAACCGGCAACTGGCCGAGACCGATCCGCTGGCGCGCGCGCTCGGCGATCTGATCGTCGAGGCGCTGGGCCGCAACGCGACATTCTTCGCCGCCGCGCTGCCGCTGCGGATCTACCCGCCGCTGTTCAATACTTATGTCGGCGGGCAGGCGTTCGGCTTCCACGTCGACAATGCCGTGCGCTACGACCGCAGCGTGACGCCGCCGCGCCCGCTGCGCACCGATCTGTCGGCGACGCTGTTCTTCTGCGATCCCGACGACTACGACGGCGGCGATCTGGTGATCGAGGACAGCTTCGGCACGCACAGCGTCAAGCTGCCGGCAGGCGACATGGTGCTGTATCCCGGCTCGAGCCTGCACGAGGTGCAGCCGGTCACGCGCGGCGTGCGCCTGGCTTCGTTCTTCTGGATCCAGAGCATGGTTCGCGACGATATGCGGCGCAGGCTGCTGTTCGAGCTCGACGTGTCGATCCAGCAGTTGACCGCACGCGTGCCCGACGCGCCCGAGCTGATCCAGTTGACCGGCGTCTATCACAACCTGCTGCGGCAGTGGACCGATGTCTGAGGCGCCTGGATCGGCCGCGCCGGCGGCGCCGTCCGATCCGCCGGAGCGCCCCGATCCGCACGCGGCGCTGAGCCAGCTGCATGCGGCAGCCGAGGCGGGCGACGTCGACGCGCAGTTCGTGCTCGGCCAGGCCTATCAGGAAGGCACCGGCGTCACCTGCGATCCGCAGGAAGGGCTGCACTGGTACCGCCTCGCCGCGAGCGGCGGACATGCGATGGCGATGAACATGGTCGGCCGCTGCTACGAGCTCGGCCGCGGCACCGCGGTCGATCTCGAGCTCGCGGCTGCCTGGTACCGCCGCGCGGCCGAGCGTGGCCTGGACTGGGGGCAGTACAACCATGCGCAGCTGCTGGCCGCGGGCCGCGGCGTCCCGGCCGATCGTGCCCGCGCGCTCGCCCTGTATCGCCTGGCCGCGGCGCAGGGACATGCCAAGTCGATGAACCTGATCGGCCGTCATTACGACGAAGGCTGGGAAGTCGAGCGCGATCCGGTGGCCGCCGAGGCCTGGTACCGGCGCGCGGCCGAAGGCGGCGATTTTCGCGGGCAATGCAGCTACGCCTCGGTACTGGTCCAGGCCGGCCGCATCGACGAAGCGGTCGACTGGCTGCGCCGCGCGGCGCTGACCGCGACGCCGGCGTTCCTGCACCAGCTGCGCGGCAGTCTGGCCGACTCGCCGCTGCCCGCGCTGCGCGCGCTCGCTGCGGAACTCGGCTCCGGGTCCGGCGCCGGCGACTGATAAGATCGCGCCCCTTTTCGTTGCGGCATCGTCCGCCGGGAGCGCACATGGGTGACTGGGTCGAGGTCTGCACGACCTACGAATTGCTGCCGGGCGAATTTCGCGTCGCCTGGGACGGCGATACCGCGATCGCGGTCTTCAACGTCGACGGCACGTTCTACGCGATCGAGGACATCTGTCCGCACGACGGCGGCGAGCTCGCCGGCGGCGCGGTCGACGGCTACGAGGTGGAATGTCCGCGTCACGGCGCGCGCTTCGACCTGCGCACCGGCGCGGTCCTGTGTCCGCCGGCCTATGAGCCGGTCGCGAGCTTTCCGGTCAAGATCGAGCACGGCATCGTCTGGACGCGCGACGACCGCTGAGGTGATGCGGCGCAGGGCGGGGTCCACGCCGTCCCCGCCTCCGCTCGGGTGTGACGCGCGGATACCGGAAACCGCATCCGCGAAGACACCGTTTCAATCCACGCGCCCGCACAGGGCGGCTGCCTCGGCATAAAAGCCGAAGGCGGTTGCGAAAAAGCCCCGGCAATCGCAATGGATGAGCTCTCTCGGCGAGTGCGTGGCGGTCGGCCGGCTCGAGGTCCGTCCGCACCACGCCCAGGCGCAGCCGCCGATGCCGGGCATCGGCGGCGCCGATCGATCAGCCGGCCTTCTTCTTGGCGAGCTTGAGCCAGGTGTCGACGACCGTATCGGGGTTCAGCGATACCGATTCGATGCCTTGGTCCATCAGCCATTCGGCCAGGTCCGGATGATCGCTGGGGCCCTGGCCGCAGATGCCGACGTACTTGCCCTTCTTCCTGGCGGTCTGGATCGCCATCGACAGCAGCTTCTTGACGGCGGGATCGCGCTCGTCGAACAGGCCGGCGACGATGCTCGAGTCGCGGTCGAGGCCGAGCGTGAGCTGGGTCAGGTCGTTGGAGCCGATCGAGAAGCCGTCGAAGATATCGAGGAACTCGTCGGCCAGCAGCGCGTTGGACGGCACCTCGCACATCATGATGATCTTCAGATCGTCCTGACCCCGCTTCAGGCCGTGCTTGGCGAGCACCTCGATGACCTTGCGGCCCTCGGCCAGCGTGCGCACGAACGGGATCATGACCCAGGCATTGGTCAGGCCCATCTCCTCGCGCACCTTCTTCATCGCGCGGCATTCCAGCGCGAAGGCCGCCTCGAAGCTCGGATCGACATAGCGGCTGGCGCCGCGGAAGCCGATCATCGGGTTCTCCTCGTGCGGCTCGTAGCGCGTGCCGCCGATCAGGTTCGCGTATTCGTTGGACTTGAAGTCCGACAGGCGCACGATGACCGGCTCCGGTGCGAACGCGGCGGTGATCGTCGCGATGCCCTCGGCGAGGCGGTCGACGTAGAACGCGACCGGGTCGGCATAGCCGGCCATGCGCTCGTCGATGCGCTTCTTGGTCTCGGCGTCCTGCTGGTCGTATTCGAGCAGGGCCTTGGGATGCACGCCGATATGGCTGGCGATGATCATCTCCAGGCGCGCCAGGCCGACGCCGGCATTGGGCAGCATCGCGAAGTCGAATGCGCGCTCGGGGTTGGCGACGTTCATCATGACCTTGAGCGGCGCCGGCGGCATCGCGCCGAGGTCGGCGGTGATGCGCTCGAACTCGAGCTTGCCCTCGTAGACGTAGCCGGTGTCGCCCTCGGCGCACGACACGGTGACTTCGGCGCCGTCCGGAATCGCGTCGAGGCCGTTGCCGGAGCCGACGATCGCCGGCACACCGAGCTCGCGCGCGATGATCGCCGCGTGGCAGGTGCGGCCGCCGCGGTTGGTGACGATCGCCGAGGCGCGCTTCATGACCGGCTCCCAGTCCGGATCGGTCATGTCGGCGACCAGTACGTCGCCGGCCTGCACGCGGTCCATGTCCTTGATCGAGCGGATCACGCGCGTGACGCCCGAGCCGATCTTGGCGCCGACCGAGCGGCCCTCGACCAGCACGGTGCCGCGCTGCTTGAGCTGGAAGCGCTCGATCTGCGTGGCATGGCCGCGCGACTTCACGGTTTCCGGGCGCGCCTGCACGATGTAGAGCTTGCCGGTCGCGCCGTCCTTGGCCCATTCGATGTCCATCGGGCGGCCGTAGTGGCGCTCGATCACCAGCGATTGCCTGGCCAGCTCGTGGACTTCCTCGTCGGTCAGGCAGAAGCGCGTGCGGTCGGCGGCCGGCGTGTCCTCGATGCGCACGCGCTCGCCGGGCTTGTCCGAGTAGACCATGCGCTGCTGCTTGGCGCCGATCTGGCGGCGCAGGATCGCCGGCTTGCCGGCCTCGAGCGTCGGCTTGTAGACGTAGAACTCGTCCGGATTGACCGCGCCCTGGACCACCATCTCGCCGAGACCGAAGCTGCCGGTCACGAACACCGCGTCGCGGAAGCCCGACTCGGTGTCGAGCGTGAACAGCACGCCCGAGGCGCCGATGTCCGAGCGCACCATCAGCTGCACGCCGGCGGACAGGAACACCTCCTCGTGCTTGAAGCCGTGATGGACGCGGTAGGCGATCGCGCGGTCGTTGTAGAGCGAGGCGAAGACTTCCTTGACCTTCAGCACGACCTCGTCGGCGCCGCTGACGTTGAGGAAGGTCTCCTGCTGGCCGGCGAACGAGGCGTCGGGCAGGTCTTCGGCGGTGGCCGAGGAACGCACCGCGACCGCGACGTCGCTGCCGCCGGCGCGCTGGCACAGCGTCGCATAGGCGTCGCGCACCGCGCGGTCGAACTCGGGGATCAGCGGCGTCTGGATGACCCAGTCGCGGATCTCGGCGCCGGCGGCGGTCAGCGCGGCGACGTCCTCGACATCGAGCGTGGCCAGGCGGTCCTGGATCCGCTGCGCCAGGCCGCTCTGCGCGATGAACTGCTGGAACGCGTGGGCGGTGGTCGCGAAGCCGCCGGGTACCGACACGCCGAGCTTGGACAGGTTGCCGATCATCTCGCCGAGCGAGGAATTCTTGCCGCCGACCTTGGCCAGATCGGACAAGCGCAATTCATCGAGCCACAGGACCAGTTCGCTCAAGGCAGTCTCCGGAAAGCGAGGGGGAAAGGCGGGCGCGGGCCGCAGCGGCCCGAGATCCGCGATTTTCGGGCTTTGCGGCAGCGCGGGCAAGGGAAAACGCCGATGCGAGCCCGATCGAGCGGCTGCGACGCTGCAGCGCGGCGACGCGAAGACGCCCCGGGTCGCCTCACGCGGCCTGCTACCCTATGCGCATGTCCGCCAGGCAATACCGCTTCCGCCGCTTCCGCCTCGATCCCGCCGCCCGCGAACTGTGGAAGGACGACGAACTGATCGTCCTGCCCGGCAGTGCGCTCGATTGCCTGGTCTATCTGGTCGAGCACCGCGAGCGCGCGGTCGGCCGCGACGAGCTGATCGCGGCGGTCTGGGGCCGCGCCGACGTCGCCGACACGCTGCTCGCGCAGACCGTGCTGCGCGTCCGTCGCACGCTCGGCGACAGCGGCAGCGACGGCGCGATCCGCACCGTGGCGCGCTTCGGCTATCGCTGGGTCGAGGAGACCCAGGTGGTCGAGGACGAGCCCGCCGAGCCCGTGGCGCCGCGCCCGTCCGCGGCGATCGACGAGGCGCCGGCCGAGCCGACGGCTCCCGCGCCGGCACCGTCGCTGGTAGCGCGCGCGCAGCGGCGCCCGTGGCGCTGGGTCGCCGTGGCGATGGCGGTCGTGCTCGTCGCGTCGCTGTCCGGCTTGGCGCTGTGGCTGCGCACGCCGGCCTCGTCGGCGGACGCGACCGCGGCCACGGCGGCCGTTCCGGCCGAGGCCGATCTGCCGCGGCCGGCGCTGGTACTGCCGGCCGAGGTGCCCGACGCGGCCGACTGGGGCTGGCTGCGGCTGGGCCTGATGGATCTGGTCGGCAACCGGCTGCGCCAGGGCGGCCTGCCGACCGCGCCGAGCGAGAACGTGCTGGCGCTGCTCGGCGGCCGCAGCGCCGCCGAGCTGGCGGCGCTGCCGTCCGCCGCCGGTGCCTGGCGTATCGCGCCGCGCGCCGAGTACCGCGACGGCAGCTGGAAGATCACGCTGACCGCGCAGCGCGGCGACGAGCCGCCGCAATCGGTCGAGGCGATCTCCGAAGACGTGCTGAAGGCTGCGCGCAGCGTCGCCGACCTGCTGCTGATCCGGCTCGGCCACGTGCCGCCGCACGGCGGCGAGGCGCCGCGCTCGCTCGCGCTCGAGGAGCTGATGCAGCGGACCAAGGCGGCGATCCTGACCGACCAGTTCGATCTGGCGCGCCATCTGATCGAACAGGCGCCGGCGGCGATGCGCGAGGAGCCCGAGATCGAACTGCGCCTGGCCCAGATCGACCAGGGCCGCGGACTCAATGCCGAGGCCGAGTCGCGCCTGCTGGTGCTGCTCGACCGCCTGCCGTCGGACCTCGATCCGGCGCTGCGCGGACGCATCCTGATCACGCTGGGATCGATCCAGTACCGGCGCCGCCACCTCGCCGACGCGACCAGGACCTTCGACGAGGCGATCGAGGTGCTCGAGGGCGCCGGCGATCCGATCGCGCTGGCCGGCGCCTACGGCGGACGCGCGGCGATCGCCTCGCAGGACGAGCAGTACGACCGTGCCTCGGCCGATCTCGGCCGTGCCCGCGTCGAGATGGAGGCGGGCGGCGATGCGCTCGGCCTGGCCCAGGTCGACATGAATCTCGGCCTGGTCCAGATCAAGCTGTACCGGCCGGCGCAGGCGCTGCCGATGCTGCGCGGCGCCGAGGCGCGCATCGCCGCGCTCGGCGCGCGCGAGGAGCTGGCCTATGCGCGCTATGCGATGGTCGGCGCGCAGCTGCAGCTGCTCGACTACGCCGGCGCACAGGCGACGGTCGCGCAGTTCTGGCCGCCGGAGCGCCACACCGGCAATGCGCGCCTGCGCTGGCGGCTGATGCTGACCAAGGTCTTCGTGCTGCTCGCGACCGGGCGCCTCGGCGAGGCCGAGGCGCTGCTCGCGCAGATCGAGGAGGGCGCCCGCGACGCCGACGACTATGCCGTGCACACCGGCGGCCGCGCGTTGACCGCGCTCGCGCTGGCCGCTCGCGGCCGCTACGACGAGGCCGCGCCGCTCGCGAAGGCCGCGCTGACGCCCGAGCTCGAGTACGAGCAGCCGGACCTGTACCTGACGACCTGGGCGGTGCGCCTGCGCAGCCTGCGCCGCAGCGGCCAGGTCGAGGCGGCCAGCGCCGAGACCGTGGCGCTGCGGACCTGGGTGGAGTCGCGGCCGAATCTGTGGCGGCGCACCTACGCGACGCTGGCCGAGGCCGAGCAGGCCTGGGCGCTCAGCCAGGGTGATGCCGCGCTGCGCGGCTTTGCCGAGGCCTTCGAGCAGGCCGAACGGCTCGGCATCCCGGACGACCTGGTCGAGGTCGCCGAGCCGTATGCACTGGCACTGATCGAAAGCGGACAGGTCGACCGCGCCAGCACGGTCGTCGGCCGCGTCGCCGCCTGGGCCGATCACGACCTGCGCGCGGCCTGGGCGCAGGCGCAGCTGTATCGCGCGCAGGCCCGGACCACGGCCTGGCAGCGCGCGACCGAGCACGTGCTCAAACTGGCCGGCGAGCGGGCGCTGCCGGCCGTGGCGATCGACTGACCGCGGCCTGCCCCGACGCCGCCGAATCGAAAACGCATCGAGCAACCAACTGATTTTGAAGGCGGCATGCATCGCTCGGCGCGTCAGGCGCCGTTGCTGAATCGTTGCCGAACCGTTCGCGCATCACGGCCGAATGCGCGATCGCCGCCGACGCGGGAGACTGCACGAGCAGGATCCGGCGCCGCCGGCCTGTCCGGCATCCACGAATTTGAGGTGGCTCGACTCCATGAAGAAGGTTCTGGCGGTACTGGTGGGTATGGCCCTGGGCACGGCGGCCCTGGCAGCGACCGGCGCGCAGGCGCCGGCCGGCAGCGGCGAGCTGACGCTGGCCGGTGTCTACGGCGGCGAGCTGGTGGATCCGGTCATCGTCGGCGACCTCGTCTACGTCGCCAGCGGGCGCGTCGTCAGCGCCTGGGACTACGCCGATCCGGCTGCGCCGACGCAGGTGTCGATCACCAGCCTGACCCCGGCCAGCGGCACGATCCGCGGCCTGACGCGCTGGGGCGACTACCTCTACGCGAGCTGGCAGGCCGGCGACGACAGCGGCGGCGTGGCGGTCTACTCGCTGCGCAACCCGCAGCGGCCCGAGCTCGTCAACGAGTTCAGCGACTACGCGGCGCCCTCGTACAAGAACCTGTGGACGTTGGCGGCCGCCAACGGCTATCTGTACCTGTTCGACGCCGAGAACGGCATCTACTACGGCGACCTGGAGGCCGATGCGCTGCATCCGACCTTCACGCGCCTCGTGCGCACGCCGATTCCGTACGTGCGCAGCCAGGTCGACGGCGACCACATCTACATCAGCGGCACGACCAATTCGTCCACGCCGGTGCACGTCTGCGCGATCCTCGACGTCGCCACGCCGTCGGCGCCGGCCTTCGTCGACGGCAGCTGCGGCAACGGTGACCCGCTCGAGAACTTCCGCAGCCGCATCCAGGCGCCGCTGGCGGCCGCGTTCGGCCTCAGGTTCAGCCTGTACGACATCGGCAATCCGGCCGCGGTGCAGACGCTCGGCAGCATCGAGACGCCGCCGGCGACCGACGGCTTCCTGGCCGGCAACCATGCCTACAGCCTCGGCTTCGCCGGTATCGACATCCACGACATCAGCGATCCGCTGGCGCCCAAGACGGTCGGCTCCTCGCCGATCGTGACGCTCGGCGCCGATTCGGTGACGGCGCTGCCCGACGGCGCGCTGGTGCTGACCAGCACCGACCGCTTCACGCGCCTGGACGTCAGCGCCGACCCGCTCGACCCGATCGAGGTCAGTTCGGTCACGCCGCGCGGCGGCACGGTGCCGCGCGACATCGAGCTGGTCGACGGCAAGGCGTTCATCCTGCAGGAGAACTACGGCCTGACCAAGGTCGATCCGGTGAGCTTCGACGTCATCAACCGCTTCGACGCGAACCTGCCCGAGGCGCTGAACCAGCGCGATTTCGAGCAGTTCGCGGTCGACGGCGGGCGCGCCTATCTCGGCGCCTGGGGCTACGGCCTGATCATCGCCGACCTGACCTTCGACCGGCCGTTCGAGCTCGGCCGCATCGAGTTCCCGTACGTGTCGACGGTCGCGGCGAGCGGCGATTTCGCGTACCTCGGCACCACGACCAACGGCGGCATCCTGCAGGTCGTGGACGTGTCGGTGCCGGCCAAGCCGGTGCTGCGCGGCAGCCTCGCGCTGCCGACGATCGACCGCCTGCAGGTGCACGGCCACTACGTCTACGCGGCCGACGAGCTCGCCGGCATCCACATCGTCGACGTCAGCAATCCCGACGAGCCGGTCGAGGTGCAGCTTTGGAACGACGGCTGCGCCGACCTCGGCGGCTACAGCGCGCGCGACATCGAGCTCAATGCCGAAGGCAGCCTGGCGGTCGTCGGCTGTCCGACCGGTCTGCACATCCTGGACCTCAGCCGCCCGGCCAGTCCGACCCGCGTCGGCGGCTATCCGGCCGAATGGGCCGCGGCGCGCGTCGCGATCGAGGGCGACCGTGCCTGGTACGCCGATGCCAACGGCCTCAAGGCGTTCGACATCAGCACGCCGAGCGCGCCGGCGCTGGTCGGCGAGGCCAGCCTGGCCGGCTTCAGCCCGCGCCGCCTGCGTGCGATCGGCGACGGCCGCGTCGCCGCGTTCGGCACGACGACCGGCCTGCACGTGTTCGGCGAGATCGACGTGGTCGAGCCGCCGGCCGACCGTCTGTTCGCCGACGGCTTCGACGTCGCGCCGCCGGCCGGCGTGGTCAGCCATTACGACGACCTGTCCGAAGGCGGCAAGGGCACGAGCTTCCAGTACAACGGCGTGACCTATCGCGAAGTCAACGAAGTGCACGGCTACTGGCCGGGCCCGGAGCACGAGCCGTTCGTGCCGGGTTCGTGGCTCAAGGGCGGTCTCGGCAACGAGTTCATCATCGAGGACTCGACCTACCTGTTCAACGACTTCCCGAACTTCGCGAGCTCGCCGAACATGATGACCTTCGGCGCCGGCGATCTGGTGATCGCCGGCGGCAACCTCAACATCGGTCCGCTGGCCAGCGCCTGGCTCGACCTGGACGAGGTGGCCAATGCCGCGAACGTGAAGCTGGCCTACTACGAGAACGGTCCGTGGGGCGGCATCAGCATCCATCTGGACGCGTACCGCAACGGCGTCAAGGTCGGCGGCACGCTGCTGACGATCACCAGCAACGATCCGAACGGCCGCGACAACGTCACGACCAACGCGCTTTCGCTCGGCGGCGCGGAATTCGACTCGCTGCACCTGTATTCGCAGCTGGACGGCGAGTACACCGCGCCGCGCGTCATGATCGACGACCTGCGCCTGACGCCGGCCGCTCGCTGAGCCCGCGCGTCAACCGCGCGCGCCGTCTCCCCGTGACGGCGCGTGTCGGTACCCGGCGGTACCCGCGGCGCGGGTACCGCCGATTCTCTCGTACAAGATGGGAGTCGCCATGACCCGTACCCCGCATCGCCCGTGCAGCCGCACGGCGCTGCTGCTCGCCCTGACGGCCGCCTCGACGTCGGTCCTGGCCGAGGATCCGATCGTGATGTTCGACGGCTTCGACGGCTGCGATCCGGTCTCCGCCTCGATCGGACCGGAAGGCGGCGTGCTGCGCCTGTGCGGCGCGCAGCTGACAATCCCGCCCGGCGCCGTCGCCGCGCCGACGACGTTCGGCATCGAACGTCTGGCGACCGCGCCGGAGGCGCCGTTCGACATGGAACCGGCCGGCCCGGCATTCCGCTTCACGCCCGGCGCACTTGCACTCGATCCGCCGGCCATCGTGCGCATCCCGCGCGAGGACGGCCGCCGCGGCGGCCTGGCCCAGGACGTGCCGTGGGAGGGAGGCTTCGTGCTGATCGAAGCCTGTGACCAGAGCGCGGGCGGCCTGCAGCAGTACTTCGGCGAACTCGGCACGTTCGGCGCGTTCCGCTTCGTCGGGCCGCTGCCGGACTCCACCGAGGGGCTGGGCGACGGCACGCTGACCGCGGTCGCCGACGGCGTCGAGACCCGGTACGACGTCGACACGCCCGGCAACAACTACGCGATCTACCAGGACAGCCCGGACGGCAGCCGGCAGGTGCTCGTCACCGCGATGAACGATCTGCCCGACGGCGGCTTCGAGTACCTGCGGCTGGATCTGGCAGTCAACGCCGCGACCGGTCAGGGCAGCATCATCCAGATCTCGCTGCTCGGTCCGGTCAACGGCAGTTACATCCTGGGTCTGCTCGGCCAGGCCTCGATCAGCTTCGGCGATCTGAGCGACGGGCGGATCCGCGCGGACATCGAGGCGAATCTGGTGTCCGGACCGCAGAACATTCCGTTTCATGCGCAGATCGACGTCGGTGTCGAGCGCTACATCTTCCCGCCGTCGCTGAGCTGCCCGGAGATGCCGCCGGGCAAGCGCTAATCCGCGGACGCGGGCCGAAGCGTCTCGCCGGCGGCGGGGCGCTCGGATTCGCGCCCCCGGCGTCTCCGGGCGCACGCGCGCGGCCGTTTGCTTAGACTGTGCGCCGTCGACTCCGGGAGACCCCATGCGCCGCACCGTATTCTTCGTGTCCGACGGCACCGGCATCACCGCCGAAACGATCGGTCACAGCGTGCTGACCCAGTTCGAGAACGTCCAGTTCGACACCTATCGTCTGCCGTTCGTCGACGATCCGGACAAGGCCAAGCTGGCCGCCGACCGGATCAATCGCGCCTATGCGACCAGCGGCCTGCGTCCGATCGTCGTCAACACCGTCATCGATCCGGTCCTGAGCGCGCTGATCGGCGAGAGCGGCGCACTGATGCTCGACGTGTTCGCGCCGTTCATCGGACCGCTCGAGCAGGAGCTCGGCACGCCGCGCTCGCCGCGCGTCAACCGCGCGCACGGCCTGACCGATTTCGCCGAGTACGAGGCGCGCATCAACGCGACCAACTACGCGCTGACCCACGACGACGGCATCGACGTGAAATACGACGACGCCGAGGTGATCCTGGTCGGCGTCTCGCGCGTCGGCAAGACGCCGACCTGCCTGTACATGGCGCTGCACTACGGCGTGAAGGCGGCCAACTATCCGCTGACCGAGGAAGACCTCGAGAAGATCGAGCTGCCGGTGCGGCTGCGCCCGTTCCGCGACCGGCTCTACGGGCTGACGATCGACGCGGCGCGCCTGGCGCAAGTCCGCGAGGCGCGGCGGCCCGGCAGCCGTTACGCCAAGCTCGAGCAGTGCCGCCGCGAACTCGATCTGGCCGACAAGCTGTTCCGGCGCGAAGGACTGCCGGTGCAGAACACGACCGCGACCTCGATCGAGGAAATGGCCAGCAAGATCCTCTCGCGCCTCGGCATCGAGAAGCATCTGTTCTGACGCGAACGGCCGCGCGGGACGGGGCGTCATTGTACCCGGGATCGGCGCGCCGAAGCAGACTGCCCATCGCCGGTCGCGGCCACTATGATCGGCCGATGTCTGCTGTACTCGAATCGATCGAATCGGTCCTGCCCAGCCGTTTCGCGTATCTGATGGGCCTGTACGGTGAGAACTACCACCGGCTGGTGCGCCTGTTCGCGCCGCAGCGGCTGGGGGAGGGCACCTACGCCTCGAGCGTCGACGACGGCCTCGACGTGCGGCTCGACGTGCTCGAGCGGCACCGCTACACGCTGGATCTGCGCCTGACCTACTGCTTCGTCGACGACCACACCGGCGAACTATCGCCGTCGGCGCATCTGCGCCTGTATGCCGACGCGCACGTGGCCGAGGTCCTGCACTGCCATACCGACCGCCGCCTCAACCGCATCCTCGGGCCGCTGCCGCCGGCGCGCAGCGAGTTCCAGCAGCGCCTGCGCATGAGCTCGTTCCTGAATCGCTGGCTCGAATATCTGGCCGAGCAGGGCCACTCGATCGGCACGCTCGAGCCGGTGACCGCGCCGGCCTGAGCGCGATCGTTCAGCGTTCGATCGCGGCGTGCGCCGCGTAGGCTTCGAGCCGCTCGATCACGTCGTCCACGGCGATCAGGTCCATCACGCCCGGATGCTCGAGCTTGGTTCCCCACGGCAGATCGGCGGCCGCGCGGCCGCGGAAGCGGCGCGCGGCCGCGTCGTAGCGGTCCACGCACCAGCGCCGGTCCGAGTACGGACCGGAGCGGTTCGGATTGCTCGCGGCATGCAGGCCGAGCACGGCCGTGCCGACCGCATTGGCCATGTGCATCGGGCCCGAATCGGGCGCGAGCACCAGGTCGGCGCGTTCGAGCAGGGCCAGCAGCTGCTTGAGCGTGTCCTTGCCGATCAGGTCGATCGGCCGGGTCCGCATCGCCGCCAGGATCGCATCGCCGAAGCTGCGCTCGTAATCACTGGGGCCGCCGCAGAGCACGACGCGCCAGCCCAGCGCCGTCGCGGCGTGGTCCATCGCCGCCGCGTAGCGCTCCGGCCGCCAGTTGCGCACGCGATGGCTCGAGCACGGACTGACCAGCAGGGTCGGCGCACGGTCCGGCAGATGGCGCGTCGCGAATTCGCGGGCCTCGTCCGGAATCGGCAGATCCCAGCGCACCTCGGTCTGGCGCAGGCCGAGCGGTTCGAGGAAGCTCGCCATCGCATCGAGCACGTGCTCGCCGCTGCGCGCGGCGATGCGCCGGTTGACGGTCAGGCCGTGCAGATCCTTGGCGCGCGCGCGGTCGTAGCCGATGCGCAGCGGCGCGCGGACGAGCAGGCTCAGCAGGTTCGCGCGCAGCGCGACCTGCAGATGCAGCAGCGCATCGAAACGACGGCCGGACAGGGTCTGGCGCACCGCGCGAAAGCCGGCCAGGCCGGCGCCCTTGTCGAACGTGACGAACTCGACGCCCGGAATGTCGCCGACCAGGCGCCGCTCGAGCTTGCCGACCAGCCAGGTCAGCGCGGTATCCGGCCACTGCCGCTGCAGCGTGCGCACCAGCGGCACTACGTGGGTCACGTCGCCGATCGCCGAGGTGCGCAGGATACAGAGCGAGGCGGGCGGTGCGGCCGGTGACACCTGGGACATGCGCTAGACTGGGGAATGCGAGACGTTGACGGACCGCGCGAGCGCCCGCACCTTGGCAGAGCCATGATCGATGCGCAAGTCCAGCCGATGCCCGACGGCGCGGTGCTCTACGACGCCGCCGCCTTCGGCGCTGCCCCGCAGGCTGCCTGTTTCGAGCCGGCCGCTGCCGCGGCCGCCTGGCCGCGCGGCGGCCGCGGCGGTGTCGCGCTCGTCGACACGCCGGCCGGCCGCGGCGTGCTGCGCCACTATCGCCGCGGCGGTCTGGCCGCGCGGTTCAGCGCCGACCGCTATCTGTGGCTGGGGCTGGAGCGCACGCGCGCGTTTCGCGAATTCCGCCTGCTGATGCATCTGCGCGCGGCCGGATTGGCCGTTCCGGCCCCGCTGGCGGCGCGCGTACAACGCGAAGGCCTGCGCTACCGCGCCGATCTGGTGACCGGTCTGATCGCCGATGCGCGGACGCTGGCCGAAACGATCCACGACGGCAGGGCCGACGGTGACCTCGCGGCGCGCATCGGGCAGGCGATCGCGCGCCTGCATGGCGCCGGCTGCTGGCACGCCGATCTGAACGCCCACAACGTCCTGATCGATGCGACCGGCACCGTCTGGCTGATCGATTTCGACCGCGGCCGTCTGCGCGCGCCGGCGCTCGGCTGGCAGCAGCAGAATCTGGCGCGTCTGCACCGCTCGCTTGAGAAGATCGGCGCGCGGCGCCAGTCAGCTGCGTTCGACGCGCGATTCTGGCATCCGCTGCTGGCGGCCTATCACGCCGGACTGGCCGGCGCTGCCACGACGCGAGGCCTGCGATGAGCCTGGCGCTGCGCTTCCTCGGCGTCGGCAATGCGCAGGCGGTCGAGCTCGGCTCGGCCGCTGCGGTGCTCGAGCGCGACGGCCGCCCGCTGCTGCTGATCGATTGCGGACCGGAGGCCTTGACGGCCTATCTGGACCGCTACGGCGCCCTGCCGCCGGCGATCTACATCACGCATGCACACATGGACCACGTCGGTGGCCTCGAGCGTGCGTTCTATCGCAGCTACTTCGACGCGTCCACGCGCGGCCGCGTGCGCCTCTACGCGCACGCGGCCCTGGTGCCGGTGCTGCAGGCGCGCGTGGCGGACTATCCGGAGGTGCTCGCCGAGGGCGGCGCCAACTTCTGGGACGGGTTCCACCTGATCCCGCTGTCGCGCAGCTTCTGGCACGAAGGCTTGCGCTTCGAGGTCTTCGCGACGCGCCATCACGCGCCGGACACCTCGTTCGGCCTTGCGCTGCGCGCGAGCTTCGTCTGGACCGGCGACACGCGGCCGATCCCGGAGATGCTTTCCCATTACGCCGCGTCCGGCGAGACCGTCGCGCACGACTGCGGCGTGGTCGGCAATCCGTCGCATACCGGCCTCGACGACCTGGCGCGCGAGTATGCGCCGGACCTGCGCCGCCGCCTGGTGCTGTATCACTACGGCAGCGAGGCCGATGCCGCGGTGCTGGCGGCGGCCGGCTATCATGTGGCCTGCCGCGACGAGGTTCTCGCGCTGCGGGACCCGGATCCGGCGGTTGTCGTAGGAGCAAGCTGATGGGCCGACCGATACCGTTCCAGCTCGACGCCGGCCCGCGCGACCGGCGCGACCGGCCGTTGCGCGACCTGCGCATCTCGGTCCTGGACCGCTGCAACTTCCGCTGCCCGTACTGCATGCCGGAAGAGGACTACCCGCGCGACCACCGTTTCCTCGGCAAGGCCGAGCGCCTGCGTTTCGAGGAGATCACGCGGCTGGCCGGGCTGTTCGCGGGCCTTGGCGTGCGCAAGCTGCGGCTGACCGGCGGCGAACCGCTGCTGCGGCGCGATCTGCCGGCCCTGGTCGGCATGCTGAGCGCGATTCCCGGCATCGAGGACGTGGCGCTGACGACCAACGGCAGCCTGCTGGCCGCGCGCGTCGACGCGCTGCGCGAGGCCGGGCTCGGCCGCATCACGCTCAGCCTCGACACGATCGATCCGGACACGTTCCGCACGATGTCGGGCGGGCAGGGCGATCTGGCCGTGGTGCTCGATGCGATCGGTGCAGCCGAGCGCGCCGGCTATACGCAGATGAAGATCAACTGCGTGGTCATGCGCGGCGTCAACGACCATCAGGTGCCGGCGCTGGTCGAGCACTTCCGCGGCAGCGGCCACGTGCTGCGTTTCATCGAGTACATGGACGTGGGCACCTGCAATGGCTGGAAGCTCGACCGCGTCGTGCCGAGCGCCGAGCTGCGCCGGCGCATCGCCGAGCGCTGGCCGCTGGTCGCGCTGCCGGCGCACTACAGCGGCGAGGTCGCCTCGCGCTACCGGTTCGCCGACGGCGGCGGCGAGATCGGCTTCATCAGCTCGGTCAGCGAGCCGTTCTGCGGCGACTGCTCGCGCGCGCGGCTGTCGGCCGACGGCCGGCTCTACACCTGCCTGTTCGGGCGCAGCGGCCACGACCTGCGCGGCGCCCTGCGCGCCGGCGCCGACGATGGCGAACTGGCGGGCCTGATCCGCGCGGTCTGGCAGGCGCGCGGCGACCGCTACAGCGAGCTGCGCGGCATCGAGACTGTACGCAGCCGCGAGCGGATCGAGATGTACGAGATCGGAGGCTGACGCGCGATGAGCGGCCTGAGCCATGTCGACGCCGACGGCCGTCCGACGATGGTCGACGTCGGCGACAAGCCGGTGACGCGTCGCAGCGCGGTCGCCGAGGCGCGCGTGCAGTTTCCGCCCGAGGTCGCCGCGCAGTTGCGTGAGTCCGGCCTGCGCTCGGCGAAAGGACCGGTCGTCGATACCGCGATCATCGCCGGCACGATGGCGGTCAAGCGCACGCACGAGCTGATCCCGTTCTGCCATCCGCTGCCGGTCGAGCGCTGCCGCATCAGCGCGGACTTCGGCCCGGACGACGTGCTGGTGATCCGCTGCGAGGTCGCGGTCGTCCACAAGACCGGCGTCGAGATGGAGGCGTTGACCGGTGCCAGCGTCGCGGCGCTGACCGTCTACGACATGTGCAAGGCGCTCAGCCATGCGATCCGCATCGATGGCATCCGCCTGATCGGCAAGACCGGCGGCAAGCGCGATTTCGAAGAGGCAACCTGACGTGAAGTATCGGCTGTTGTATTTCGCGAGCCTGGCCGACGCGGCCGGCCGCACCGAGGAGGCCGTCGTCAGCGATGCCGGCGATCCGGGCGCGCTGTATGCGCAGCTGCGCGAGCGGCATGGTTTCCGATTCGATCCGGCACGCCTGCGCGTCGCCGTCAACGGCGCGCTCGCCGACTGGAGCCAGACGCTGCGCGATGGCGACGAGGTCGTGTTCCTGCCGCCGGTGTCGGGCGGATGAGCGCGTTCGCGCTGATCGGGCGCCCGATCGATGCCGCGGCCGAGCGCCGTCATCTCGACCATCCGGCCGCCGGCGCCTGCGTGACGTTCGAGGGCTGGGTGCGCGACCACAACGAGGGACGTCCGGTGCTGCGTCTGGATTATCAGGCCTATGCCGCCCTGGCCGAGCGAGAAGGCGAGGCGATCCTGAGCGATGCCTGCGCGCGTTTTCCGATCCGTGCCGCGCGTTGTCTGCACCGGGTCGGCCGGCTCGAGATCGGCGATCTTGCCGTGTGGGTCGGCGTCAGCGCCGATCATCGCGGCGCGGCCTTCGATGCCTGCCGCTGGATCATCGACGAGATCAAGCGACGCGTGCCGATCTGGAAGAACGAGCACTATGCCGACGGCGAGTCCGGCTGGCTGCATCCGGACGGGTCCGCCGCCGGAGCGGTGCAATTCCCGGGCTCCACGCTGTCCGCGTCCTGAGCGAGCCGCTTCCTGAGCTAGCGTGGAGCCAGCCGCCGACAGCCGGGCGCGCATTGGCGCGCTCAGGCCATCGGCCGCGCGCGATCAGCCGCTCGCGGGAATGACGCCGCAGGCGATGCGCGTACCGGAGTTGCCGGCCGGCTGGCTCGTGTAGTCGTCCGGCGCTTCGTGCACGACGACGGCTCGGCCGAGCACGTCGTTCTGCCCGCCGATCGAGACGCCCTCGACGATCACGTCGACATTGGCGACACCGCCTCCGTCGGCGACGAGATTGCGGATGTCGCCAGCGTGATGCGCGCCGCCGTCGGGATTGCCGTGCGGGGTGCTGGCCGGATTGAAGTGACCGCCGGCGCTGCTCGCGTCCGGTGCGCTGCAGTCGCCTTTCTCGTGGATGTGGAAGCCGTGTTCGGACCCGGGCGTCAGGCCGTCGACCTTGCCGGTGATGCGCACGCCGGTGCCGGCCGATGCCAGCGTGAGCTCGCCGTGGACGCTGCGGCCCTGCGTCGGCGCGAGACTGACCTTGACGGTCTTGCCGGCCGCACCCGGTGCCGTACCGCCCCTGCCGGCATCGTCGGTCGAAGAACACCCGATCAGGAGCGCCGCTGCGGCCAGTGCCGTGATCCGTGCTGCTGTCATCGTGCGCATGACTCACCTCACCTCATTGCTGAAAAACCGTGCGCAGTGTGCCTCATTGCGAGGTACCCGCGCTGAATCGGCCGTCCCATCGCCGCGATGCCGTGATGATCGCGCTCAGGTGCCGTGCCGGATTCGCGCGTCGGCGGCGGCATGCGCTTCGGCGGGCGCTCAGGTTGCTGGCGGATGTCCCAATGCCGATGCGTATGGATCGCCGCGTTCAGGCGGGGTCGCGCACGACCGTGCTCTCTTGGATCGCCCCTCACACCGGAGACACTCATGAACATCCGTCCGCTCCTGTTCGCGTCGGTGTTGCTGGCCGCCGCGCCGCTCGCATGGGCTTATGGCTCGGCCGACGACACCAAGCAGAAGGAAAAGGCCAAGCAGGATCCGTATGCGGTTCAGGGTTCCGGGCCGCACAAGTTCAACGACCTCAAAGGCCACGAAAAGGGCTATCTGACGCTCGAGGACGTCGAGCCGAACAGTTGGTTGGCCGGCAATTTCGCGCGTTGCGACGAGAACAAGGACAGCCGTCTGGTCGAAGCCGAATACGACGCGTGTCAGCCGGTGCGGTAAGCCGTAGGGTGGCGTCGCCTCCACGCAGGCGGCGCCGCCCGGCGTCTGGCTAGGCGCGCCGCAGGTTGCGCGCCTGTTCGAGCCATTCGGCACCGGACACGATGCGCATGTCGGTGTGCAGCACGTCGGTGGCCAGCCGTTCCAATGCGCGCAGTACCACGTGCGCATTGCGAATAGCGGCCTGTTCTCCGGCGGCTCCGTCGACGGCGAGTTCGTACCATGCGTAACCGCGCGGCGACTGATGGCACGCGGTCAGCTGGAAACGAGGGCCTTCCTTCGGACGCAGACCTGCGAGGTTGTTGACGGCCGCGTCGACCTCGACGATGGCCATGAAGCGCCATAGCGGCGCGGATGCGGGAATGTTCATGCCGATCTCCGCCTGGACGACGGCGCCGCGATCGAGCCTGGGAGCGCCTGCGCAATCTCGATCGCCCGTCTCCGCAGAGCATGCGCCGTGGAGCTTTAAATAATCGTTACAGCCTCGCTCCGGTGTTCGAATTCGCGGCCGGGTTCACGAAAAGCCCGAGCACGAAGGCGCACGGCCACGCGGTCACGAGCGGGAACCAGTCGACGCGCATGGTGGAATAGGGGGCGCGCATCGGCGGCGACAGGCAGCGCTCTCGAGCTTCGGAGGTCGGCAACCCCGGGCTCCGAACGGACGAGGACATCGGGCGTGCGCCGGCGGCGACAGCATCGGCTGGGGACGCTGGTCAGCCCAGGCGCAGCGCCAGTTCCGCCGGCGAGCAGGGCACGCCGAGATGGAAACCCTGCAGCGAGGTGCAGCCCAGTTCGGTCAGCAGGCTCTGCTGCTCGGCGGTCTCCACGCCCTCGGCGATGACGGCCAGATTCAGCGTGCGGCCGAGCGCGATGATCGCCGACACGATCGCGGCATCCTCGCTGCCGCGCTTGAGATCCTTGACGAAGGCGCGGTCGATCTTGAGCTCGCTGGCCGGCAGTCGCTTCAGGTACAGCAGGCTCGAGTAGCCGGTACCGAAATCGTCGATCGAGATGCCGACGCCGAGTTCGGCGAGTCGCTGCAGAATCGCGAGGCTTGCTTCGGGGTCGCGCATCGCGGTCGATTCGGTGATCTCCAGCACCAGCGATCCGGGCGGGATCGCATGTGCCGCCAGCGCATCGCTGATCTTGCCGAACAGACCCGGCGATCGAAACTGCACCGGCGACAGGTTGACCGATACCGACGGCACGTCCAGTCCCTGCGCGCGCCACTCGGCGAACTGGCGACAGGCTTCGTGGATCACCCAGCGGCCGATGTCCAGGATCAGCCCGCTCTTCTCGGCCAGCGGAATGAAGCGGTCGGGCAGGATCAGGCCGCGCTGCGGATGGTGCCAGCGCAGCAGGGCTTCGACACCGACCGGCGGGCCGGACGGCGCCTTCAGCTTGATCTGGTAGTGCAGCGAGAACTGTTGCAGTCCGAGTGCGCGGCGCAGGTCCTGGGCCAGCGCCAGCTCCTCGTGAGCACCGCAGTTCATCGACGGCTCGAACAGGCAATAGGCGTTGCGGCCCAGATCCTTGGCCGAGTACATCGCGGCGTCGGCGTTGGCGAGCAGCTCGCGCGCGCTGGTGCCGTCGGGCCCGAAGATCGCGATGCCGACGCTCCCGGTGATGCCGATCTCGTTGTGTTCGACCTGCACCGGCACGGCGATCTGCCGCAGCATTTTCTCCGCGAGCGTGGCCGCGTCGGAGGTGTCGTCGATGTCGGCGAGCGCGACGAACTCGTCGCCGCCCAGACGCGCCAGCGTATCGCCGCCCCGCATGCTGGCCTGCAGGCGCTGGGCCAGTTCGCGCAGCAGCTTGTCGCCGACCGGATGGCCATAGGCGTCGTTGACGGCCTTGAAGCCATCGAGGTCGATGAACAGCAGCGCGAAGCGATAGTCGTTGCGCGAGGCGCGCCGGATCGCGTGCTCCAGGCGGTCCTCGAGCAGCAGCCGGTTCGGCAGCTTGGTCAGGTTGTCGTGCAGCGCGAGATAGGTCAGCTCCTGGTTAGCCTTTTTCAGCGAATCGGTCAGCAGGGCGGTGCGCTCCTGCAGGCGGCGGTCGAGCAGCGCGGTCAGCAGCGCCATGCCGAGGATCCCGAACGTGGCGGTGCCGACCAGGCTGGCAAGCCAGTGCTGCGGGATGCCGCCCGACAGGGCAGCGCCGCAGAAGCTGCCTTGCGGAAACCGCGCTGCGGCCATCCCGGTGTAGTGCATGCCGACGATCGCCAGGCCCATGATCAGCGCGGCGACCAGCCGGCGGCGGCCGACACCCTTGCCGTCGTCGCTGCGCAACGAGAACGCGATCCACAGTGCCGTGCCGGCTGCCGCGATCGCGATCAGGATCGATCCGGCGAACCATGCCGGGTCGTAGTCGATGCCCGGCTCCATGCGCATCGCCGCCATGCCGACGTAATGCATCGCGGCGATGCCGCTGCCCAATATGGCGGCTGCGAAACACAATCGGCGCGGCGGCAGGCTGGGACCGGACACGACCCACAGCGCGTAGCCGGAACTGGCGATCGCAATCAGCAGCGAGTACAGCGTGATCGCGAGGTCGTAACCGAGCGGGATCGGCAGCTGGAACGCCAGCATGCCGATGAAATGCATCGACCAGATGCCAAAGCCCATCGCGATCGCGCCGCCGATCAGCCAGCCGCGCGCCGCCCAGCCGCGGCTGGCGTCGATGCGGCCGGCCATGTCGAGCGCGACGAACGAGGCGAGCGCTGCGACCAGGAACGAGGTCGCGACCAGCGCTGGGTTGTAGGTGCCGATCAGCATCGACGTGGCCAGGAAGGATTTTTCCCAAAATAGCAATTTGCATGCCATGGAAAGAGGCGTGCCTCGCGGTGCCGCGAAGGCGCGGCGATCGCGCGGCGACGGGATGCGGTCCGAAACTGACGAAAACGTCAGGTCCGGGTACGCGGATGAGGTGAATCCGGGCGGGCTCATGGGCGGGTGGCGCGGCATTCGGGGCGTCGACGCTCGCGGGGGCGCTCGCTATCGCGACACGGCCGGGCATCAGGTGTCGTCCAGGACGATGGCCGGTGCCCGTCCCGTCGAAGAGAGCCGGAGGTCGGAGCAGGGGCAGGCCGTTCGCTCCGGTCGGCGTGCCCGGCGCGCGAACCGGGCGGTGCCGCGTAGCCGGACGTGGCCGTGAGGCGGCGTCCGAGCGGCGAGGCACGCGGACCGGCCCGCGTCCGAACCGAAGAAGCCTGCGTCCGATGCCTGCATCCGAACGGCGGCGATCTGCGTAGAGATGTCACACGAACCGCAGCGGAACCTGGCATACCATGGCCACCGACCCCACGAGGAGAGCGCCGCCCCCGCGAGCGGCAAGCCCGGTGTCCATCCCGCCGCCCGCACCGCGCGACGCCCATGACTGGACCGGCGACATGCTGGCGGTCTCCCGGCTGCGCGACCGCGCCAGCTTCATGCGCATCTATGACCACTTCATGCCGCGGCTCTGCCTCTACCTGCGTGGCCTCGGCAGTCCGGACGCGGTCGCCGAGGAGCTCGCGCAGGAGGCCCTGCTGCGTCTGTGGCATCGGGCCGCGCAGTACGATCCGCAGCACGGCGCCGTGTCCACCTGGCTGTTCCGCATCGGCCGCAACCTGCACATCGACCGCGTGCGATGCGAGCAGGGCTGGGTCCAGGTGCTCGAGGACGCGGTGCCCGCCAGCGACGAGGATCTGGCGCATCCGTTTTCGGCCGCGGAAGACTACGCCGAACATGCGCGCCTGCAGCGCCGCATCCAGGAACTGCCGGCGATCCAGGCGCGGCTGATGCGCATGTCCTACTTCGAGTCCAAGAGCCATCAGGAAATCGCCGACGAGCTGCAGATGCCGCTGGGCACCGTGAAGTCGCACCTGCGCCGCGCGTTCCTGCGCCTGCAGGGTCAAATACGAGATCAGCCGTGAATCCGCATCATCATCTGGATCCCTCCACCGTGGTCAGCTACGCGGCCGGCGCCCTGGCGCTGGAAGTGGCGATCGTCGCCGCCACGCACCTGGAGACCTGCGCGCACTGCCGAGGCCGCGTCGGCGAGGCCGAACGTATCGGCGGTCAGCTGGTCGAGCAGCAGCAGCCGTCCGCGGCGGACGCGGACCGCCTGGCAGACCTGCGCGCCTCGATCCTGCATCGCCTCGACGAGGCGGCAGCACCGGTCGCCGCGGCCATGGCGCGCGGCGCGCCGTACGAGGACGACGATCGGCTGCCGACGCCGCTGCACCCGTACTTCGGCACCTCGTACCGCAGCTTGAAGTGGCGCTGGATGGCGCCCGGCGTGCACTGCATCCGCGCTTCGGGCACCCGGACCGGCACCCTGCTGATGCTGAAGATCGGTGCCGGCCGCAGCATGCCGGTGCACGGTCATGGCGGGACCGAGCTGACCCAGATCCTGCGCGGCGCCTACCACGACGCACTCGGTCACTTCGCGCCCGGCGACGTCGCCGATCTCGACAGCGACGTCGAGCACCAGCCGGTGACCGTGCCGGGTGCGGCCTGCATCTGCGTGTCGGCGCTCGATGCGCCGCTGCGCTTCCCCGGGTGGCTGGCGCGCAAGCTGCAGCCGCTGTTCAAGCTGTGAAGCGGTCCAAGCGGCGGGTGGAGGACGGGGCGGCGACCAGGATCTGGAGGCGATGTCCCGGCAGATGGCACCTGAGGCCTGGTCCCCGTCCGGGATGCCGCTCGGCGCCGCCGCCGCACCTGCGCGCTGCGAGGACGCCTGCCGTCCAGAACGGTGTGAAACCGGCGACGAGCGCCCGTCCTGACGCGCCGCGCTCTTCTGGCCGTTCCGATGCTCGCGGGGCTGGGCTGATTGTGGCTGATGGCATTCCTCCTGTTCGCCGAGGGCATGCCGAGGCCTCCATGACAGCGCAGCGGCGGTGAATCCGGACCGAGGTGTCTCCTCAGGTCCCGGCTGCGTTGGCTGACTTCACCACACGACCCGAAACGATTCTTCGTCCCTGCTTCCCCGCGCCCGGCGGGGATCGTGCGCAGGTGGACTCGGTCGCGACGGAGCCGGCGCCGTTCGCGACGAGCGAGGTGCGGGGTGCGAGGCTTCCGCTGCCATCCGCAGCGATGGCCTGGCGGCCAACGGCGCAATGGCGACCGAACCTGCGCATGGCGGATCGATCGCCCCGCCGGATCGGGCAGGCTGCTCGCCCGATCGGCGCCTTCGTATGGCGCGTCGGCCGAAGGCGGATCGGGCGACGAGCTGTCGATGCGCTTGATTTCGGGCGCGCTTCAATGCGATGGACATCCGGCACAGAGTTCGAAGCCGTCGAGGAAGATCTCATCGCCGGTCTCGAGCTCTCCCAGTTCGTAGGCGCCGATGTCGGCGGCCTTGCCGATGATGCGCGGGAAACCCTTGCCGCGTTGATCGTACTCATGGCCGTTGTCGTCGCCTGCATCCACCGCCGGGCTGTCCGGAGGCAATGCGTGGGTCCAGGTCGGGCCGCCGTTGTCGGCCAGCGCCCCGAGCATCGGCTCATCGGAGATGGTGTCGGCCGGCAGTTGCAGCGGCGAATAGCCGATCAGGTTGTGACTGCCGGATACCGCCGTGGTGGTGCCGCCGCTGCCGATGTCCGACGACAGGCCGCCACTGCCGTCGTCGAGCAGGTTGCCGGCGATGATGCTGTTGGCGATATGCGTGGGAATGTCGCCATTGCCCAGCAGCAGCCCGGCTCCGTACGGCACGTTCTTGGCATTGCGCTCGATGTTGAGCGTGATGGTGCTGTTGATCACCGTCAGCTGCGAGGTCATGCCGACGTACAGACCGGCACCGATGACGGATTCGGCGGCGACATTGCCGGAAATGGTGCTGCTGACGATGTCGATCGGATCGCCGTACATCGCGTCCATCATCAGCAGCCCCCCATTGCTGCCCGCGATGTTGTTGGCGATGGTGGTGTTGCGCGCTGCGCCGCCGCCGAACACCCAGGCTCCGCCCGATTGCCCCTTCAGGCCATTGTCGGCGCCGCGGGCGGTGTTGCCGGCGATGGTGGTCCGGTTGAACTCGGCCCGTCCCATCGAGAACACGCCGCCGCCTACGCCGAAGCCGCTCAGGTTCGCCGGGCCGTCGCTGAGTACCCGGTTGCCGGTGATCGAGGTGCCGTCGAGATAGAGCCCGGCTGCGGCGTAGACGCCGCCGCCCATGGCATTGCGATCGCCGTCGACCCGGGCCGTGCAGTCGCGCACAGCCGCATTCATCAGGAAAACGGTACCGCTCGAAGCGATGCAGCCGCCGCGGGCAGGACCTGCGGCGGGCTCGTTGCGCCCGTTGCGGACGGTGAGGCCGTTGATCAGGAAGCCGCTGCTGCCGTCGTGCTCGAACACGGGCGAACGGTCGTCGCCGTCGATGGCGAGCTGGTCGGCGGACGGGCCGACCAGGAATATCTCATCCTGCGGTATACGGATCACGCCGGTCTCCAGCGTGATCGTGCTGCAGGTCAGCCCGGACAGATCGATGGTGTCGCCGCTGCCGGCCTGAGTGTCGATGACCCAGCGCAGGCTGCCCGGCCCATTGTCGTTGCAGTTCTCGATGATCCAGGTTTTGGTGCCCTCGGGTACGGCCGGCTCGGTCATCGGCCGCGGCGATGCGGTCGTATCGATCGCGAGCGGGCTGGCAAGGCCGTTGGCGACCGTAAGGGTGCCGAGGACGGCCAGCACGAGAGGCTTGAGCCGCGGTGTTCGCGGCGCATGAATGACGGACATGATGAAGAACTCCTGGATGGAGAGAAATTCCGGCGCGCAGCCGGGAAGAGGTCAATCGGTGCCGGCCTGGAAGCCGTCGCGGAAAATCAGGTCGTCCGGGGCCGGCGCCGCCTCGAACGCGCCGACGTCGATCGCGGCGCCTTGCACGCGCGCCCTGCCGTCGGCATCGAAGGTGCCCGCGCCGCCCTGCGGGCTGTCGGTGCCGCTGTCGATCAGCGGAGAGTGCGGCCGAAGGCGGGCGTCGTTCACCGACACGAATCCCGGATCGCCCGTGCCGGGCGCGATGTTGCCGGCGGGGGATCCTTCGATGGAGCCGTAGTGCACTCGCGTCAGCACGACGCCGGCGCCATTGATCCACAGATCCTGGGTATCGTCGTCGCCATCGTTGCCCCAGGTCACGCTGTTGCTCAGATGGATCAGGCCATTGTCGAAGGTGATCAGCGTGATGCCGCTGCCCAGC
>NZ_DATKFQ010000002.1:0-135027 GCF_035511235.1 Dokdonella sp.
CACCCTCTCAACACCAGCGTCGTGGAAGGTATCAACAACACCATCAAGGTCATCAAGCGCCGCGCATACGGCTACCGGGACGAGGCCTACTTCTTCCTCAAGATCCGCGCCGCCTTCCCCGGTAATCCGCGATGAACCAAATAAAATGCCCCGAGGGCCAGGGGGAGCCCTCGGGGCGGGGGAAGACCGGACTTGGGGAGAATCCGACCTTCACAGGATCCACCCAGGGAGGAGGGGATCCGGGGGCGCCGTTGCGTGCACCCGGAAACTAAGACAGAGGCGACTGCAGAAAAGTTGCGAAGCGGCGCCGGAATGATTTATCGGGCATTCAGACTGCTACGAACGGTTTCGTAAACGCCTGTTTTGAAACGACCTGAAACCGGGCCGCGCCTGTCAGCGGCAGCGTCCGGGGTGCCCGATGCGGCGATCGCCAAGCTGGCTGCCCGCACACGCTAGCCCTTCTTTTCGGCCGGCGCCGGCCGGCGCTGCAGCGCCAGGCCCTTGAGCACGTTCAGCGCCTCGTTGAGCGCGTAGTCGGACTGGACTTCCTCGTCCTGTTCGACCGCCGGCAGGTCGATCGTCTCGTCGACGCCCTGCAGATGGTTGCGCAGGTCGCGCTCGCTGAGCATCGGCGTCGGCGGCGCATCGCGGCGCGTCAGCGCCAGATCCGACAGCGCGATGTCCGGCACGATGCCCTGGGCCTGGATCGAGACGCCGCTCGGCGTGTAGTAGCGTGCGGTCGTCAGCTTGATCGCGTGCTCGGCATCGAGCGGCAGGATCGTCTGCACCGAGCCCTTGCCGAACGTACGCCGGCCCATCAACAGCGCGCGGTGATTGTCCTTGAGCGCGCCGGCGACGATCTCGGCCGCCGAAGCCGAGCCGTTGTCGACCAGCACGACCAGCGGCGCGCCCGCGAGCTGGTCGCCCGGCGTCGCGCTGAACGAGAGCTCGGCCTCCTTGATGCGGCCGCGCGTCGTGACCACGACGCCGGCATCGAGAAAGATGTCGCTGACGTCGACCGCCGCCGACACCAGACCGCCCGGGTTGCTGCGCAGGTCGAGCACCGCGCCCTTGAGCGGCGCGCCGTTCTCGGTCTGCAGGCGGGTCAGGCGCTTGCGCAGGTCGTTGCCGGTCTCGGCCTGGAACTGGCTGATCCGCAAGTATGCGTAGCCGGGCTCGATCAGGCGGCCGCGCACGCTGGCGACGCGGATGATCTCGCGCTTGAGCGTGACGTCGACCGGCACGCTGTGGCCCTCGTGCAGGATGCTCAGCGTGATTTCGCTGCCGGGCTGGCCGCGCAGGCGGTCGATCGCTCCGGCCAGGTCGTCGGGCGAGAGGGGCTTGCCGTCGATGCGCAGGATCGTGTCGCCGGCCTTGATGCCGGCGCGCTCGGCCGGCGTGTCGTCGATCGGCGCGATCACGCGCAGCACGCCGTCCATCGGCACGACCTCGATGCCGAGGCCGGCGTAGCTGCCGGTGGTGTCCTCGTTGAGCTCCTCGATCTGCGCGCCGTCCAGATACTCGCTGTGCGGGTCGAGATCGGCCAGCAGGCCGCGGATCGCCGCCTGCATCAGGCGCTGGTCGGACACGTCCTCGACGTAGCCCTGCTTGACCAGGCTGAACACCGCGGTGAACGTGCGGATGTCCTCCAGACTCAGCGTGCTCTTGGGTGCCGCCGCGGCCGGCGGCGGGGCCGCTGACGCCGGTGCCGGCTCGTCGGCGCGGACGGCCGAGCAGGCAGTGGCCAGAGCGGCGGCCAACAGCAGGGATGACAGGCGCATGCGGCAGGTCCTTGCAATCAGTGACGGACGGGGATGGTAGCGCGTCCTTCGGCGGCGCCGCGTCGGCACGCATCCGGAACCCGCATCCGGTTCATGGACCGCGCGAAGGCGCCGCAGTTTCCGGCGAAGGCCGGTCAGCGCTTCAGCCAGACCTTCGGATCGATCGGCTTGCCCTTGTGGCGCAGCTCGAAATAGAGGCTGTCGACCGACTGGCCGCCGCTGACGCCGCTGCGCGCGACCGGCTCGCCGGACGCGACCCAGTCGCCGACGTCCTTGAGCAGCGCCTCGTTGTAGCCGTAGAGGCTCAGATAGTCCTCGCCATGATCGACGATCAGCAGCAAACCGTAGCCCTTGAACCAGTCGGCGAAGACGACCCGGCCGTGCGCGATCGCCTGCACCGGCGTCGATGCCGCCGCCGCGATGCGCCAGCCGGCGCTGCGGCGGCCCGACTCGTCGGTGGCGCCGAACCCGGTCAGCAGCTTGCCCTGCAGCGGCCAGGACAGACGGCCGCGCAGCGACGCAAACGCATCGGCGACGCCGAGCTGGCGCGGGATGTCGGCGAAGACGTCGCGCAGCTTCTCGATCAGGCCGAGCAGCGCACCCTCGTCCTTGCCGAGCGCGGCCAGCCGCGCCGTCTGCGTCTTCAGCGTCGCCTCGAGCGCGCCGAGCAGCTCGGCGCGCGTCGCGCGCTCGCCGGCCAGGCGCCGGTTCTCGGCTTCCTGGGCGGCCTGCGTAGCGTCGAGCTCGGCCTGATGCAGTTCGATCTGCCGCTGCACCTCGGCGAGCTGCTCCAGATCGGCGGTCAGCGCGTCGATGCGGCCGAGCCGCGCACGCTGGAAATAGCGGTGATAGGCGAGCACGCGCGCGATGCCGGCGACGTCGTCCTGCTGCAGCAGCAGCTTGAGCTCCTCGTGGCGGCCCAGCGCGTAGGCCGACCGCAGCAGCGCGGCCAGCGCCTCGCGCTGACGGCCGAGCGCGTCGGTCAGCTCGGCGCGACGGCGGTTCAGCGCGTCCAGCTCGCGCTGCTGCTCGCCGCGTCGCGTCTGGATCGCGACCAGCTCGCGCGCGACCGCGGCGATCGCCAGCTCCTGCTCGCGCAGGCCGCGCGTCGCGTCCTCGCGCTGGCCCTGGGTCGCGCGCTGGGCGTCGGTCAGCGTGCGGATTTCGGCGCGCACCTGCTCGAGCTGGCGGCGCGCCTTGGCCTCTTCGGCCGCACGCGTAGCCGCATCGTCCTGCGCCAGCGCATGCGCGCCGGCCAGCAGGGCGAGCAGCGCCAGCGCCCGGCGCATCAGGCGGCGAACGTGACCAGGCTGCGGCCGGTCATCTCGGCCGGCTGCGCCAGCCCCATCAGCGCCAGCACGGTCGGCGCCAGGTCGGCCAGCGAGCCGGGCGCGAGCGCGGCCGGCCGGCCGACGTAGACCAGCGGCACCGGGCCGACCGTATGCTGGGTGTGCGGCACGCCGTCGGCGTCGACCATCTGCTCGAGATTGCCGTGGTCGGCGCTGATCAGCATCTCGCCGCCGGCCGCGCGGATCGCCGCGACGATCCGGCCGATCGCCGCATCGACGACCTCGGCGGCCTCGATCGCGGCGGCCTCGACGCCGGTGTGGCCGACCATGTCCGGGTTGGCGATGTTGCAGACGATGAAGTCGAACCGGCCGCTGCCGATCGCCGCGACCAGCGCGTCGGTGACCGCCGGGCAACTCATCGCCGGCAGCAGATCGTAGGTCGCGACCTTCGGGCTCGGCACCAGGATGCGTTCCTCGCCGTCGAACGGCGCCTCGCGCCCGCCCGAGAAGAAGAACGTCACATGCGCGTATTTCTCGGTCTCGGCGATGCGCAGCTGGCGCAGGCCGAGCGCGGCCAGGTATTCGCCCAGCGAGCGCTCGGTCGACTGCGGCGGCCAGGCCACCGCGGTCACCGGCAGATCCGCCGCATACTGGGTCAGCGTCACGAACGCGGACAGCGCCGGCCGGCGCGCGCGCGCGAAGCCGTCGAAACCCGGCGCGACGAAGACCTCGGTCAGCTGGCGCGCGCGGTCGGCGCGGAAGTTCATGTAGACGATCGCGTCGCCGTCTTCGATCGGCACGCCGCCGTCGATCACCGTCGGCTGCACGAATTCGTCGCCCTCGCCGCGCGCATAGGCCGCCTGCAGCGCCGACAGCGCGTCGGGCGCATGCTGCGTCGAGCGCGCGTCGGCGATCGCCGCATAGGCGCGTTCGACGCGGTCCCAGCGGCGGTCGCGATCCATCGCGTAGTAGCGCCCGCTGACCGAGGCGATGCGCGCCTGGCCGACCCGGCGGCAGGTCTCCTCGAGCGCGCGCAGGCTCGGCTCGGCGCTCTGCGGCGGCATGTCGCGGCCGTCGAGGAATGCGTGCACGGCCACCCGCGCCACGCCCTGGCGGCGCGCCAGCTCGAGCAGCGCGAAGATGTGGTTCTCGTGGCTGTGCACGCCGCCCGGCGAGAGCAGGCCGAACACGTGCAGCGTGCCGCCGCTGGTCTTGACCGCCGCGCAGGCGCCGACCAGGGCCGCATTGCGGTCGAAGCTGCCATCGGCGATCGCCGCGTCGATGCGCGTCAGGTCCTGGTAGAGCACGCGCCCGGCGCCGATCGTCATGTGGCCGACCTCGGAATTGCCCATCTGCCCGTCCGGCAGGCCCACATGCAGGCCGTGCGTGTCGACCAGGGTATGCGGGCACTCGGCCAGCAACGCGCGCCAGTGCGGCAGGCGCGCCTGCGCGATCGCGTTGTGTTCGGTTTCTTCGCGATGGCCCCAGCCATCGAGAATCAGCAGCAGGACGGGTTTGGGTCGGGACACGGGCGCGGCGGATCCGGCGGGAGCAATCGCGTATGTTAGCGCGAACCCCGAGCGCCGGCCGGCTTCGGCGCGCCGTTAAACCCGGCCCGGCCCGGCCGCATCCGATGCGTCCGAACCCCTCAGGAGTACGCCCCATGTTGCGCACGATTGCCGTCACGATCGCCCTGCTGCTGTCCTGTCCCGTGCTGGCCGCCGACGGCGGCGACATCAGCAAGGTCAACGGGTCGGTCCGCGTCGAGGCGAACAAGACCGCCGGCGAGGTCAGCACCGTCAACGGCTCGATCCGCATCGAGGACGGTGCGCGGATCGAGTCCGCCGAGACCGTCAACGGTTCGATCACGCTGACCGTCGACACCGTCGCCGGCTCGCTGAGCACCGTCAACGGCTCGATCCAGGTCGGCGAGCGCAGCCGGATCACCGAGTCGGTCGAGGCCGTCAACGGTCGCATCCATCTCGACCGCGGCGCCGACGTCGGCGCTGCGGTCTCCAACGTCAACGGCGAGATCCGCCTGGACGGTGCGCGCATCGGCGGCGGCATCCGCACCGTCAGCGGCAACGTGATCGTCGGCGCCGATTCCCAGGTCACCGGCGGCGTGCTGATCGAGAAGCCGAGCGGCAGCTGGTTCAAGTCCGATACCTCGCGCAAGCCGCGCGTCGTGATCGGTCCGCGCGCGGTCGTCGACGGCACCCTCGAGTTCCGCCGCGAGGTCGACCTCTACGTCAGCGACAGCGCCCGGATCGGACCGGTCAAGGGCGCGACGCCGCAGCGCTTCAGCGGCGACCAGCCGGGCGAGTGACGGCCGCGAGCGGCTCGCGCCGGCGATTCGCGCCGGGCGGGCCGCTTGATCGGGCCGGCGCCATCCTCATGTTCCACCCCGCCGGCGCCCCGTGCCGGCGCCTCGAGAGAGCCATGCAATGCTGAGCTTCCTGATCTGGTTGCTGCTGCTGGTGGTGTGCTGGCCGCTGGCCCTGCTCGCCCTGGTGCTCTACCCGCTGATCTGGCTGCTGCTGTTGCCGTTCCGGCTGATCGGCTTCGCGGTCAACGGCGTCTTCGAGTTCCTGCGCAGCGTGCTGTTGCTGCCGGCGCGGATCCTGCGCGGCCGGCCGGTCTGAGCCGCATCGGGCCGCGCGTTCAGCCGAAGAACCAGTAGCAGACCGCGATCGAGACCAGCACGCCGGCCAGATCGGCCAGCAGCGCGCACCCGACCGCGTGTCGCGCGCGGCGCACGCCGACCGCGCCGAAGTAGACCGCCAGCACGTAGAAGGTGGTCTCGGTGCTGCCCTGCACGGTCGCCGCCAGCAAGGCCGGAAAGCTGTCGACGCCGTGGTGCTGCATCGTCTCGATCAGCAGCGCGCGCGTCGCGCTGCCCGAGAACGGCTTGACCAGCGCGGTCGGCAGCGCGTCGACGAAGCGCGTGTCGGCTCCGCTCGTCGTCGCGATCCAGCGGATGCCGTCCAGTGCCAGGTCGAGCAGGCCCGAGGCGCGCAGCACGCCGACCGCGCAGAGCATCGCGACCAGGTACGGCAGCAGGTCGCGCGCGACCTCGAAACCCTGGCGCGCGCCCTCGACGAAACTCTCGTAGACCGGCACGCGGCGCCACGCGCCGACGAGCAGGAATGCGACGATCACGCCGAACAGCACGAGATTGCCGAGCAGCGACGACAGCCCGGCCAGCGCCGCGGCCGACAGCGTCGACAGCACCGCGACGAAGCCGCCGAGCAGCAGCGCGCCGGCGCCGAAACAGGCCAGCAGCAGCGGATCCCAGAGCCTGAGCCGCTGCATCCAGGCGACGCCGAGCAGGCCGACCAGGGTCGATGCCGTCGTCGCCAGCAGGATCGGCAGGAACACCAGAGTCGGGTCGGCCGCCCCCTGCTGCGCGCGGTACATGAAGATCGACACCGGCAGCAGGGTCAGCGAGGAGGCGTTCAGAACCAGGAACAGGATCTGCGCGTTGGTCGCGGTATCCGGATGCGGATTGAGCGATTGCAGCTCGCGCATCGCACGCAGGCCGATCGGCGTCGCCGCGTTGTCGAGACCGAGCGCGTTGGCGGCGAAATTGAGCGTGATCAGGCCGACCGCCGGGTGATCGCGCGGCACCTCGGGCATCAGCCGCGCGAACACCGGGCCGAGCAGGCGCGCCAGCGCGGCGACCAGGCCGGCCTGCTCGGCGATGCGCAGAAAGCCCAGCCACAGCGTCAGCGTGCCGAACAGCAGCACCATGACCTCGACCGACAGCCGGGCCATCTCGAACAGGCTGGCCACCATCGCCGCGAACACGTCGGCCTCGCCGCCGATCAGCCAGCGCGCCAGTGCCGACAGCGCCGCCGCGAGGAAGAAGCCGAGCCAGAGCGTGTTGAGCATGGAGTCGCCGATCGTCGCCGGCGGCCAGCATAGCCGCATCGCCGGCCATGCCGCGACCGGGCGGCCGGCACGGCACCTGCCCGGATCACGCCGCCTCTGAGTGGATCGCACGCCCGAATCCGTCTGCTCGTATGCCGGCGCGACTTGCGCCGGCAGCGCCCATCCGTGTCGAGGAATCGAAGATGAAACGCCTGATCGTCGCCTGCCTGCTGGCCGGCCTGTCCGTTCCCCATGCCGAGGCCCGCGCCGGCCAGCCACCGCTGTTCCACGACTCGGCCATGCTCGCGCCGGGCGACTTCGACGTCCGCGTCGCCGGCGCGGTGCAGCGCGGCGACGGCAGCTCGGTCACGTTCGGCTCCAGGACCGACGCCAAGCTGACCGAAAGCCTCTACCTGATCGCGCGCGATGCAGGCGGCAAGCGTCTGGCCGCGCACGCGCTGCCGAGCAATGCCGGCCATCAGCAGATCGCGCAGTCGCTGATCGCGCTCGACGGCGGCGACGTCGTCGCCGCGAGCCTCGAGTTCGACGACTTCGCCGGTCCGTACCGGCTGTTCCTGACGCGTCTGGATGCGGGCCTGAACCCGGTCTGGAACATGCGCCTGAACCTGCCGCAGGCCTCGTTCGCCTCGGCCCGGCTCAAGGCGCCGGAAACCGGCGGCGGACCGCTGCGCGTGCTCGGCGAGGTGCAATACGCGATCGAGGGCGGCTTCGGCAACGGCGACGGCCTGCTCGCGACGGTCGATCCGGCCGACGGCAGCGTGCTGTCGGCACGCACGATCGGCACCGCCGAGCAGGAACGCACGGTCGACTGGCAGCGCGCCGAGGACGGCAGCGAGGTCGTGCTGCTGGAGACCGCGCGCCGGACCAGTCCGGTCAGCCTCGAGAGCGGCGATGCGCTGGTGCGGATCGGCGCGTCCGGCCAGATCCTCGCCTCGCGCGCGATCGGCCATCCGGCCAGTGCCGGCATCCGCGCCCGCGCACTGGACCTGCTGCCGCACCCCGACGGCGGCTGGGTGATCGCCGGCCGGCGCACCGCGTTCGGTCCCAACTTCTTCTATCTGCAGCGCGTCGCCGCCGATTTCGCGCCGGCGCCGCAGCGCACGCTGATCCCGTTCTTCAACGTGATCGCCAGCGCCGCCCACGGCGGCAGCTTCTGGCTCTACGGCGAGGCCAACGGCGAGGCGATGCATACCGGCACGGTGCTGATGCGCCTGGACGCCGACCTCGCGCTGCGCAGCCAGCGCCGCTATGCGACCGACAACATCGGCTTCCCGACCGGCGCGCTCGCGCTCGCCGGCGACCGCGCCCTGCTCGCGCTCGGCGCCAACCGCAGCGGCGATCAGGTGTTCGTGTTCGAGACCGCGCACCGGGTCGATCTCGACGCCGGAGGTGCCGGTCTGGTCTGCGACGAGTCGGCCTATGCCGGCTTCTCGACGGCGACCGACGTGCCGGGCGAGATCGCCGGCTGGACGCCGGTGCTCGCCGCCCTGCCGGACCTGGCGGCCAATCCGCTGCCATCGCTGGCCGAGCCGCTGAGCGCGGCCGGCGTGGGTCTGTGCCTGCTCGCCGAGGATGCGGTCTTCGCCGACGGCTTCGAGCTGCCGCTGCACTGAACCGCGGCGGCGCCGGCAAAGCCGCGCCGCCTCTGGCGCTCCGCGAAAAGCAAGAGGGCGCGACACAAAATAATCGGTTGACACACCCAGGCGACCACAATAGCTTGTGGTCGTCGGTGCCCGCAGGGCATGGCAGGGTTCGAGGGACACGCGTCTGCGGTGCCTCGATTCGAATCGCGCGGCCAGCCCGCGCAGGTCTCGGGGCCGTCCCTCGCCGATGCGGGGAATGGCGCGGCGGTCCGCTCAGACCGCCCCGGAGCCGCTCTCGATCCCCGCCAGGTCCCGCCGGCTTAATAGGGAATCCGGTGTGAAGCCGGAGCTGCCCCGCAGCGGTAGGTGGAAACGAAATCCGCGTTCTGCACTGGTCCGGTCGGACTGGGAAGCGGCGGAGACTAGGCGAGCCGCAAGGCTCCGGTCCACGAGCCCGAAGACCTGCCGACACGTCGGGTCGCCGTCGACGTCGTCGCGTCCGCTGAGACGCCGTTCGCCGATCGTCGGCTCCCGGCGCGGGTGACCACCTCCGCGGGGAGGCTGCGTCACGAGACGGCGCGCCCGATGGCGCGTCGTCGTCGTCGACGCCGTTCCTCCCCGGTGGTCGAACCGACCATGCCTGCGCGACGGAGCAGGTGGTCCGACAGATGACGGAGGAATTCCATGCAGCCCCTCGATATGCGCCCCGCGACCGCGGATGCCGATCCCGTTTCCGCGCCGGTGCTTGCGCCGAAGGCCGGCGGCCAGCGCCAGGATTTCGCGCTGACGCCGCCGCACAGCCCCGCGCAGATGCGCGTGACCAAGCGCAACGGCTCGACCGAAGCGGTCGACGTCAACAAGATCGTGCGCGCGGTGACGCGCACCGCCGAAGGCCTGCACGCGGTCGATCCGATGCGCGTGGCGCTCAAGACGATCGGCGGCCTCTACGACGGCGCCAGCACGCGCGAGCTCGACGAGCTGTCGATCCGCACCGCCGCCGCGCTGACCGCCGAAGAACCCGAATACGGCTTCCTCGCCGGCCGCCTGCTCGCCGGCTACATCGACAAGGAGGTCGCCGGCCAGGAGATCCAGTCGTTCTCGCAGTCGGTCGCGCGCGGCGTCGAGGTCGGCATCATCGATGCGGCCCTGCGTGATTTCGTCGCGCTGAACGCGCGCAAGCTCAACGACGCGATCGACCCGGCGGCGACGCGTCGCTTCGAGTACTTCGGCCTGCGCACCGTCTACGACCGCTACCTGCTGCGCCATCCACAGCTGCGCAAGGTGCTCGAGACGCCGCAGTACTTCTTCATGCGCATCGCCTGCGCGCTCGGCGGCGGCGACATCGGCGAGACGCTGGAGCTGTACCGGCTGATGTCCTCGCTCGAGTACATTCCAAGCTCGCCGACGCTGTTCAACGCCGGCACCGCGCACCAGCAGCTGTCCTCGTGCTTCCTGCTCGACTCCCCGGACGATTCGCTCGAGGGCATCTACGGCAAGTACGCCGACGTCGCCAAGCTCAGCAAGTTCGCCGGGGGGATCGGCCTGTCGTACTCGCGCGTGCGCTCGCGCGGCTCGCTGATCCGCGGCACCAACGGCCATTCCAACGGGCTGGTGCCGTGGCTCAAGACGCTCGACGCCTCGGTGGCCGCGGTCAACCAGGGCGGCAAGCGCAAGGGCGCGGCCTGCGTGTACCTGGAGACCTGGCACGCCGACATCGAGGAATTCCTCGAGCTGCGCGACAACACCGGCGACGAGGCGCGCCGCACGCACAACCTCAATCTCGCCAACTGGGTGCCCGACGAGTTCATGCGCCGCGTCGAACGCGACGCGGACTGGTCGCTGTTCGACCCGAAGATCGTCCCGCACTTCGTCGACAGCTGGGGCGAGGCGTTCGACCACGCCTACCGCCAGGCCGAGGCCGACGGCCTGGCCGTCAAGACGATCAAGGCGCGCGAGCTCTATGCGCGCATGCTGCGCACGCTGGCGCAGACCGGCAACGGCTGGATGACGTTCAAAGACCGCAGCAACGCGACCTGCAACCAGACCGCGCTGACGCAGAACGTGGTCCACCTGTCGAACCTGTGCACCGAGATCCTCGAGGTCACCTCCGGCGGCGAGACCGCGGTGTGCAATCTCGGCTCGATCAACCTGGCGCGGCACGTCGCCGACGGCGGCTTCGACTTCGACAAGCTCGCCGCGACCGTGCGCACCGCGGTGCGCCAGCTCGACCGCGTCATCGACATCAACTTCTACCCGATCGACACCGCGGCCACGGCCAACCGCAAGTGGCGACCGGTCGGCCTCGGCGTGATGGGCCTGCAGGACGTGTTATTCCAGCTGCGTCTGCCGTTCGACTCGCCCGAGGCACTCGCGCTGTCGTCGCGGATCGCCGAGGAGATCTACTACAACGCGCTGCTCAGCTCCTCGGAACTGGCCGCCGAGTTCGGCCGCCATCCCGGTTTCGACGAGACCCGCGCGGCGCGCGGCGAGCTGCAGTTTGACTACTGGCCGCAGGCGCGCCCGACGATCCCGGCCGAGCGCTGGAACGATCTGCGCGAGCGGATCGGCACGCAGGGCCTGCGCAACTCGCTGCTGATCGCGATCGCGCCGACCGCGACGATCGCCTCGATCGCCGGCTGCTACGAGTGCATCGAGCCGCAGGTGTCGAACCTGTTCAAGCGCGAGACGCTGTCGGGCGACTTCCTCGTCGTCAACCGCTATCTGGTCGAGGAGCTCAAGTCGCTGGGCCTGTGGACCGACGCGATCCGCGACGCGATCAAGCTCGCCGAAGGCTCGATCCAGGGCATCGCGGCGATTCCCGAGCCGCTGCGGCAGATCTACCGCACGGTCTGGGAGCTGCCGCAGAAGGCCTTGATCGATCTGGCCGCCGCGCGCGGCGCCTACATCGACCAGAGCCAGTCGCTGAACCTGTTCCAGGAAAACCCGAACATCGGCCGCCTGTCCTCGATGTACATGTACGCCTGGAAGGCCGGCGTGAAGACCACCTACTACCTGCGCTCGCGTCCGGCGACGCGGATCGCCAAGACCACGGTCGGCGCCACGGCGGCCGAGCCGGTTGCGGCGCCGTTGCAGCCGGCCGCCGACCCGGCAGCGGCGACGCAGGCGGTGTTCTGCTCGCTCGAGAACCCCGAGTACTGCGAGGCCTGCCAGTAGCGCCTGCCCGCCCCGCGCCCGCTGCATTCGCGGCGGGCGCGTTCCTCCTTCGACCTGCGAGCGCCCATGTCCGCCCAGCCACCGCTACCAAGATCCCACCACCTGCTCGACCCCGGCTTCGAACTGACGCTGCGGCCGATGCGCTATCCCGAGTTCTACGAGATGTACCGCGCGGCGATCCGCAACACCTGGACCGTCGAGGAGGTCGACTTCTCGATCGACGTGACCGACCTGCGCTCGCGCATGTCGGCCGCCGACCGCCATCTGATCCACCGTCTCGTTGCGTTCTTCGCGACCGGCGATTCGATCGTCTCCAACAACCTGGTCCTCAATCTCTACAAGCACCTCAATTCGCCCGAGGCGCGCATGTACCTGTCGCGGCAGCTCTACGAGGAAGCGCTGCACGTGCAGTTCTACCTGACCCTGCTCGACACCTACATGCCCGATCCGGACGCGCGCGTGCAGGCGTTCGCGGCGGTCGAGAACATCCCGTCGATCCGCAAGAAGGCCGAGTTCTGCTTCAAGTGGATCGACTCGATCCAGCACCTGGACCGCATCGAGACGCGCGAGCAGCGCCGCGAGTTTCTGCTCAACCAGATCTGCTTCGCGGCCTGCATCGAGGGCCTGTTCTTCTTCGCGGCGTTCGCCTACGTGTACTTCTTCCGCTCGCGTGGCCTGCTGCCGGGCCTGGCCTCGGGCACCAACTGGGTGTTCCGCGACGAGAGCTGCCACATGGCGTTCGCGTTCGAGGCGATCCGCACCGTGCGCAGCGAGGAGCCGGAGCTGTTCGACGCGCAGATGCAGAGCCAGGTCTACGAAATGCTGGCCGAGGCGATCGACTGCGAGACGCAGTTCGCCGAGGACGTGCTGGCCGGCGGCGTTGCCGGCATCTCCACGCGCGACATGCGCCAGTACCTGGAGTACTGCGCCGATCAGCACTTCGTGAAGCTCGGCATGGCCAAGCGCTACGGCGTCAAGAACCCGCTGCCGTTCATGGAGCTGCAGGACGTGCAGGAGCTGACCAACTTCTTCGAGCGCCGCGTATCGGCCTATCAGGTCGGCGTGCAGGGCGAGGTCGGGTTCGACGAGGCGTTCTGAGCATCGCGCCGGCGCAGCCGCCGGTGCCTCGGCATCGGTGGCCCGCGGTGCGCCGGCTGCGGCCGATGCCGGCACGACGGCCGGCCGGATCGGTCCGGCGAGGCCACCGATCGAGCGAGGATCGGACGCATCCGGTACCGCTGATCGATCGCCGCCGCACGCCACCGCTCGCTAGGCCGGCGCCCGGCGCCTGGTGTACCGTGCGGCCGATGCATCGCCGCCGTTCCCTGCCCGCGTTCGCAGCGCCCCGATACGCGATCGACCGGTACCGCTCGACGAGGCGCGCCGCACGCGCGCATGACGCGACATGTCCGCGCGCACGGCGCATTCGATCGCGCGGCGAGGCGGAATCCGGACCGCGATGAAGACGCTGCGCAGCCTGCTCGACGGCTTCACGCTGGCGCTGATCGGCACCGTCGTGCTGGCCTCGCTGTGGCCGTGCGAGGGCGCGGCCGCGGTGTTCTTCGACCGGCTGACGGTCGCCGGCATCGCGCTGCTGTTCTTCCTGCACGGCGCACGCCTCTCGCGCGAGGCGATCGTCGCCGGCCTGCTGCACTGGCGCCTGCATCTGGTCGTGCTGGCGGCGACCTTCGTCGTGTTTCCGCTGGTCGGCCTCGCGTTCCGGCCGCTGGCCGGCGCCGTGCTGCCGGCCGGACTGGTGTTCGGCCTGATGTACCTGTGCTGCCTGCCGTCGACCGTGCAGTCCTCGATCGCGTTCACCGCGATCGCACGCGGTAACGTGCCGGCCGCGGTCTGCAGCGCGTCGGCGTCGAACCTGCTCGGCGTGTTCGCGACGCCGCTGCTGGTCGCGCTGCTGCTCGGCACGCCCGGCGGCGACGGCGACAGCGGCTCGCCGCTCGAGGCGATCGGCGACATCGTCTTGCAGCTGCTGGTGCCGTTCGTCGCCGGCCACCTGCTGCGGCCCTGGGTCGGCCGGTTCGTCGAGCGCCATCGCCGCGTGCTCGGCCAGACCGATCGCGGCACCGTGCTGCTGGTCGTCTACGTAGCCTTCAGCGAATCGGTCGTCGAGGGCCTCTGGCATCACGTGCCGCCGCCGGCGCTGGCGATCCTCGCGGCCTGCGTGCTGGCGCTGCTGACGCTGATGCTGGTCCTGACCACGCTCGGCAGCCGCGCGCTCGGCTTCTCGAAGGAGGACGAGATCACGATCGTCTTCTGCGGCACCAAGAAGAGCCTCGCCACCGGCGTGCCGATGGCCAAGATCCTGTTCGCCGGCAATCCCGCGCTCGGCATGATCGTGCTGCCGATCATGCTGTTCCACCAGGTGCAGCTGATGGCCTGCGCCTGGCTCGCGCAGCGCTATGCGCGCCGGCCGGCGGATGCCGCGCAGACCGCCGCGTCCGGCGACGCGACGCGCTGAGCCGATCGCCCGGCGGCATTCGCGGCGGCTACACTGCCGACGATGTCCGCCGCCCGTCCTGCCCTGCGCTTCGGCGCCTACCGCATCGATCCGGCCGCACGCGAACTGCATCGCGGCGGCCGGCTGCTGGTGCTTTCGCCGCGCATGTTCGACTGCCTGGCCTGGCTGCTCGAGCACCGCGACCGCGCGGTCGGGCGCGACGAACTGAGCGCCGCCGTGTGGGGCCGTGCCGACGTCACCGACACCCAGATCGACCAGTTGATCCGCAAGGTCCGCCGCGTCGTCGGCGACAGCGGCAGCGACCAGGAGGTCATCCGTACGATTCCGCGCTACGGCTATCGCTGGGTCGCCGACGTGCATCCCGAACCGCCCGGCCCGGCACCGTTCGCCGAGCCGGCACACATGCCGGCGCCGGCTGCCCGCTCCCGCGTGCGGCGCGGCCTCGGGCCAATGGCCGCTGCGACCTGCATCGCGCTGGCCGTCGGAGCCGCCGCGCTGCCGCTGTGGCGCGGCATTTCGACCCCGACGCCGATGCCCGCGATCGTCGACGCGGCGCAGCCATCGCGGCCGGAGGCCGTCGCGGTGCTGCCGATCGGGCTCGACGTCTCCATCGACGGCGAGTGGCGCTGGCTGCGGCTGGGACTGATGGATCTGATCGGCGACCGGCTGCGTCAGGCCGGCTTGCCCGTGGTCCCGGCCGACAACGTGCTGGCGATGCTGCGCGAGGGGCAGCCCGATCTCGACGCATCCGCCGTGCAGGCGGCGACCGGCGCCCGTTACGTCGTCGCGCCGGCACTGCGCCGGATCGCCGGCGGCTGGCGCGTCCATCTGGAACTGATCGACGCGCGCGGCCCGACGCGCGAGGCGGAGGCCCATGCCGACGACGCCGCGATCGGCGCACGCGCCGCGGCCGATCGTCTGCTGGTGATGCTCGGCCGCGCCCCGGAGACGGACGAAACGGCTGCGCCGAAACGGGAAGACGTGCTGATCTCGCGCATCGACGCGGCGATCTACGGGCGCGACTACGCGAGCGCGCGCGATCTGATGCTGGGCGCACCGCCTGCTTTGCAGGATGCTGCCCGGCTGCGCCTGCGGCTTGCCGAGGTCGAGCGGGTCGAAGGCCATCTCGAACAAGCCCAGGCGCTGTTCCAGACGGTGCTCGACGGCCACGCACGCAGGCCGCTCGACGTGTGGACGCACGCCGACGCCCTGCACGGCCTGGTCGTCGTCGCCAGCCAGACCAACCGGCCCCAGGTGGCGATCGAGCGTCTCGGCGAGATGATCGACCTGGCGCGCCACCACGAGGTGCCGCTGATCTACGGCCGCGCACTGACCAGCCGCGCCGCGCTGTACACGATGCAGCGCCAGGACCGCGAGGCCGACGACGACTTCGCGCAGGCGCGCATCGCCCTGGAGATGGCTGCCGATACCCTGGGCGTGGCGCGCCTGGAGGCCAACCAGGCCGCGCAGATGATCCTGCGCCGCCGCTACGTCGAAGCCGGTACGCTGCTGGACCGGGCGATTCCCCGTCTGGAACGCTTCGCGCCGAGCGAGTCCCTGCTCACCGCACTGGGCAATCGGATCCACATGCATCTGGTCCTGCTCGAGCCGGCTCGGGCGCTGGCCCTCGCCGAGCACGCGCAGACGCAGGCGGCACGCCTGGACAACCCGCGCGCCCGCCAGATCCTGACGCGCCACGTGGCGCGGGCGCTGCTGGCCAACGGACGCCACGCCGAGGCAGGCCGGGTACTCGCCGCGCTGATCGGCGAGATCGACGCGGACCGCGCGCCGGATCTGTACGCCGGCGTCCGCGTCGCCCAGGCGCAGCTCGCCCTGGCGACCGGCCAGCCGGCACTCGCCGCCGAGCACGCCGACCAGGCGCTGTCGCGTCTCGCCGCCCCGCAACTGGCCGGACCGATGCCGGCGCGCACGCGAGCCGCCGCCTGGCTGGTACGCACGCGCGCGCTGCGCAGCCAGGGCGATCGCACCGGTTCGGCGGCCGAACAGGCGCGGTTCTCGGCCTGGGCGTCCGGAGCCCAGGACGCCACCATCGGCGTCGCCGCCGGTCTCGCCCTGGCCGAACAAGCCGCGGCGGCCGGGCGACCGGAAGCGTTCGAGGACTTCGAGACGGCGCTGCTGCTGGCGGGCCAGCGCGCGACGCCGGCGGATACCGTCCAGGTCGCGGCCGCCTATGGGGAATGGCTGCTCGAGGCCGGCCGGCTCGACGACGCGGCGCGCGTGATCGGTCAGACCGCAGGCTGGGCCGATCGTGATTTCGACTGCGCGCTGCTGCAGGCGCGGCTGTACCACGCGCTCGGCCAGCGCGGTCCCTGGCGCCAGGCCCTGATGCAGGCACACGCGTTGGCCGGCGAGCGCGCGATCCCGCCGGCTTTGGCCACCACGCCGCCGGATGCAGGGAGCGCCCCCGGCTGGCCGGGCAGCGCGGGCGCGACCGCGCAGGCGCACGCAGCGCGCCTCTGAGCATGCCGTACCGCGCAGCGCCTGCTCGCCGCATCAAGGACTTGTCGGCGCCGGCTAGGCGGCGGAAAGGCACGGCCCAGACGCACGCAGGCCGGCGCCGCTAGATTCGGGGAGTCCTGCGGCAGGCCGATCGGCCCGTGCCGCGGCATCCCCTTCTGACGAGACCGCCACCGATGAGACCGTTCCGATTCGCCTCTGTGCCGTTCCGTATCCTGGTCGCGGTCGCGCTCGCCGCGGCGGCACCGGCCCTGATCGCCGCGACGCTGCCGGTCGGCCACTGTCTGGACGACGGCAGCGCCGACAGCCTGCGCGGTGTCCTGGCCGTCGCCGAGAGCGGCGACCTGGTCGACCTGCGCAATCTGACGTGCACGTCGATCACCCTCGACCAGGGGCCGCTCGAGCTCGGCAGCCTGGAGGACGTCGGTCCGGACGCGCCGCCGTTCGACCTGACCCTGGCCGGTCCCGGGCCGGACCGTCTCGCGATCCGCGGCACCGACGAGGACTATCTGATCTTCGCGCTGCACTACACCGGCACGCTGACGCTGGAAGGGCTCAGCCTCAGCGATGGGCGGTCGCCGCCGAGCAACCTGCTCGGCGCACCCGGCGTCGGCGGCTGCGTGTTCGCGATCCAGAGCGTCACGCTGCGCAACGTGGAAGTGCACCGCTGCACGGCCCAGTACGGCTCCGGCGTGTTGAGCTACCTCGGCGACCTGATCGTCGAGGACAGCCGCATCCACGACAACAACGGCGAACTCTACGCAGCCAGCGGCCAAGTCGCCGGCGCGGGCCTGATGGCGATGCAGGGGCACAGCCAGGGCCGCGGCTTCGTGCATCTGCTGCGCACCGAGGTCTACGCCAATACCGCCAGCGGAACGGCCGTACTCGGCGCCGGCGTGTTCGCCCACAACAGCCTGAGCCTCACCGACAGCGTGCTGCGCGACAACCGGGCCATCAGTCCGGGCGGGCAAGGCGCACAGGGCGGCGGTGCCCTGGCGAACCTGGACATCACGATCACGCGCAGCCGGATTCATGGCAACAGCGTCTCCGGCGGCAGCGTCGGCATGGGCGGCGCGCTGTTCGGTAGCGGGACGCTCACGCTGACCGACAGCGCCGTCTACGACAACCGCGCGGCCGGATCGAATCAGGTCTTCGGCGGCGCCGTCCACGTCTCCAATGCGGCCGCCGGCGCGGCGCCGTCGCGGATCGTCAACAGCACGGTCAGCGGCAACCGTGCCGAGTTCGACTTCGGCGGCGGCTCGTCCGAAGCGCTCTCACTCGACCTGCTGCACGACGGTCCGCTGCGCGCAGGCTTCGCCGCGGTTGAAGTGCCCGCCGGCCTGCCGCCGGCCGGCGGCGGCGGCCTGTCGCTGTGGGCGCCGGTCGAAATCGACCATGCCACGATCGCGTTCAACCAGAGCAGCGGCTCCGGCGGCGGCATCCTGCACATTGCCCGCTTCAGCACCTACACGGTGGCGCTGAACGATTCGATCGTCGCGGCCAACCAGGCGCCAGCCGGGCGCGACATCGCCGGCGCCGAGCAGGCCACGCTGCCGAGCGTGGTCACCGGCAGCCGCAACATCGTGCGCAGCAGCGGGCCCACCGTGACGCTGCCGGCCGATACGCTCGACGCCGACCCGAGGCTGCTGCCGCTGGCCGACAACGGCGGCCCGACGCCGACGCACGAGCTGCGCTTCGACAGCCCCGCACGCGACGCCGGCGGCAATCCGGCCGGCCTGGCTTTCGACCAGCGCGGCCCGGGCTTCCCGCGCGAGCTCGGTGGCGCCGCCGACATCGGCGCCTACGAGCTGGACGTCGAGACGACACGCTATGTCGTCACCGTCTCGACCACCGCCGGCGGCACGGTCGACCCGTCCGCGCCGCAATCGATCGTGCCGGGCGAGTCGGCCGTGCTGACACTGACCCCGGATGCCGGCTTCCAGGTGCTGGCGGTGGGCGGCAGCTGCGGCGGCACGCGCCAGGGCGCCGTCTACACCACGGCGCCGGTCGTCGCCGACTGCACGGTGGAAGTCAGTTTCATCGACACCGCGATGATGCCGGTGGCCCAGGTGGCGCCCGGCGAACTCGATCTCACGCTCGGCCAGGGCAGCAGCACCGGCTCGGCATTGTCGATCGCCAATGTCGGCACCGGCAGCCTCGACTGGACGATCCACGCCAGTACCGCACCGGGCGCGCAGCCGCCGCCGGCTCCGCGCCCCGCGTCGGCCACCGCACGGCTCGGCAGCGGCCCGCCGGCGACGACGGCAGCGCGGCCCGCGCTGCCGCGCGGCTCGCTGGCGCTGTCGCAGACCAGCGAGCTGACGCCGTCGCCGCAGAACTCGGCGGCCTGCTACGAACCGGATCTCTACACCACCGAGAATCGCTACTTCCGGCGCTTCTACCTGCACGAGCACGACGTCGGCCCCGCGCTGGCGATCGAAAGCGTCGACGTCGGCGTCGAATCGAGCACCGGGCTCGAACTGACGGTGAACCTTTACACGCTGCCGGCCGACACCGCGCCGGAGACGATACCGCTGGAAGGACTCGTGCCGATCGGCAGCGGCCGCGTCTATGCACTCGGCGGCAGCGCGCTGACGACGGTGCGCGTGCCGATCGCGGCGATCGTCGCCGACACCGCCGTCCACGACCTGATCGTCGAAGTGGTAGCGCCGAGCGGCGTCGACAGCGGCGCGTTCTTCTACATCGGCTCGACGCCGTCGCCGGAAACGCATGCGAGCTTCATGATGGCACCCGAATGCAACATCGACGAACCGACCCGCACCGCCGGCCTCGGCTTCCCGAACATGCATCTGATCCTGGTCGTCAACGTCGACGAGGAAGCGCCGCTGCTGCCCGGCTGCGACAATCCGGCCGACATCCCCTGGCTCAGCGTAACGCCGGCGGCCGGCAGCGTGGCCGCCGGACAGACCGGCACGGCGACGGTCGGCGTGGACGCCGCGGAGCTGGCGATCGGCGAGTATTCGGCCGTGGTCTGCGTCGCCAGCAACGACGTGGCCGGCCGGCCGCTGATCGAGGTGCCGATCCACGTCACGGTGACCGAACGCACCGATGTTCCGGTAGCCGACGTGACGCCGGCCAGCTTCACGTTCGAGGCCGTCGAGGGCACCACGATCGACGAGGCGATCCTGGTCGGCAACATCGGCACCGCGCCGCTGACGTTCCAGGTCCACACCGCTGCCGGCCGTCCGCGGCCGGCGCTCGCCGGCGCCAAGAGCGACGCCCCCGTACCCGGCGAACTGCACGCCAGCGGACTGCCTGCCGCCACCGCCGCCGCTCCGGTCGCCGGCGCTGCGCCGGCCGGCAGCATACCGATCGCGCAGACCACCGACCTGCTGCCGGCCGCGTCCAACTCGATCGCCTGCGGCCTGTCCGGCGCGTACACCGCCGTCAACAGCTACTACCGGCGCTTCACGTTCACCGACCATCCGCAGATCGGCGCCTACGGCGAGGTCGTCAGCGTCGACGTCGCCGTCGAGGCGAGCAACGGCATGACGATCGCCGTCAACCTCTACACGCTGCCGTCCGGCGTGCCGGCGGGCACGATCCCGCTCGGCCAGCTGGCGCTGATCGGCAGCGCACAGGCCGACGTCGCGGCCGGCAGCGCGCTGACGTCGATCTCCGTACCGGTGACCGGCACGGTCGCCGACACCGCCGCGAGCGACCTGGTGGTCGAGGTCGCCACGCCCGACGGCAGTGCCGATGAACACTACTTCTACGTCGGCTCCACGCCATCGCCGCAGTCGCGACCCAGCTTCATGATGGCGCCGAACTGCGGCATCACGCAGCCGGCGACGACCGCCAGCCTCGGCCGGCCGGACATGCACCTGATCCTGGTCGTGCACATGGTTCCGGAACCGGTCGAGCCGCTGGCCTGCGACGATCCGGCGACGATCCCCTGGCTCGCGCTGGACAGCGCCGGCGGCAGCGTCGCGCCGCAGGACGTGCAGCCGGTCGCGCTCGGCGTGGAGACCACCGGCCTGGCGCCGGGCGAGCACCGCGCGCGGCTCTGTCTGACGACCGACGATCCACTGCAGCCGCGGATCGAGATTCCCGTGCGGCTGGCGATCACCGCCACCGACTGCGTCTTCGGCTACGACTTCGAGACTGGCGAGAACCGCTGCGCGGGCGGGACCGCGCCGCCCGTATCGCTGGTGCATTCCGGCCCGCTCGAGCGGACCATCGCGAAGACGCATGCCGGCACCTCGGTCGACTGGCTCACCGGCACGATCCTCGATGCCCAGCGCGACGATTTCGCATTCAACGCGTACTTCGACGGGCAGCGCATCGCGTTCTGGTGGCCGCGCGCGGCGGCCGGCGGCGTCGACGCCGGCATCGCCCCGCATCCGGCCAGCGGCGAGTACCGCATCCTGCGGCGTGGCGACCGGGTCGGTCCGGCGGCGACGTTCTCGGCGGTCTCGGCGCCGGGCAGCGTCGGTTGGGGCGCCGGTGCCGAGGGCTATCTCGGTCTGCGCCTGGCCTGCGCCGCACCGGGCGGCGTCTGCTACGGCTACGTGCACCTGCGCACCGGCACCGACGGCGGCTTCCCGGCCTCGATCGTCGACTACGCCTACGATCCGACCGGCCGCCCGGTACGCATCCCGTGAGCGCCTAGCGCATCCGGCTCCGCGCGCCCGCCGTCGCCGACGGCGGGACGCGCCGGCCTGACCGGACGGCAGGGCCAGAGTCCCGTCACGCGCCGGCCTGCTAGAGTTGATAGCACCTGCCGACCGGCGCCGACGCGCGAAATCAGCCTATGCCCGTCGCGCTGCGCCGCTTCCCGTTGCGGCTCGTGTTCGCCGCCGTGCTGCTGGCCTGGGCCGTTTCGGCGACCTATCAGATCGCCAAGTCGCCGCCGCCCGGCGTCTCGACGGCCGGCCCGCCGCGCGCGGCGAGCGACGTGCGCTTCCTGGCCGACTGGACCTACCTCGACACGCTCGGCGTGCGCCGCAGCGAGCAGACGATCTTCGACGAGGTCTTCGCGCTGATCGCGCAGGCCGAGCGCCTGGTCGTCCTCGACATGTTCCTGTTCAATGCCTATACCGGCCGTGCCGGTCCCGGTCTGCGGCCGCTCAGTGCCGAGCTGACCGAGGCGCTGATCCGGCGCAAGCGCGAGGTACCGGGATTGCGCGCGATCGTCATCACCGACCCGGTCAACACGGTCTACGGCGGCCTGGCCGCGCCGCATCTGGCGGCGCTCGAAGCGGCCGGCATCGACGTCGTGACGACCGACCTGCGCCGCCTGCGCGCGTCCAATCCGCTCTGGAGCGGCCTGTGGCACCTGTGCTGTGCACGGCTCGGCAACGATCCGGACGGCGGCTGGCTGCCCAATCCGTTCGGTGCCGGCAAGGTCAGTCTGCGCAGCTATCTGGCCCTGCTGAACTTCCGCGCCAACCACCGCAAGACGATCGTCGCCGATGCCGGCGAAGGCTGGGCCGCGCTGGTCACCTCGGCCAATCCGCACGATGGCTCGAGCGCGCACGGCAACGTCGCGCTGCGCTTCGGCGGCGCAGCCGCGCTCGACCTGCTGCAGAGCGAGCGGCCGCTGATCGAGGATGCCGGGCTGTCGCTGGCGCTTCCGGCGGCGCCGTCCGCGCCGGCCGTTGCCGAAGCGCCCGGCGGCCTGCGCGTGCAGGTGCTGACCGAGCGGCGCATCCGCGATGCCCTGCTCGAACGCGTCCAGACCGCCGCGGCCGGCGACCGCATCGACGTGGCGGTGTTCTATCTGTCGCACCGGCCGCTGCTGCGCGCCCTGCTGGCTGCGCAGCGGCGCGGCGTCGCCCTGCGCGTGCTGCTCGATCCGAACCGCGATGCGTTCGGCCGCGAGAAGAACGGCATCCCGAACCGGCCGGCCGCGGCCGAGCTGCACGCCGCCGGCCTTCCGGTGCGCTGGTGCGATACGCACGGCGAGCAATGCCATGCCAAGCTGCTGCTGTACGTCGGCGCCGCCGGCGAGGCCGAGCTGATTCTCGGCTCGGCCAACTACACGCGGCGCAATCTGGACGGCTTCAATCTGGAGACCAACGTGCGCCTGCTCGGCTCGGCCGCCGATCCGGCGCTGGCCGAGGCCGCGGCCTATTTCGAGGACAGCTGGACCAATGCCGGCGGACGCCGCATCAGCCTGCCTTATGAGGCCTATGCCGACGAGTCGGCCTGGAGCGCATGGCGGTACCGCTTCGGCGAGGCGAGCGGGTTGTCGACGTACTGACTGGCCACCATCCGGCCAGCGGACGCCGCCGCGGCCCGCACGCGCGCATGCGGTTCGAGCGTCGCTCGCATCGGCGGCGATCGCCATGCGCTTCCGCAGCCGCGGCGGCTGCGCGGTGCGTCAGGCGCTCGAATGGCGTTCGGACAGTGATCGTCGGTCGAGGCGGTCCTCACGGAGAAGACCGATCGATCCTAGCCGGCCAAAAAACAGGCGCCCGTTGCGGGCGCCTGCCGGGGATCGCCGCCGCATGCCGCCGGGGTCGCGGCATGCGGCGGACGGGACCACTCAGTCGCGGGCGGCGCCGCACTGGCCGCTGTCGCCGGTCTCGAATCCGCTGCAGAACAGCGCATCGACGACGGAGCCCGGCTCGACGGTCAGACTGACCGGCACCGGCACCAGCGGATTGGCCGGATCGTTGCTCGACACGCAGACGCTGGCCGCGTACGAACCGGCCGTCAGGCCGCTCGCGTTCGCGGTGACGGTGAGCTCGGCGGTCGCGCCCGGCACCACGGTGCCGGAGGCCGGCGTCTGGCTCAGCCACGACACCTGGCCCGGCATCTGGCAGCCCGGCGGCGGCACGTCGCCGAGATTGACGATCATCGTCAGGTGGAAATCCGGCGCGCCGAGGTTGGCCGCGTCGATCGGCTCGTCGAACTCGCAGGCCACCGACGACATGAAGGTCGGATGCGTCTCGGGCGTGGCGTTGGCGCCCGGGAAGAACAGACCGAGCCAGTCGCCGATGCCCGGCGTGTGGTACTCGACGACCAGGTCGAGACCGCGCGTGTCGTCGATCGTGCCGGTCACCGGAATCGTCATCGTGACCAGGCCGCTGTCGATCGTGCCGCTGGCGCTGCCGATCAGCGTCAGCGCGGCGGTCGGGATCGTGTCGACGGCCACGTCGTGCGCGATCGTGTAGAGATTGATCGTGATCGGCATGCCGGCCGGGCCGATGCCGCCGGAGGACACGGTGACGCTGCTGATGCCGGCGCGCGGACCGACCTGCGGATGCTCGCCGAAGTAGAAGCGGCGCCACCAGCTGTTGTCGGCGGTGTTCTTGCCGACCACGCCGCAGGACAGACCGGTGTCGCCGGGCGTGTTGTCGTCCATCTGCGAGATCGCGAAGTCGCCGAGCGCAGCCGGTACGGCCGAGCCGGTCGGCGCGATGCGCGTACCGCGGTTCAGCGTCGGCCGCTCGCCGCCGGCAGCGGCCTGCGCGGCCGCGAGACGCGCCGCGGCGAAGCTCGGCGGCAGGCGCTCGGCGATGTGCTCGACCACGCTGTAGGTGAGGTCGGCCTCGCCGCCGTTGTCGATCGCCAGCGTTAGGCTGGCCGCGGCGCCGCTGGCGACCGTGAAGTCCAGGCGGCCCGGGCTGATGCCGATCACCGGTGCCGGCGCGTCCGGCGGCATCACCGTCAGCGCGACCGGCACCGCGATCGCCGGCTGCGCCGGATCGGTGCTCGACACGCACAGCGCCGCGGTATGCACGCCCTGGGTCAGCGCGCCCGCATCCATCGTCACGGCGACCGCATCGGCATGACCCGGCGCGAGGCTGCCGGCGCTGCTGGCCAGCGTCAGCCAGGCGGTCTCGCCGGGGCGATCGCAGTCGCTCTCGCCGATCGTGTAGTCGAGCGTGGCACTGCCGGTATTGGTGACGGCCAGCGCGACCGTGCGCGCCTCGCCCTCCTTCACGGCCGCGGTCAGCGGGCTCGGCGTGACCGCCACGGCCGGCTGCGTCGTGCCGATCAGGTTCGTGTAGAAGTAGCCCGCGCCCTGCAGGAACTGGCCGCCCGGACTGGCGACGCCGGAGGCGAGCAGCACGGTGCGCGCGTCGATCGCGGCGGTGGTGCCGATCGAGTCGTTCGCGGCGGCGTCGCTGGCGATCAGCTTCTGCGCGTATTCCCAGCCCGTGCCCGTTTCGGTGAACACATAGCCGGCGCCGGCCCAGGACTGGCCGTTGACCGTGGCCGCGGTGGCGCCGGCGACGATCGCGCTGTCGGTCATGCCGACCGAATAGCCGAAGTTCGCGAACTTCTCCGCTTCGGGCGAGACGATCGTATGGGTGCGGCGCCAGCTGCCGTCGATCTGCGTGTAGACGTAGATCACGCCCTCGGTGCCGAGCGTCGGCGCGCCGGCGACCAGGCGATGGCCGCGCGCGGACAGCGACAGGCCGAGGTTCGAGTAGAACTCGCCGACCAGCTTCTGCTTCTGCGTCCAGACGCCGTCGACCGGCTTGAAGAAGTACAGCGAACCGGGGAAGTCCTGGAAGGCCAGCAGCGCGCTGACCACGATCGTGTTCTCGGCGAACGCGACGCGCCAGCCGAACGCATCGCCGTCGCGCGTGTCGACGCCGCGGATCTTCTGCGTCTGCGTCCAGCTGCCGCCCGATTCGGTGTACAGGTAGACCGCACCGCGCGGATTGCCGTTGACCTTGGCCTGCGAGGCGCCGACCAGGGCCGAACCGCCCGACAGTGCCAGCGCATTGCCGAAGCCGTCGCCGGCCTGGCCGTCGGCCGCGGTCAGCTTGGCGACCTGGCTCCAGCTGCCGCCGCTGCGGCGGAACACGTAGACCGCGCCCTGCCCGTCGTTGCCGCCGACGCTGGCCGCGTCCGAGCCGATCAGCGCGGTGTCGCCTTCGAGCGCGATCGACGCGCCGAAGCGCGCATTGTCGCCGGGCGCGCCATCGCCGGCCTGCAGCTTCTGCACCTGCTGCCAGGTGCCGCCGGAGCGCGCGAACACGTAGACCGCGCTGCGCCCGGTGGTCGTGTCGTTGGTGCCGACCATCGCGGTGTCGCCGGCCAGCGCCACCGATTCGCCGAAGCGCTGCAGCTCGGTGCCGTCGCTGGCGACGATCTTCTGATCCTCGATCTGGGTGACCGCGAACGGCACCGATGCGCCGGAGGGCGTCGCCGCGGCCAGCGCGCCGCCGGCCGCCAGCGCCAGGCTCGACCAGGCCAGGAAGACCATGCCGCCGGCCGCATGCCGGAAGCTTCGTTGCATCGATGTCATGTCAATCGCCTTCTTTCAGTATGTCGTGGTATCTGCCGTGCCGATCGGTGCCGTGCCGCCTCGGGCCGATGCGCCGCATCGATCCGCTCGCCTGCGCGGCGTCCCGGCCTCCGCTGCGGTCGTTTCCGTTCGATCGTCCGTCGGCCGTGTCGCGCGTCGGCGCGACCTCCTGCGGCCGGGCCCAGGCGCCGGCCGCGGCCGCCCGGCGCACCGCTCCGGCGATGGTCCCAGCCGGACCGAATCGCCCGCCGACGGCCCGCCTCCTGCGTGTGATCGCACAATGGCAGGCTGGCGCGGCGCCGGATTCGCCGGCCGTTTGCAGCGTCTTTACGATGCCTTTTCGAGGCGTTTCGTGCCGGTCCGGCCCGGATCGCGCGCCCGTCAGAGCCGCCGCGGAGCGACCCGGGGCGGCGTCTCGCACATGGCTCGTCGGTCCGTTCGCGGCGCTTCCGGAACAGGCGCGAGGCGCGCTCAGACCGCGCCGGAGCGGCTGCGCACCAGCCCGTACAGCGCGACCAGGGCGGCCAGCGCCAGACCGATCGCCAGCCATTCGTCGCGCGTCAGCGTCGAGACGATCGCGCCCATCGCCAGCACGGCCAGCAGCGGAATCGCCGGCCCGCCCGGCAGCACGAACGGCGCGCCGCGGCCGCGCAGGTCGATGCGCTGCGCGCGCCAGGCCGCCAGGCATACGCCGACGTAGAGCAGGCAGTTGGCGCCGCCGGAGATCAGCGCCAGCGCTTCGAAGCTGCCGCCGATCGCCAGCGCGCAGGCCAGACCGCCGTGCACGAGGATCGCCAGCAGCGGCACGTGATGCGCGGCGCTGACGCGGCCGAACGCGCGCGGCAGGTAGCCGTCGCGGCCGAGCGCGAATACCAGTCGCGAGGATCCGAGCAGATTGCCCATCAGAAAGCCGGTCATCGACACGCAGGCGGTCGCCAGCAGCAGGCCGTAGCCGGGCGGCCACAGCGCACCGGCCGCCGCCGCGATCGGCGCGGCGCTGCCGGGCAGCGCCGGTCCGAGCACGCCCTGGCAGACCACCTGGATGCCGACGTAGAGCAGCACGACCAGCACGATCGCCGCCAGCGTCGCGCGCGGCACGTGGCGCGCCGGATCGCGCACCTCGCCGGACGGGATCAGCGCGGTCTCCATGCCCGAGTACGCGAACATCACCAGCACCATCGCGGTGCCGAGCGCGCTCCAAGACGGCACCTGGGTCCAGCTGATCCGGTCCCAGTCGACGAACAGCAGGCCGACGCCGGCCAGCGCGATCAGCGGCGCGAGCTTGAGCGTCGCCAGCGCGAGGATCGCGCGCGCGCCCAGACGCACGCCGAACGCGTTGAGGGCGATCAGCGCCGCCTGCAGCGCGATCAGCGCCGCCGCGCGCGCGGCCGGTTCGGCCAGTGCCGGCACGAAGTGCGCGAGCTGGCTCATCAGCGCCGCGGCGACGCCGGCGGCCGAGGCCAGATTGCAGATCCAGCCGAGCGCGCCGGCGAGAAAGCCCGCGAACGGACCGAACGCAGCGCCGACGTAGGTGTACGGGCCGCCGGTCGCCACCGCGCGGCTGCCGACCGCCGCGAAGCACAGCGCGATCGGCACGATCGCCAGCGCGCCGGCCAGGAACGCCAGCGGTGCCGCGCCGCCCATCCGCGAGCCGAGCAGCGCCGGCAGCATGAAGATGCCGGCGCCGACGATGATGTTGACGATCGCCGCGGTCAGCGCGACCGGCCCGATCGCGCGGACCAGCGCGTTCTCGCCTCGCAGCGGACCGCCGGCTTCGGGTGCGGATGCGGACATCGGCGGCGCGCTCGTGACGGAGCCGCTAGCCTCGCACGCATGCGCCCGCTTGGCGAGGTCCGTCCGTTCGCATGACAGGACACGCCTGCTTGCGGGACTTACCAAGCCGCCGGCCAGGCGCTAGAATCCCCGCCCCGTACGCGGCACGATTTTCGCGATTCCTCGCCTGGATCGCGCCCCGGCGGTACCTAGGACGTCTCGCTCTCCTTCTCCAGGGTCTGCCGCTTTGAATGCCGTCTCCCTCCTGCGTGTCGACACGACGCCGGGTTCCCTGCAGCCTGCATTGCGCGAATGCGTCGCGCGTGCGGTGCGCCGCTATCTTTCCGACGTCGACGCCCAGCCCAGCGAAGGGCTGCACGAGCTCGTGCTGCGCGAAGTGGAGATTCCACTGCTGCACGAGGTCATGAACTGCTACGGCGGCAATCAGAGCAAGGCCGCGGCCGCGCTCGGCATCAACCGCGCGACCTTGCGCAAGAAGCTGCAGCAGTACGGCCTGGCCTGAGCGGCCGGGATTCGCGCCGGCGCGGCGTCGCTATAATGCGCGCCCCTTTTTCCGCTGCCGGGATGTTGCCGTGTCCGATTCTTCCGCCGTGACGGTCCGCCGCGCGCTGCTCAGCGTCTCCGACAAGACCGGCCTGGTCGATCTGGCCCGCGGCCTCGCCGCGCGCGGCGTCGAGCTGCTCTCCACCGGCGGCACCGCGCGCGCGCTGCGCGAGGCCGGGCTGGCCGTGCGCGACGTCGGCGAGCTGACCGGCTTTCCCGAGATCATGGACGGCCGCGTCAAGACGCTGCATCCGAAGGTGCACGGCGGCCTGCTCGGCCGGCGCGGCACCGACGATGCGGTGATGGCCGAGCACGGCATCGCGCCCATCGACCTGCTGGTGCTGAACCTCTATCCGTTCGAGCGCGTCGCCGCCGACCCGTCGAGCACGTTCGACGACATCGTCGAGAACATCGACATCGGCGGGCCGGCGATGCTGCGCGCGGCCGCGAAGAACTTCGCGCACGTCGCGGTCGCGACCGATCCGGCGCAGTATGCCGCGCTGCTCGCCGAGCTCGATGCCGGCGCCGGTGCGCTGTCGGCGCCGACGCGCTTCGCTCTGGCGGTCGCCGCATTCAACCGCGTCGCGCGCTACGACGCGGCGATCGCCGATCATCTGTCCTCGATCGGCGAAGACGGCAGCCGCAGCGCGTTCCCGGCGCAGCGCCACGACATCTCGGTCAAGCTGATGGATCTGCGCTACGGCGAGAACCCGCACCAGCAGGCCGCGTTCTACCGCGACGCCGAGCCGCTGCCCGGCACGCTGGCGACGCTGCGCACGCTGCAGGGCAAGGAGCTCAGCTACAACAACCTCGCCGATGCCGATGCGGCCTGGGAATGCGTGCGCCAGTTCGAGGCGCCGGCCTGCGTCGTCGTCAAGCACGCCAATCCCTGCGGCGTCGCGCAGGCCGCGACGATCGGCGCGGCCTACGAACTGGCGTATGCCACCGACCCGACCTCGGCCTTCGGCGGCATCATCGCGTTCAACCGCCCGCTCGACGCGGCCACCGCCAAGACGATCCTGGACCGTCAGTTCGTCGAGGTGCTGATCGCGCCGGCGGTCGACGCCGCTGCGCGCGCGGTCTGCGCGAAGAAGCCCAACGTGCGCGTGATCGAAATTCCGGCCGGCGAAGGCCGCAACGCGTTCGAGCTCAAGCGCGTGGGCTCCGGCCTGCTCGTGCAGAGCGCCGACCAGCGCGAGGTGCGCCGCGACGAGCTGCGCGTCGTGACCCGCCAGGCGCCGACCGCGGCACAGACCGACGACCTGCTGTTCGCCTGGCGCGTCGCCAAGTTCGTCAAGTCCAATGCGATCGTCTACGCGCGCGATCTGCGCACGGTCGGCATCGGCGCCGGCCAGATGAGCCGCGTCGTCAGTGCGAAGATCGCCGCACTCAAGGCCGAGGAGGCCGGCATCGCCGTGCCCGGCAGCGTGATGGCCAGCGATGCGTTCTTCCCGTTCCGCGACGGCATCGACGCGGCCGCCGCGGCCGGCATCGCCGCGGTGATCCAGCCCGGCGGTTCGATGCGCGACGAGGAAGTGATCGCCGCGGCCGACGAAGCCGGCATCGCGATGGTGTTCACCGGCGTGCGCCACTTCCGCCACTGACGGCGCGCGCCGCTGGTCAAGCGGCGCAAGCGAAAAGCCGGTTTCTCACCCGTCTGCGCGAACCGACCCGCGGCCGGTCTCGTCCGCGCCGAATGCGTTCGCTTTCGCTCCTGCCGTGGCGTTCGGCCTTTGCCGTTGATGCGCCTGAAGCGAGCCGAGCATCGCAGGGCACCGGCGCGGCGCAGCCGCGGCGGCTCGCGTCAGCGCAGGCGGTTTTGGTGACTTTTCCGACGAAAAAGTCACCCGTTCGCGCAGCGAGTGCAAGCGCTTGCTCTTAATCTTTTCGCTTGAGCTTTCTTGACGATCGAAGGCCCTAAAAGCGCAAGGTTCGGTATCGACGTCGAATCCCAAGCGCGTCGGGTCACGCGAAAACAAACACCGGCACGCAGCTGGCCGAAACCCGGTCATCCCGCAGCCGGGACAAGAACCCGAAACAAGGGGCCGACCAGCGGCCCCTCTCGATCGTACGGCGCAGCGCGAACCGCCCTCGCTTGGGACGATGCGCCAGATCAGCCGCCCTTGACGTCCTTGGCCGCCGACTCGGCATCATCGAGCGTGCGCTTGGCGCGCGCCTTGGCGGCCTCGTGCGCGGCATCCGCCTGATCCTTGCACGCGCCCTGCTGGCCCGATGCCAGCGTGTCGCAGCGCTCCTTGGCCACCTTCAGCGCCGCATCGGCTTCGGCGATCGCCAGATCGTAGTCGGCCTTGGCCTGGGTCTCGAGCGTATCGGCCTGCACCTCGGCGACGTCCTTGCCGGCATCGCGCGCGACGTCGGTGGCGTCGCCCTGTGCCGCGTTGATCTTCTCGTTGGCATCGGTCTCGGCCCGCGCGACCTCGGCGCGTGCCTCGGCGGTCGCGGCGTCGAGCTTGCGCTGCGCCTCGGCGGCCTTCTCGTTGGCCTGCTGCTGCGCCTTGGCGACGTCTTCGGCCGCCTGCTGGCGCGCCTGCTCGACCTTGCGGTCCGCCTCCGCGGCGGAATCCTGCCGGCTGCAGGCGGACAGACCCAGAACGGCCGCGATCGCGGCGACCAGCAACGTGTTCTTCATGACGGTTCTCCTGATGGGACGGCCCCCGCCGGATGCCCCTCTCGGGTCCTTCCGGGCCGCGGCGTGCATTGGAGTGCCGCGTTCATGAACGCGCTGTGATCGGCACGGCGCCGTGCACCGCCTGCGTTCAGCGAGACCGGGCCGGCACGTCGCCTCAGCCGGCGAAACCTCCGCCGGCGAGAAACGCCGCTTCCTCGGCGCTGGTCTCGCGCCCGAGCATCGCGTTGCGGTGCGGAAACCGGCCGAAGCGGCGCACGATCGCACGGTGGTTCTCGGCGTGCGCGAGCGGCTCCTCGCCGAGGTCACGCATCAGCTGCACCGACCGGTCCTGGTCGGCGAGGTCCTCGGAATGCGCGAACGGCAGATAGCAGAACAGGCGCAGCTCCGCCTCGATCGCCTGGTCGAGCCCCTGCGCCAGCGCATCGCGCGCGATGCGCCGCGCCAGCGGATCGGTCGCGACCGTGTGCGCGCTGCCGCGGAATGCATTGCGCGGGAACTGGTCAAGCAGCAGCAACAGCGCGAGCACGCCTTCCGGCCGTGCCCGCCAGTCATCGAGCTCGCCGCGCGCGGCGGCGAAATGCGCGTCGAGGAAGCGTTCGCGGAAGCGCGCATCGAACGCCGCGTCCTTGTCGAACCAGCGCTGCGGTCCGGCTTCGCGCCAGAACGCGACGACGTCGGCGGCTGCGTGGCCCATCAGGCTTCCTCGGCCGGCTCGCGCGTGACCGCGGCGGTCTCGGCGGTCAGCGCGCGCGCTTCGCGGCGCGGCCTCGTGAACGGCGTCGGCACCGGCCTGGGCGCGTTGCCGAACATCATCGAACGGCCGGCGCGCACGTCGCCGGCCGCAACCTCCAGCTGGAACCGCTCGGCGTCGCGGAAGCGCACCTCGGCGGCGGTCTCGGCGGCTTCCTCGGCCTCGACGCCGAGCGCGCGCAGCGCGGCCTCGCCGAAGCGCAGCGCCGACTCGAAGGTCTCGCGGATCTGGTAGTCGACGCCGAGCGCGACCAGCTTGGCCGCGTGCTCGCGATCGTAGGCGCGGACCAGCACCTGCGCCTGCGGGAATTGCTCGCGGACCAGCTCGCAGATCAGCGACGCGGCCTCCTTGTCGTCGACGCAGACCGCGATCGCGCACGCAGACTGCGCGCCCGACGCGCGCAACACGTCCAGCCGCCTGCCGTCGCCGTAATAGACGACGAAACCGAAATCGGCGGCGCTGCGGATCATCTCCACGTCGGTATCGATGATGGTCACTTCGCTGCCGTGCGCGAGCAGGCACTGGCTCATGACCTGTCCGAACCGGCCGAAGCCGATCACCAGTACCGTGCCGGACAGATTCTCGGCGACGTCGATGCCGTCCATCGATTCGGCCTGCCTGGGGATCAGCGGCCGGATCAGGATCACGAACAGCGGCGTCAGCGCCATCGACAGCACGACGATCGCGGTCAGGTTGGCGTTGACGGTCGCGTCGATGACCTGCGCCGCCGAGGCCGCCGCGAACAGCACGAACGCGAACTCGCCGCCCTGCGCCATCAGCACCGCGCGGTCCATGGCCTCGGCGTGGCTGCTGCGCGTCAGGCGCGCGACGACGTAGATGCAGGCCGCCTTGACCGCCATCATCGCCAGCACGCCCGAAACGATCAGCGGCCAGTTGCGCGCGACCACGGCCAGATCGAGCGACATGCCCACGGCCAGGAAGAACAGCCCGAGCAGGATGCCGCGGAACGGCTCGATGTCGGCCTCGAGCTGGTGGCGGAACGTCGACTCGGACAGCAGCACGCCGGCCAGGAACGCGCCCATCGCCATCGACAGGCCGCCGACCTGCATCAGCAGCGCCGCGCCGAGCACGACCAGCAGCGCCGCCGCGGTCATGACCTCGCGCGCCTTGGCCGCGGCGAGAATCCGGAACAGCGGGTTGAGCAGCCAGATGCCGGCCGCGATCAGGCCGGCCAGCGCGGCGATGCCGATGCCGACGCTGAGCCAGCGCGACTCGGCGCCGTGATCGGTCATCGCCGGCGAGATGAAGGCGACCAGCGCCAGCAGCGGCACGATCAGCAGATCCTCGAACAGCAGGATCGAGACGATCTTCTGCCCGCGCGGCAGCGCGATGTCGCCGCGCTCGCCGAGCAACTGCATGACGATCGCGGTCGAGGTCAGCACGAAGCCGGCCGCGCCGATGAAGGCCACCGGCAGCGCGAATCCGAACGCGAGTCCGACGCCGGTCAGCGCGGCCGTGCACACGGCGATCTGCAGGCTGCCGAGGCCGAAGATCTCGCGCCGCAGGTTCCACAGATGCGAGGGCCGCATCTCCAGCCCGATCACGAACAGGAACATCACCACGCCCAGTTCGGCAACATGCAGGATCGCCTGCGGATCGGAGAACCAGCCGAGGCCGAACGGACCGATCGCCAGGCCGGCCGCGAGATAGCCGAGCACCGAGCCCAGGCCCAGACGCCGGAAGATCGGCACCATGACCACGGCCGCGCCGAGCAGCGCCACCACGTTGACCAGTTCGCTGCCGCCTGCCTCTGCCGCCATGTCGCTCTACGTCCGCCGATCGCCGGCGCTCATCGTAGCAGGCGGTCGGGCGGCGCTGATCCCGCGATCGGGGGATCGCGGCCGGACACCGGGCGCGCCGGCGGCGCGCGCCCGGACCAGTCCGCCGGGCCGTCCGGCGGCCCCGGACGTTCACCCGGCATGGCCCCGAGCCGCGGCGACCGCCTCTGCGGACACGCGGCGTGCGCCCGCGCGCATATGCGGCCAGCTCGATCGTGCCGGCGCCTACTTCTCGAGCAGGATCGCGAAGTCCTGCAGGCTCTCGACGCGGCTGCAGACGATCTTGAAGCAGACCAGCATCGGCACCGCCAGCAGCAGGCCGAGGATGCCCCACAGCCAGCCCCAGATCATCAGCCAGACGATGATCGCCAGCGGATTGAGGTTGACCGTGCGGCCGAGCACCAGCGGCGTGAAGACCTGGCTTTCCAGCGTATGCAGGGCCAGATACCCGGCGGCCGGCAGCAGCGCGGCGCCGAGCGTCGGAAACTGCGCCAGGCCGATCAGCGCCAGCAGCGCGGCCATGACCAGCGGGCCGACGTACGGCGTCAGGTTCAGCAGCGCGGCCAGCGCGCCCCACAGCAGCGGCGTGTCGACGCCGATCAGCCAGAGCAGGGCCGCGGTCGCGATGCCCAGACCCAGGCTGGTGCAGCACACGGTCAGGAAATAGCGCGAGACGTCGTTCTGGATCGAGCGCACGATGTCGACGGTCAGCCGCTTGGCCGACCAGGTCGGCCGCAGCATCAGGATGCGCCGCAGCAGCGTGTCGCCATACAGCAGGAAGAAGTACGTCAGCAGCACCACCGCCAGCACCCCGGCCAGCGCCCGCGGCGTCGCCGCCAGCAGGTTGGCGCGCGGCGGCGCCTGCAGCACGACGCGCGAGCGGCGCGCCTCCTCGTCGCCGCCGATCTCGCCGAGCGAGGCGGTCACCTTGCTCGCCTCCTGGAACGGCCGCGTCAGCGCCTTCAGGCGCGGCGTCGCCTCGCGCAGCACGGTCGGTGCGCGGCCGACCCATTCGGCCGCGGCCGGATACAGCGCATTGGCGATGCCGCCGATCAGGCCGAGGAACAGCGTGATCATCACCAGCGCGGCCAGCCAGCGCGGCAGCCAGCGCTGCGCGAGGCGGCGCATCAGCGGGTTCAGCAGCAGCGCGAAGAACGCCGCCAGCAGGATGGGCAGGATCAGCTCGGCCGCGAAGTAGCAGGTGTACAGCACGCCGCCGGCGACGAGGATGCCGAGCAGGCGATGGATGCGCGCGTTGAGCGTCACCTGCGCGCGGCGCAGCTCGCCCAGCGTGGGCGGCGCGGCATCGGGCACGCGCTCGCTGATCGGATCCATGGCCTCTCCCCGGTATAAGACGCGCCATTGTGCGCTGTCGCCGACGCGCCGCGACGGCGGCGCATGCGTGCGATTCATCCGCGGTTGCCGCCGCACGGCCGGCGGCGGTTCGGCCGCGATTCGGGCGCACCGGTATCTACTGGCCGCCCATCCGACGAGGAAGCCCGCCATGCCGACCGTGTACCTGCGCCTGACCGGCAGCGACGACGATGCCCGCACCCTGATCAACCTGATCGCGTCGCTGGACGGCATCGAGCACGTCGAGGAGACCGACGATCTGATGCCGCACATGGACGACGCCGATTCGAGCTCGGCCGGCCTGACCGACGACATCGGCCCGGGCTTCCACGCGATCGAAGTGCTGGCGCCCAACGACAACACGGCACGGCGCGTGCGCGAGACCGCCGAAGCACTCGCGCAAGAGCTCGGCGCCGCGCTCGAGATCGTCGACGAGCCCTGAGCGCCGGACCGGCCTGCGCGCGTGAATGCCGTGCCCGATCCGCCGCCGAGGCCGGCCGCGCGGGCGCGGCGCGTCTCGCTGCTGCTGTTCGCGCTGGTGCTGGCCGCGCTGACCTGGGCGCTGCAGCGCGGTCACCTGGTGGTCGAGGACCGCTGGAAGCCATGGACACCGCTGCGCGTGGACGATCCGCCGAACCTGTTGACGCCGCTCAAGCTGCGCCGGCTAACGCACGACGCGGCGCTGTGCCGCTCGGTGCTCGCGACGACCGGCTTCCGCTACGACGCCGTGCCCGATCGCGTCACCGGGCCGGGCTGCGGATTCGAGAACGCGGTGCGGATCCGCGCGACCGGCGCCGCGATCGGCTCGCCTTTTTCGCTGAGCTGCCGCGCCGCGGTCTCGCTGGCGCTGTGGGAACGCCACAGCCTGCAGCCCGAGGCACAAGCGCGGCTCGGCCAGCCGGTGGTCCGCATCGAGCATTTCGGCAGCTACACCTGCCGTAACGTCTACGGCCGGCCCGACGCGAGGCGCAGCCGTCACGCCACCGCCGACGCGTTCGACGTCGCCGGGTTCGTGCTGGCCGACGGCCGCCGCATCCGCGTGCGCGGCGGCTGGAACGGCGACTCGGCCGAGGCGCAGTTCCTGCACGCGGTCCACCGCGGCGCCTGCCGCTGGTTCGATACCGTGCTCGGCCCCGACTACAACGCGGCCCATGCCGACCACCTGCATCTGGACCGCGGCCGCTTCGGGCTGTGCCGCTGAGCGGCAGCCATCAGTCGAAATCGTGGCGGACAATCCGATCGGGCCGGAACAACCGCACCGTGGTCTCGACCAGGCCGGCCGCGCCGTTGCCGACGCCGCCGCTGGTGCGGCCCTGCACGCGCAGGAAGTAGGACTGGCCGACCGGCGCGCGGAACCCCGGCAGCGCCCAGCCGCCGGCGACGCGCTGCATCGGGCCGAGCGCGCTGTAGCTGGCGCCACTGGTCGAGATCGCCAGCTGCGGCGCGCCGCTCAACTCCGGGCTCGCGCCGCCGCGCACCCAGCGTACGGCGCCGTTGTCGACGCCGAGCCGCTGCCAGGCCGCCGTGCGCTGTCCGGCACGCACGATCCGTCGCGTGCCGGTCGCGGTGAAGACGTCGAAGGCGAGCTTCCCGTCCGGCAGGATCGCCAGCGCGCCGGATTCGGCGGACGGCGTGGCCGCGGCGAAGCCGGGGTCGAGACTGCCATCGCCGCGCAGTACCGCAACGTCGATCACACCGCTCTGTCCGCTCGGCCGGAAGCGGCCGGCAACCGCGACGCGGCCGTCGGCCTGCAACGCGATCGAGCTGACGTAGGCGGTGGTGTCATCGGCGATCGCCGGCACGAAACCGGCGTCGAGGCTGCCGTCGGCACGTAGCCGCGCCACGCGGGCGCGCGGCTGGCCGTCGATGCGCGAGAAATCGCCGGCCACGATCAGCGCGCCGTCGGGCGTGGCGACGACGGCGGTCACCGTGCCCTCGCCGACCTGCGGCGCGAACGCGGTATCGAGCGTGCCGTCGGCGTGCACGCGCGCCAGGCCGCTGCGCGGCTGGCCGTCGATCGCGTCGAAGAAGCCGGCGACGACGATGCGGCCGTCGGGCTGTTCGGCCGCCGTCAGCACCGCGCCGTCCGCCTGCGGTGCGAAGCCGGCGATCAGACCGCCGCTGGCCGCGAACCGCGCCAGGCCACGGCGCGGATGGCCAGCCGCCTCGGTGAACCCGCCGACCGCGAGCAGGCCGCCGTCGGCGAGCGGCACGCCGGCCGCGACATCGCCGCCGAGCGCGCAACCGCTGAAGCCGGCGTCGAGACTGCCGTCGTCGCGCAGCCGCGCCAGGCGCAGGCAGTCCTGGCCGCCGATCACCATGAAGCTGCCGAGGATGCGCGTCGCGGCGGCGTCGACGATCAGGCTGACCACGGCTTTCTCGATGTCCGGCCGGTAGGCCAGATCCGGCGCGCCGTCGACGCCGATCCGCGCCGGCATGCCGATCGACTGACCGGCGTAGGCGCGCGGACCGCTGACCAGCAGGCGCCGGTCCGGCATCGGCGCGATCGCGAACACGCCCTGATCGATCGCGACCGTCAGGTCGTCGTCGAGCACGCCGGCCGGATACAGGCGCGCCAGCCGCGAGCGCGTCCAGGGACCGAACTGCCCGAACGGCCCGCCGACCAGCAGCTGGCCGTCGGCGAGCTCGGCCAGCAGGGTCACATTGTTGCCGGGCTGCGGCCGGAAGTCGGCGTCGACGCTGCCGTCGACGGCGAGCCGCGCCACGCGCGTGCGCGCCTGGCCGTCGACGTGGTCGAAGCTGCCGCCGAGCAGCAGCCGGCCGTCGGCCTGCATCGCCAGTGCCAGCACGGCCGCGTCGGTGTCGCGACGGAACGCCGGATCGACCGACCCGTCGGCGCGCAGCCGCGCCAGGGATCGCCGCGCGACGCCGTCGATCGTCGTGAACACGCCGCCGGCGTAGATCAGGCCTTCGGCGGTGATCGCCAGTGCCTGCACGCTGCCGTCGGCCTGCGCGTCGAACGCCGCATCGCGGCGCCCGTCGGCGCGCAGCCGCGCCAGCGCGCGATGCGCCTGGCCGTCGATCGTCGTGAACGCGCCGCCGATCAGCAGCGCGCCGTCGGCCTGCGGCACGGCCGCGAAGACGAAGCCGTCGGCCGCGGTCGTGAACGTCGCATCGCGCATGCCGGCCGCGGTCAGTCGCGCCAGGCGGCCCTGCGGTATGCCGTCGATGCGCGTGAAATGGCCGCCGATCAGCAGGCGGCCGTCGGCCTGGCGGTGGATCGTGCGGACCGTGTCGTCGGCCTGCGGCGCGAACGCCGGGTCGAGCGCGCCGTCGGCGGACAGCCGCGCGATGCGGCCGCGCGCAACGCCGCCGATCGACGTGAAGCTGCCGCCGATCAGCAGATGGCCGTCCGGCTCGACCGCGATCGCATGGACGCGTCCGGCATCGATGCCGGCCGAGAACGTCGTATCGATGCGGCCGTCGGCATGCAGACGCGCGAGGCCGACCGCGGCCACGCCGTCGACGACCGTGAAGTCGCCGCCGATCAGCACGCGGCCGTCGGCGAGCTGCACCGCGGTGCGGACCTCGCCGTTGGGATCGGGCTTGAAGCCGACGATCTGTGCGGCAGCCGGCGGCGCGGCGAGCGCGGCCGCTGCCAGGATCGCCGGCAGGCGGGCAAAGAGACGTGGAATGTTCATGTACAGGGAACCTCTCGGGGTGCTGACGCCGAGGGTGCCGACGTCGAGGATGCCGGCCTCGTAGGTACCTGGACCCGTGATCGCCCGCTCATCCCCGGAAACCCGCAATCGCGCGCCGTCCCGCCAGAACGCCCAGACCGGCGTCAGCCGCCTACAATCGGGCGCTGCCGCCGGAGGCCCGCCGATGACCGACATCACGCTGCTGCTCGCGCAGGCCCGCGCCGGCGACGACCGCGCCTGGGATCGCGCGGTCGGGCTGGTCTACGAGGATCTCAAGCGCATCGCACGCGGCCTGCTCGGCGGCCGCGGCAGCGCCACGCTCAACGCGACCCAGCTCGTGCACGAAGGCTATCTGCGCCTGGCGCGCGGCGGCGCCGAGGGCATCGTCGACCGCGGGCATTTCCTCGCGCTGGCCGCGCGCGCGATGCGCCAGCTGATGCTCAACCATGCGCGCGACCGCCTCGCGCTCAAGCGCGGCGGCGGCGCCTCGCACGTCGACGCCGACGCGCACGCCGATGCGATCGCCGAGGAAGCCCGCGGCCTGATCGAGCTCGATTCGGCGCTGATGCGGCTGGAGGACGACGACCCGCGCTGCGTGCGCATCGTCGAATGCCGGATCTTCGCCGGCATGACCGAGCAGGAGACCGCCGACGCGCTCGAGCTGCCGCTGCGCACCAGCCAGCGGCTATGGCTGGACGCGCGGCGGCGTCTGGCGGCCTTGCTCGATGACGCCTGAGCGGCGCATTGGCGGACCGGACCGGCGGACCGGGTTAGCGTCGATGCCCCTGTCCCGGCCGGCCCATCTGCGATGACGCGACGCGCGCGCGACCTGCTCGAACCCGGCGCCCTGCTCGGCGGTGCGCTCGCGCGCGACCTGCTCGAGCGCGGCGGCATCGCCGCAGCGCCGCCGGGTACGCGCCTGGGCGCGTACCGCATCGTGCGCGAGCTCGGCCGCGGCGGCATGGGCGTGGTCCATCTGGCCGAGCGCGCCGACGGCGAGTTCGCGCAGCAGGTCGCGCTCAAATGCCTGGCCGAACACGGCAGCGCAAGCGAGCTGTTCCGGCGCGAACGGCAGATCCTGGCCGGTCTGCGCCACCCGAACATCGCGCGCCTGCTCGACGGCGGCAGCGAGGCCGGCGGTCTGCTCTGGTTCGCGATGGAATGGGTCGAGGGCGAGCGCATCGACCGCCATTGCCGCCGCCATGCCCTGCCGCTCGATGCGCGGCTGCGGCTGTGGCTCGGCGTCGCCGAGGCCGTGCAGTTCGCGCATGCGCGGCTGCTGATCCATCGCGACATCAAGCCCGGCAATGTGCTGGTCGATGCCGACGGCCGGCCGCGCCTGCTCGATTTCGGCATCGCCGCGCTGCTCGGCGATGGCGACAGCCCGCGCGCGTATTCGCCCGGCCATGCCAGCCCGGAGCAGCTGGCCGGTGCCGACGTCGGCACTGCCTCGGACCAGTACCAGCTCGGCCTGCTGCTGGCCGGGCTGCTCGCGCACGACGGCGACGAGGAGGCGGCGCGTACCGGTGCCGACCATGCGCCCGCGCAGCCGGACCCGTCGCCGACGGTCCCGCGACGCGAGCGCTGGATCGCGATGCCGGCGGTACGCCGGCGCGAGCTGGCCGCCGTGCTCGATCGTGCCTGCGCCGAGGATCCGGCCGCGCGCTACGGCTCGGTCGCGCAGCTGCGTGCGGACATCGAACGCCTGCTCGAGCGCCGTCCGGTCGAGGCGCTGCGCGGCCGCTGGCCGTATGCGTTCGCCTGTGCATGGCGGCGGCGTCCGGTCTCCGCGGCCGTCGTGACGCTGACCGGCGTCGCGGCGATCGCGCTCGTGCTCGCGTTCAATGCACGACTCGCGCAGCAGCGCGACCTCGCGCGCGCCGAAGCCGCCAAGGTGCGCGCGATCAATGCCTTCGTCAGCGACGACCTGCTCGCCGCCGCCGACCCGTTCGCGGTCAGCCAGCCGGACCTGCGCGTGCGCGAAGCGCTCGACCGCGCGCTGGCGCGCGTCGGCACGCGCTTCGCCGACCAGCCGGCGATCGAATCCGAGCTGCGCCGCACGCTCGGCACGACCTACGCCGGCATCGGCGAGCTCGCGCTCGCCGCCGAGCAGTTGGACCGCGCTTATGCACTGCGCCGCCAGCTGGCGCCGGCCGATGATGCCGATGCGGTCGGCATCGTGCTGCAGCAGGCGCGCCGCGACCTGGCCGCCAGCGACTACGCGGCCGCGCAGCACCGGCTGGAGACGCTGATCGGTGTGCTCGAAACCGGCCGCGATGGCGACGACGACGCGCTGATCGCTGCGCGCATCGCCCTGCTCGACACGCTGAGCCAGGCCGGCCGGCTCGGCGAAGCCGAAGCGCTCGATGCCGATCTGACGCGGTCGCTGCAGGCACGACGCGACGACGACGCGCTGAAACTGGACCATGCCGATACGCGCGGCCATCTGTGGCTGCTGCAGGGTCACGCCGGACGCGCCGCCGCGCTGTTCGACGCCACGGCCGCACGTCGCGCCGCACGCGACGGCGACGACGACTACCGCCGCCTGCGCAGTCTCGAGGGCAAGGCGCGCGCACTGCGCGACGGCGGCCGCCAGACCGAGGCGGCCGAGGTTCTGCGTGATCTGCATGCACGGCGCCTGGCCATCTTCGGCCCCGAGCATCCGGAAACGCTGCGCAACCACAACGAACTGGCCGTCGCGCTGAGCCAGAGCGGCGATCGCGCCGCCGCGATCGCGATCTGGACCGGTGACCTCGCGATCAAGCAGCGCCGGCTCGGCCCCGGCCACGCGAGCACGCTGAGCACGCGCTACAACCTCGCCAACGAGCTGCTCGCGAGCCGCCGCTACGCCGACGCCGAGACCGCGTTCCGTGCGCTGCTCGAAGCCGAACGCACTGCCCGCGGCGCCGGCGACCCCGGTGCCTGGATCACCCAGATGAGCCTGGCCAATGCGATCGGCCGGCAGGACCGGCCCGCCGAGGCGCTCGCCCTGCTCGACGCCCTGCTCGACGATCCGGCTGCGCTGGCCGGCCGGCCCGAACGTGCGATCGCCCTGGTCTACCGCAGCCGCACGCTGGCCGCGCTCGGACGCCGTGATGCGGCGCTCGACGACGCGCGCGCCGCTATTGCGTCATTCGAGGCGACCGTCGGGCCCGACCACCGGCGCACCGTGCAGGCGCGCGAGTGGCTGGCGTCGCTGGATGCGCCTGCGAAGTCCGATTAAGCGTGGCGGCCTCGTCGGCACCCGCATGACGTTCCGATGCGCCGCGGCCCTGCCCGGCTGACCGATTACTCGGGCAGCGTCGGCCCGGAAGAATGATCGGGCCGACCAACATGAAGCTGAAACAGAATCAACAGCCGGTAGGACACCGAGTCCTCACGGCACCTGGCCGGGCTGTTCCGTCACTCGACCGAGCGCGGTAGCGGCGTATCGATCTGACCGATCGCGCGAATCGCCCGTCTGCGAACGAACCACGCCGCCGCGGCCGGCACGCCGAACAGCACCAGGTGGATGCCGAGTTCCTCAGCGAGCGAGTAGCCGTGCGAGAGGCCGATCGCGAGATTGATCGCGCAGGCCAGCAGCCAGACGCCGATGAAGACCAGCGCGACCTGCGGGCGGCGCGGCGGGCGGCTGAGTGCGGTCATCAGCGCCAGCACGACCAGGCCGATCAGGATCAGGACGAGCGTCCGCATGGCGTGTCTTCCTTCGCGGGCTGGGTGGAGCGGCGATCGGCGCTTGCGCGGAACGCCCGTCATCGGCTGCTGCGCGGTCCGGAGCTTTCGATCGCCGGCACCGGCATGTCGGGTTGGCGATGCCGGCGCGGTGACTCCAGCGCACGCGGGCGTGGCGCGGGGACACGCCACGCCCCGGGCTTCGGCGCGTCAGCGCGTCGTGTAGCCGCCGTTGGCGAAGATGGTCTGGCCGGTGATCCACCAGCCCTCGGTCACCAGGAAGCGCACGATCGGCGCGATATCCTCGATGTCGGTCAGGCCCTTCCTCGAGTACTTGCTGAGCGCCGCGGCCGAGCTGTGATAGGCCACCGCCTCGGCGCTCTCCTGGCCGTAGAAGAACGACGTGTCCATCGGACCCGGGCCGATCGCGTTGACCGAGATGCCGCGCTCGCCGAACTCCTTGGACGCCGCGCGCGTGTAGTGCTCGACCGGCGCCTTGCTGCCCGGGTAGACCGCGTAGTACGGCGTATAGGCGGCCAGCAGCGAGCTGACCAGCGTGACGATGTTGCCGCCGTCGGCGAGCGTGCGGCCGGCCTGCTGGATGAAGAAGAACGCCGCCTTCGAGTTGGCCGCGAAGCTGCGCTCGTAGTCGTCCTCGGTGACCTCGAGGATCGGCTTCTTGATGACCAGGCCCACCGTGTTGATCGCGATGTCGATGCGGCCGAAGCGGTTCCGGGTCTCGTCGAACAGACGCACGCAGTTGTCGACGACCGACAGGTCGCCCTGGATCGCGAACGCCTCGGCACCGCGCTCCTTGAGGTCGGCGACGGTGCGCTCGGCGTCGCCGCGCGAGGCGTCGCTGTGATAGTGCACGGCGATGCCGCGCGCACCGCCCTCGACGAACTGGCGTGCGATCAGCGCGCCGAGGTTCTTGGCGCCGCCGGCGATGACGGCGATCTTGCCGTTGAGACTATGGTCGGACATGGGGGACTCCTTGCAGGGGGAGGCTGCCGGCCGGCGCGAATGTGTCATTTGGCAACACGCCCGCAGGGGCGCGGCAGATCGTCGCTAAGATGCCCTCATCCGGCCTGGCGTGCTTTCATCGTGCCCGCACGACTATCAAATTCTCCGCATCCGGACGAGGACGGCTGGCTCACCGAGCGCACGCCGGCCACGGCCGCGCTCTTCAGCGTCCTCGCCGAGCGCCACTGGCCCGGCCTCGGCTTCCTGCTCTGCTGTGAGGACATCCGCCAGCCGACGACCTGGTCGATCGGCCAGCCGCGGCACACGCTGATCGTCCACCTCGGCGGCGCGATGCGCGCGCTGGACACGCGGATCGAAGGCATCGGCGCCACGCGCGAACCGCCCTCGCCCGGCGACATCTGGCTGGTGCCGGCCGGCGGCCGCTATCTCGGACAGGCGCGCGGCCAGGTCATCCGCTATGCGGAGCTGCGCATCGATCCGGACGCCGTCGCCGAGCTGCCGGGCGAGCGCACCGGCACGCTCGACGCGCTGCGGCCATGCATGGCGCATCGCGACGAATTTCTCTACTACACGGTCGCGCAGATGGCGCGCCTGGCCACCGCCGAGGACGACCTCGCCGCGATGATGGCCGAACGGCTGCAGTGGGTGCTGCGCCAGCATCTGTTCCGCGACTACCGCCTCGGCGGCGATGTGCGCAGCGAGCCGGTGCGGCGCGCCACGCTCGACGCGGGCACCGCGCAACGCATCGCCGATCACATCGATGGCATGCTCGACCGGCGCATCACGCTGGCCGATCTGGCCGCGATCGCGCAGCTCAGCGTGCATCAGCTGCTGATCGCGTTCCGCGCGCATTTCGGCCTGACGCCGGCGCAGTACGTGCTGTCACAGCGTCTGCGCCGCGCGCGCTGGCTGCTGCTGAACACCGGCCGGGAGATCGGCGAGATCGCGCTGACGACCGGCTTCGCGAGCCACAGCCACCTCAGCGCCGCGTTCAAGCGGCAGGCCGGCATCAGCCCGCGCCAGTTCCGAGAAGGCCTGCGCACGCTGCCGCTCGGCCGCAGCGGGGGCTGAAAGCGCGCCGCCGCGGTTGGTACCATGCACGCCCTTTTTCCGGCGGGACGGCGACCATGAAGGTACTGGTGATCGGTTCGGGCGGGCGCGAGCACGCGCTGGCCTGGCGGCTCAAGCAGTCGCCGCGCGTCGGCGAGGTGATCGTCGCGCCCGGCAATCCCGGCACCGCGCGCGAGCCCGGCATCCGCAACGCCGCCGTCGCCGCGACCGATCTGGAAGGCCTGCTGCGGCTGGCCCAGGACGAGGCCGTCGCGCTGACCGTGGTCGGCCCCGAGGCGCCGCTGGTCGCCGGCATCGTCGACCGCTTCGCGAAGGCCGGCCTGCGCTGCTTCGGTCCCGGACGCATTGCCGCCCAGCTCGAGGGCTCCAAGGCGTTCACGAAGGACTTCCTGTTCCGCCACAACATCCCGACCGCGCGCTACGCGGTCTTCACCGAGCTCGCCCCCGCGCTGGCCTACGTGCGCCAGCACGGCGCGCCGATCGTGATCAAGGCCGACGGCCTGGCCGCCGGCAAGGGCGTCGTCGTCGCGCTGACCCTCGGCGATGCCGAGCAGGCGCTGCACGACATGCTCGGCGCGCACGCGCTCGGCGAGGCCTCCGCGCGCGTCGTGATCGAGGAATTCCTGGACGGCGAGGAAGCCAGCTACATCGTCATCGCCGACGGCCGGCATGCCTTGCCGATGGCGACCAGCCAGGACCACAAGCGCGTCGGCGAGGCCGATACCGGCCCGAATACCGGCGGCATGGGCGCCTACTCGCCGGCACCGGTGGTCACGCCCGAGGTCGAGCGGCGCATCCTGGACGAGGTGATCGGTCCCACGCTGGCCGGCATGGCGGCCGAAGGCGCGCCGTTCACCGGCTTTCTCTATGCCGGACTGATGATCGACCGCAGCGGCGCGCCGAAGGTCATCGAGTTCAACGTGCGCTTCGGCGATCCGGAAACCCAGCCGATCATGCTGCGCCTGAAGTCCGACCTCGCCGAGCTGATCGAGGCCGCGCTCGACGGCCGGCTCGACCAGACCCGGGCCGACTGGGACCCGCGCCCGGCGATCGGCGTGGTCTACGCCGCGCACGGCTATCCCGGCAAGGTCCGCAGCGGCGATCCGATCCGCGGCCTCGACGGCGATCTCGGCCCGGACGTCAAGGTGTTCCACGCCGGCACGCGCGAGGATGCCGGCCGCGTCATCACCGCCGGCGGCCGCGTGCTGACGGTCTGCGCGATCGGCCAGGACATCGCCGCCGCCCGCACCCGCGCCTACGCGGCGATCGAGAAGATCGGCTTCGACGGCGGCTTCTATCGGCGCGACATCGCGCACCGGGCGATCGGGCGCGGCGGCGGCTGAATGGTGGTGCCGGCGGCTGACGGCGTAGCGAGCGCGGGCGCTCCGGTCCCCGCGACGTCCCCCCGCTTTCAGTAGCGGTCTGATCTGGAGTCCGGGTTCACTGTAGCCGACTCGGCCAGCTGTTTGGCGTAGGCCGCTGGCGTCAGGCCGCCCAGTGCGTTCTTGGGCCGCTCCTCGTTGTACTCGCGGCGCCAGGTTTCGATCACCGTGCGCGCATGGAGCACGTTGGTGAACAGGTGCTCGTTGAGGCATTCATCGCGCAGTCGGCCGTTAAACGATTCGACGTAGGCGTTCTGGTTCGGCTTGCCCGGCTCGATCAGCCGCAGCTGGACGCCACGGGCGTGTGCCCAGGTGACCATCGCCTTTCCGCAGAACTCCTTGCCGTTGTCAGTCCTGATGACCTTCGGCAGCCCTCGGCTGAGCGCAAGCCGATCCAGGACACGGCACACGCCCTGTCCGGAGATCGCCCGTTCGACCTCGATCGCCACCGGCTCATGCGTGGCATCATCGACGATCACCAGGCACTTGATCACCTGGTCCTCGGCCGTCCGGTCGAATACGAAGTCCATCGACCAGACCTCCTTGGCCCGGATCGGCCGCAGCAACGGCTGCCGCTCGCCCACCGGCACCTTCTTGCGTCTGCGACGGCGCACCTGCAGCCGCTCTTCCCGATACTGCCGCTCAACACGCTTGTAGTTCACGAGCTGCCCTTCCTGGCGAAGCTTGAGGTAGATCATCCCGACTCCATAGCGCTTGTGCCGCTGCGCCAGCGCCACGATGCGCGCCCGAAGCTCCACGTTCCGGTCCGGGCATGGTGCATAGCGCAGCGCGCTGGCGCTCATCCGCACCACCGCCAGCGCCCGTCGCTCGCTCAAACCCCTGTCTACCATGTAGCGCACCTGCTCCCGACGAGCCGGTGCGCTCACCACTTTTTTCGCAGGACGTCCTTGATGACCTAGTTCTCAAGCACCTGCTCGGCCAGGAGCTTCTTCAGCCGCGTGTTCTCGGTCTCGAGCTCCCTGAGGCGCTTGGCGTCGGGCACGCTCATGCCGCCGAACTTGCTCCGCCACAGGTAGTACGACGCCTCGCCGAAGCCGTGTTTGCGGCACAGCTCCTTGACCGGCAGCCCCGCCTCGACCTCACGCAGGAAGCCGATGATCTGTTCCTCGGAAAAGCGCTTCTTCACGTCCAATCTCCTTCTCGTTGGGGATTGGACTCCAAATCGCTGCGCTACTCAAAAGCAGGGGGACGTCGCTCAGAACAGTATTTGAAAGGAGGTAAGTTTTATCAAGAATCAGAAAGCCCAAGTATTGCAAAAGCGTTGACCACAGATATCCTGACCTGGCCTTCACCGACATAGTTTGGAATTACTTGCCTTTCCTTCTCAAATGGGGAATACCAAACGATTTTATCGAATAAATCAGAAAAAGCCTGCTTCTCTAGCGAAGAGAATTTAGACTTGTCTGTGCAGAAATTGTATTCCTTCTCATAATTTTCGCAAAAATCCGCGACATCAATACCCCCCCCTTACATAGCTCTGCATTAGCCCCATCAACTTTTCCGCAGGCTCGCTCATAATTACCTCCCACTCTTGTATAGCACATGCCTGATTTGCCCACTCGGCTCATGGACCAAAACTTCAAGCGTCCCGCTCGACCCGTTCAAGGACGCTCTATTTCTATACATGGACTGGCCTTCGACTGCCTGAGGATCTGCCCCCCTGATCGTCTCTAAATTGCAAGATTAGGTATGTAGCTCCGCGATCCGGAAAGTTGTTACCTAACCGTGTCGGACATATTCAGCGACCCATCAGGCTTAATTGCACGCTGCAACACAGCTGATCTCTCAGCATGAATGGCGGATAGTTTACGCGCCAATCTCGCGTTAGTTATTCTGTTATATACCGGCCCGTCGGGCGGACCCACAAAAGTCGGCATTACTCGAACGGGCTCTATGAATCGCCCCGGGATTCGTAGACACTACGAGCCTGAAAGTCCCGCCTGCCGGTTGAAACCTACCGGAGAGACGCCTCCATTGGAGCCGTGCCGGCATTTGGGGTTGTAGAACATCTCGATGTAGTCGAACACGTCGCTGCGCGCTGCATCACGCGTCAGGTAAGTCCTCCGCTTGATCCGTTCCCGCTTGAGTAGCTGGAAGAAGCTCTCGGCCACTGCATTGTCATGACAATTGCCGCGCCTGCTCATGCTACAGACGATCCCATGGGCCTTCAGGAACGCCTGCCACTGGGCACCGGTGAACTGACTGCCCTGGTCCGAGTGGAGCATCAGGCCGGTTGCCGGCTTGCGCCGCCACACCGCTGCCAGCAGCGCCTGCAGCACCAGATCGGCGTGCATCTGGCCCTGCATCGCCCAGCCCACCGACCTGGCGCGAGTACAGATCCAGCACCACCGCCAGGTATAGCCAGCCCTCGTGCGTGCGGATATAGGTGATGTCGGTGACCCAGTGCGTATTGGCGCGGCCACGTCGAACTGTCGATCCAGATGGTTCGGCGCGACCATCGAGACCCGGCCAGCGCGAGGCCGCGGACGACGCCCGTAACCCACTTGCGCCCGCAAGCCTTCGCTCTTCATCAGTCGTGCCACGCGATGCTTGCCGCAGCGTTCGCCCAGATCGCGCAGGTCATCGGTGACCTTGCGGTAGCCGTACACCGTGCCGCTCTCCAGCCACACCTGCTTGATCATCCCGAGAAGACGTTGATCCTCGCGATGGCGCTCGCTGTGCGGCCGCTGCCGCCACGCATAGAACCCGCTGCGCTGCACACCCAGCACACGACACATGCGGGTCACGCGGAACTCGTCGAGATGCGCCTGCATGAACGCGTACTTCGCCCTTACCCTTTGGCAAAGTACGCTGCGGCCTTTTTTAGGATGTCGCGCTCCTCGGTCACACGCTTGAGCTCGGCCTGCAGACGACGGTTCTCCGCCGCCAACGAAGCATCCGCCTGGCGCATGGCCGGCACCTTGCGTTGCTCCCTCACCCACGCGTACAGCGAGTCAATGCTGACCCCCAGCCGGTTCGAGACCTCCCGTACCGAACGACCCTGATCGATCACCCGCTTGGCCGCCTCGGCCTTGAACTCATCCGAATACCGCTTGCTGCTCATGCACACCTCCGTCGTTGCCGTAATGTACGGCTTGGAGATGGCTACTGAAGCCGGGGCGATTCATACATCGAGGTCTTCTACAATCGAACCCGCCGTCACAGCCATCTGGGCGGCATCAGTCCCGAGGCCTTCGAACAGGCCGCGGCGTGAGGCTGGGAAGTGTCTTAAAACTCGGGACAGTCCAGTTTCGTCGAAAGCTTCAACGGCAAACTGCGCGACGAGCTGCTCAATCGCGAATGGTTCCGCAGTCGCACCGAAGCGAAGGTGCTGATTGCGCCGTCCGGCGCGTCGCAGCCGCAGGTAACGTCGGCGTTGTCGGCAGCGGACGAATACGCTGCACACACAAAACCAGCTTGACCTTATGGAACTTACTATACCTTAGACGGCTGAATCACCTGGCGTAATGCAGCGACTCGGCAAAGAACGCCAGCGAACCCCTAGCAATGCATTAAAGAATCACCCACCAATTGAGAAGAATATTTCGAGGAAATTCATTGAAATGTAATGTCCAATACATTTGAGGTGACGCCTTCCATCTCGCCATCCTGGTACAGCCAGTTATAGACAGCCTCCACTTTATACTTACCTGGAGGCAAACAATAGAGTCTTTTTATATTTCCGTATTGCTCTACGACGCTTATTCTATGAGAATAAAAAAGCGTAGATTCTCTCGGCATGCTTGAATAGTTAATTTGCGCGCAAAAATAATATTCATGACCTTTTAAGTCGAATATTCTAAAGTGCACGCCAGGAGAACTTTCATTTGGTGAAATAACAATCGGAAGGCTAATTCTTGAATTATATATTGATTTACTCTCGACACTCAACTCCAGCCCATTATCTTTTTCTTCTATCTTGAATTCAATGTCATCTTTAGCATAGACAGAGGTGCCGATTAAGCACATCAGGATATATAAAGAAAATGTGACTGCATCCCTCATTCTAATCCCGCCCTAGCTTTGTAGTATTCCAATCTAGATTTCATTTCAGAAATCTCTTCTTCAGTATTGCCGAACCTAGCCAAATTGGCCGGGCGCAGGTTATATCGATACGCCTCGACCTCTCGCAGGTTATACGCTCTTTTATTCCCGAAATCCAACCGGAGAGCGGACATAAGCGCGAACTGTCCCACATGCACTTCGATCTCATGACTCAATATATAGCCGAGATAGCTCCACGACTTATATGCCGTCGGGCCAACCCGAACCGTGATGCCACCGTCGTACTCAGTTATGCCGTTGTCCCTCAGACCAGGATCATAGTGGGGGCCGCTATATTTTGATTTTGATTCGATTTTGAACCTTGAAACAGCCTCATCAGCCGCCTTCTGTCTATCCGATGAATCCTGAGAATTCATCCACCCTTGTATTTCTTTTGTTGGTGCATTTTGTTTTCCAAATCCTGTGCTGAATGTATTGTGCGCCGAGTATGTCCTAGCGGACGAGCCGCCCCAATCACCTCGCTCCAAAGAACACGTCGTGTCCGTACCGCAGGCCTTGCGACCATCCGGATCGATGTTGTTGTAGGGGCTGTTGTTGGCGTACCAGTACCGATTGAAGCTGCCTAGCGTGGAAGAGACCGGATCGGTGCTGACGAAGCGGCTCTGCACCGGATCGTAGTAGCGCGCCTGCATGTAGACCAGCTTGGTCAGCTCGTCGGACATATGGCCGGTGAAATCCGGACCGTCGAAGAACACCTTGTTCGATGGCTCGCCATACGGCTCGAGCGGCCGGCGATTGGCATCCAGCGTGGTGCCGGCACTGTTGGTCTGGAACACCGGCGTGCCCAGCGCATCGGTGTGCTGGTAGGTCACCCCCGACGCGTCGATCTTCGCCAGCAGATGCCGGTTCAGGTACACATGCTTGGTCACCGCCGTGCCGCTGCGCTCGTAGACCAGTTGGCCGGCCTGCGTGTAGACCTGCAGCCGCGACGGCTCGCTGTCTTCGCTGATCCGGATCCGCCGTCCGTTGCCGTCGTAGTCGTACTGCGCCAGCACCGTCGAGGTGCCCGTCTGCTTGACCTGGCTCATCCGGCCGCCGATGTCGTACACGTAGTCGTGCGCTACGAACAGCGGTGCGCCCGGTGAGTACCGGTACGTCATCTCGCCGCGTGCGTTGTAGTTGTAGGACAGTGTCGAGCTGTTCTCCGAGTCGTAGATCTGCGTCAGCCGATTCTTGGTGTACGTGTATTGAAAGTCCCGCATCGCGTAACCGGGGGTCCAGCTGTAGTTGCGGCGGAAGTTGTCCAGCGCGTCATACGCGTAAACCACATTGGCTGTCGTCGGCGACACGCCGATCTCGACGCCGTTGAGACGATCCAGTCCGTCGTAGCTCATCTGCCTCTTATTGCTCGACGTCGGCGTCAGGTCATCGATCGTCTTCACATTGCCGTTCACGTCGTAGGTGTAGGCATCGATCAGGAAACTGCCGTTCTGCACGCTCGCCGGCAGGCCACGCAGGTTCTGGATCACCGTGTGGCTGATCGAATTGCCATATGTGAACGAGCTCACGCCACCATTCGCGGCGTGCGCGATGTCCGAGGCATAGTTGATCCCGCCGCTGCTGAGGCGGCTCGGCTGCCCCAGTTGGTTGGGCGAGTAGTTCACCGTCGTGTTGTCCGGATAGGTCATCGACGTCCGGCTGCCGTTGGCGTCGTAACCGTAGCTCGTCGTGAACGTCCCCTCCGACACCGCCAGCGCCTCGCTGCGCAGTAGGCGACGCTTGTCGTAGGTATAGGTCCATTGCGACAGCAGGCTCGTCGTGTTCCACGGCTCCGTGCGCACCGTCAGCAGCAGATTGTCCGCCGTCCAGGTCCGCCGGATCTTCGGGCTGTTGTCGCCGAAGGTCGTCAGCTCCAGACGGTTGCGGTCGTCGTAGCTCATCGTCGCCTTCGCATTCACCGGCACCGAGCCGCGCTGGCACTCATACTCATCGGTCAGGGCCTGCCCCTTGGCTTCCCAGGCCACGTTGCCGGCTGCGTCGTAATCGATCACCGTCGCACCGTTCGGAGAACTCGGCCCACCGGTTTCCGGTTCGATGATCTTGCACAGTCGATGATTAGGGTCGTACACGTAGCGACGCGTCGCCGAGATCGCCGAGTCGTCCCACGTGCCGCTGCGCGTGACGGTCGTCGGCCGACCGTACACGTCGCGGGCGATCGTCGTAGAACGCTTCTCGCTCTCGATTAGGGTGGTCACGTTCTCCGAAATCTGGATCGGCGCATCCTCACTCGGCTCGTCGAACAGCTGGTACCAGGTGTCGGTCACCGCGCCGCGCGGGTTGGTCACCCGCTTCTGGAAGCCGGTCAGGTATTGGATCGTCGTCGTGGCATCGGCCGCCGCACCGCTCAGCTCGGTCTTGGCGACCGTCTGGCTCACCCGGCCCAGCGCGTCGTAGCTCGTCGTAGTGCCCGGCGGCGACGAACCGATCGATGCGATCGTCCGCTGCGGATAGGACTCGAACGTCGTCCTTCCCTGCCCGTCGAATCGCTTGAGCACCATCTGCCGCGACGCGGCCTCGGTCGTACCGCTGGTGCCGTCGTAGCGCTTGACCATCGCCGGGCGCAGCAGGGCATCCAGGTAGGTAATCGTGTAGCCGTTGCCGGTGGTCACCGTCTGGCGCCAGTGCGAACCCCCGGGAATCTCCGAGGTCGTCCCGAACGTATAGGTCAGCGTGGTCGTGTTCCACGTCGTCAGATCGCCGCTCGGATAGGTGATCGACGCCAGTCGGCCCAAGCCGTCGTAGCCGTACATCCGCGTTCCGCCGGCCTGCGTCACCTGTATGATCTCGCCGGTATCGTTCACGACTACCTGCATCGTGTCCAGGTTGTGATACGTGATCGTCTGCGGAATGCCTCGCTTGTAGACCGAGTATGTCGTCGTCTTGCCCAGCCCGTCCGTGCTCTTCCACAGCGTGCCGTCCGCGTACCAGTCGTAGCTGCGCTCGAGTACACCGTACTTCGTGTGGCTCAGGATGTTCGCCGTGGTCGAGTCGTAGGTGTTGTACACCGGCGTGGTCACCGCCGACGGGCTGGCGCTCGGCCAAGCCTGCACCTGTGCCACCTGGCCGAGCACCCACTTATTGGTGTTGTCGTGATACGTCGTCGATTCCGTACGGCTCGAGCCGATGCTGCCTACGCGCGAGCGGATCACCTGCAGCGGCCGGCCCCGCACGTCGTAGGTCTGCGCCTCCCAGCTCATGCCCACGTCTTGCTGCAGCGTCAGCCGCTTCTTCTCCGCGATGATCCGCTCGGTCATGTACGGATCGCCGCGCGTCTGGATGCTCGTCCCGTATGGATGCGGCCACGGCGGCGAGGAGCCGAATCCGCCGCCACTGGTCGGGAAGTAGGTCGTCTCCACCGTCCGCATCGCCGTGCTCGTGCCCGGATTCCAGCCGCTCTCCACCTTCAGCAGCTGACCCTCGTTCACTCCGGCCCGGATGCCGAACGTATAGCGCGTCTGCGATCCCTCCGGATCCATCACCCGCACCGTCTTGGTCGTCGGGGAGCTGCCCGTGCACAGCGGACTGGCCAACGTGCCCGCACCTGCCGGATCCCAGCAGTAGCTCGTCGAGGAGATCGTCTCGTTGTAGACGTACGTCCAGATGTAGCCCGGCAGGCCCGTGCCCGTGATCGCCTTGCTCGTCAGCGACAGCTCTCCAAACTGCAACGGCTGCTTGGACCAGCTGCCCGAGGTCACCGTCGATCCCGGCGGCACGATGCACTCCCACTTCACCCACGTCCGGCCGTGCTCCTCGCGCGTCAGCGTGAAAGAACCGGTCGCGCCGCTCGGATGACGCATCGTGCCCGTGAATGAACCCGGGTCGCCCGGATAGCTCGAGTTGCAGTTCGACGGCGGCGCCGTCAGCGACAGCGGTGCATTCGACAGCGGGCCCAGATCGAACTGCCAGTACGACACACCGTCGGGCTGATACACCCGCCACAGCCGACCGCTGCTGTATTCATAGCTCCACGTCCGCGACGGCGATCCGCCCGATTGAGCCGTCACCGACTGGATCAGGCTCGTGCCCGATACGTACGTGAAATTCAGCGAGCGTGTGTCGGCCGGGGTGCCTGTCACGTTCGTCGACACGATGCTCGTCAGCTGCGAACCACTCCAGGTATAGGTCACCGTGTTGCCGTAACGGTCCGTCACCACCGTCGGCACGATCCAGATCTCCACACGCTGCAACTGGCCGTTCACGCCCGTCACGCTCACCGGTGGGTAGGCCGTCTCCCAGCCGCCACGCGGAATCGTGCCGCCGCCTCCCGTCAACGGACGTGTCTGTCGGCTGATCAGGTGAGCGAAGCGATACCGCGTGCCGTCCGGCGTCAGCAGCGTGAAACCTTCGTTGCTCGTATCCAGTCCGATCGTCGAGCATCTGATCATGCCCCCCGACTTGGTCACCAGCGGATAGCTCGAGCCGTCGGTCGGCGCCTGCGTGTTGCCCGATGCCCGCTGCAGGATTTCCTGATCACCGCTTCCCGGCAGATACACGAAGCTGCCCTGCCAGTAGCTCTCCGGCGACATCGGCACGCTGCCGCCCCCCGGCAGGCCCATCAGCGTCTCCGGCGGCGGACTGAACTGGCTGCAGCGCAGATTATTGCCGCTCTGCGTCTGCCATCCGGTTTCCATCGCGAACACGCCGTGCACATGCGGAATGTCCAGATCCCAATCGCCGAAATGGCGGTTGAATTCGTTGCTCTGCGTCGGCCGATAGCGACGGCCTGCCGCCACCGGCAATGCGCTGTTGCCCGGAATGCTCACGTCCGTCTGCGTGAACTCCAGCGCACCCGTGTACAGGCTCACCTGGTCGCCGAACAGATCCGCACCCAGCGACCCCACCACGTCGCTGCCGCGCAGCAGCTTGCCCTGCTCGCCGTAGATCGACACTTCCTTCGGCTGCGCCTGCACCACGCCCGCGCTCAGCAGCACGGCGCTCAGCAGACCCAGCAGCACGACACGGCCACTGCACGCGCCAGGGGCTCGAGGATCGGCGGCACTCGACCGTGCGGAAGGGCTGACCCATGCGCTTAGCGCGCGGAACGACGCGGACATGCAAAAGCTCCTTTGCAGGCCCGGAATGAATACCCCTTAGAGAGAAGAACGAACGCCTTGCGCGTCCGTACACTCAACCGGAATCCAGCCCGATGCCCTGACGTGAACGTCGGGGCCACCCCCTGCGGGCTTCCCTGCGACGTGGGCCGACCTTAACCCGAACCGAGCAATCTGGAAAGCGCGACGATGTGACGGATTGTCTCGTGATGTAACGCGCGCCACGAACATGCAGTGCCACGCCATGATCTACGACGTCGCCTGACGAGATCGGTTGCAACCATTGGACGATCCCATGTCGGAAGACTCTGGCTTCCCTTACCGACGGCCATTCGAGTTCCCTATGTCGCCGAGCCCTGTCGCCGAATCAAACTGACGAGTTAGGTCAGTCAGAAGACATCCGAAGCTGTCTCGTCGCTTCGATTCAGCGGCCTCGCTACGGCAACTCCCATATGCTTGGCGGCCCCACGCGCAACAGGCCAGGTCGACCCAACTTTCACCCGCCACACTGAAAATACAGCGTATCGGCCCAGGTCGGGTCGTGCGCCTGGCCCAGGCTGACCAGGCCGCTGCGGCGCAGGTGGACGTCTTCGCGGTGGACATGCTGCTCGTCGTCCTCGCCGATGCGCAGCCAACTGCCGTTGGTCGAGCGGTCGGTCAGCACGAAGTGGCCGCGCTTCCACTCGATGACCGCGTGCATGCGCGAGACCCAGTCGGCCTCGATGACCAGGACGTTGGTCGGATCGCGGCCGATCGTGAACGCCTCGGAGGCCTCGTCGATCTCGAAGACCTGGCTGCGGTGGCGCAGCAGCAGCCGCACGCGCGCGACCGGCTCGGGCGATTGGACCATGCGCTGGACCGTAGTCACGTTGCCGAGATCGTCGTGCCAGACCACTTCGGCGATGCCGACCGGCTGCGCCTTGCCGGCGACGCGCGCACTGCCGAGCGAGCGGATGCGCAGGCCGGCAGCCTGGGTGACGCCGCTGGTCATCGCGGCGCTGGCGACGATCTGGTCGCGGCGCGCGATCGAGGCCATGCGCGCGGCGACGTTGACCGCATCGCCGAAGACGTCGCCGTCCTCGAACAGCGCCTCGCCGTGATGCAGGCCGATACGGATGCCGAGGTTGTCGCGCACGAACTGCGCGTCGGACTTGATGCGGCGCTGCATGTCGCTGGCCGCGAACAGGCCCTGCACGGCGCCGGGAAACGTGCACATGATCTCGTCGCCGATCGTCTTGACCAGGCTGCCGCCGTGGCGCTGCGCGATCTCGAGCAGAGTGCGCAGCACGCCGGCGATGATCGCGCGTGCGGTGACGTCCCCGCGCGTCTCGAACAGCTTGGTGCTGCCGGACACGTCCGCGAACAGAATGGTCGCTGCCTTGCGCTCGCTCATGCCCGGGCGATCATACAGGAGCACTCCGCGCCCCTGGGAGACTCAGGATGGGCGTTCGCGCGTCCACTTGTGCGCATGGGGGACCCGCGCGGCGGCGGGCGATTCAGGTGCCGCGCGGCTTGGCGCGGTGGGTCGGCCGCGCGTTCCACGGATCGTCCGGCCAGGGGTGCTTGGGGTAGCGCCCCTTGAGTTCCCTGCGCACGTCGGGGTAAGTACGCTCCCAGAAGCTCTTCAGATCGCCGGTGACCTGGATCGGTCGGCCGGCCGGCGACAGCAGGTGCAGCAGCAGCGGCACGCGGCCGCCGGCGATGCGCGGCGTCTCGGCCAGGCCGAACAGCTCCTGCAGCTTGACCGCGAGCACCGGCGGCGCGTCGGCCGAATAGACGATCGTGCGCTCCATGCCGCTCGGCACGCGGATCGCCGGCGGCGCTTCCTCGTCGAGCGTGCGGCGCAGCCGATGGTCGAGCCGTGCGGCCAGCGCATCGGACAGCGTCGCGGCGGCGATCGCGTCGAGCCGGCGCACGCCGGTCAGATGCGGTGCCAGCCATTCCTCCAGCGTCGCCAGCAAGGCGGCATCGGAGAAGTCCGGCAGGTCGAGCTCCGGCCGCCATGCGCGCAAGGCCTCCACGCGCAGTCGCAGCGACTGCGCGGCTGCGCTCCACGGCAAGACGTCGATGCCGCGCGCGCGGATCGCGGCGAGCAGGGCCGGCACGCTGTCGGCGGCGGTGGCCGGTACGCTGCGCCGCTCGAGCACGATCGCACCGAAATGGCGCTCCTCGAATGCGGCGACGGCCGCGGCGGCCTCGTTCCATTCGACGACGCGGCGCTGACCGAAGCTGCGCGGAAAGTCGCGCGCGAGGCGCTCCGGATCGAACGGCGCGGCGGCCAGGATCAGGCTGTCGCGCGCGTCTCGGCGCAGATCGGCGACGACCAGCCAGGGCTCGCCGTAGAGCGCGCTGTTCTCGTGCAGCCGTGCGCCGCGACCGTTGGCGAGCTGGTAGCGCAGCGGCTGCGCCGGATCCTGCCGCGCGATGCGGTCCGGGAATGCATGGATCAGCACGTCGCCGAGCGCGGTCGGACCGAGCGCGCGCGAGACGGCGGCGTCGGTGGCGCCGGCGCGGCGGCGCCAGGCGTCGGCGGCCTGCGCGATCGCGCCGAGCGCGGCCGCATCGGCGCCGGCCGCGCGCACGGCGCCGTGATCGCGGCCGCGCCAGGCCGACAGCGCGACCTGCCGCGGCCGCAGATCGTCGCTGCGTCCGGCCTCGCCGCGCAGCGGATTACGCGCCTCGATCAAGGCCGCGACGTCGCAAGCCAAGGCACGTTCGGCGCCGGTCGCGCGCATCACCGCGGCACCGAGCCGCGGCGAGGCGCCGAGCCGCAGCAGGTCGCGGCCGAGCGGCGCCAGGCGGCCGTCGCCGTCGAGTGCGCCGAGCGCGGTCAGCAGGTCGCGCGCCTGTGCCAGCGCGCCGGCCGGCGGACGGTCCAGCCAGTCGAGCGCGTCCGATCCCCAGGCGGCCAGCTCGAGCGCGAGGCCGGACAGCTCCACCTGCGCGATCTCCGGCATGCGCGCCGGCTCCAGACGGCGGCTCTCGGGCCACAGCCGCAGGCACAGGCCCGGCCCGAGGCGGCCGGCGCGGCCGGCGCGCTGGTCGGCCGAGGCCTGCGAGATCGTCACGGTCTCCAGCCGCGTGAAGCCGGAGTTCGGATCGAAGCGCGGCTCGCGCGCGAGGCCGCTGTCGACGACCGCACGGATGCCCGGCAGCGTCACGCTCGATTCGGCGACGTTGGTGGCCAGCACGATGCGGCGACCGCCGCCGGCGGCCGGCTGCAGCGCGGCCTGTTGCGCGGCGAGAGCGAGCTCGCCGTGCAGCGGCACCACCTCGGCGCCGGCCAGCGCGTCGCCTTCGGCCGCGAGCGCCTGCGCGACGCGGTCGATCTCGCGCTTGCCGGGCACGAACACCAGCACGTCGCCGTCGCTCTCGGCCAGCGCCTGGGCGATCGCACGGCGCACCTGGAACGGCCAGCCGGGCTCGCCGAACGCCTCGCCGGTGCGCGCCGGCGGATGCGCGATGCGGACCGGAAAGCTGCGGCCGGCGCTGGTCAGCCGCGGCGCGTCGAGCCAGCGCGCGATGCGCTCGCCGTCGAGCGTCGCCGACATCACGACCAGGCGCAGATCGGGACGCAGGTTGGCCTGCGCGTCGAGCGCGAGCGCGAGGCCGAGATCACCCTGCAGATGGCGCTCATGGAATTCATCGAAAACGATTGCGCCGATGCCGGAGAGCTCCGGATCGTCCTGGATCAGGCGCGTCAGGATGCCCTCGGTCACGACCTCGATCCGCGTCGCCGCCGAGACGCGCGACTCGAAGCGGATCCGGTAGCCGACCGTCGCGCCGACCGGCTCGCGGTAGCGCGCGGCCATGAAGCCGGCAGCCGCACGCGCGGCGATGCGGCGCGGCTCGAGCATCAGGATCCGGCGCTCGCCGAGCCATGGCGCGCCGAGCAGTGCCGGCGGCACCTGGGTGGTCTTGCCGGCGCCCGGCGGCGCCTCGAGCACCAGGCGCGGATGTTCGGCGAGCCGGCCGAGGATGTCCGGCAGCAGTGCATCGATCGGAAAGCCGCCCGGCGCGGCCGCGTCGCTCACCGCGGCACGGCCGTCAGTCGAAGCGGAACTCGAACGCGACCGCGTCGCGTCCGGGATCGACCACCTCGAAGACCAGGGCGGCGCTGGCACCGGCGGCGAGGCCGGCGGCGAGCAGCTGCGGATCGGTGAGGTATTCGGACGGCTGGAAGCGGCGCATCGCGACGCGCCGCTCGTCGAGATCCGACAGCACGATCTCGACGACCGGGAAGGCCTGCGCGAACGGCGCGTCGTTGCGCACCGTCGCCGAGATGATCAGCGCGCCGGCCACCGACGGATGCGGACGGATGTCGCGCGAGCTCAGCGCCAGACGCGACAGGTCGCGGCGCGGCGGCAGACGGCATCCGAGCGCCGCCAGCTTCGCGCAGACCGCGTCGGCGCGCGGCCGCCAGGTGTCGCTCTCGAGCCAGCGCGCGCGCTCGACCCAGGCCGCCTGCACGGCCAGCGCGATCGCCAGCACCACGCAGGCGACGACCCATGGCCAGGAGCGGTGGCGGCGCGGCGCCCGGCGCACGCGCGCGAACGCCGGCTTGCCGGGCCGCTCGGCCGCGCGCGGGCGCTCGTCGGGATCGAAGAACAGGCGGGTCTGGCGGCTCTGCGGCCGGTACACCGGCACGCCGAGCTGCGGCGGCGCAGCGGCGACCGGATGCGCCGGCAGGCTGTCGATCGGCTCCGGCGGCAGGCTCTCGGCCACCGTGCGCAGCGCGTCGAAGACGGCATTGCAGTGGCCGCAGCGCACGCTCGCGTTCGCGGCCGCGAGCTCGGCGGCGGCGAAACGGAAGATGGTCCGGCATTCCGGGCACTGGGCGTACATGGGCGTAGGCGGCGGCGAGCGAGCCGGCCGATTGTACGTGCGCGGCGCCCGGCGGGCACGAGACGCCGGTCGCGTCGCGCAGCGCCGCCGAGCCGCGCGCTGCGACCGCGCGCCGCAGGCCGCGGCGCGGCGCGCATGACGCCGGTCAAAGCCGACCGGCACGCCGGCCGCGACACTGCGCCTTCCGTGCCGGCTGGTGCCGGCCGCAGCAGGAACCGTCATGCCCATCGACATCGCCATCGTCGGCGCGGGACCGGCCGGCCTCACGCTGGCGCGCAGCCTGCACGGCAGCGGCCTCGGCATCGCCCTGATCGACCCGCAATCGCGCGAGGCCCTGGCCGAGCCGGCCTTCGACGGGCGCGAGATCGCATTGACGCACGCCTCGCGCCGCCTGCTCGAGGCGGCCGGCATCTGGTCGCGGCTGGATCCGCAGGCGATCGCGCCGCTGCGCGAGGCACGCATCGTCGACGGCCACGGCGCGACGCCGCTGACGATCGGCAGCGGCGACCGCACGCCGCTCGGCTTCCTGGTCGCGAACCAGGCGATCCGCCGCGCGGCGTTCGACGCCGCGATCGGCGGCGACGGCGTGAGCCTGTTCGACGGCTGCCGCGTCGTCGCGCTCGACACCGCGCGGCAGGACCGGACCGTGCTGCAGCTGTCGGACGGGCGCTCGCTCGCGGCGCGGCTGGTCGTCGCCGCCGACGGCCGCTACTCGACGACGCGGCGCCTGCTCGGCATCGGCGCGCGGCAGCGCGATTTCGGCAAGACGATGCTGGTCTGCCGGATGATGCACGAGCGGCCGCACGGGGCGGTCGCGCTGGAATGGTTCGACCACGGCCAGACCGTCGCGCTGCTGCCGCTGGCCGGCCGCTGTTCGTCGCTGGTGCTGACGCTGCCGCCACTGGAGATCGAGCGGCTGATCGCACTGGACGACGAAGCGTTCGGCGTCGAGATCACGCAGCGCCTGCGCGGCCGGCTCGGCGCGATGCAGCCGGCCGGCAGCCGCCATGCCTATCCGCTGGTCGCGAGCTTCGCCGATCGTTTCGCCGGGCCGCGCTGCGCCCTGGTCGGCGATGCCGCGGTCGGCATGCATCCGGTGACCGCGCACGGCTTCAACTTCGGCCTGCTCGGCCAGGCGCGTCTGGCCGCCGCGATCCGCGCCGGCGCGGACTCGCCCGGCGGCGACGTCGCCGATCCGGCACGGCTGGCGCGCTATGCACGCGAGCACCGCCGCGAGACCGAACCGCTCTACCGCGCGACCCAGCTGATCGTCTCGCTGTACACCGACGAACGCGCACCGGCGCGCTGGCTGCGCGCAGCCGTGCTCGGCGCCGCGGCGCGCCTACCACCGCTCCAGCGCGCGATCGCGGCGCGGCTGACCGGGCATGCCCATCGGCTGCCGGGCTGAGCGGAGGAGCGCGTGCGAGCAAGCTCAGAACAGACTGGCCTGCGCCTCGCCGTAGACCGGCACGTCGCCTTCGAGCCGGGCCGGCTCGCGGAACGCGTGCGGCGCGGTCGCGTCGTGGCCGAGGATGTGCTCGACCTGCCAGCCGTGCAGCATGAAGTCGTCGGCCAGCATCGAGCGATGGCACTGCCACCACAATCGCTCCGCGCACATCACCGCGCAGCGCCGGTCCGCGGCCAGCGCCGCGAGCATGGCATACGCCTGGCGATACTCGGCGCTCGCCATGTGGTCGGCATAGCCGCGGAAACCCTCGCTGCGCCAGACGCCGTTGCGCGAATCGGGCAGCGGCCGGCGGCGGCCGCCGAGCGCCTGCAGATGCAGGTAGCCGATGCCGGCCTCGGCGAGCGCGGCCGGCAGCGTCGGCCCGAACTGCGGATGGCGGCGCGAGCCCGGAAAGCGGCGCACGTCGGCGACCACCTCGATCGCATGCGCCTGCAGGCGCTGCACGAAGGCGTCGATCGTGTCGGTCGAATGTCCGATGGTCCAGAGCGTCGGCATCGCGGGCTCAACGGGGCGGCCGCGCGGCCGCAGTGGGCCCGATGCTAGCGGCGCCTGATGAACGCCCGCGCGCCGCGCAACCGCCTAGCGGCGCCGGCCGCTGATGCGGACCCAGTCCTCGCGGACCGCGACGGTCAGATCGTCGAACCACTCGCCGTAGCGCGCGAGCAGCTCCTCGTGCTGGCCGTGCAGGATGCCCGACAGCGCGAGCGCGCCACCCGGCACGACGCAGGCCGCGAAGCGCGGCGCGAGTTCGGCCAGCGGGCCGGCCAGGATGTTGGCGACGAAGACCTCGGCCGGATGGTCGTCGAAGGCGTCCGGCAGATACAGCGCGAGCCGCTCGGCGACGCCGTTGCGCTCGGCGTTGTCGCGGCTGGCGGTGATCGCCTGCGGATCGTTGTCGATGCCGGCGACCTCGGCGGCGCCGAGCTTGAGCGCGGCGATCGCGAGCACGCCCGAGCCGCAGCCGAAGTCGATCACGCGGCGGCCGGCCAGATCGGCCGCATCGAGCCATTCCAGGCACAGCGCGGTGGTCGGGTGTGTACCGGTGCCGAACGCCATGCCCGGGTCGAGCCGCACGATCGCCAGCGCCGGATCGGCCGGCGGCTCGACGTTCCACGGATAGATCCACAGCCGGCGCCCGAAGCGCATCGGCTTGAACTGGTCCATCCAGGCGCGCGTCCAGTCCTGGTCGGCGACCTCGCGAAACGCGATCTGGTCCGGCGCGAGCGCCGGCAGCAGCTCGCCGAGCACGTGGACGAGGCCGTTGCGGTCGACGCCGGCGTCGAACAGCGCCGACAGCTCGATCGTCTCCCACAGCGGCGTCTCGCCGACGCCCGGCTCGAAGATCGCCTGCTCGTCGGGCGTCTCGGCATCGGCGTCGCGCAGCGTGATCGCCAGCGCGCCGACGTCCTCGAGCGCGGCCTCGACGGCCGGCTGGTCGTCCAGGCGCACGGTCAGATTGAGTTCGAGCCAGGCCATGGGAGCGTCAGCCGATGCCGATCGCTTTTTCCTTGGCCTCGGCGATGCGCTTCTCGAGGTAGTGGATGTTCTGGCCGCCGCTGCGGAAACCGCCGTCGGCCATGATGCGCTGCTGCAGCGGCACGTTGGTCTTGATGCCGTCGACGACCAGCTCCGACAGCGCGATGCGCATGCGCGCGATCGCGGTGTCGCGGTCGGCACCGTGCGCGATCAGCTTGCCGATCATCGAGTCGTAGTTCGGCGGAATGCGATAGCCGTCGTACAGATGCGTGTCGACGCGGATGCCGGGGCCGCCGGGCGCCTCGAAGGTCTTGATCGTGCCGGGACTCGGCATGAACGTGTCGGGGTCCTCGGCGTTGATGCGACACTCGATCGCATGACCGGTGAAGCGCACGTCCTCCTGGCGAATCGACAGCGTATGGCCGGCCGCGATCAGCAGCTGCTCGCGGACCAGGTCGATGCCGGTGATCATCTCGGTGACCGGGTGCTCGACCTGGATGCGCGTGTTCATCTCGATGAAATAGAAGCGGCCGTTCTCGTACAGGAACTCGAACGTGCCGGCGCCGCGATAGCCGATGCGCAGGCAGGCGTCGACGCAGACCTGGCCGATCTCGGCGCGCTGCTCGGGCGTGATGCCGGGCGCCGGCGCCTCCTCGACGACCTTCTGGTGGCGGCGCTGCATCGAGCAGTCGCGCTCGCCGAGATGGATCGCCTGGCCCTGGCCGTCGGCCAGCACCTGGATCTCGACGTGGCGCGGGTTCTCGAGGAATTTCTCCATGTAGACCTGGTCGTTGCCGAACGCGGCGCGCGCCTCGGTCTTGGTCATCGCGATCGCGTTGCCGAGGTGGGCCTCGGTGAACACCACGCGCATGCCGCGTCCGCCGCCGCCGCCGGCGGCCTTGATGATGACCGGGTAGCCGATCTCGCGCGCGATGCGCAGGTTCTCGGCGGTGTCCTCGCCGAGCGGTCCGCCCGAGCCCGGCACGCACGGCACGCCGGCGGCCTTCATCGCCTTGATCGCCTCGACCTTGTCGCCCATCAGGCGGATCACGTTGGCGGTGGGGCCGATGAAGATGAAGCCGGACTGCTCGACGCGCTCGGCGAAGTCGGCGTTCTCGGACAGGAAGCCGTAGCCGGGGTGGATCGCCTGCGCGTCGGTGACCTCGGCCGCGGCGATCAGCGCCGGCACGTTGAGATAGCTCTCGGCCGCGGGGCCGGGGCCGATGCAGATCGATTCGTCGGCCATGCCGACGTGCTTGAGGTTGCGGTCGACCGTCGAATGCACGGCGACGGTGCGGATGCCCAGCGCATGGCAGGCACGCAGCACGCGCAGCGCGATCTCGCCGCGATTGGCGATCAGGACTTTCTCGAGCATCGTAGGCTCCGGTCTCAGCCGATCACGAACAGCGGCTCGTCGAACTCGACCGGCTTGCCGTTCTCGACGAGGATCGCGGTGACCGTGCCGGCGACGTCGGCCTCGATCTGGTTGAACATCTTCATCGCCTCGATGATGCCGAGCGTGTCGCCGGCCTTGACCTTCTGGCCGACCGTGACGAACGCCGGTGCGCCCGGACTGGCCGAGGCGTAGTAGGTGCCGACCATCGGCGAATGCACGATGTGGCCTTCCGGCAGGCCCGGCTTGGCGGCCGGCGCGGGGGCGCTCGACGCGGCGGCGGCCGCCGGCGCGGCCGGCTGCTCGACCGCGACCGCCGGCAGCGGCGCGGACACGGTCTGGATGCCCTTGGGGAATCGCGACAGGCGGACGATCTCCTCGCCCTCCTTGATCTCCAGCTCGGCCAGGTTCGATTCTTCGAGCAGATCGATCAGCTTCTTGATCTTGCGCAGATCCATGATGGGAACTCGTCTGTGGGGCCCGGCGGATGCCGCGGCCGGTCAGGATGGAACGGCCGCGAGCCGGGCGAGGATCGCCTGGAGCCCGAACCGGTAGCTGTCCACGCCGAGGCCGCCGATCACGCCGACGGCGAGCGCCGACAGGACCGAGTGATGGCGGAATGCCTCGCGGGCGTGGACGTTGGACAGGTGCACCTCGATGAACGGAATCGCCACCCCGGCCAGCGCGTCGCGCAGCGCGATGCTGGTATGGGTGAACGCGGCCGGATTGATCAGGATCCAGGCCACGCCCTCCTCGCGCGCCGCGTGGACGCGGTCGATCAGGGCGTGCTCGGCATTGCTCTGGAAGCTCGCCAGTGCGTGACCGGCCGCCGCCGCCGCGGCGGCCAGCTCCGCGTCGATCGCGGCCAGCGTCATCGAGCCGTAGACCTCGGGCTCGCGCGTGCCGAGCAGGTTGAGGTTGGGGCCGTGCAGGACCAGGATCTTCGCCACGGGGGCCTTAGCCGATCGAACAGGCGCGCAAGTGTCCTCGAAGTCGGCAATGCTGTCCAGTTCGGCGACGTTTGCCGAAATTTTGCCGAGTGCCGGCCGGATCAGCGCCCGCCGGCCGCCAGCAGGCTGCGCAGCTCGTCGTTTTCGGCGGGGCTGAGCGCGGTTTCGTGCAGCTTGCGCTGCAGATCGTCGCGGCGCTGCAGCCGCGCCTGGCGCTCCAGCTGCGCGAGCGCGCCGGCGAACTCGGCCTGCAAGGCCTCGCCGTCCCCGGGGAACGGCATCACCGCGAGCTTCTGCAGCGCGGCGGCCTCCCCGCGCTCGCCGAAATGCTCGAGCAGGGCGCCGGTGGTCAGGCTCGGCCGGCCGCGCGTCAGCGCGATCAGCTCGATCAGCAGCGCGACGCCGGGCTGGCGCAGCTCGGCGAACGTCCACGGCGGCTCGACGGTCGCGCCGAGCGCCGGGTTCTGCACCAGCAGCGCGACCGCGGTGCGCACCAGCGAGCGCTGCGGCGGCCGCGAGGCCCGCGCCTCGGCCGAGGCGCGCGCGATCAGCGGCGCACCGGCCGGGCCGGACGCGCCGGGCATGCGCGTGCCGCTGGCGCGCTCGAGCTCGCCCTCCATGAGGTCGCGGAACGCGCCCTCGGGAATCTGCGCGATCAGCGGCCGCGCGCGTGCGGCCAGCCGCGCCTTGCCTTCGAGGCTGCCGAGGTCCGACTCCTTGCCGACCTCGGCGAAGAAGAACGCGCTCAGCGGCGTGGCCGCCTTCAGGCGCTGCTCGAAACCGGCCGCACCTTCCTGGCGCACCAGCGAATCGGGATCCTCGCCTTCGGGCAGGAACAGGAACCAGGCCTGACGGCCGTCGCGCATGCGCGGCAGCACCGATTCGACCGCGCGCCAGGCGGCCTGGCGGCCGGCGCGATCGCCGTCGAAGCAGAAGTAGACGTCGGCCGCGTTGCGGAACAGGAGCTCGGCGTGCTCGCGCGTGGTCGCGGTGCCGAGCGTCGCCACCGCCTGCGTGATGCCGGCCTGATGCAGCGCGATCACGTCCATGTAGCCCTCGACCACCAGCAGTCGCGCGATCTTCTGGTTGGCCTCGCGCACCTGCCACAGGCCGAACAGCTCGTGGCCCTTGTGGAACAGCGGCGTCTCGGGCGAGTTGAGGTACTTGGGACCGTCGTCCTTGCCCATGACGCGGCCGCCGAACGCGATCGTGCGGCCGCGCCGGTCCAGGATCGGAAACATCACGCGGTCGCGGAAGCGGTCGTAGCGCTTGCCGCCCTCGCCGCCGGCCAGCATGCCGGCCTTGTCGAGCAGCGCGATCCGCTGCGGCGTGCGGCCGAGCGCCTGCAGCACGCCGTCCCATCTGTCGGGGGCGTAGCCCAGGCCGAAGCGCGCACGCGTGGCCTCGTCGACGCCGCGGCCGTCGAAATAGGCCTGGGCCCGGGGACTGGCCGCCAGCGCGCGCCGGTAGAACGCGGCGGCGCCCTCGAGCAGCTCGAACAGCTCGGCGCTGTCCTCGCGGACCTCGCGCCGGCCGCCGCCCTCGTACGGCACCTTGAGGCCGACCCGCGTGGCCAGCTCCTCGACCGCGTCGACGAACTCGAGGCGGTCGTAGTCCATCAGGAACTTGATCGCGCTGCCGTGCGCGCCGCAGCCGAAGCAGTGATAGAACTGCTTGGCCGGCGACACCGTGAACGACGGCGAGCGCTCGTCGTGGAACGGGCAGCGCGCGGTCCAGTCGCGGCCGGCCTTGCGCAGCGGCACGCGCTGCTCGATCACGTCGACGATGTCGACGCGGGTCAGCAGGTCGTCGATGAAGGTGTCGGGGATGCGGCCGCGCATGAGACGCATAGGATATGCCACGCGGCCCGGCCGCCGGGGCCGGCGGTGGCGCGCCGCGACGCCTCGGTCGCGGCACGCCCGGAGCGCAGCTAGGTGAACAGGTTGATGCCGAGCACGATGCCGAGGATCGCCAGCGCGACCAGGACGAGGAAGATGAAGAAGATGATCTTGGCGATGCCGGCCGAGGCACCGGCGATGCCGGTGAAGCCGAGCGCGCCGGCAATCAGCGCGACCACGGCGAAGAAAATGGCCAACTTGAGCATGGCGACTCTCCTGGGTTCTGGAAGGGCGGGATCCGATCGCGCAACATGAGCCCCCGCGATCGAGACCGCAGCGTGCCAGAGCACGCCGCGCGCCGACCTGAACGCGCTCGGCGCCGATTTAGCGCTCAGTCAGCGCCGCCCAGGCCCAGCCACTGCGACAGCACGCCGCGCGCCTCGTCGACGCCGGTCTTGGACAGCGACGAGAACAGCTGCGCGGTCGCCTGCGGCGCCAGCGTCTGCAGTTCCTTGCGCACCGCCATCAGCGTGCGCATGCCTTCGGAGCGCGAGAGCTTGTCGGCCTTGGTCAGCAGGCAGTGCACGGCGCGTCCGGTCGCGACCGCGTACTCGAGCATCTGCTGGTCGAAATCGCGCAGCGGATGGCGCACGTCCATGATCAGCACCAGGCCCTTGAGCGCCCCGCGCGTGCGCAGATAGGTGTCGATCAGGCCGCGCCAGTGCAGGCGCAGATTGGCCGGCACCTTGGCATAGCCGTAGCCGGGCAGGTCGATCAGCCGATGCATCGCGTCGATCGGGAACACCACCAACTGCTGCGTGCGCCCCGGCGTCTTGCTGGTGCGCGCCAAGCCCTGCTGGTCGCAGATCGCATTGAGCGCGCTCGACTTGCCGGCGTTGGAGCGGCCGGCGAACGCGGCCTCGGCGCCTTCGTCGGGCGGCAGATCGCGCAGGTGGTGCGCGCTGATCAGGTACTGGGCGGTGCGGAACGGATTCTTGGCCATGTCGGTTCGGGTCGGAGGACGGTCCGCGCCGGCACGGCGGGGAAGCGGCGGCGCCCGGCGGCACCGGTGCGCATTCTCGCCCAAGCGCGGCGCGGGCACACCCCGGCGCGCGGCGATCGGCTAGGCTCGCGCCGTCCTCCCCGCCCCACCGCCACGCCGGAGTGCCGTCCATGTGGACCTACACCGCCCCGATCCTGCTGCTGATCGCCTCGAACGTGTTCATGACGTTCGCCTGGTACGGGCATCTGAAGTTCACGGATCGTCCGTTGTTCGCGGTCATCCTGGTCGCCTGGGGCATCGCGTTCTTCGAATACTGCCTGCAGGTGCCGGCCAATCGCATGGGCTACCAGGTCTACAACCCGGCACAGCTCAAGACGATCCAGGAGATCATCACGCTGGTCGTGTTCGTGGTGTTCTCGGTCACCTACCTCGGCGCCGCGATCAAATGGAACCATCTGGTCGGCTTCGCGCTGATCGCGCTGGCGGCGTTCTTCATCTTTCTCGACTAGGGAGGCGCGGCGCAGCGGCGGCCGGCTCGATCGGGCGCCGTGGGCGGCGGGCGCGAGGCCGGTCCATCGGCGGCGGCCGGGACGCGCGTCCTGGACATGCATCGATCGCTGCATCGGCCGCGGCGCCGGCCCCGCGCGATCGCATCGTGCAGCGCGACCCGCGGCCATCGGCGCGCGACCGGCCCGCATCGCCCAACGCCAGCCGGCCCGCGACGCCGGCGCCGCCGCGTAGCGGATCGCGCGGTCAGATCGCAGGCGTTTCGGGATCGCGTACGGAGCCGCGCCCGCGCGTCAGATCGCGCAGCCAGTCGGCGAACGCCGCCGCGCGCTCGCGCGGCAAGGCCACGCGCAGCAGCGCGCCGTCCGCGTCGAAGCGCTCGTCGAGCCGCTCGGCCGCGAACTCGGACAGACGCGCATGCAGGATCGGCAGTGTCGGGAAGTCGCAGCGCACCTCCAGCGTGCTGCGCTCGACGATCGGCAGCCGCGCGGCCAGACGCAGGCATTCGGCCGCGCAGCCGCCATAGGCACGCGCCAGGCCGCCGGCGCCGAGCTTGATGCCGCCGTACCAGCGCGTGACGACCACGACGACGCGATCGAGTCCCTGCCCGTCGATCGCCTGCAGGATCGGCCGGCCGGCGGTGCCGCCGGGCTCGCCGTCGTCGGAGAACCGGTACTGCTGGCCGTACCGGTAGGCCCAGCAGTTGTGCGTGGCGGCCGGATCGGAGACGCGCGCGACGAAGCGCAGCGCGTCCTCGACCGCATCGAGCGGCGCGGCCCGTGCCGCGAAGCGGCTCTTCTTGATGTCCTGCTGCAGGCGGCACTCGCCGGCCAGGGTTTCGCTGCTCGCCATCGCCGCATTGTAGGCGCCGCGGCGGGGCGCTTCGCGTCGACGCGGCCATTGCACCGGCGGCCGCGCGGTTTCGAGAGCGCATCGGCGACCCGACCGCCTGCGCGAGCGTCGCGATGGACACCGGCGCTGGCGCGCCACCGCTTGCGTCACTGACGACGCGCATCCCGGCCAGCCGCGCAGCCGGGCTCGATCACGCCTGCCCTGCGTGGGCTCTGGGTCCGGCGGCGCGACGCGACCGCGTCAATCGTCGAGCAGCGGTTCCAGATCGGCCGGAATCGCGCGACGCGGATGCACGCGGCGGTACAGCCGCAGGTTCTCGCCGGCCCAGTGGTGCTGGCCTTCGCGCTGCAGACGGCGGATCTCGTCGAGCCAGCGCTCCGGCGGCAGACGCATGTTGCGGCGCAGCTCGGTCGAGGTGATCGGCGCCGGACTGGCGACCGCGCCGCCGCGCGAGCGCGCGGCGTCCGCGGCCGGCGCCTCCTCGCGAGCGGGCGCTGCCGGGGCACGCTCGGCAACCGCGGCCTCGTCGGCGCCGGCGGCGGCCTGCTCGGATCTCGACGGGGCGTCCGCCGGCGGTGGCGCGGGGGCCGTCTCGGGCGCGGCCTTGCGCTGGGCGCGTACCGTCAGCGGTTCGGCCGCGGCGGGACGAGGCGCCTGGCGCGCAGACGCCGCCGGCCTGGGCGGCGCCGCCGTGCTCTGTGCCGATGCGGCGGACGGTGCCGACGGCACCGGCGAGGGCACCGGGTCGGCCGGCGGCGGCACGATCGGATCGACCGCGATCACGCCGGGCGGTGCCGGCTGCGAAACCGGTGCCGTGCCGGGCGCGTTTTCGCGCTGCACCTGCCAGGCGATGCCGGCCGCGAGTGCGATGCCGGCGACCGAGCCCAGCCCGAGCAGCCAGCGCTGTCGCGGCCGGCGTCGCGCGTCGGCGCCGCGTACCGCGCGGGCCGCTTCGGCCAGGATCGCGCGATCGAGCCGGCGCGGCGGCTCGGTCCGCGGCAGCTTGCGGTAGACCCGGCCGAGTTCGCCGCCGTCTTCGGCGAGGAAGGCGTCGAGGTCACGCTCGCGACGGTCGCCGCTCACGACTGGAACCTCGCACGGATGCGCGCCAGCGCGTAGCGCAGACGCGACTTGACGGTCTCGCGGCCGGCACCGGTCAGCTCGCCGATTTCCTCCAGCCCCAGCCCGCCCTCGATGCGCAGCAGGAACGCCAGCCGCTGCTCCTCGGGCATGTCCTCGAGCGCGAGCTGCAGCTTGCGGCGTTGCTCGAACTCGCTGAGCACGCGGTCGGGCTGTTCGGCCTCGGGCGCGTCGAGGCGGCGGAACACCACCTCGGTCTCCTCCCCGGAGGCGGTCGGTCGTTGGCGCCGGAAGCGGTCGACGATCAGGTTGTGGGCGATCTGCAGCAGCCAGGTCGTGAACTTCGCCTCGGGCCGGTAGCGCGCGCGCGCGGCGATCAGCCGGCTCCAGGTCTCCTGGAACACCTCGTCGGCGTCGGCGCGGTTGTGCAGGCCGCGCAGCGCGAAGCGATAGACCGTGCCGCGGTGGCGCCGATAGAGGATTTCGAAGGCGACGGTATCGCCCCCGGCATAAGCCGACATCAGTTCTTCGTCCGTTCGTTCGACCCCCATGCCGGCGAGGTTATGACAATCGGCGGGAGTCGTCATCGACATGGCCCGCTGCAACGCGCGCCCGCGCGCGGCGGGGTTCGGACGCCCCCGCGGGCAGACGGCGCGCCGCGGCTCGGCGATGATGGCCGCCCGGCCGCTGCGGCGTCGGGCCGCGACGAACGGTCGGGCCATCGGTTCCACCGTTCTCGTCTGCGCGGGCGCGGGTATCGGCGCGCGGCTGCCGCAGCTGCTGCAGCCGGCTCGCCGGCGCGCTCAGCTGCGAGTCCGCCGCAGGCTCTACACTCCGCGCCATGACCGGTCCCGCCCTCTCCCCCGCCCGCCGCGCCGCCGCCCTGCGCGAGCGCATCGACGACGCCAACCACCGCTATCACGTGCTCGACGACCCGGACATCCCGGACGCCGAATACGACCGGCTGCTGCGCGAACTCGAAGCGCTGGAGACCGAGCATCCGGAACTGGCGACGCCCGACTCGCCGACCCGGCGCGTCGGTGCCGCGCCGTCGCGCACGTTCGCCGAGGTCCGCCACGAGGTCCGCATGCTGTCGCTGGCCAATGCGTTCAGCGACGAGGAGATCCACGACTTCGTGCGGCGCATCGTCGAGCGCACCGACCAGACCGATCCGCTGTTCTCGGTCGAGCCGAAGTTCGACGGCCTGGCGATCAGTCTGCGCTACGAGGACGGCGTCTTCGTGCGCGGCGCGACGCGCGGCGACGGCGAGACCGGCGAGGACGTCACCGCCAACCTGCGCGTCGTCAAGACCGTGCCGCTGCGCCTGCGCGGCCGCGGCTGGCCGCGCGTGCTCGAGGTGCGCGGCGAGGTCTACATGCCGCGCGCCGCGTTCGAGGCCTACAACGAGCGCGCGCGCCGCGACGGCGGCAAGGTGCTGGCCAATCCGCGCAACGGCGCGGCCGGCTCGCTGCGCCAGCTCGACCCGCGCATCACCGCGTCGCGGCCGCTGGCGTTCTACGCGTATGCGCTCGGTGTCGTCGAAGGCGGCGAGCTGCCCGAGACGCATTCGGCCGTGCTGATGCGGCTGCGCGAATGGGGGTTTCCGGTCAGCACGCTGATCGAGACCGCACGCGGCGCCGAGGGCTGCCTGGCCTATTACCGCCGTATCGGCGCGCGCCGCGACACGCTGCCGTTCGACATCGACGGCGTCGTCTACAAGCTCGACGATCTGGCCGGCCAGCGCGAGCTCGGCTTCGTCGGGCGCACGCCGCGCTGGGCGATCGCGCACAAGTTTCCGGCGCAGGAGCAGGCCACGCGCGTGGTCTCGATCGACATCAACATCGGCCGCACCGGCGCGGCGACGCCGGCCGCCAAGCTCGAACCGGTGCAGGTCGGCGGCGTGACCGTGACCAATGCGACGCTGCACAACGCCGACCAGGTCGCGCGGCTCGACGTGCGCGTCGGCGATACCGTGATCGTGCGCCGCGCCGGCGACGTGATCCCCGAGGTCGTGCGCGTCGTGCCCGACCAGCGTCCGCCCGGCACCGTGCCGTGGGCGATGCCGGCGCACTGCCCGGTCTGCGGCTCGGACATCGTGCGCGAGGAGGGCGAGGTCGTCGCGCGCTGCTCGGGCGAGCTGGTCTGTCCGGCGCAGCGCAAGGAAGCGGTGTTCCATTTCGCGGCGCGCCGCGCGATGGACATCGAAGGCCTCGGCGAGCGGCTGATCGAGGATCTGACCACGCTCGGCTTCGTCGGCTCGGTCGCCGACCTCTACCGGCTGACGCTCGACGACCTGATCGAGATGAAGCGCCGGGCCGACGAGCGCGACGGCACCACGCCCGAGACGGTCAAGGCCGGCAAGATCGCGACCCGATGGGCCGAAAACCTGATCGAGGCGATCGAGCACAGCCGAACGACCACGCTGGAGCGCTTCCTCTACGCGCTCGGCATCGAGCACGTCGGCGAGAGCACCGCCAAGACGCTGGCGACCTGGTTCGGCCGGCTCGAGACGATCCGCCGCCTGCCCTGGCCGCTGCTCAAGCGGGTGCCGGACATCGGCAGCGAGGTCGCCCGCGCGATCGGTCACTTCTTCGAGCAGTCCGGCAACCAGCAGGTCATCGACGACCTGCTCGCGCGCGGCGTCGCGATCGGCGACGAGCACGCGCCTTCGCCGAAGCTGCGCCAGGCGCTGGAGATCAAGGACGTGCTCGTCGCGCTGGAGATTCCGAAGCTGACGCCCAGGCGCGCCGAGCAGCTCGCAGCCGCGTTCGAAGGCGCCGCGGCGATCCTCGCGGCGCCCGAGCATCAGCTGGTCGCAGCCGGCCTGCCGGCCGAGACCGCCGCGGCGTTCGTCGCCTGGCTTGCCGACCCGGATCAGGCGCGTCTGTTCGGCGACACGTTCGCGGCGCGCGAGCGCGTGCTGGCCGATCTGGCCTCGTCCGGCGGCGACGACGCGCCGGCTGCGCCGCTCGACGGCCAGAGCATCGTGCTGACCGGCACGCTGACGACGCTGACGCGCGATCAGGCGCGCGCGCGGCTCGAGGCGCTCGGCGCCAAGGTGGCCGGCAGCGTCTCGAAGAAGACCGCCTTCGTCGTCGCCGGCAGCGAGGCCGGCTCCAAGCTCGACAAAGCGACCGAGCTCGGCATCGAGGTCTGGGACGAGGACCGGCTGCTGGCGTTCCTGGCCGAGCACGAGGACTGACGCCGGCGCGGTGCGCCGACGCGGCGCACGCGCCGCACCGGCCAGGGGGCGAAGCGGCCGTCATCGGCCTGCCGTCCGGGCGTCATCGCGGCGACGCGCGGCCTGCCTAGTCTGCGGGCCCGCTTTCCTCGCGAGGCATGCCGATGTCCACGACGATCCGCCGCTGGCGCGTGCAGGCCGCGCGGCCCGAGCTCAGCGTCATCGTGTCCACCTACAACCAGCCGCTGTGGCTCGAGAAGACGCTGGCCGGCTACGCCGCGCAGAGCATGCGCGGATTCGAGCTGGTGATCGCCGACGACGGCAGCGACGCGCGCACCCGCGACGTGCTCGAGCGCATCGCGCCGCAGCTCGACCTGGCGCTGACGCATGTATGGCATCCGGACCAGGGCTTCCGCAAGAGCGCGATCCTCAATCGCGCGATCGAGGCGGCGCAGGCCGACTATCTGCTGTTCTCCGACGGCGACTGCATCCCGCGCGCCGATTTCGTCGCGACGCACGCCGCGCTGCGCCAGCCGGGCCGGTTCCTGTCCGGCGGCTACTGCAAGCTGCCGCTGAGCACCTCGCAGCGCATCGACGGCGAGGACATCGCGCAGGGCCGCTTCGTCGATCCGGCCTGGCTGCGCGCCCACGGCTGCACCGACGCGGCGATCTCGCGCAAGCTGCGCGTGCACGGCCACCGCGCCGCGCTGTGGGACCGCCTGAGCACCGCGCGCGCGAGCTGGAACGGCCACAACGCGTCGGGCTGGCGCCACGACATCCTCGCCGTCAACGGCTTCGACGAGCGCATGGGCTACGGCGGACAGGACCGCGAGTTCGGCGAACGCCTCGCCCACCTCGGCGTGCGCGGTCTGCGCATCCGCCATCGCGCGATCGTCGTGCACCTGGACCATCCGCGCGGCTACGCGACCGCCGAGTCGATCGCGCGCAACCGCGCGATCCGCGTGCAGACGCGGCGCAGCCGCTCGACCTGGTCCGCGCACGGCCTGCGGCCCGGACCGGCGCCGCTGCTCGGTCCGGCGGTGCCGGCATTCGAGCCGGGCCTGGGCTGAGCGCAGCCGGACGGAGCACCGCCGGATCCGTACGATCAGATGGAGCAGCATCGCCGCCGCATCGGCGGTCCGCTGCCGTTCGCCGGTCAGTCGAAGTCCGAACGGAACAGACGATCGCCGGCGTGCACGTAGACCGCGCCCTGAGCGGCGAAATCGACGTCGCGCCCGAAAGCGCCGACCAGGGCCTCGCCCGCACCGCTCCAGCCGACCGCGTAGCCGAAGAAATCGCTCGCCCCGGCATCGGCCAGGCTCAGCTTCTGCACCTGCTGCCAGAGCCCGCCGCGCCGTTCGAACACATAGGCCGTGCCGCGGCGGTCCGTCGGCGGGCGCCAGCAACCGACGATCAAGCGATCACCGCGCAGCGCCGCCGACCAGCACTGCATGTCGGCCGAGACGTCGTCGGGCAGCAGGCTCGTTTCGGGCAGCCAGTGGTCGCCGCTGCGCCGGTACAGCAGCACCGGTGTGGCATTGCGGTTGCTGACCACGGCCAGGCGATCGCCGTCGAGGTGGATGTCGCGACCGAAGCCCTGCTCGGACTGCGTGCCGACCAGCGTGGTCTCCAGCGACCAGGTGCCGGCCTGGCGCCGGTAGATCGCCACCTCGCCGATCTGGCTGCCACCGAGATCCGCTGACGAATGGGCCAGGGCCACGGTGTCGCCGGACAGACGCAGCGGCCAGGCATGGCGCGCGATCGTCTGCTGCCGCGTCCACACGCCGGTGCCGGCGCGCGCATAGACCTCGACACGCTCGTTGCGGTCGCTGATCAGTGCGGTGGTGCCGTCGAAGCCGATGCTGAGGCCATACGTCGCCTGCGCCGACGGTGCCTCGGACTGCAGCTGCGCTTCCAGGGTCCAGTTGCCGCCGCTGCGGCGGAACACGTAGACCGCGCCGGCGCCTTCGATGCCGGACTGGCCGCGTCCGGCCGCGCCGATCATCGCCACTTCGCCACGCAGCGCCACGCCGAAACCGAATGCGTCGGCGGCCTGACCATCGGGTGCCAGCAGGCGCGCCTCGAGCCGATAGAGTCCGGCCGCATCGCGCCGGTACACGTAGGCCGCGCCGCGGCCGGTCTGGATGCCGACGCTCTCGTTCGACGCGCCGAGCAGCAGCAGATCGCCGTCGGCGGCGATGTGGGTGGCGCTGGCCTGGGAGAGCCCCTGACCGACGTCCATCGCGCGCTGCAGCGTCGGTGCCTCGCCGGTGCTGCTGCGCCCGGCCAGCACGACGCCCTGGTTCACGTTGCCGTACAGATCGGCGCCGAGGCTGCCGACGATCAGCGTCGGACCGTCGCGACTGATGTCCACGCGCAGGCCGAGATAGTCCTCCTGCGCGCCTTGCGGGTCGGTGCGCTCGGTCAGCGAGAGCATGCTCGAGAAATCACCGGAGAAGCGCGCCACCTGCACCGCACCGGCCGCGGCCGCGAGCGTGCCGCTGGTGCAGGTGCCGATCACCGCCCAGTCGCCGTCGAGCGCCAGCGAGCAGCCGAACTGATCGCCGGCGACCGGTGCCGGCATCGAGATCGTGAACGAACCCGGCACCCAGCCATCCGGACCGCGCCGGAAACTGCGCACGATGCCGGGCCGCCCGTTGGCCGTACTCGACGGCGCGCTGACCAGCGCGCGATCGGGAACGGCGGTATCGGCGCCGCTGATCGCGACCGCGCTGCCGAAGCGACGCCCGGTCAGCGAGCCGCTGTTGGCCGGCTCGCCGAGCACGCCGGCCAGATTCCAGGTGTCGATCGTCAGCTCCAGCACGAACGCCACGCCGGCGTTCTCGTACACCGGCGAACTGCCCACGCGCGCGCCGGGCGCGCCGACCACGATCGCACCAGCGACGATCGCCACCGCCGTCCCGTACTGCTGATTGGCCGCCGGGATCGGCGAGGGCATGCGGGTCTCGGTCCAGTCGCCGTCGCCATCGCGGCGCAGGATCCAGATGCGCCCCTGATTGTTGCCGGCGCCGCCGTCGAACAACGGCTCGCCGACCACGCCGATGTGGTCGGTGATCGCCACCGCGTCGAAACCGAATGAGGTGCCCGAGGCACGATATTCCTCGGCCCAGCCCTCGCCGTCGTGGCGGTAGATCGCCAGATAGCCGGTCGACGGCGCGACCGAGCGATAGCTCGAGACCAGCAGCGTTCCCTCGTTGAACGCCAGCCGGCAGCCCGAATCGCCCGGTACCGGGAGGTCCTGATCGGCCAGACGCTGCCACTGCGCGCCAGTGCGACGGTAGGTGCGGATCCGTGCCGGCCGTACGGCGCCGCCGAAATCACAGGCGACCGCCAGCTCGCCGTCGATCGCGACGTCCCAGCCGTGCATCAGATAGGGCTCGCCCTCGCCGGAAGCGACGGCGCTCAGCTCCTGGACGAGGCGGTAGTCGTCTTCACCGGCGAATGCCGGCGCCGCAGCCGCTGCGACGAGCAGCGCGAGAAGGATCGAGAATCGCATGACACATCCGAAAGTCCGTGGCGATGGATGCATCCACGCGAAACGAACGCGTCAGGGGCCACTCGGCGCAACGCATGCTGCGCGCTGCGTTGCCATCACCAGGGCGGCAAGGCGTTACCCGATTGCCGGCGCAGGATGCGCGCCTGGCGCGCTGCACCGATACCCGGCGTGCCGCGGCCGGCCACCTCGTCGAATCCGCCCCGGACCGTACGCGGCACGCGTGATGAGCGGCATCACGCTCACGGCGACTTCCTGGCGATTCTGGCGTGCGTCTCGTTGACCTGCATCAGGGCGGCCGAGCTGTACAGGGCGTGGTATTCGGCCACCATTTCGCCGCGCGCGACGACCGGATCGGTCTCGACCAGGCGCTTGGCCTCGGCCAGATCGGCGGTGGCCAGGATGAACAGGCCGCGCCAGCCGTCGACACCGTCGAGCGGACCGGCGACGGCCAGCTTGCCCTCGGCCGCGAGGCGGCCGATGTTCGCGAAGTGGCCCTTGAACATCGCATCGCGTTCGGGTCCCGCGGGCATCTTGTGCGGTCCGGTCTTCAGTACGACCAGCACGTAGTGGCGCATGCCGAGCTCGTCCGCACCGAGCGCGCGCGCCAGCGCCGCATCGTGGACCGGCGCGGCCGGCGGCGGCGGATCGGCGGCGGCCACGCCGCCGGGTGCACAGAACACGAACGCCATCGCGAAAAGCTTGCCGTGCGTCGACATCGCTCAGTCCTCTTCGTTCGATCGGCGGGCGCTGCCGCGCCCCAGCCGCGGCCACCGGTTCGCCGCGTACCGCGCGCCATCCTACGCGCAAGCGCCGCGCGCCGCCGCACAGCGGGCACTGCCGCCGCGCGCTAGCGAGACGGCTGGCGCCGCACGCGGACGGTCGCAGCGATACGGCCGATGCCGGCCGCGATTCGGCGATCCGCATGCGAACCACTCGCCAGCTGCACGCCGCAGCTTGTCCCGTCCAGCTCGCTGTCGTCGATCGTCCGTTCGTCAAGTGGGCGCGCGCCGACCGGCCGCCAACAATGGCGTTTCTTTTGCTTGGGAGTGCGACTACATGCGCAATGCTTCGATTCCGGTCCTCGCGGCGGCCCTGCTGTGGACGTCGGCCAGTGCGGCGAACGCCGCCAGCTGGTCGCGTGGCGATACCGGCACCAATCAGATCAGCGGGACCGCCATTGCGCTCGGCGCCACGTCGATCTCGCAACAGACCGACAACACGCCCGGCATCGATGGCGTCTCCTGCGGCAACGAGAACACCGGCGCGACGCTGGAGAACTCTTTCTATCGCCGCTTCTATCTGTCCGAGCACGGCGCCGCACCGAGCGCGACCGTCAGTGCGGTAACGATCGGCCTGCGCGACGGCGATGCCGGCGCCAACGATGCCGTGCCAATCACGGTCAACCTCTACACGATCCCCGCCTCGACGCCAGCGGACACGATACCGCTCGCCGCGCTGACGCCGATCGGCAGTGCGACGCTCAACCTCTCGGTACCGGCCGGCAACGCACCGACCAGCTTCACGATCCCGGTCACCGGCACGATCGCCGATACCGCCGCGAACAACCTCGTCGTCGAGTGGACCAACGGCGCCGGCGCACAGACGCTGCCCGGCTTCTATCCGGCCAACAACACCGCCGCCGAAACGCATCCCTCGTTCATCCGCGCACCCGAATGCGGTACGCCCGCGCCGGTCCCGTTCGCGAGCATCGGTTTCGACTCGGCCTTGATCATGGTCGTCGAGGGCTCCGGGCTGCCGGTCTCGCTGCAGCAGTTCGAGGTCGACTGACGCCGCGATCTACCACGACGGCGAATCGATCCACCCGCCCGGCGCCGCTCGCGCAACGGGATGGCGGCGGCGTCCGGTCGGGTTCGAGGCGCGTGGGCAAACTGCTTCGCGCCGTCGGCAGCCGGAGAACCCGCGCGAACAGATGCGGGCCACGATGCGGCGCCGGTCACGACGCCACCGCAGCTCCGCGCCACGGGCGGCGTCAGCGCCAAGACCGGTCTCATCGCCATCCGATCGCGGCGGCGCGTTCGGCACGGCCGGCTGCGATGATCGGCATCGCGTACATCGGCGACGAGCGCACGGGCCGGCAAACGGTCCGGCGCAGTCGGTCGGCGCGGGCTCAATGCAGCCGCGTCTCGATCCAGCTCACGATGTCGGCCATCACGCCGTCCTTGCCGAGATCGTTGAGCAGGTCGTGGGCATGGCCGTCGTAGAGCCGCAGCGTCTTGTCGGCCGAGCCCGCCGTTTCGTGGAAGAACCGGCTGCCGTCCGGCACCGTGGCCTTGTCGGCCGTGCCGTGCAGGATCAGCACCGGCAGCGTGATCCGCGGAAATTCACGGCGCAGCCGCTCGTTCGCGCGCACCAGGGCGGCTACGGTCGCGGCCGGCTGCACTTCACCGCGCGTCAGCGGATCGGCGTCGAGCGCGGCCACCGCGGCCGGATCGCGCGAGAAATCGGCGTTCTTGAGCTTGAGCACCGGCAGACGCGGCGCGAGGCGCGCCAGGCCCTTGATCACGGCGAGCGCGAAGGCCGGCGCGGGCACCTGGAATGCGAAGCTCTCGCAGATCAGCCCGGACAGCCGGTCCTGGTGGTCGAGCGCGTACGTGCACGAGACGACGCCACCGGCGCTGTGACCGAGCAGGAAGACCGGCAGACCCGGCTCGCGCGAGCGCGCCGTTTCGATCAGCGTGCCGAGGTCCTCGGCGTAGTCGGCGATGTCCTCGACGTAATAGCGCGCGCCGTCCGAGCGGCCCCGGCCGCGCAGGTCCAGCGCGTAGACCGCGAAGCCGGCCGCCTCGAGACGCTCGGCGGCCCACCCGTACTGGCCGCCATGCGAATTGACGCCGTGGCAGATCACGACGACCGCGCGCGGCGCGGCCGGACGCCACGATCGCGCGAAGATCCGGATACCTCCGCGCCCTGCGAAGCTCTCTTCTTTCATCGTGGTGCTCCTCGGCCTGTCGATCAGCGGACTGAACAAAGCGCGAATCCCCTGCGTGCCGCGGGGCGCCGGACTCAGCCCAGGTGGCGGCGCAGGAAATCCAGCGTGCGGCTGCGCGACAGCTGCGCCGCTTCGGCGTCGTAATGCATGCCGCCGTGGCGCGAGAACGCGTGCCGGCAGCCCGGATAGCCATGCACTTCGAAGCCGGGCCGACCGCGCAGCGCCTCCTCGATCCGCCGTTGCGCCTCCTTCGGAATGAACTCGTCCTCGTCGGCCAGGTGCATCTGCAGCGGAGCCCGGATCCCATCCGCCTCGGCCAGGAACTCGTCGGTGCGCGCGCCGTGGAACGCCACCGCGGCATCGACCGGCGTGCGCGCCGCGGCCAGGAACGTCAGCAGGCCGCCCAGACAGAAGCCCATCACGCCGACCTTGCCGGTGCTGCCCGGCAGCGTGCGGGCCGCTTCGACGGTCGCGGCGATATCGCGAACGCCGGCGTCGAGATCGAACGCCCGGTAATAGGCCAGTCCCTGCTCCCAGTCGGTCTTCGAGCGCACCGACAGGTCCACGCCGCGCGCCTGCCGCCAGAACAGTTCCGGACACAGCGCGAGGTAGCCGGCCGCGGCCAGCTCGTCGCAGGTCGCACGCAGGTCTGCGTTGACGCCGAACACCTCGTGCAGCACGACCACGGCCGGTCGCGGCGCCGAGTCCGGTCGCGCCCGATACGCGTCGAACTCGCCGTCGGCCGCTGCGATGCTCAGCCGCTGGGCCGGATCGTCCCGCCAGGTCGTCGTGGTCATGCCGCTCCCCTTTTCTTGAAGTACGCCGCAAGATAGCGATCAGGTGCTCGGCCCGGGAGGGACGCAAATGACAAAGAGCGGGCCGGAACTGACAGACCCCGCGCCGGTCGACGTCGCCGTGGTCTGCTATCCCGGATCGCAGGCCACCTGCATCCACGGCGTCACCGACCTGTTCACCTACGCCGACTATTTCGCGCGCCAGCAGGCGGCCGCGTCGAGGACGTTCGTGCGCATCACGCACTGGCGCCCTTCGGCCGGCGACGGCCGGCTCGAATGCACGTTCGACAGCCGGCCCGGACCGGTGCGCGCGCCGACCTTGGTCGTCGTGCCGGCCAGCGATCTGGCGCCGATCGCGCGCGGCCATTCGCCCGAGAGCAGCGCCTGGCTGGTGTCGCGGCATGCCGAAGGCGCGATCGTCGCGGCCGTGTGCGGCGGCGTGTTCGTGCTGGCCGACTCCGGCCTGCTCGCCGGGCGCCGGGCGACGACGCACTGGATGTTCGCCGACGAGCTGCGGCGGCGCCATCCGGAGCTGACGATCGAGGCGGACCGCCTGGTCATCGACGACGGCGACATCGTCACCGCCGGCGGCGTGCTGGCCTGGGCCGACATGGGTCTGAGCCTGGTCGAGCGCCTGCTCGGCACCGCGGTGATGCGGACGACCGCACGCTTCATGCTGATCGACCCGCCCGGGCGCGAGCAGCGCTACTACAGCGATTTCACGCCGCCCCTGCAGCACGGCGACAAGGCCGTACTCGCCGCGCAGCACTGGCTGCAGACCCATGCGCCGGCACCGTTCTCGATCGCCGCACTGGCCGGGCGAGCCGGTCTCGGCGCGCGCACGTTCCTGCGCCGCTTCGTCAAGGCCACCGGTCTGACGCCGAGCGAGTACCACCAGCAGCTGCGCATCGCGCGCGGCCGCGAACTGCTCGAACGCACGCAAGACCCGGTGGACCGCGTCGCCGCGGCCGCCGGCTACGAAGACAGCGGCGGCTTCCGCCGCAGCTTCAAGCGTCTGGTCGGCCTGTCGCCGGGCGAGTACCGGCGGCGATTTCAGGGCATGCGGCGGCCGCAGCGCTCGGAGTGAGGCTGTCGCTACGGTGCCGATGACTTCGCGGCATCGGCACGGTGGATCCGATCGGGTCTCGCTGCGTCGGAAGCGGTGGGGTGCCGGTCTCCATCCGGCGCCGAACTCGGCGCAGGTGGGTACGCCGGTGATGCGCTGAGGCGCTCCTGCCTGCACCCCGCTCGCTCCGACGAGGAATGCCGAGACGGATGCCCTGACACCTCTATGGCATCGGCTCGCGCAGCTGAAACACGTTGCCTTCCGGATCCACCGCGTTGCAGACGCGAAACCCCGGGCCGTCCCATACCTCGGCCAGCACCTCGCCTCCGAGCGCCGCCGCGGATCGACGTGCTTCGGCGAGGCTCGGCACCGTGAAGAAGAACTTCAAAGCGGTGTCCTCGCGCCGCTTGGGCGGCGAGTCGATCCGGATCGTGGCGGCGATCGCCGGCGGTATCGCGTGCACGATCAGTTGAATCGACGCGCCGCCGAGCACGGCCAGCTCGGCGGCATCGTGGACGCGCCGCAGTCCGAGCAGCGCGGCATAGAACCTCGCCAGGCGTTCGACGTCCTTGGCATAGACGAATACGCCCTCGCGCGCGGGACCGCTCATGCGGCGCTGCCCGCAGCGACTGCCGCACGGCAAGATGACACGACGGCGACCCGCTCGACCGGTGCAATAGTCATCGCTGCTAGATCCATACGTCGTTCGGCGCGGTGTAGGCACCGCCGGCCTCTCCGGTGTTGACCACCCCGCGCGGCTCGACCAGCATGACCGAGCATTCGCCGGCGGCCACGGGCCGATGCTCGACGCCCTTGCCGACGACGCACAGCTCGCCGGCCTTCAGCGCCACCACGCCATCGCGGAACTCGATCGCCATGTCTCCGTCGATCACGATGAACACCTCGTCGGTGTCGGCATGCGCATGCCAGACGAACTCGCCCTGGATCTTGACGAGCTTGAACTGGTAGTCGTTCATCTCGGCGATCACGCGCGGCGACCAGTGCTCGCCGAACCGCGCGAGCTTGTCCTTGAGGTTGATGGCGGCAGGAAGCATGGAGGTCGTCGTATCCGCAGGGCCGGTCCGATCCGGACCGTCTGATTATCGCAGCCGGCCGCCGAGGTCGAGTGCCATCGGCCGCACGCGCGCCCTCGGCGGCGGACGAGCCGCGGACGCGCACAGGGCGCCCCGCCCGCCCGTGCCGACGCGCCGGCGGGCCGCCGCTAGCGCGACTTGCCGAACACGATCCGATCGAAGACGAGCGCCTTGACCTGTCCGTCCGCCACCTCGAACGCGGCGAATTCCCCCGAGTTGGGCACCCATTCGATGCGGACCTGATCGCGCTGCTCGGCACCGGTCGCGGTCGCCGCGAGGCGCCCCCAGCGCAGCACCGGCCGTTGCGCAGCGTTCAGCGTGACCGCGATCTCGCCGAGGGCGGCGTGTGCATACGTGCCGACGTAGCGCTCGCGCGGCAGCGACAGGTTGAAGGCACGCGATCCTATGCCGCTGCGCTGCTCGGCGATTTTCGCGCGCAGGCCGCTTGCCTTGTCTGCGAGTTCGGCGAAGCGGCGTGCCGAGGTTGCCTCGACGCCGGGCTCGTCCAGCAGCACGCCGTAGACGTAATCGGCGATCAGATTGGTCAGCTGCGCACCGAGCACGTCGTCGTTGTTGAGCACGACCAGCCCGATCCCGGCTTCCGGCATGAACGACAGGTGCGCGTGGAAGCCCGCAAAGCCGCCGAAATGGTGCAGCATCGGCCGGCCCTTGTAGGCACCGGTGTACCAGCCCCAGGCATAGCCCGAGCGCTCGAAGTCCAGATACTTCGACGACACGGCCGCCTGCGGCCGATGCGAGCGCGCGATCACGGCCGGGGCGATCGGCCCGTCAGCATCGGCCGCCAGCTGCGCGATCAGGAACCGCGCCAGATCCGGCGCCGTGGACAGCAGGCCGCCGGCGGCATGCATCGTCGGGTCGGACTTGGTCAGGTACAGCGGCTCGGCGGCCCGGGCGCTCGCGAACGAGTACGGCCTGGCCAGCGCCCAGCCGGCCGCTTCGGCCCGGCTGACCGATGCGGTCGTATGGCGCATGCCGAGCGGCTGGAAGATCGCCCGCTCGAGCTGCTGCTGCCACGGCAGCGCGTCGCGCCGGTCCATCCAGACGCTGAGGATGTTGTAGCCGACGTTGGTGTACTTGAACGTGCCATGCGCCGCCTCGGCATCCGGCGCCGCCAGCGCGACCAGGGCGCGTCGCGAACGCGCATCGTGCACGCCGCTGAACGCCGTGGCCCAGACCAGCGGCGCATCGTCGAGGCCCGAGGTATGCGTCAGCAGATCGCGCACGGTGACGGCACCGGCATCGAACCCGGCGAAGCGGATGTCGGGAAACAGCTGCTGCAGCGACGTCGTCACGTCGAGCTGGCCAGCCGCTTCCTTCAACAGGGCGTTCAACGCAAAGAACGGCTTGGTCGCCGAGGCGATGTAGAACGCGGTATCGCGCGTGACGGGCTTGCGCGCGCCGATGTCGGCGTAGCCCAGATACGCCTCGTAGACGATCGCGCCCTCCCTGACGACGGCGATGGCGGTGCCGAACGGATGTGCGGTGACGTTCTTCGCGTGCTCGACCTGACGGACTAGCGGCGAGAGATCGGGCGTGGCGCTATCCGCCGCGACGGCCAGCGAGGCAACGGCACTCAACATACAGGCAAGGAAGGTCTTCATCGGCACTCGACTCGAGAATGCCGATGGAGATACGACCGACGGGCCTTCGGTTGCAGCCCGTACTGGGTTGCCGGAGAACCGCTCACCCTTGGTCGATTGAGCGCAGCGCTACAGAGCCCTCACAGCCGCATTCCCAACCAGATCACGATCTCCGTCGAAGTGGATACGATCGGCGTGAGTGCACGCAGCCAGAACGAGTCGGGCTCCACGCAGCGCTCGGCATGATCCCTGTGCACCGCTTCGTCCTCCATGATGGCGGTGATCGCCGCCACGGCCTCCACATCCACGCCGCGCAACGTGATCAGTTGCCGCTCCAGATGGCGAAGCACGACGCGTTCGACGGCGACGGTTGTTGCAGCGATCGCCTTGGCGCCGAGCAATCCCGTCAAGAGACCCAACACCCAGCCACCGAGAGCACACAGTCCGTAGCTTCGGCAGCGACGGCGACGCCTGCGCTCGAGTTCTGCACAGAAGATCGCACGGTGATGCTGCTCGTGCTCACAGAAAAGCCGCAGTTGAGGAAGCATGGCCGGCGCGGTCCAGCGCGCCATGAAGATTTGTCCGCGGTAGATGCTGACCGCGCCGTTTTCGCCGGCGTGATTGACCTTGATGATGCGATCGCCGGTGCTCTCGGACCGACGCGCTTTGGTTCCATTCCGAACCTGGCTCATGGCATCGGATCCGCGGCAGCCGTGCGCTTCACGATGGACTCGCCGTCCTCATGAGACTGACGCCGCATCCTGCCAGTATCCGCCGGACATCCCGGACACTGCGCCTAGGCGTCTATCGAGGATGACTCACCCGCCTCTCCATCAGCCACGCCGCGCCTGGGCCAGATGTAGACCGTAAACAGCGCCCCAACGAAGGCAAGCAGGGTGACGGTGATGATCGGCCCCAGAAAGACGAAGCCGGCATCCGCCGGTGCCACCATCCCCAAGAACAGCAGCAAGACAGCACCTCCTGAGAATCCCGCCAGCACACCGTGACGAACCGGCGCCCGGTGCGCCAAGTACGCCCCGACGGCTCCGGATGCCATCGCCAGCCCCGCTGCGAGAATTGCCAGCATCGTCCACACCGCCTTAGGTGGTCCAAGCGGCATAAGAAAGGATACGAACACCATGCACAGCCGATAGCCGCCCAGGATCACCAGCGCGCCGAGCGAGATCGCTTTGAAGCTGGGCGATGCGTTCACTGATGTCCCCCTATCGAAAGAACGTGCATGCGATCGCGCTCGATCTTCTGCCGGGCGTCGCCTCGCTCCTGCCATGCCACTGTTGAACGCAATCGTGCCTGAAGAACTCCAACTCTTCGACGAAAGGTACGTCACGTCCCACCGCTTCCGCGTACGCCTACCTCTGCAGCGCGCCAGTGCCGCAGGAGCTTGTCGGCCGCATCGGGCGACAGGACACCGACGCCGTGAAGATGCCAGACCAAGTGGATGCCGAGCAGCTGCAGATAGCCGAACTCGACGGAGTCGAACGGACGGTAGCACGCAAGGATCGAGAACCGTCGAATGACTTCCGCCTGTAAACCCCGACGATCTATTGAACGCATCGGCGGGGTCAGCTCGACGTTGGCTGCCGTGCACAGATACTGGAGCCGCCGCGCAACAGCCTCGTTCCGGATGTCGATGTGGAACATGGCCTGACTGTGCTGGACATGCCGATCCATGACCGATACGCCTGCCAGCGCCTCGAGCAAGTGCGATACCTTGTCGAGCAGACACCGAAGTTCGACCATTGATGTGTCGACCGCGGCGGGCTAATGGTAGAAGAAACGCCTGCCATGTGTTCCTGACGAGCGCGAGTTCATCCCGACTGCAGCGGTGTCAGCAGCTGCATGCCCTTACCGATTTCATAGATGCCGCCGGCGACCAATGCGTCGGGACTATCGTTCTCAACGGGCGCTCGCCCGGACCACGGGATCGGCTGACGCGGGCCCGGCACATAGGCCTGCCATTCACCGTATGACGGCGCTTTGACGTCGAAGTCGTATCTGATCGGGACACGTACCGACCAGAAGTCGGCGGACGCAGATGCGCCCTCGGTCGGTGGCTGGAACGTCCAGTTCTTCACCGCGGCGAGCGCCGATCGCGCGAACATGTCGCGCATCTTCCTCATCTCGCTTTCACTCGCGACATAGCGCAGATTGACCTGCTCGACGATCACATCCTCCACCATTCCCTGCCGCCCCACCTTCACGGCGAGATAGACCGTTCCGCGAGCCCCCTTCTCCGAAGCCCCCATCGGATAGGTCGGATTCGGCTTCCTCGACAGCAGCCGGATCGAATCGGCACGGTGCTGCCGTTCCTCGGCCGTCATCGCATCCTCCCCGAAGTAGCCACTGCGGATCGAGACGCCGTACTTGCCGTCGTCCCGCCTGTTGGCCACCAGCAACAGACTCATACGGGCTTTCGCTCGGCGTGCTATGCCGTCCACCCGTACCGGCTCGAACTTCCACGCCGATCCGGCGCTTTCGATCAGACCGGCCACCTCGGTCGGCAAGGCCGCGCGATCGTCGATTTCCAGTTGGCCGACGCTGCCGTCCGGCTCGATCAGGACCGAGCCGGTGACCAGCATACTGGCCTCGATCTGCTTACGAACGGTAGTGGGGCTTGCCGCAAGTGCTGATGCGCTCCACATCAGCATCAGGATCGTGCTCCAGTGACGCAGCTTCATCCACAACTCTCCTTTCGTTCCGAATGGGACATCGGACATCAGTGTCCGAGCCCGAGGTTGCCGATCGTATCCTCCGATCGACAGACAGGTCCACGACGTGTGATGTAGCCGCGGTGACGAAGAACACGGGCGTTTCGATTCGCTTGAAGCGAAGCGCCTCCGCCTACGTACACGCCGACACCGACCCACACTCATCGATATCGCTTGTTGCCGCCACTGGTGAAGCAGTAGCGGCCTCCGCGCGGTCCGTAGCAGTTGGCCGAACCGGAACACGGACAAGCTGAATCATAGGAGGGCCGAATGGCGCGCAAGGGTGAGATCGTCTGGCGCGCAGGCGGGGTCGATGCGACTGCACGCGCACGGAGCCAACAGTTGGCGGTCGCACAAGTATGCCTTTCCGCTATCCACGCAGTGCCGGACACGCCTATCGAAATCTTGATCCAGCCTTCCTTTCGCTCCAGGGCCGCGATGCGGGCTCCTCGAGAAAGACGGCCGACGATGGCTCCGTCCGGGGATTTCCGGTAGTTCAACGAGTCGGCATCGACATACAGGATCGGATTCGGTGCGGGCTGCTGCGGAGTCAGATTCGCAGTGGGAGGCGGTTGCGGAGCGATTCGCGCCGAAACCGGAGGCGTGCGCTCGACCTTCGCCGGTTCGCTCGAGCATTTGCCGAGCATCCAGAAAACGGCCAGAAGAACCGCCACGCCAGGCAGCGAAATGCCGCCAACTGCTTTGGACGTCCGTGCCATCGACCTGCCCCCCGAGGCGCCCTTTACGGCTGCCCGCAAAGGTAATCCTCGACCGAGAGCACGGTCAAATATCGCAATCGATGAATATGACGAGGAGGAGATTGCCCCTCGGCATGCACTGTCCAAATCAGTGCAGGCGCATGCCTACGGGTTGCATCACGTCGCCCGACCGGGCTCGAATCACGCGTCAAACACGCTCATTGATCGAGCGCAGCTTGCAGGCCCGCCGACGGCGGGCCTGCGTCTTCCGGCACGAAGTCCGGAACGTCCGGATATCCGACGCATCCGAGTGACGCGATGCAACGCCCAACACCCGATCACGCCGCCTTGGCCTGATCGGTCGCCGGCGCGCTGCTGCGGATCAGGTAGTCGAACGCGCTCAGTGCGGCCTTGGATCCCTCGCCCATCGCGATCACGATCTGCTTGTACGGCACGGTCGTGCAGTCGCCGGCCGCGTAGACGCCGGGGACCGAGGTCTGGCCGCGGTCGTCGACGATGATCTCGCCGCGCGGCGACAGCTCGACCACGCCCTTGAGCCATTCGGTGTTCGGCAGCAGACCGATCTGCACGAAGATGCCGTCCAGCGGCACCGTATGCGCATTGCCGCTGGGGCGGTCCTTGTAGACCAAGCCGGTCACCTTCTGGCCGTCGCCGAGCACTTCGGTGGTCTGCGCCGAGACGATCACCGTCACGTTGGGCAGGCTGCGCAGCTTGCGCTGCAGCACCTCGTCGGCGCGCAGCTGGCTGTCGAACTCGATCAGCGTCACGTGCGCGACGATGCCGGCGAGATCGATCGCGGCCTCGACGCCGGAGTTGCCGCCGCCGATCACCGCGACGCGCTTGCCCTTGAACAGCGGACCGTCGCAATGCGGGCAATAGGCCACGCCCTTGTTGCGGTATTCGTTCTCGCCGGGCACGTTCATCTGGCGCCAGCGCGCGCCGGTCGACAGGATCACCGTGCGCGACTTCAGCGAGGCGCCGCTGGCCAGCTTGACCTCGATCAGCTCGCCGGGAATCAGCTGCTCGGCGCGCTGCAGGTTCATGACGTCCACCTCGTACTGGCGCACGTGCTGCTCGAGCTGCGCGGCCAGCTTCGGCCCCTCGGTCTCCTGGACCGAAATGAAGTTCTCGATGCCCATCGTGTCGAGCACCTGGCCGCCGAAGCGCTCGGCCGCGACGCCGGTGACGATGCCCTTGCGTGCGGCGTAGATCGCCGCGGCCGCGCCGGCCGGACCGCCGCCGACGACCAGCACGTCGAAGGCCGGCTTGGCGTCGATCTTGCGCGCCTCGCGCTCGACCGCACCGGTGTCCAGGCGCGCGAGGATTTCCTCCACGCCCATGCGTCCCTGCGCGAAGGTCTCGCCGTTGAGGAACACGGTCGGCACCGACATCACCTGGCGGCGGTCGACTTCGTCCTGGAACAGCGCGCCGTCGATCGCGACGTGCTGGATCCTCGGATTCAGCACGGCCATCAGGTTCAGCGCCTGCACCACGTCCGGGCAGTTCTGGCAGCTCAGCGAGAAATAGGTCTCGAAGCGGTAGTCGCCGTCGAGGTGGCGGACCTGCTCGATGACGTCCTGCGCGAGCTTGGACGGATGACCGCCCACCTGCAGCAGGGCCAGCACCAGCGAGGTGAATTCGTGGCCCATCGGGATGCCGGCGAAGCGCAGCGCGATTTTGCCGCCGGGCCGGTTGATCGAGAACGAGGGCGTGCGCTCGTCGCCGCCGCGGTGCTCGATCAGCGTGATCTTGTCCGACAGCGAGACGATGTCCTGCAGCAGTCCCTGCATCTCGCGGGACTTGTCGCTGTCGTCGAGGGAGGCCGTGATCTCGATCGGCTGCGTGACCCGCTCGAGGTAGGCCTTCAACTGGGTTTTGAGATCGGCGTCCAACATGGCGGTACTCCGGTTGCATGCGCGCTCGCGGCGCGATCGGTGACGGTCGATCCGCGGCGGCCGGGCCGCAGGCGGGATCGCCTCACGTCGTGGGGAATCGATGGCCGCCGCTCCGGCGTGGCGGAGCGGCGGCGGGTACTGCGAAGAACACCCCGTGGCTGGCGTCGGCTGGCTGTCGGGGGAGAACGAAAGCCGCTTAGATCTTGCCGACCAGGTCGAGCGAGGGCTTCAGCGTCTGCGCGCCTTCCTGCCACTTGGCCGGGCAGACCTCACCCGGGTGCGAGGCGACGTACTGCGCGGCCTTGACCTTGCGCAGCAGCTCGGAGGCGTCGCGGCCGATGCCGTTGTCGTGGATCTCCAGCACCTTGATGACGCCCTCGGGGTTGATCACGAAGGTGCCGCGCAGGGCCAGGCCTTCTTCCTCGATCAGCACCTCGAAGTTGCGCGACAGCGTGGCGGTCGGGTCGCCGACCAGCGGATACTGGACCTTCTTGATCGCCTCGGAGGTGTCGTGCCAGGCCTTGTGCGCGAAATGGGTGTCGGTCGATACGCCGTAGACCTCGACGCCCAGCTTCTGGAACTCGGCGTAATGGTCGGCCAAATCCTCCAGCTCGGTCGGGCAGACGAACGTGAAGTCGGCCGGGTAGAACACCACGACGGACCACTTGCCCTTCAGGGTGGCATCGCTGACTTCGACGAACTTGCCGTTGTGGTAGGCCTGGGCCTTGAACGGCTTGATGACGGTATTGATCAGGGACATGGTGGATTCCTTCGGTTGGGGTGAAAACGCCGTGCATGTTAGTGCAGTGCAGCGGCATAGGAAAATTGATTGATGGGATTGCGATGATTGATGCTGCCTATGACAAGGCCGCGACGCGGCCCGGCCCGGAGCTGGCGCGATGAGCGGTCCGACCCTGCGCGAGGCCCTGGTCCTGCGCGCCGCGCTGTACCGGCTGATCCGCGACTTCTTCGCCGAGCGCGGCGTGCTCGAGGTCGAGACGCCGATGCTCTCGGAGGCCGGCAATACCGAGCCCAACATCGAGAGCTTTGCGGCCGCTTTCAATGGCCCGGCGGCCGCACGGCCGGGCCCGCGCTGGCTGCGCACCTCGCCGGAACATCCGCTCAAGCGCCTGCTCGCCGCGGGCGTCGGCGACTGCTACGAGCTCGGCCGCGTGTTCCGCAACGGCGAGGCCGGCCGCCGCCACAACCCAGAGTTCACGATGCTCGAGTGGTACCGCGTCGGCTGGGACCACCTCGGCCTGGCCGACGAGACGGTGGCCCTGGTACGGGCTGCTTTGGCGATGGTCGGCCGCACCGCGACGCTGCGCTCGCTGACCTACCGCGAGCTGTTCGTGCAGGCGCTGGCCCTGGACCCGTTCGAGGCGCCGGTCGAGGACCTCGGCGTGCCGCTGGCCGGTTTCGGCATCCGCGGCGAGGGCCTGACGCGCGAGGACTGGCTGGACCTGCTGATCACACACCGGATCGAGCCGGCCTTCCCGGCCGACCAGATCACCGTCGTCCACGACTGGCCGGCCAGCCAGTGCGCACTGGCGCGGATCCGCCCCGGCACGCCGCCGGTGGCCGAGCGCTTCGAGCTGTATCTGGGCAGCTACGAGCTCGCCAACGGCTATCACGAGCTGACCGATGCGGCCGAGCAGCGCGCCCGCTTCGAGCACGACCTGGCGCGACGCCGCCAGCGCGGCCAGGCCGAGCCGCCGATCGACGAGCGCCTGCTGGCCGCGCTGGCCGACGGCCTGCCGGCCTGCGCCGGCGTCGCCCTCGGCGTCGAGCGCCTGCTGATGCAGCTGGCCGGCACCGACGACATCCGCCGCGTGCTGGCGTTCGCGTTCGCCGAGGCGTGAGCGCGCTACACGCCGACGCGCCCCGGCCGCAGCCATATCGCGGCGATCGCCACGGCGACCAGCGCGACGCCGCCGGCCAGCGCGAACGCGGTCTCGCCGCCGGCCAGGCGCCAGACCTGGCCGGCCGCGAGCGCGCCGAGCACGCCGCCGACGCCTGAGGAGAAGCCGTAGAACACGCCCTGGCCGTGGCCGTTCATCGCGCCCGGGAAGAACGCGGCGAGGAAATGCATCGCGGCCGCGAAGAAGCCGGCGAAGCTCAGCGCATGCAGCGCCTGTGCGCAGGCCATCAGCACCGCGCTCTCCGGCCACAGCGCGGTCGCGGTCCAGCGCAGCGCCGAGGCGATCAGCGACGCCATCATGAGGCTGGCCGCCGACCAGCGCGCGAAGATCCGCGCCGACAGAAAGAACACCGCGATCTCGAGCAGCACGCCGATCATCCAGAACAGGCCCAGCGCCGACGGCCGATAGCCGTGCGCGTCCAGATAGATCGAATAGAACGTGTTGTACGGCCCGAACGAGAGCTGCACCAGCAATGCGACGACGAAGAACGCGATCACCTGCGGCCGGCGCAGCCGGCGCCAGAAGCCGTCCTCGTCGCTGCCGCCCACCCGCTCGACGTGCGCGCGACCGTAGTCGTTGACGCAGGCGGCGGCGAGCAGGCCGGCGAACAGCGGCAGCATCAGCCACGGCAGCCAGTCGACCGCGACATGGTCGAACACGACGCCGAGCAGGCCGACCACCACGATGAAGCCGATCGAACCCCAGACGCGGATGCGCCCGTAGCGCTCGGCGCGTCCCTCCAGATGCGACAGCGTCAGCGCCTCGAACTGCGGCATCACCGCGTTGTAGGCGAAGCAGAACACGACCATCGTCGCGAACAGCGCCGCGAAGCCGAGCGGCAGCACAAAGGCGGCGAAGCTCGCCAGCGTCAGCGCGCAGCCCAGGCGCAGCCACTGCACCGGACGGCGTGCGCGCGCCGCGAGCAGGCTCCAGGCGGTCGGCGCGACCATGCGCGTGGCGTACCACAGGCTCATCAGCACGCTGATCGCGGCCACGTCCATGCCGCGCGCCTTCAGGAACAGGCCCCAGTACGGATTGAACGCGCCGAGCGCGGCGTAGTAGGCGAAGTAGAAGCTCGACAGGCGGAGCGCCGGAATCGGCGCGGCGGGAACGGACGGCATGCGCGCAGTGTAGGCGCTGCGCAGCAGCGGTGGACTGGTGCGCGGCGTCATGCCGCCGCTGACGGGCCACGGGCGCGGCGCCGGCCTCGGCTCCGCCTGCGCGCTGCCCGTCGACGCCCGCGGTCCGCCCGCGGTCCGCCCGCGACACCGGGCGCCGTTCGGCCCGCGCCGCGTGCGCCGTCCACCGGCGGACGGCATCTGTCCGCGAGCGGACGCTCGCGCTCGGCGGCGCGACGCAAGCCGTTGATCGGCCGCGCGGACCACCTGGCACGGCACTTGGAACGGATCTACCGACGCCGCGTGTCCGCGCCCGCGGCAACCCGTATCCTCCGGAGCCGTCATGAGTGTTTCGATCCTGCTGACCGAACTGCGCCGCAGCGCCCGTGCTGCCGCGCGTCGCCCCGGCTTCGTCGGCCTGGCCACGCTGACGCTGGCGCTCGGCGTCGGCGCCTGCGCGGCGGTGTTCGCGCTGATCGACGCGATCGTGCTGAAGGCCGCGCCGTATCCGCAACCCGAGCGGCTCGCGGTGCTCAGTCAGAGCTACGGGGCCGGCAACTGGTCGGTGCTGTCGCCGCAGCAGTACCGCCTGCTCGCGGACCTGCCCGGCGTCGAGCAGCTCGGCAGCGCGTTCGCGCCGAAGGACGTCAACGTCGCCGGCGAAGGCGAGCCGGCGCTGGTCACCGCCTGGCCGGCCGACGCCGGTCTGCTGCCGACGCTCGGCGTCGGCCTGGTCCAGGGCCGCAACTTCAGCGCCGAGGAAGACCGCCCCGGCGGCGCGCCGGCGGCGATCCTCGGCCATGCGTTCTGGCAGCGCCATTTCAACGGCGACCCGGCAGTGATCGGCCGCACGCTGGTCGTCGACGGCGTCGCGACGCCGGTGGTCGGCGTACTGCCGGCCTCGTTCCGGCTCGATGCCGCGCCGGATCTGCTGCTGCCGCTGGCACTGCCGCCGACCACGCGCGACAACGGCACCAACCTGCGCGTGATCGCGCGGCTGTCGCCGGGCACGACGGTCGCCGCGGCGGCCGGCGCGCTCGATGCGCGGCTGGCCGCGCACGGCGCCGAGCTCGGTTTCGGCGAGGCGCGCCGCACGCGTTTCACGGCGACCTCGCTGGCCGCGAACTTCGGTGCCGCGGCCTGGCCGGTGCTGTCGCTGTTCTTCGCGTGCGCGCTGTGCGTGCTGGTGCTGGTCGCGGTCAATCTGTCGAATCTGATGCTGCTGCGTGCGGTCGCGCGCAGCCACGACGGCGCGGTGCGCGCCGCGCTCGGCGCCAGCGGACGCCAGGCCAGCCTGCCGGCGCTCGCCGAGGGCCTGCTGATCGGCCTGGCCGGCAGCGGCCTCGGTCTCGCGCTGGCCGCCGCGGCACTCGCGCTCGGCCGCGCCTGGCTGCCGCCGGACTGGCTGCCGGCCGACGCGGCGCTGTTCGGCGCGCGCGTGTGGCTGCTCGCGATCGCCGCGGGCGTCGGGGTGGCCGCATCGTCGGCCGCGTTCGGCGCCTGGCGCGCACGCGCCGACACCGCGGTGCGCGAGCTGGTCGCCGGCGCGCGCAGCGGGCTCAGCCGCGGATCGGGCCGGCTCGGCCGCTCGCTGGTCGTCGCCCAGGCCGCGCTGGCGACCGTGCTGCTGGCCTCGGCTGCCCTGCTCGCCCACTCGCTGCTGCGCCTCAACCGCGTCGACCTCGGCTTCGACGCCGGCGGCGTGCTGGTGTTCCGGCTCAATCCGTCGCCGGGCCTTTATCCGGACGCCGCCGCGATCGAGGACTTCTCGCGCCGTCTGATCGACCGCCTGCGCGCCGAGCCCGGCGTGCGCGAGGCGGCGCTGACGACGAATCTGCCGATCGCCTCGCAGCTCAACCTGCCGGTCAGCGTCGGCACCGATACCGAAGTCTCGGCGATGCAGTTCCGCGCGGTCAGCCCGGGCTCGTTCGCGACGTTCGGCATGCCGCTGCTGGCCGGACGCGATTTCGCCGACGCCGATCGCGCCGGCGCCGAACCGGTCGCGGTCGTCAATGCCGCGTTCGCGCGGCAGTACTTCGGCAACGACGCACTCGGCAAGACGCTGCGCATCGCGCTCGGCCCCGATGCGCCGCAGCTGCGCGTGGTCGGCGTGGTCGGCGACGTGCGCCAGTTCGGACCGCAGGAGGAGGCGCCGCCGATCGTCCACGTCGCGCTGGCGCAGCTGCCGGACCCGGTGCTCGCGCTGCTGCGCCAGTTCATTCCGCTCAACGCCGCGATCCGTGTCGACGGCGATGCGGCCCTGTTCGCCGAGCGCGCGCGCACGGCGCTGCGCGAAGTCGCGCCGCAACAGGGCCTGGCCGCGCTGCGCCTGCTCGAGCGCGACGTCGCCGACGCGACCGCCGGCCAGCGCATGAATGCCGTGCTGATCGGCCTGTTCGCCAGCCTCGCGCTGCTGCTGGCCAGCGTCGGCCTGTACTCGGTGACCGCGGTCGCGGTCGCGACGCGCCGCCGCGAATACGGCGTGCGCGCCGCGCTCGGCGCCGCGCCGATCCGGCTGATGCGCGGCGTTGTCGACGGCGCATTGCGCGACGTCACGATCGGCCTGGGCATCGGCCTGCTCGCCGCGCTCGGTGCGAGTCGCCTGCTCGAAGGATTTCTGTTCGAGATCGGACCGGCCGACCCGGCCTCGCTCGCGATCACGGTCGCCGCGTTGCTGCTGGCCGGCCTGCTCGCGACCGCGCTGCCGGCATTGCGCGCCGCGCGCGAGTCGCCGATGCAGGCGCTGCGCGGGGAGTGAGATTTCAGTGTGCGCCGCCGCTCCGGCGGCGCCCGCGCCACAGCCACACCGGCAGCGCGATCAGCGTGCCGAGCACGGCCAGGGCCATGTCCTTCTGCGCGTCCCAGACGTCGCCCTGCGTGCCGAGATAGGCCTCGCCGAGCTCGCCGCCGAACGCGCTGGCGGCGCCCCATTCGATCAGTTCGTAGATCAGGGCGTGCGAGAACATGAAAGTCGCCGGCAGCACGATGCGCCACGCGCCGCGCAGCGGCACGCGCTCGACCAGCACCTCGGCCGCGACCGGCGTGATCAGCAGGCCGTACAGGAAATGCACGAGCCGGTCGTACTGGTTGCGCTCGAAGCCGAGCAGCGCATCGAGCGAGCGCCCGCCGCTGAGTGCGCCGAACCAGGCCTCGTACGGCACTTCGGAATAGGTGTAGTGCGCGCCGAGCTCGTGGAACAAGCCGAACGCGAACAGCAGCGTGTACGCCGCGCGCGACAGCGGCCGGCCGTGGCGCGCATCCCGAATCAGCCAGGCCAGCGCGGCGACGACCAGGGCGTTCTCGAGCAGCCAGTCCGCGCGCGAGACCGGCGCGATGCCGAGCATCACGAACACCGCCGCGAATATCGCGAGCAGGATCAGGCGATGGCGCGCACCGGTCGCATGCGCGGGATCGTGGTCGGCCATCGTCTCTCCCCTGCTTTTCCGCGTCGCGCTGACGCGTGCGGGTCGATGATGCCTCAGGCGCGGCGTGATCGCCGAGCTCGAACCGCGATTCGAGTCGGCGCACGGCGGCGCGCGACCTGACGGCGCGGTATCGCTCGGTTCGCAAACCGCTTCCTGTCGATGCTGGCGGCCGATGCCCTCGCAGCGCCGGCCGGCGAAGCTCGACGAGGCCTGCGGCGATCGGGCGCCCGCGAGCGGCGGTCCTGTCCGATCCAGGCTCGAGCGGTACCGGCGACAGCGGGACATCCATGCAGCCGCTTCGCCGGTGTCCTGCGCAGTCGCGCGGCCCGGGCCGGCCTCAGCGCTCGCCCAGCGTGAACGGATTGAAGCGGTACGCGCCGAGTACGAGCCACGCGGTCGCACCCAGATGCGGCCGGCGGTAGTAGCGGAAGTCGTCGGTCGTGCTGTCCGGACCGATCGCCAGGCCGGTCGTGATCGACGGGCGGTCGGTCGCGTCGAGATAGCCAGAGGCGCTGCGGACCGGCGGCAGCTCGGCGTAGGCGGCACGCGCCTCGCTGCTGCGGCCGGCGCGCCGGTAGATCAGGATCGCCTGCGCGGTGCCCTCGCTCCAGATGCCGTCGCGATCGGCGTTGAAGTCGAAGCCGCCGCGCACGCCGTGCTGGCGCTCGGCCCAGGCCAGCGCGCGCCACCACTCGGCCGGCGCATCGGGCAGCAGCAGCGGCCACAGCTGGGCGTCGAGGCCGGACGTGCTCTCGTTCGGCGTGACGCCGTCGCTCTGCGTGCCGACGCGGAAGCGGCCCTGCGCGGCGTCCCATTGCGCGGCGACGAAGCTGCGCGCCTGCGCGGCATGGATGCGCCAGCGTTCGGCGTCGGCACCGCGCGCGAGCAGGCCGAACACGGCGGCGAGATCGGCATTGTGCTCGGTCGATTTCCAGCGCAGCCGCTGCGGCGCGGCGTCGAAGCCGTGCACGCCGCCGTCGAAGCCGCCATCGCCGCGCGTGTCGGCGCTGTGCGCGAGCGTCCACTCGGCCAGCCGCACGGCGGCCGCACGCCAGGCCGGGTCGTCGTCGCGCGCCGCGATCGCGAGCATCGCCAGCGCGGTCCAGGCGACGTTGCCGGTCGCGGTGCCCATCTGATACGCGTCTTCGACCCAGCGCCCCTCGGCGGCGTCCCACCAGCCGTTCGGCAGCGGCAGACCGGTCTCGCTGAGCGGTCCGGCGCGGTATGCATTGCGCAGACGCGCCTCGCCGAGTGCGGCCGCGCGCAGCGCCAGTGCGACGCGGCGCGCCTGCGCGGGTCGGTCGCAGGCGGTCAGCGCGATCACCGCCAATGCGTTGTCGTAGCTGAAGGCCGCGGTCGCGAGCGCGGCCTCGTCGGCGGACGGATCGCCGGCGGCCGGCGCATCGTAGCTGCGCAGCAGCAGCGGTCCGTCGCCGGCCACGGCATCGACCTGGGCGGCGATCGCGCGGCAGGCGGCGCGACCGCCGGCCTGCAACGCGGCCGAGCGCGGCGCGGCCGCGACGCCGGCAGCGAGCAGGCAGCCAGCCAGGATCAATCCGACGCGTCGCGATTCACGCCGCATGGCCGGCACGCTCCAGCGGCAGGCGCAGCCGCGCGACGCAGCCGCGCGCATCGCTGCGGTTCTCGAGGCTCAGCGTGCCACCGTGCGCCTCGACGATCTGCCGCGCCAGCACCAGGCCGATGCCCGAGCCGCCCGGCTTGGTCGTGAAGAACGGCACGAACAGATTGCGGCTCGGCGGCAGGCCAGGGCCTTCGTCACGGATCTCGACGACCGCATGATCGCCCTCGACGCGCCAGCGCAGCGCGACCGCGCGGCCGATGCCGAGCGTCGCGTCGACGGCGTTCTGGACCAGGTTGATCAAGGCCTGTTCGATCTGGTCCGGGTCGATCGTCAGCCGCAGCGCGGGCCCCGGGTCGACGTCGACCGCGATGCGCTGCTCGAGCCGCGCCACGCGCTGCAGCAGCTCGTCGAACGCGACCGGCCGCGGACTCGGCGGCGGCAGCCGCGCCAATGCGGTGTAGCGGCCGATGAAGCGCGACAGCGACTCGGCGCGGTCGCTGACGATCGCCAGGCCGCTGGCGGCGTCCTCGCGCCAGTCCTCGGGCAGCGGGTCGTGCGCGAGGATCTTGGCCAGGGTCGCGGTCATCGAGCGGATCGGCGTCAGCGAATTGTTGAGCTCGTGGCCGAGCACGCGCAGCAGGCGCTGCCAGGCCAGGCGCTCCTCCTCGCGCAGCGCGCGGCTCAGATCGCTGATGACGATCAGATCGTGCGGGCGGCCGTCGTCGCGGAAGCGCGCATGACGCACCTCCCAGCGGCCGCTGGCGCCCGGAAAGCTGCGCTCGACCAGGCTCACGGTCGGCATGTCGAAGTACTCGGCCAGACCCAGCGAGCTGGCCGGACGGCCATCGAGCCGGCTGAACTCGGCGCCGAGCAGGCGCTCGCCGGCGGCATTGGCGAGCTTGAGGAAGCCCTCGCCGTCGAACGCGAACACGGCGACGTCCAGCGTCTCGATGACCTTGTCGAGCAAGGCGCTCTTCTCCTCGACCGCCAGCCGCTGGCTGCGCAGCGTGTCGGCCAGCGCATTGATCTCCCAGACCACCTCGCCGACCGCATCGCCGCGGCGCGCGCGCGCGCCGCGCAGGCTGTAGTCACCCTCGCGCAGCGCCTCGAGCAGGTTCGACAGCGTCTGCAGCGGATAGATCGCGCGGCGCCGCACCTCGACCGCCAGCACCAGCGTCAGCAGCGCGACGCCGCCCCAGGCCAGTGCGGCGATCCACGGCGACAGCAGATAGCCGAGCGCGACCGCCAGCGCGATCGACGCCGGCAGCGTCGCCAGCAGCGTCGCGGCCAGCGTGCGCGTCTCGTAGCGCCAGCGCGACGGGGCCGGTGCGGGTTTCACGCGGCGCGTCCACGGGCGGCGGCGGCGCTCGGAGGAGCGCCGCAGCGGTGCCGCCTGCGGAACGGCGCCGGTTTCACTGGATGCCGTACTTTTCCATGCGCCGGTACAGCGCGGGGCGACTCAGGCCGAGCATCGCGGCGGCGCGCTGGATGTTGCCGCCGGTGGACTGCAGCGCGTCGCGCACCATCTGTTCCTCGGCCTGTTCGATCGTGCCGCCGCCGCTCGCCGCCGCGAGCGGCGCAGCGGCCGCGGCCAGGGTCGCGCCGGAGTGCTGTCCGGCGGCGAGGCCGAGCGCATCGGCGTCGATCGCGTTGCCGGCGCTCATCAGCACCGCGCGCTCGATCGCGTGCGAGAGCTCGCGCACGTTGCCGGGCCAGGCATAGGCCGACAGCGCCGAGGACGCCGACGGCGCGAAGCGCAGGCCGTCGCGGTGATAGCGGCGCGAGAAGCGCTCGAGGAACGACTCGGCCAGCAGCGGCACGTCCTCGCTGCGCTCGCGCAGCGGCGGCAGGCGCAGCTCCACCGTGTTGAGTCGGAACAGCAGGTCCTTGCGGAACACGCCGCGCGCGACGTCGTCGGCCAGATCGGCATTGGTCGCCGAGATCAGCCGCACGTCGACCTTCAGCGTGCGCGAGGAGCCGACCCGCTCCAGCTCGCCGTCCTCGAGCACGCGCAGCAGCTTGGGCTGCTGCGCCGGCGGGATGTTGGCGATCTCGTCGAGGAACAGGGTGCCGCCGTCGGCCAGCTCGAAGCGGCCGATGCGGTCGCTCTTGGCGTCGGTGAACGCACCGCGCACGTGGCCGAACATCTCGGCCTCGAACACCGACTCGGGGATACCGCCCATGTTGACCTTGACCAGTGGCCTGGCGGCGCGCCGCGAGCGTGCATGCAGGCGCCGCGCGATCACGCCCTTGCCGGTGCCGTTCTCGCCGAGGATCAGCACGTTGGCGTCGGTCGGCGCGACGCGGTCGAGCTGGTCGAGCAGATGGCGCATCGGCAGCGACTCGGCGATGAAGCCGCCGTCCTCGTCGCCGCGCAGGATCTCGTTCTCGCGCTTGAGTCGCGCGGTCTCGCCGCGCGACTGCGCCAGCGCGAGCTGGTTGCGCAGCACGGTCAGCAGGCGCTGGTTGTCCCAGGGCTTCTCGATGAAGTCGTTGGCGCCGGCGCGCATCGCCTGCACGACCAGGTCGATGCTGCCCCAGGCGGTCATCGCGACGATCGGGATCGCCGCGTCGAGCTTGCGGATCGCGCCGATCAGCTCCAGGCCTTCCTGGCCCGAGGTGGTGTCGCGCGTGTAGTTGAGGTCCATCAGCACCAGCGCCGGCGTCTCCTTGCCGAGCAGGTCGAGCACCTCGGCCGGGCTGCCGGCGCGCACGGTCGGGATGCCCTCGCCCTTGAGCAGCAGGCGCAGCGACTCGAGCACATCGGCTTGGTCGTCGGCGATCAGGATCGGCAGTCGTTCACGGGACACGGCAGGACTCCAGAATCGGTGGTGCGCGGCGCGCGGACGGGCGCGCGATGCGCGAGGATCGCCCGCCGCTCATTCGCTGCGCAAGGCCAGCATCGGATCGGACGCGGCGGCACGGCGGGCGGGCGCCAGCGTCGCCAGCGCGACCGCGGCCAGCACGCCGGCGACCACGGCGGCGACGACCGGCCAGCGCCACGGCGTCACGCCGTACAGGCTGGCGTCGACCAGACCGGCCACCGCCCAGGCCACGGCGAGCCCGGCCAGCGCACCGGCCGCGCCGATCGCGGCGCCTTCGCCGACGACGCCGCGCGCCAGACGCGCCGGCGCCGCGCCGATCGCGCTGCGCACCGCGTACTCGCGGCGGCGCACCGCCAGCAGGAACGACAGCACGACCACGGTACCCATCAGCGCCAGCACCACGGCCAGCGCCGCGAACACGCGGAACGCGGCTTCGGCGAGATTGAGACCGGCCAGCGACGCCTGCGCGCGATCGGCCAGACGCACCGTGTCGAACAGCGGCACGCGCGGATCGACGCCGGCCGCGGCACGCGCCAGCACGTCGGCACCCGGTACGCCGCCGCTGCCGCGCGCGAGCACGACCAGCCCCGCCGGCAGCGCGGCGTCCTGCGCATGCGGAATCAGCACCAGCCGCTCGGGCTCGGCCAGCGCACCGCCGTAGCGGACGTCGTCGAGCACGCCGACGACACGCCGCGGCGCGGCCTCGCCGTCGCTGCCGAGGCTCAGCATGCGGCCGAGCACGTCCTCGCTGCCCCAGACCTGCAGCGCCAGCGCGCGGCTGATCACCGCGACCGGCGGCGCGCCGGCCGAATCACGCGCGTCGTCGAGATAGCGGCCGTGCAGCAGGCCGAGGCCGAGCACCTCGGACACTGGTCCGAGGCTGCTGCTGAGCGCCACGCTGATATCGAACGGACCGCCCGGGCGGTCGGCACGCAAGGCGGTCTGGCGGCGGTAGCGCTGGAACGGCGCGGCATCGACGAACGCGACCTCGGCGACCGCGGGCTCGCTGCGCAGGGCTGCGCGCAGGCGCTCGGCGAACGCGCGGCGCGCGGCCGGATCGGGATAGGCGGCCTGCGGCAGCGTCAGCCGCGTCGAGGCGACGTCGTCGACGCGCAGGCCGAGCGCGCGCGCACGGATGTCGGCGGTGCCGGCGCCGACGCAGACGGCGAGCGCGCCGACCACGGTGGCGGCAGCGACCTGCAGTGCGGCCAGGCCGCGGATCGCGCGCAGCACGCTGCCGCTGGCGCCGATGCGCGCGCTGCCGCGCACGGCGCCCTGCGCGTCGACGCGGCGCAGGCGCGGCCACTGCGACAGCGTCATCAGCGCCGCGCAGCCGAGCACGATCGGCGGCATCCAACGCAGCGAGGCGCCGGCGTAGACGAAGCGACCTTCGAGTTCACGCGGAATCCAGTCGGCCGAGATCAGGCCGACGATGCGGTCGAACACGCTGCCGCCGAGCAGCCAGCCGAGGCCGACGCCGAGCGCGGCCAGCAGCAGATTGGTCGCGAACGCCTCGACGTGCAGGCGGCGCGAGGTCGCGCCGAGCGCGAGGCGCACCGCCAGCTGCGGCTCGGCCGCGACCTGGCGGACGTTGATCAGCGTCGCGACGTTGGCGAGCACGACCAGCAGCATCAGCAGCGAGGCGACGAACAGCAGGCCGACCGCCGGCCGCATCGGGCCCATGACCGCGTCGATCACGCGCTCGCCGCCGATCGTCCAGCCCGGCAGATAGCGCGAGGCCGGCGCCGCGGCGACCAGGCGCTGGGCGAGCGTCGCCAGCGCGCCGCGCAGGTCGGCCAGATCGGTGCCGGGCTTGAAGCGCACGTTGAGCACGTAGGGCCGCGCCGCGTCGAGGTCGGTATCGAGATTGCGCGCATGCGCCGACCACAGGTCGCCGCCCATGAAATGGAAGCGGTCCGGCATCACGCCGACCACCGTGTAGAGCGTGTCCTCGACGCGCAGCGCGCGGCCGAGCACGTCGGCGGCGCCGCCGAACTGCGACTGCCACAGCGCGTGCGAGATCACCACCGCGGTCGAGCCGGCCGCGTCTTCGGCGGACAGGAAGCGGCCGAGCGCCGGCGCGACGCCGGTGACCTCGCGCGCCGAGGGCTCGGTCTGCACCATCAGCATCCGCGTCGGGTAGCCGTCCGGTCCTTCCAGCGCGACCGGCCGGCCGCGGCTGGCGACCATCCGGTCGAACAGGCCGCTGTCGCGCAGCGTGCGGTACTCCTCGGCGCTGAAGCCGTACAGGCTGCGCGTGTCGGCCGACGCGCGATGGGTCAGCACGCCGAGCCGCATCGTGTCGTAGCTCCACGGCGAGACGAAGAAGTTGTGCGCGACCGCGATCGCCGCCAGCAGCACCGCCACCGTCGCGGCCAGCGTCGCAACGGTGACCGCGTTGGCCGCGCGGTGCTTCCAGACACTGCGCAGCAGACGCGCCGGACTCATGCAGCCCTGCCCTCGGCCGCGGCGCCGTCGATCCAGCCGTCGCGCAGGCGCACGATGCGCTGGGCCTCCTTGGCATAGTCCTCGTTGTGGGTCACCTGGATGATCGTGTGGCCCTGGCGGTGCAGCTCGTGCAGCAGGTCCATGATCATGCGCGCCTGGCTCGAGTGCAGCGCGCCGGTCGGCTCGTCGGCGAGCAGCAGCTTGGGCTTGGTGATGACCGCGCGCGCGACCGCGACCAGCTGCTGCTGGCCGCCGGAGAGCTGGTTCGGATAGAGGTCCTTCTTGCCGACGATCTGGAAGCGGTCGAGCAGGTCGGCCACCTGCGCGGCGCGTTCCTTGGCCGGGATGTCGCGGTACTGCAGCGGCAGGTCCAGGTTCTCCCAGACCTTGAGGTCGTCGATCAGATGGTAGTGCTGGAAGATGAAGCCGATCTTCTCGCGCTGCAGTGCCTGGCGCTGCTTGGGGTTGAGCTTCTCGACGGCGACGCCGTCGAGCGTGTAGCCGCCCTGCCAGTCGTGGTCCATCAGGCCGAGCACGTTCAGCAGCGAACTCTTGCCGGCGCCGGACGGGCCCATCACGCTGACGAACTCGCCGGGCGCGACGTCCAGACGGATGTTGCGCAGCACCCAGCTGCGGCCACCGGCGAGCGGGAAGGATTTTTCGACGTTGTCGAGATGGATCATGGTCGGTTACCGGGTTCGGGAAGGGAGGGGGTGTCGGATCATTCCTGCCGCAGCGCGACGACGGGATCGGTGGCCGCCGCGCGGCGCGCCGGCCATAGACAGGCGAGCAGGCCGATCGTGCCGAGCACCAGCGCGACGGCGGCGAGCGTGGGCAGGTCGAAGCTGCCGACCCGGTACAGCCGCGACGCCAGCAGCCGCGCGAACAGCCACGACAGCGGCAGGCCGAGCAGGACGCCGACACCGACCAGCAGCAGGCCCTGCGCGAGCACCTGGCGCAGCACGTGGCCGGCGCGCGCGCCGAGTGCGAGGCGCACGCCGAACTCCGGCACGCGCTGGCGCACCGTGTAGGCGAGCACCGCGTAGAGACCGACCGCCGCCAGCAGCAGCGCGGTCGCGCCGAGCAGGCCGAGCAGCGCGTTCAGGCGCGTGCGGTCCTTCAGCGTGGCGGCGACGCGCTCGTCGAGCGTGACGATCGGACCGAGCGCGTCCTTCGGCGCGATCTCCTCGCCGAGCGCCTTCAGCGGCGCGACCAGCGCGGCCGGATCGACCGTCGTGCGTACGGCGAGCGCCGCATACGGCGGCGCCGCGAACGGCTGATAGACCGCGACGCGATCGGCCACCTCGTCGAGCGAGCGCTGCTTGAGCGTCGGCGCGACGCCGACGATCGTGACCTCGCGATCCGGGCTTTCCGCGCCGGTGCCGACCTTGAAGCGCTGGCCGAGCGGATCGGCCTCGCCGAAATGCCGGCGCACGAACTGCTCGTCGACGACCGCGACCGGCGCGCCCGTGCGCACGTCCTCGGCGCTGAAGCCGCGTCCGCGCAGGATCGGCATGCCGAGCGCGGCGAAGTAGCCGTCGTCGACCTTCTGGTCGTAGGCGATCGGGCGGTCCTTGGCGTCGTCCTGGCCCGGCGCCGTATAGCTGGTCGTGGCGATGCTGTGGCCGAACGGGATCATGCTGCCGAGGCCGGCCGCGGCGACGCCCGGCAAGGCGCGCGTGCGCTCGACCAGCTCGGTCAGGCGCGCGGCGCGCAGCTCCGGCGTCGCGCCGGCCGGCACCAGGTCGAACAGGCCGACGTAGAGCAGATGGTCGCGTCGGAAGCCGACGTCCTCGGCCAGCAGGTTCTGCGTACTGCGCAGCAGCACGCCGATGCCGAACAGCAGCGCGACGGTCAGCGCGACCTGCGCGACGACCAGCGACTTGCGCGCGGTCTGCGCCGCGCCGCTGGCGGTCTGGCGCGATCCGCCGCGACGGATCATGTCGTTGAGATTGCCGCGCTGCACCGCCAGTCCGGCCAGCGCCAGCACGATGCACAGCGCAACCGCGAGCGCGGCCAGCAGCAGCAGGGTCGGCGCGTCGATGCCGATCGCCTGCGGCGTGCCGGTCGGCAGCAGGTCGTAATGGTGCAGCAGCGCGAGGCCGGCCGGCAGCAGCGCGCAGCCGAGCGCGACGCCGCATGCGCAGAGGAGCGCCGCCTCGATCAGCGCGGTACGCCCACGCTGCCACGGCGTCGCGCCGAGCGCGGCGGTCACCGCCGACTCCTGACGGCGGCCGAGGGCGCGCGCCAGGAACAGGTTGACGACGTTGGCGCCGGTGACCAGCCAGACCATCGACACCGCCAGCAGCATCAGCAGCAGCGCCTCGCGCCGCTCGCCGGTCCACAGCGCGCGGATCGGCTTGACCATCAGCTTGAGGCTGTCGCCGAACGCGCCGTCGAGCTCGGGCATCGCGCGCGCGATGCCGTTGAGCTCGTCGGCGACCGGCACCGGCTCGCTGCCGGCGCGCATCCGCGCCAGTGCCAGCGTGCCGTCGAAGCTGCCGGTGCGCGACCGCGCGCGCTGCTCGGCACTGAAGGCGAGCGGCATCCACAGGCGGATCTCGCTGTTCGGAAACACGAAGCCTTTCGGCAGCACGCCGATCACGCGGTAGTCCTGATCCTCCAGCCGCAGCGTGCGGCCGACGGCATCCCCGGCACCGGCGTAGCGCGTCTGCCACTCGTCCCAGGACAGCACGACGCTGCGCGCGGCGCCTTCGGCGACGTCCTCGCCGGCGAACAGGCGGCCGAGCGCCGGCTGCGCGCCGAGCAGGCCGAACACCTGCGGCTCGACCACGGCGACATCGAGCGAACCGGTGCGGCGGCCGGTCTCGTCGCGCAGGACCACGTTCTTCTCGCGCCAGGCCGCGATGCCGTCGAGGCCGCGCGCGGCCTGGGCGATCTCCTCGCGCAGCGGCGTCGACAGGCCGACGTCGAACGGAATGCCGAGGATGCGCGACTCGACGACGACGAGACGGTCCGCCTGCGGATACGGCAGCGGCTTGAAGAGCAGGCCGTAGACGACGCTGAACACGCAGGCCAGCGCGCCGAATGCGAGGCCGAGCAGCAGGATCGATACGGCACTGAAGCCGGGCGCACGCCACAGGCGGCGCAAGGTCTGGCGAAGAGCGGACGGGGTCATGGCATATCCGGACGAAGAATGGACGCCGCGAGCGGCGGCACGGACGGCGCGCGCGGGCCTGCGGCAGGGACGCGGCGGGACGTCGGCGGCGATATGGCGCGCATGCCGGCGACGGCGGCCGTCGCGTTCGCGGCGAGCGGCGGAAGCGGGAACCGGCAGGACCGGTGCGGAGCGGGGGAGCGGATCATCGGCACGGCGCAGACGGAGGACGACCCCTCGTCTCTGGCACGGAGCATGCCAGCCAAGAGCGATCGCCATCTCCCTGTTCGGGCTCGACTTTCCGGCACGAGCCTGGATCGGCGTGTCCGCTTTCGGTCAGGTCGCGGCTCGGATGCGGACACCGCGCAGAGGCCGCTCCAGCGATCGGATCGGCCGCGCACGGTCCGCCTCGGCTGCGTAGCGGCCGGATGGCGCGTGCCTCGCATGCGCGAGCGCCGGATCGCGGCGTCAGGCTCCCTTCCCGACCCGCGGCGGATGCAGGCCCGCCGGCAACGCAGGCGCGCCGACCCGGCGCGCCTGCGCCCGGCTCATTCCTGACGCAGGGCGACCACCGGATCGGTGCCGGCGGCGCGGCGCGCCGGCAGGTAGCAGGCGGCGATGCCGGTGACCGCGAGCAGCGCGGCGACGCCGGCCAGCGTGACCGGATCGAACGGACCGACGCCGAACAGCTGGCCGGCGATCAGATGCGTGGCCGCATAGGCCAGCGGACCGCCGACCAGCAGGCCCGCGCCGACCAGGGCCAGGCCCTGGCCGAGCACGCTGCGCACGATGCGGCCGCTGTCGGCACCGAGCGCCATGCGCACGCCGAACTCGCCCTGGCGCATGCGCACCGCATAGGCCAGCACCGCATACAGGCCGACGCAGGCCAGCACCAGCGCGCCGATGCCGAGCAGCTGCAGCAGCGCGTTGAGGCGCGTGCGCTCGACCAGCGATTCGGCGATGCGGCCGTCCATCGCGACGATCTGGCCGCGCGCGCCGTCCGGCGCGATCTCGTCGTAGAGCGCGCGCAGCGGCGCGGCCAGCGTCTGCGGCGGCACGCTCGTGCGCACGACCATGGCGGACCCGGCCGCGGCGGCGCGCGGCTGGTGGATCGTCGGATAGTCGGCGGTCTCGTCGAGCGCACGCTGCTTGGCGCTCGGCACGACGCCGACGATCGTCAGCTCCTGCATCGGCTGCTCGACGCCGTCGCGCGGCGGCTGACCGATCCTCAGCCGCGCGCCGACCGGATCGGTACCGGTCAGGTAGCGGTCGACGAAACGCTGATCGACGATCGCGACCGGCAGCCGGTTGCGGACCTCCTCTTCGGTGAACGCGCGGCCCTGTCGCAGCGTGACGCCGAGCGCCGCGAAGTAGCCTTCGTCGACGTAGGACTGGTACGCGGCCGGCTGCTGGTCTTCGGCACCGTCGTAGCCGGGCGGCGCGAAGTTCGACAGGTTCATGTTCTCGCCGAACGGCACCTGGCTGCCGGCACCGACCGCGACCACGCCGGGCAGGCCGCGCGTGCGTGCGATCAGCGTATCGAGGCGCGCCCGCGTCAACGCCGGATCGCTGCCGGACGGCGCCGGACGGCCGAGGCCGGCGTAGATCAGATGGGTGCGGTCGAAGCCGACGTCCTGCGCCAGCAGCCGCTGCGAGCTGCGCACGAGCAGGCCGACGCCGACCAGCAGGGCCGCGGTCAGCGCGATCTGGCCGACGATCAGCGTCTGCCGCGCGCGCTGCGCCGCACGGCTGCCGGTCTGGCGCGTGCTGCTGCTGCGGATCGCGGCGTGCAGATCGCCGCGGCGCAGCCACAGACTCGCCAGCGTCATCGCCAGCGCGACCAGCAGGGCCAGCGCAGCGGTCAGCGCCAGCGTCGCCGCATCCAGACCGATGATCTGCGGCGTGCCGTCGGGCACCAGCTCGAAGCGGCGCAACAGACCGAGCGCGACCGGCTGCAGGCCGATGCCGAGCGCCGTCGCCGCCGCGCACGGCAGCAGCGCCTCGACGAAGGCCTGGCCGGCCTGACGGCGGGCGCTGGCGCCGAGCGCGGCCTGCACGGCCAGCTCCTGACGGCGCGCCAGGGCGCGCGCGATCGCCAGATTGCACAGGTTGGCGGCGGTCACCAGCAGCACCAGCGCGACCGCGAGCAGCATCAGGCGCAAGGCCGGCGCGCTGTCGCCGATCCACATCGAGCGCAGCGGCTTGACTTCCATCGCGAACTGGTCGCCCTGGCCGAACGCCTCGGCGAGCCCCGGCATCGCGCGCGCCAGCGTCGTGACCTCCGCGGTCGCGGTCTCGGGCGTCGCATCGGCGGCCAGGCGCGCGATCGCATAGGTCGTGCCGAAATTGCCGCTGCGCTCGGGCGCGCGCTGCGCGGCGGTGAAGCCGAGCGGCAGCCACAGCCGCGTCGCGCGCTCCGGGAACGCATAGCCGCGCGGCAGCACGCCGATGATGCGGCGGTCCTGCCCGTCCAGGCGCACGGTCTTGCCGATCGCGTCCTCGGCGCCGGCATAGCGCTGCTGCCAGGTGTCCCAGCCGAGCACGACCACCGGCGGCGCGCCCTCGCGCGCATCGTCGGCGACGAACAGCCGGCCGAGCGCCGGCGTCGTGCCGAGCAGGCCGAACAGCGCCGGCTCCACGCGCGCGGCCTTCAGCGTCGCCTGGCGCGCGCCGGTCTCGTCCTCAAGCGAGAGGTAGGCCTGCTCGAACGCGGTCAGGTCGGTGACTGCGCGGCTGTCGCGCGCGATCGGCTCGATCATCGGCACCGACAGGCCGCCGTCGATGCCGAGGAAGCGCGCCCCGACCGTGACCAGTCCGTCCGCACCGGCGAACGGCAGCGGCTTGTACAGCAGGCCGTAAAGCACGCTGAACACGCCGCCGTTGGCGGCCAGTGCCAGACCGAGCAGCAGCACGACGGTCAGCGCATAACCGGGCGAGCGCAGCAGGCGGCGTGCCGAGAAGCGCAGTTCGGGCATCGTGATCACGGACATCTCCCTGAGCGGATGGAACGGATCGAGGCCGGCCGGCGCGCACGCCCCGCCACGCCGGCAGCGGCCTCAGTCATGCCGCAGCGCCTCGACCGGCGCGGTGCCGGCCGCACGGCGCGCCGGCAGGTAACAGGCCCAGGCCGCGATCGCGGCGACCAGCAGCGCCGCCGCGGCCCAGGTCGCCGGATCGGTGAAGGCCAGGCCGTGCAGGCGATCGGCGATCAGCCGGGCCAGCGGCAGGCCGGCCAGCACGCCGAGCACGGTGCCGAGCGCGATCAGGCGCGCGCCCTGCCCCATCACCAGACGGCCGACCCGTGACGGCGAGGCGCCGAGCGCCATCCGCACGCCGAGCTCGGCGGTGCGCCGGCGCACCGCGAAGCTCAGCACCGCGGCGAGGCCGAGGGCGGCCAGCAGCAGCGTCAGCAACGCGAACGCGCCGAGCGCCGCGAGCAGCGAGCGCTGCGCGGCCAGCGTCTCGCCGACCAGGGCGGCCAGCGGCCGGTTGACGCCGATGTCGGCGTCCGGTGCGAGTGTACGCACGCGCTGGCGCACGACCTCGGCCAGCGCGCCGACGTCGCCGTCGGTGCGCGTGACCAGCCAGAAGATCGGCAGCGGCGCGTCGGCGATCTGGTAGACCGTGGGCAGGTTGTCTTCTTCGTCGAGGCGCTCGTGCTTGACCGTGCGTGCGACGCCGACGATGCGTGCCGGCCGCGTCGCACCCTGCGCGTCGATCGGCACGTCGACCATCGCGCCGAGCGGATCGGCGCCGCGCAGATAGCGCTCGACCCAGAGCTCGTCGACGACGACCGGACCGGCCGCGCCGAGATCGGCCGCCTCGAAGCTGCGGCCGGCGACCAGGCCGATGCCGAGTGCCTCGAAATAGCCCGGCCCGACCTGGCGCGCGCGCGCCTGCACCGGATCGGGCTGGCCGCGCGTGCGGAAGCCCGAGACGGTCTCCCACTGGCTGAACGGCGGCGCCGTCGCGATCGCGACGCGGCTGACGCCCGGCAGGCTCGCGACCTCGGCGCGCAGGCGCTCGACCAGCGGCTGGTAGCGCGCCTCGTCGGTGGCCGGATCGTAGCGGCGGCCGCTGATGCTGACGCCGGCCGGGTCGACCGCGGTCAGCAGCACGCCTGTCGCGTCGAAGCCGCGGTCCACCTGCATCAGATTGATCGCGCTGCGCAGCAGCAGACCGGCGCCGCCGAGCAGGATCGTGGTCAGCATGACCTGGGCGACGATCATCGCCGGGCGCATGCGGCCCAGTCCGCTGACCGACGCGCGCGTCGACAGGCCGGTCGCGCGGCGCGAGACCGCGGCCGCGACCAGGCCGCTGCCGAGCGCGACGGCGGCGACGATGCCGCCGGCGACCAGCGCCGCCCAGCCGAAACCGGCGCCCTGCGGCAGCGCGCCGGGCAGGATCTCGTAGCGTCGCGCCAGCGCCAGACCGGCCGGCGTCAGCGCGAGGCCCGCGAGCAGGCCGAGCAGCACCGGCGGCGCCAGGTCGGCGACGATGCCGGCGGTGATCGCGCGCTCGCCGGCACCGATCGCGCGACGGATTTCGAACTCGCGCGCGCGGCCGAGCAGCCGGTCCAGATTGAGATTGACCAGATTGGCCGCGACCACCGCCATCAGCAGCAGCGCGGCCAGCTGCAGCAGCGCCAGCGCGCGCCAGTGGCCGGCCGCGTAGCGCTCGCGCCAGGGCCGCGCATCGGCGCGCAGGCCGGCGTTCTGCAGCAGGCCGGCCACGCTCGGGTCGGCGGCGAAGATCGCCTGCAACCGCTCGGCGGCCTGGGCGGTGCCGACGCCGGGCGCGAGCCGCGCGACGACGTCCAGATCGCCGACGTTGCCGCCGTCGGATTGGGCGCGTTCCTCGGCGCTCATCAGGTACGGCCGCCAGGCGTCGACCGAGGCATCCGGAAACACGAAGCCGGCCGGCATCACGCCGATCACGGTGTAGGCGCGATCCTCGAAGCGGACCGTGCCGCCGATCACGCCCGGATCGGCGCCGAACCGGGCGCGCCAGGCCGCATCGGACAGCACCAGCACCGCATCGGCGCCGGGCGCGAGGTCCGCATCCGCGTAGAGGCGGCCGAGCGCCGGCTGCACGCCGAGCACGCCGGACAGGTCCGGCGTGGTGCGCGCGATGCGCCAGCGCTGGCCGCCCTCGTCGACGCGCAGCTGCTGGGCCACGCGATAGCCGAGCGCAGCGGCGAAATGCGCGCTGTCCTCGGCCAGATGCACGCGCAGACGTTCGGTCAGACCGACCTCGAACCCGAACTTGACCAGGTCCGCGCGCAGCTCGACCAGCGCCTCGCCGTCGGCGTAAGGCAGCGCCTTCCAGCGCAAGGCGTGGATCGCGGTGAACGCGGTCGCGTTGACGGCGACCACGATCGCGACCAGCACGGCGACCATCAGCGCGAAGCCCGGCGCGCGGAACGCGCGGCGCAGCGGCTGCGGACATGGGAGCGGCATCGTCGGCACCCCGGATCGGAATATGAGCGCTTCCGGTTCAGCAGGGAACGTGCCAGCGCGGATGCCCGTCCATCACCTTGTATGTCAAGGCTTTGCGGACCGCCCGGGCGGCCGGCCCGATCGCCCCGTCCAGATCCGGACAGCCTCGGCCTCGAATGCGTACACCGGCCGGCCGCGATGTCCGACATCCGCGCGCATTCGCGTATCACCGTTCAGACACTCAGCCCGCGAGACGCCCGCATGTCCGCTCCCGCCACGACCCCGCTCAGCGGCCCGCAGATGCAGGCGCGGCGCCGGCATCTGTTCTTTCCGGCGATCGCGCTGCTGATGCTGGCGGCCGTCGTCACCGGCTTCTGGGGCACGCTGTTCCGGCCGGCCGAACCGCTGCGTCCCTACCTCGTCGTGCACGGTGCGATCCTCGCCGCCTGGTTCGGCCTGTTCGCGCTGCAGACGCTGCTGGTCGCCGCCGGTCGCACGGCCCTGCACCGCCGCCTCGGTGTGGCCGGCATCGGCCTGGCCGTCGCGGTGATCGCCAGCTCGCTGTACACGGTGGCGAACCTGCCGGCCAACTGGCGCCTGCAGGGCATCGACATCGAGGCGCAGCGCGGCCTGGTCGGGCTGGTGATATGGGGCGACTTCGGCGCCCTGGTCGCGTTCGCGGTACTGCTGACCCGGGCCGTGCTCGTGCGCCGCCGGTCCGATGCGCACAAGCGGCTGATGCTGCTGGCGATGTTCTCGATCCTGTCGCCGGCGCTGATCCGCCTCGCCGCGCTGCCGCCGTTCGCCGGCTTCGACGGCGTGGCGCTGACGATGCTCGGCCTGCTCGCGTTCGGCGTGACGCTGATCGTCTACGACCTGATCACGCTGCGCCGCGTGCACCGCGAGACGGCCTGGGGCGTGCCGTTCTTCCTCGTCGTGCACGTCGCGCCGGCGTTCGTGGTGCCCGGTACCGCGCTCGATCGCTGGGTCATGGGGCTGCTCGCCTAGCGAAGGCGCAGCGGGTGCGGACGCCGGCCCGGCGCCCGTGCGACGGTCCGCGCGCATCGGCCGCTACGGCGCCTCGACCTCGTAGCCGCGCGCGGCGAGCTTGGCGAGCAGGCCGTCGGGCTTGAGCACGTCGCCGATCGACAGCGTGCCGAAACTGGTCTCGTGCTCGCGCAGCGCCTGCTCGGCGGCGTCGAGCCAGGCCGCCTCGACTCGCGCCGGCAGATCGTCGATGCCGCGATCGCGCGCGAAGCGCGTCTGCGCGATCGCGTCGAAGCAGGTGCGCACCGGCGTGTCCTGCGGCATCGCGCGCAGCGTCTCGATGTCGCCGACGGCCCAGGCGTTGGCGCGCGCGGCCATCGTGCCGAGATCGGCCTCGAGCCGGTCGAGCACCTGGCGCAGACATTCGACGTCGTCCAGTTCCTCGGCCTTGAACGCCTTGATCGCCGCGCGCGGCTCCTGGATCTTGACCTTGACGTGGGTGTCGAGCTTGGCGATGCCGTGCCGCTTGATCGACTTGGAGACCACCTTGCCGATCTGGCCCGAATCGCTGAGCTTGCGCTTGTCGAGCGCCTCGCGGTACAGCTCGCCGGCTGCGAACAGCGGGCGCCATTTCTCGACCTTGCCGCTGCGGCCGATGTACTTGGCCTTGAGCACCGACCAGCGCGCGTAGAGCTCCGGCGGCAGGATCTCCTCGAGCGTGCGGCCGTCCGGGTTGTTGCGGATCTTGACCAGCGACGGCAGCAGCGCCAGGCGGCCGAAGAAGCCGACGTCGGCGTCCAGATCGACGCCGGGCGAGGACAGCACCACCTGCGAGCCGGCGATCGTCCGGTCGACGTCGTCGGCCAGCCAGGTCATGTCGCGCGGCAGCGGCGAGAGCGTGCCGAGGATCCACAGCACGTGGCTGCCGCGCGAGACGCGCCACAGACCCGGACCCGGCTGCACGCCGGTGACGACGATCGTGTCGAGACTGGCGATGTCGGAGGCGGCCGGTTCGGCCAGTTCGGCGGCTTGTGCCGGCTCCGATGCGGCCGCTGCGGTCGCCGGCGGGCCGGCCGGTTGCGCCGATGCGCAGGCCGTAGCGGCGAACAGACCGATCAGCAGCACACGCGCGGCGATCGGGAGACGAACCAGGAGACGGCGCATGCGGCTTTCCGGCGGCTTGGGGAGGGCGGGTCGCGCTGCGACCGGCGCCTATCGTAAACGGCCGGCGTGACCAGCGGCAGCCGTGCCCGCCGGACCAGGCGGCCGGCGGCACGCACCGCCGGCCGCCTCATTCGTCGCGCAGCGCCACCAGCGGATCGACGCGCAATGCGCGCCGCGTCGGCAGCACGGCGGCCAGCACCAGCACCAGGGCCAGCACGAGGACGACCGCGGCGTAGACGCCCGGATCGTTCTGCGCGCCCGGCATCATGACGCCGCCGAGCAGCTGCGCGAACGCCAGCGCCAGCGGCACGCCGATCAGCAGGCCGGTCAGCACCTGGCGGCCGCCGCGGCGCAGCGTCATCGCGACGATGGTGCCGGCCGGCGCGCCGAGCGCGCGGCGCACGCCGATCTCGCGCGTGCGCCGCGTGGTCTCGAACGCCAGCACCGCATAGACCCCGGCCGCGGTCAGCAGCAGCGCGAACAGCGCGAACGCGCCGAACAGGTGGGCGAGGATGTCCGGCCCCCACATCAGGCCGGCGCGCCAGGCCTCCATCGGACGCAGCCAGTACACCGGCAGGTTGGCGTCCACCGAGGTCACCGCCGCGCGCGCCGCCTCGGCGAGCGCCTGCGGGTCGCCGTCGCTGCGCAGCGCGAAGCTGACGATGTTGCTCGGCGCCTGCGCCAGCGGCCGGAACAGGTTGCCGTCGCTGCGGCTGCCGGCCGGCGTCGCGCTGGTCTCGATGTAGTCGGCCTGCACGCTGTCGGCGACCACGCCGACGATCGTCAGCCACGGCGATTCGGGATTCTTCGGATCGACGCGCAGGCGCTCGCCGATCGCGCTGCGATCCGGGAACGCGGTCGCGGCCAGGCCGGCGCTGACGATCGCCACGTCCGGCGCATCGGCGCCGTCGCGCGCGTCGAACATGCGGCCCTCGCGCAGGACGATGCCGAATGCGTCGAAGTAGCCGGCGGTCACGCTGGACGCCCAGACCTGCGGGCGCTGGTTGTCCTCGGCGTACGCATCGGCCGGGCGCTCGTAGCGCTCGCGGCCGTAGCCCATCAGCGGCAGCGAGGTGCCGAAGCCGACCGCATCGACGCCCGGCAGCTCGGCCAGGCGCGGCTGCAAGGCATCGGTCAGGCGCAGTCGCGCGGCCTCGTCCGGGTAGTCCGCGTCGAACATCGCGATGCGGCCGGTCAGTACGCCGTCGGTCTGGATGCCGAGCGGCGTACGCTGCGCGTCGAGCGCGCTGCGGATCGACACGCCGGCGCAGACCAGAAGGATCACGCACAGCGCGACCTCGCCGGCCACCAGCCAGCGGCCGAGCCGGCCGCGGCCGCCGATGCTGCCGGCGCCGCCCTGGCGCAGGCAGGTCTGCACGTCGACGCGGCCGGCCCGCAGCGCCGGCGCCAGGCCGGCCAGCACGGTCGCCAGCAATGCGATGCCGGCGGTGAAGATCAGATCGCGCGGATCGACGCGGTAGTCGATCCAGTACGGCAGCTGCGTGCCGCTCGGCGAGGCGTCCATCGCGTCGCGCATGAACCAGCTCGCGAATTCCGCGCCGGCATAGCCGAGCGCCGTCGCGGCCAGCGCGATCGCGAACGTCTCGGTCAGCACCTGCACGATCAGCCGGCCGCGGCTGGCACCGAGCGCGGCGCGCACGGCCAGTTCGCGCGTGCGCGCGGCGAAGCGCGCGATCACCAGACTGGCGACGTTCGCGCAGGCGATCAGCAGTACCAGCAGCACGGCGATGAACATCGTCTTGGTCGCCTCGACGATCTGCCCGGGCACGAACTGCTCGGAGAACGACCGCATCCGCGCCTTGTCGCCGCGCAGCGGCTCGCCGCGCTCGGCCGCCAGCGCGGTCATCGCGGTATCGAAATCGGCGCGCGCCTGCGCCATCGAGACGCCCTCGGCCAGCCGGCCGAAGGTCTGCAGCCGCGCATACGAATCCGCCGCAGCGGCGCGATCGGTCACGATCGGCAGCCAGATCCGCTCGGCCGACGGGAACGCGAAGTCGCGCGGCATCACGCCGACGATCCGCGTCGGCACGCCGTTGACGCGCAGGCTGCGGCCGATCACGGCCGGATCGGAATTGAACTGCAGCTCCCAGGTGCGATACGCGATCAGCGCGACCGGCTCGGCGCCGGCCGCCGCGTCGGCCGCCGCGAAATCCCGCCCCATGACCGGCCGCACGCCGAGCGTGCCGAGCGCATCGACGCTGAGCCAGGCCCCGGACAGCCGCTCAGCCGGACCGGCCAGACCGCCGATGTTGGCGGTGCCGACCCAGTAGGCTTCCAGCGAAGAAAGCGTCTTCTGACGCTCGCGCAGATCGAGCCAGTCCACGGTCGGCAGCGCGAGGTTACGCTGCGTGTTGCGGCTGTCGGTATAGCTGAACGCGACCAGCCGGTCGGCCTGCGCGAACGGCAAGGGTTTCAACACCATCGCGTTGAGGCTGCCGAACATGAAGATCGACAGCCCGATGCCGACCGCCAGCATCAGCACGGCGACCGCGGTGAAGGCCGGACTGCGCAGCAGCGCGCGCAGGGCGAAACGGATGTCACGGGTCATGCGGGGCTCCCCTCTCGCGTGGCGCGGCGCCAGCGGCCGGTCGGTACGTGTCTGGCATGACGCAAGTTCCGCGCCAAGGCGATCAGCGCGCCATCGCGGTATCGCGTAATGCGCCAGCGTTCGGAAGCGGACGGGAGTGTCCGCTTCCGGCCTGCGATCTGCGCATCCGGTGATGAGCGGTGCGCCACATCAAGGCAGCGGCAGAGAGCTGGCAGCCGATCCCACACAAGTCCTCAGCGCCGGTCTGCAGCGCGTACACCGTCGACCATCCGGCCGCCCACATCGAACCGCCATACGTTCGCTTCGCTGCCATCTGAGACGACGCCGGCTTGGAGATGGCTCCTGAAGCCGGGGCGATTCAGCTCGGGTGGGGCGTTTCTCAACAGCCTGCTAGCCACCGCTTCCTTCTGGCTCCGGGCCACCAGCGCGTTGTGGAATCACGGTCGGCAATGTTCTACGCGACGGGCCGTCCGTCTTCGCGGCCGACTGCTCCGCGAAGTGCGTCTCGCATAGTGGGTGAGGCAGGCCAGAGAACGATGCCGTCAGCGCTCTTGGAATACCGGGTGCCGAAGCGCTACCGAGCGGCGGCGTGAGGGCAGCGGCCTCCGCGAAATTGAAGAGCCACCAGCTGCCGGTGAAGTACTGGTAGTACAGCGTGAGGTCCAGGCCGAGCGTCGTGCCACGGCCGTAGTACCACGGCGTACTGACGAAACTGTTGGTGTACTCCTCGCTCCATTGGCGGGGAAACGTTATTGGCCCCGCTGCTGCACGCGCCACAGTGGATCCGCCAGCAAACTTCGCAACCGTCCCAAGCTGAACCTCCTCCCTGTCAGTCAGGAATGCAACGCGCGCGAACTCCGCCGGTGCTAGCTGCGCCGGTAGCGGGAGATGACCGATCAGCTGATGCCCGAAGCAGATCGAAAGGTCTTCCAGCGCAACCGCCTCAGCCACTTCCGGTCCCGGCGGATCGGGCACGTTCTCCGGTCGCAGCCACTGGTCCTCGTAGAGGTACCAGTCGGTATGATTCCACGATGTGAAGTACTGCGGCTCGACGAGGTCCAGGGCACCGACGGCAATACCGTCGTGCTCCTCGCCGAGCTGTCCACGATAGGCCACCTGCAGGAACAGGTCTGTCGCATTGACCGGAATGGGATCGTCGCCGAAATCGAACTCCAGCAATGCACTGTCGTGCTCGCAATCGCCGGCCGCGCCGGTGTTGATGTTGCCGACGTTCGCGCACGGGTTGGTCGCCCCAGGCAACGGCCCGGGCAGACCGCCATAAGCGTCGATGTAAACTGGCTTGGACACCGAAATCTCGGGCACGTTGGACCGCGTCTGCTCCGGCTGGCAACCAGACGGCACAAACGGATCTTGCGATGTGAAATCGGGATTAAGCGAGGCGACGTACTCGCCAGAAAGATCGTTCCGATAGCACGGATTGCGGTGATAACGTGCGATCGCCACGAGCATGCCGGTCGCGTGGCCGTTGTCGTCAACGCCGCCTTTCATCGTTTGGGGCACGACGCGCCCGCTGCCCGACTCCGTAAGTCGTCCGTTCTCATCACCCGTGCTATTGCGCGCTCTCACGCGGATTGCCGTGAAGCCAAACGTCCTATCGCTGCCGTCGTTCAGAATTGGCACGCCGTCGAGCACGGTGTGCGGCGTACCCTGGTCGAGAACGCCATACAGGCCATCCGGGGGCGCTGACAGCGTCATCCGACCACGGAAAAGGAAATCGATCATACCCGCGCTGTAGGCGATCGCGCGCGGGATGCCCAGATTGCCCATCGTCTCCAGTTCCTCCAAGCCAATCGCGTAGCGGGGCGCCATGGGCGTGCCGAGAATGTCCTGGACCAGTCCCAAGGCGCTCTCAGTAACGAGCGGCGGCGCCGCGAGCGGTGGTGCGCCGACCGCCGGCAGCTCATCCACGTAGCCCGGAGCCACTGTATCGAGCACGGTACGTGTCCAATGAGCGCAGCGAGCGGTAAGTCGATCAGCGATCGGCACGCTGAGCCGGCACGGCGCGTTCGATTTAACGTAGCCTTGCGACTCATCGATGGGGATGGGCGGCTGAGGAAATCCGTTACCGGACAGATCTGGCAATGTGCCCGCCGTGAAGAATCCCCGGTTCGTGTAGTCCATCAAACCGTGCCTTGACAGTGTGGATACCTCCGGGCCCTCGCCCTGCTGTCGAGTGGTGAAGAAGCGAACCGGCGTGGAGAACATTGGCGTCGGGTAGGCACCGAGTTCAGGCGGAGGTGGGCGCACCCTTTCATCGAGTCTGAAGAACCCGGCCAAGTAGCTGTTCTCATATCCAGGAACTGACGCGTTAGGCGCGATCGTGACCCTTCTATTGGTGTAATACTCATACACCTGTTGCGCCTGCGAGGTGACATACGGAGCATGAGCATCAGCGCGGACATGCTGAGGCTGCGCGCCATCTTGCAACAGGTGCACAACGTCGCCAACTGACCTGAACGCCGTTGCCCAGCGGAAGAGCCGATTCTTGGCATCAGCAGTACGCGCTGCACTGGTGTACGGAAGCGTCGCTGCACCACGCTGGTCTGTCAGAGCCAACCACATGTTGTGGCGCACATCTGCGTAGCTGAAGTGATTGCGCCGCGTCGCGTCGTAAACTGGTACCGCAGCGAAACTATCCAGCACGCCGAGGGCCCAATCGACCGATTTCGACTCGAATGCACCGCCGTGTGCCAGGGATGCATCATGGACCGGGTCGTAGAAGTGGTTGAAGACTCGCATGATGTTTCCATGCGGATCAGTGTCAGGTAAGCGGACTTCACAACTTGATTTCTGTGAGTAGAACGGATCTCGAACGTCGTCCTCACGAATCGCTCCACGGATCAGCCAGTTCTGTATCGAGAGATCAGCACTGACATTGTCAAGCCCGTCGCCCGTCCCGAACCAGCCGACGTTTTGTAGCGTCTCCATCTGGCAGGCTTCGTATCGCTGGGGTAACCGCACGAAGGTGGTCACTGACGGATAAGCCGGAGGGTACGCGTAAGGCTGCGCGACAGGCGTGTTATCGAAATATCCAGTCTCGGATTGAACAGTGAACCACCCGGGAGCAAAAGGATGTTCCAAAGGAAGACGATCCAGACCGAAAGCGCGACGAGTCGACGCAGGTCCCTCGCCTGCAATCGTGGATCTTAGATATGCGTTGTACGTGATCAGCCCGTGCGTCTCCGTCTCAAATGCTGTCGCAGCCCTCGAAGCGCCGAGAGCCAAGAAAAACGCGACCGCCAACTGCTTGATGTACGTACGCATATCGCTCCCTCCATCAATTGATAGCTGGCTTGGCTGAAAACGCCTCAAACCTCGTCACGATCTTCAATGGCGGACGCTCGGCGCCGGGCCCCCTGCATTCGTGCCCCTCTGCTACGTAGCGGTACGACTCACAGACATCGCCAGCCGTCAAAACTGCATCCTTCCCCTTTTTTTGGCGGATTCGCTTCATTCCGATCGATGACGCACAGTCCATGAACGAGAAACGCTTGGCTTCTTCGGCCAGCACCTTATCCGACGGCAGCTCGCAGATATGCCTTCTCACGGAAGCCTTCATCTCACTCAAGACCAGCATGAGTACTTCCGAGGTTGCTTGCTCGTTTTGGAGGCACCTAACTTGTGCCGCTAACGAACCGGTTTGTGCGATATAGGCCTCTGCCGATACATCCGAAGTCGCTGGATCGACGCGCTCCATCTCGACCGGGGGGACGCGGTACATCTGCCCATCCTTCACGTATGGCGAAACGCGAACGACGCTCGGCACCGGACGTTTCAAGATCAGGTCTGCCATACGGTCAAGATCATCCTTCACGGCATAGCCGTCCTTGTAGTACAGCAGGATCGAACCGTAGCTCTGGCTGAAGCCCGGCAGCATCCGCCAAAGCAGACGGTCGGCAACATCTATGTCCCTCGATGCGTCGGGAATGACGTATTCCCCGTTGGCGTCCGTCCGGACGATCTTTTGGTGCACGCAGCCGTGCCCGATCTGCACAGGTGTCACAGACTCCATTTCATAGTTTGCGACGACCACGACATCCGCAATTCCCTGCCCAGTTTGTGCATCCACAACCCGACCTCGCTTCTCTGAAAGTGTCACGGGGAAGCGGTACGGTTGAATCAGCACCAGAAAGAGATAGAGCAACCCGAAAGCCGCAACGACCGACAAAAGCCATTGCATCCACCGCGCGACACGCGCCTTCGTCACGTCACATCTCCAGAATTCGCCACACGCCATCAGCGCCTTGCATGAGGCGCAGCGGATAGCCTGTGCGTGTTTCGTCGGGCTGATCGCGAATCAACATCAGATCTGCCACATCCCCGGAGAACTGACCATCCGCAACGGTACCAAGTCGCTGGGCGAGCTCCGGCATTTGCGTTCCAGTGGAAGTGAACAGGTCCAGATACTCTGTCCGGTGGTCCGGATGGAACGCATCGGCCGCGCCGATCACGTCCTGGGCCGCCAAGCGGCCTCGAAGATACCCATAGATGTCGCAAAGCATGCTGCGCTGGGCGACCCGGTCCCGGACCAGAATGTAGCGATAGGCCACGATTTCGCTGTGATTGATGTCGACCCTGGCGCGGTATAGACCTGGACGCGGGAACGTGTAGGCGTTGGGAGCGCCATCCAGCGTCGCGCCGCGATACTCCGCAAGACCGTCGCCATTGAGATCCAGCCCGATGTTGGAGACCGTCACGCCGCTCGGTAGGTGGTCGAGGTCCATGCGGTAGACGGCCTGGAACGGGCCGAATCCAACTTGCCCCACCAGGTCCACGGCTTCGATCGCAAGCGGGGCGGGGTCTGCACTGCCTTGTATGGTCACGCTGGCAGTCGCCGTGCTCCCGGTCATCGTGGTCGCGACGACTTCGAGAGTATTGGTGCCGATCTCGACCGGAACGGCCACTGCCAGGAACTGCCCGTTGGCCGTGGCGGCCACGACGCCGTTCACGGTGATGCCGGTATTGACCGGCCCCTGGAACGTGCCGGCGACATCGACCGATCGGCCATTGACGGTACTGGCGGCCATCGGTGAAGTCACCTCGACGCCAACTGGACCGCTGCCGTTGATGGAGCGCTCCAGCCCCAGTGAGGGAACACCGCCGCTCAGCTGTGCGACAGGGACGAATCCGGCTTGCGGCGGATAGTCGGCGTCCGGGTCGAACCCGCACAGTTCCGTGCCGGGAGGCAAGGGTACGGCGCCGCCGGGGGAACTGACCGATTGGGTCACGGGTTCCGACCATGCGGTCGCATAGTTGTAGTCGCCGGGGAAGTAGGCCCTGATGGTGCGAGTGCCCGCCGTGGGCGAGCCGAGCGCGCAGCCGCCGCCGGAGAGCTCAGTGAATTGGTTGCCGTACGAGCAGTTGTTCACGCCGTCGGTGATGCGCACATAGCCGATCGGCGGCAGCGAAGTGCTCGAGTTGCCTGAAACATTGGCGATCGTGAAGAACACGAACGATCCCTGTCCGGCCTGCGCGGTTTCGGGCACCATGTTGCCGATCTCGATGACGGCCTTGTTGTAGGCGATGCGGTGCTGGAACGTCGCCGAGGACACCTCGCCGTAAGCGGCGTCGCCCATATACGCCGCCGACAGCAGCACGCTATTGGGCGAGCTGTGTGGGGCGAACAGGCGACACCCACTCTGCGGCAGCGTGAACGTGCAGCTGACCTGATTGGTCAGATCGGTGACGGTGACCGTTCCGGTCGGTGCCGGATCGGCAGGGAACGGCTTGGTCAGCGTGACGGTCGCAGTATAGAAGCTGCCGGAGAGCGCCACCGGCGGATCGACGTTCGAGATGATGATCGAGGGCACCGGAAGCACGGTGAAGTCCCCGGGACTTTCCGCCGTCGACTCGGACACATGCACCGTCACCGGCCCGCTCGTCGCACCGGCCGGCACCGTCGCGACGATCTCATCGTCCGTGCTGCTCGTCACCACGGCGGCGATGCCGTTGAAGTACACCTCCGGCACGATGGCCGAGTCCTGTTTCAGGTCGGAGCCGATGATCCGGACGGTAGCGCCTACCGGACCGCGATCGGGGTCGAGACTCGTGATGATCGGATCGACCGTCCCGATGACCGCGAATGGCGGGCTGGTCACCGACGTCAGCACATCGCCCGATGTCGCCGTCAGGACCAGCTGTGCCGCGGACTGTCGTGTATCGATGACCAGACCGCGCGCCAGGCAATAGCTTCTGCCGGCCGGTATCGTGCAGCCCGACCCGCCGCTCAGTGTGCCGAGCGTGCCCGGCGCCAGCGCGACGCCGACGGCCGTCGGTGTCACGACGTTCGCGGCGCCACCGGCATGATGCGCCTGCACGATGACCTCGAACGGCACATCGACGTAGGCGTCCGCGAACACGGCCTCATGCTGTCGCCGGGCAACTCCAAGGCGATCGGCCGGGACGGTGTTGACCACGAGAAGCCGGCCTGGTCCGCTGAGGAGCGAAGTGCCCAGAACCGACCAGTCCTGCCGGTCGAGAATGCTCAGGGTACCGAGCGAATTCACCGTGATGAGGTGGTCACCGCCGGTGTTGGTCATCATGCTCCCGAGTCGGTCGTCCGGGATCGTCGACGTCGACAATACAAGCTGCTCGTGTAGATCGATGACGGAAAGCTCGCCACCGGATGCCGACACATAGGCTTCCGACTCGCCAGGGCCTAGAAGCACGTGCCCCGCATAGTCGGGCAGCTGGAGATTCCAACGTTGGCTGCCGGTCGCCGGGTCGAGCGCATAGAGTTTACGGTTCGGGTAGGTCTGGTCTCCAAGCACGTAGAGCGGGTCACCATCGATACCCAGTATGGTGCTCACCGACGATAGTCCGGAATCGACGAAGTAGGTTTTTATGACGCTGAATGCACTCGCATCGAACAGCTTGACCTGAGCGTACTCTGCAAAATACAAATGCCCGCTTGCCGGGTCCTGGACGAAGTTAAGGTTCTCCATGCCCACCATCGGGCGGCTGTCGATCAACGCCCCTGTCGCCATGTCGATTCGGGCAAAGTGCAAGGTCGTGGCGCCGCCGGACCGATAGTAGACGACATACAGCCGGTTCGCTGCCGTATCGCGTACGCTGCTGTAAGTGAACCCATATGCGACCCCGATGCCGGGATCGATCGAAGCCGTGACCGTGTTCGTTGCGAGATCGATCACGGTCACGTGATAACCGCATAGGACGTATAGAAAGCTGCCTGACGTGTCCAAATGCAGACTTTTGGGATTGATGCCGGTAGCAACCGTGGCGAGAACCGTGTGCGTGGCCGTGTCAATCACTGAGACGCTGCTATCCCCTTCGTTGATGACGTAGACCCGAGTGCCGGACGGATTGGCAATCAACTCCCTGGGTATCCGACCCGTCGCGATCGCGGCGATGGGCTGGCCGGAGCCCGTATCGATCACGAGCACGCCACCACTATCCTGGTACTCGCCCGGGCCTGCATAGATCAGTTCGCTGCTCGTGGTCGTCTGTGGCACTGTGACGACGAAGTTCGCCCATGACACGACTGAGTAGCTGTAGGCGTCTACCGTGATCGGACCTGTGGTGACACCGGCCGGCACGGTTACCACCAGCTCGGTGGCCGATGCCGAGACGACGGTCGCAGTGACGCCGTTGAACTTGACCTGGTTCGCGGCCGGCGTCTCGCCGAAGTTGACGCCGCGAATCGTCACGGAATCCCCCACGACCCCGCCGGGCGAGAAGCTCTCGATCCGGGGCTCAGCACGGAAGATGCCACTGCTGGTAGCGGTCTGACCGTTGACCGTGACGGTAATGGGGCCGCTGATGGCCTCATACGGGACAGATACGTTCAGACGCGTAGCCGTCATCGTGCTGATTGACGCCTGCCCCCCGTTGAAGGAGACCACGACGTCCTCGGCACTCGTTCCGAAACCCGTCCCATTGATCCGAACCATTGTGTCCGGCGCGCCCCGGGTGGGGGTGAACGAGGTGATGGTCACAGCCGATGCAGAGGCCGACCAGCCCAGCAGGCAGATCATGAGCCATGCGAGGACACGCGCAGCTGATGCGGCAATCCTCCCGGCTCGGCGGCCCCGGCTGCACGGGCCAGGCACCATCATGAAGTATCGGGGGCGCGCGGCTCGCCGCACTGAGCTTCCTGCTGCGCACCGCAGCTCCATGCCGCCGCCTGGACCGTTGCCCATCCTGTCCTCCTGTTCCAGTCCCGAAAACCACAGGGAATCGACTGCCCTACTGCCGGCAACAGAGAACGCCGGCGGCTGGATCGATCGATCCAAGCCTTCCAAAATTCGCTCATTGGCGGTCGCGCGGGCGATCGCGCATCGCGGCGCTTGCCACCGCTCGCTGCTCCCGTCGGCCGTGTTCACCCTTGACGGAGCTGCAACGGAAGCGCGCGACTCTCGGCACAGCGTCGTCCCGCCCTCAACTGCGACTTGGCGTCATATCCTCACGGCCACGCCCCAACGACGCCAGCTACTCAGAGAAAGTGCCCCGCTCGCCGCTTGGCCTCCTGCCAGGCGAGCATATCCCTCCGCATGCGAAAACGCTGACTCACGGGGCGAGGGCAGAATTCCATCTTGTGTCCCCCGCTAACAATGGCAAATCGTCTCGTCGCCGTGTAGGAAATTTCGTACCGGGAATACAGAATTTATGGCTAAATGCGCGCCACCCTTGCCGATTAGCAGGCTGTTGAGAAACGCCCCACCCGAGCGACAATCATAGCCTCCATCAATCATGGGTCGATGAGGCATGCGCGGATCGGACGTACAGCAGTTGGGGATGTTCTCGTACGTGTCGGTGGAAGAGCGAGTGCCGCGGGATCATCCGATCCGCAAGCTGCGCGTGCTGGCCGATGCGATCCTGAAGGACATGGATGGGTTGCTGGGTTCGCGTTACGCGCGAACGGGCCGCGCGTCGATCCCTCCGGAGCGACTGCTGCGCGCCTCGCTGCTGCAGGTGGTCTACAGCGTACGCAGCGAGCGTCTGTTGATTGAGCAGATGCAGTACAACCTGCTGTTTCGTGGGTTCGTGGGCTTGAACATCGACGATCCGGTGTGGGACCACTCGACGTTCTCGTTCAACCGGGATCGGCTGTTCGACGCTGAGATTGCGCAGCGGTTCTTCGAGAACACGGTGCTGCTGGCCCGGCTCGACGAGCTGACGAGCGACGAGCACTTCTCGGTGGACGCTGCTGGAGGCCTGGGGCTCGCACAAGAGCTTCCGACGCAAGGATGGAGACGGTGGGGATAGCGGCGACGGCGGTGACTTCCGGGGTGAGGAGCGCAGCAACGCCACGCACGCCTCGAGGACCGATCCGGACGCCCGGCTGATGCGTAAGGGCGCAGGGAAGGAAGCGAAGCTGAGCTATCTGGCCAATGCGCTGATGGAGAACCGCAATGGGCTGGTCGTCGGCGTGGATGTGCGTCACGCCACGGGTACGGCCGAGCGCGACGGCGCGTTGGCGCTGGTCAGTGGGCATCTCCCATCGGGCGCGACACTGGGCGCGGACAAGGGGTATGACGTGCGCGCGTTCGTGGAGGCGATCCAGCGGCGCGGCATCCGCGCCCATATCGCACGCCACACCACGAATGGAAGGCGCAGTGCGATCGACGGGCGTACCGCACGCGGCAAGGGCTACGCGGTGAGCCAACAGGTGCGCAAGCGCATCGAACAGGCGTTCGGCTGGGTCAAGACGATCGGCGATCTGCGCACGCTGCCGGTGGTTGGCCCGGCAAAGGTCCGGGCCAGAGCGACATGGAGCTTCGCGGCGTACAACCTGATCCGGATCGGCGGAATCGGGGGATGGTGGGATCCGTCGCCGACCTGAGCGTCCGGCGATAGCCGACGACGGCCCGAGCAATCGATCGACGCCGGCTATCACGCAAGGAGCGCATGGGCGAATCTCAACAGCCTGCTAGGCGAACCGATTCGCTTCGCCCCTCTGCTCAATCATGCCGCAACACCACCACCGGATCGGTATGCGCGGCGCGGCGCGCCGGCAGCCAGGCGGCGAGTGCGACGACGATCGCCAGCACGAAGGCCGCGCCGGCCAGCACGGTGGGATCGTGCGCGGACAGGCCGTACAGGCTGGCCGCGGCGAGGCGGCCGCCGGCCAGCGCGGCGACGAGGCCGAGCGCACCGCCGACCAGCGCCATGCGGCCGACCTGGCCGGCGACCAGGCCGCGCAGGCGGGCCGGCGTGGCGCCGAGCGCGAGGCGCAGGCCGATTTCGCGGCGGCGCTCGGCGACGAGGTACGACAGCACGCCGTAGAGGCCGCCGGCGGCGAGCAGTGTCGCCAGCAGCGCGAGCGCGGTCGCGAGCAGGCCGACCGTACGATCGGCGGCGATATTGACGCGGGCCTGTTCGCGCAGCGTCGACAGGCTGCGCAGCGGCAGGTTGGGGTCGATCGCGGCGACGGCGGCAGCGATCGCGGCCTGCTGCTGGGCGGGATCGATCGCGCTGCGCACGTAGAAGCTCATCGTACCGCTGGCCTCGCTCTGCGCGTCGGGCAGGTAGATCTGCGGCGGCGGCGCGTCCTTGACGTTGGCATAGGCGGCGTCGGCGACCAGGCCGACGATCTCCCTGCGCTGGCCGTTGAGGCTCAGCGTGCGGCCGACCGTGCTCGCCGGGTCGAGTCCGAACGCATCGACGAAGCGGCGGTTGACGACCGCGACCGGCGGCGCGTCGGCGCTGTCGCTGGGCGCGAAGCCGCGACCGGCGAGCTGGGCGATGCCGAGCGTCTGGAAATAGCCGGGGCCGACCTGGTTGTAGGTCGAGAAGCCGCCGCCCTCGCGCCCCTCGATCGACACGCCGCCACCGCTGTAGCCGCGCGCGAGCAGACGGTTCTGCGCGCGGGCGACGCCGGCCACGCCGGGCAGCGCGGCCAGGGCCTGGTCGATGCGCTCGTACAGCGCGGCATTGCGCGCGAGGTCGTAGCCGTTGAGTTCCGGCTCGACCGTGAAGGTGACCAGCGCGTCGAGGTTCATGCCCAGATCCGCGCGCGCGATGTTGGACAGGCTCTGCGCGAACAGGCCGGCCAGTGCCAGCAGCGCCATCGAAAACGCGATCTGCGCGGTGACCAGCACCGCGCGCAGACGGCCGGTGCCACGCCGGCCGACGCCGCCGGCGTGGCCGGCCAGTGCGCGCGCCGGCGCCGCGTCGGCGAGGCGCCGCGCCGGGATCAGCGCGAAACCGAGCAAGGCGACCAGCGCGATCGCCAGCGCGATGGCCGCGCTGGCGAGATCGACGCCGCTGCCGGCCAGCGTCGAGGCACGCTCGGACAGCAGCAGCCGGCCGAGCAGATGGCGGCCGGCCAGGCCGATCGGCAGGGCCGCGGCGGCGCCGGCCAGCGCGATCAGCAGCGGCTCGGCCAGTGCCTCGCCGAGCAGCTGACGCCGGCTCGCACCGAGCGCGGAGCGCACGCCCATCTCGCCGACGCGGCCGCTGCCGCGTGCCAGCTGCAGGTTGGCGAGGTTGACGCAGGCGATCAGCAGCACCAGCAGGGCAGCACCCTGCGCCAGCAGCAGCGCGCCGCGCGACCGGTCGGGCTGCTGGCTCTGGCCGCGTGCGCCGGGGGCCAGTGCGAGATGACGCGTGACCGGCTGGCCGGTCAGCGCCGAGACCGGTTCGAACGCCTCGATCGCGTTGCGATAGGCGCCGTCGAGCCGGGTCTCGGCTTCGGCGGCCGTCACGCCGGGCGCCAGCCGTGCGAACGCGTACACCCAGTGCAGCTCGCGGCTGGCGTGATCGGGAATCGACACGCTGCCGTCGGGGCCGCCCAGCGAGATCGGCAGATACACCTGCGGGGCGAGGCCGATCGTGGTGCCGTCGAAGCCGGGCGGCGCGACGCCGACGATCTGCAGCACCTGGCCGTTCGCGATCAGGCTGCCGCCGATCACGGCGGGATCCGCGCCGAGCCGGTCGCGCCAGTACGCATGGCCGAGCACGGCGGCCTGCGCCTGCCCGTCGACCGCATCGTCGCCGGCGCCGAGCAGGCGGCCGAGCGCGGGCTTCAGGCCGAGCACGTCGAAGTAGCGGCCCGATACCAGCAGCGCCTGCACGCGCTCGGTATGGCCGGCGTAGGCGAGGTTGACCGGCTGCGGCCGGTGCGCGACCAGCGTCGCGGCGCCGTCCTGCGCACGCTCCAGGTCGCGGAACATCGGATAGCTGAAGACCGCGGTCTCGTCGCCGGCCAGGGTCGAGCTGATGCGGATGTCGGTCTGGCCCGGCACGACGAGGTTGACCAGGCGATCGGGCGCGGCGACCGGCAGCGGCGCCAGCAGCAGGCGCTCGACCAGCGAGAACACGGCCAGATTGGCGCCGATGCCGAGCGCCAGCGTCGCGATCGCGACGAACGCGAACAGCGGACGCGCCGCGAGCGAGCGCGCGGCCTGGCGCAGCCGGCCGGGAACGATGCGGAGAGAGTCGGACAGGCGCATGGATCGGCTCCGTGACGGATCGGGACGAGGTGCGGCCGCGGCCGCACCGGTTCATTCGCTGCGCAGGGCTTCCATCGGCGGCACGCGCGCGGCGCGCCAGGCCGGCAGGCCGAGCGCACCGAGCGCGGCCAGCGCCATCGTGACGACGCCGACGGCGAGCAGCAGCGGCGGCGTGCCGGCGACGCCGACCGCCGACAGATCGAGCAGGCGCAGGCCGGCCAGCGCCAGCGCGAGGCCGGCGGCCACGCCGACCGCGCTCAGCACGAGGCCGTCGCGCAGCACGTCGCCCGCCACGTCGCGCGGGCGAGCGCCGATCGCCAGGCGCAGACCGAACTCGCCGACGCGGCGGCGCTGGCGCAGCGCGGCCACCGCGTAGGTGCCGAGCACGGCCAGCAGCAGCGCGGCGCCGGCGAACGCGCCGACCGTACGCGCGAAGAAACGCGCGGGCGCCAGTTCCTCTTCGATCGGATCGGCCAGGGCGTAGCGGCGCGTGATCGCCTGGCGCGGATCGAGCGCGGCCAGCGCGTCGGCCATCGCCGCATCGGTACCGGCGACATGCGAGCGCACCAGGAACGCCATCGCATTGGTCGGCTGCTGCGCGAACGGCACCAGGATCTCCGGCGCCGGCGCACTGCGCAGGCCATCGTTGCGGATGTCCTCGACGACACCGACCACGCGCGCGTCGACGCGCGTGCCGCGGATCGGCACGCCGACGACCTGACCGATCGCCTCGGCGTCGCCGAACAGGCGGCGCGCGGCGGTGCGGTTGAGCAGCGCGACCGGTTCGGTGCCGCGGCGGTCGCCGCCGTCGAGGTCACGGCCGGCGATCAGCGGCACGTCGAGCAGGCTGCGATAACCCGGCGAGACGCGGCGCAAGGCGGCCTGCACGGCCGCTGCATCGGGACGCGCGGCGACGTCGAGCGCGACGCTGGCGCTGCCGATGCCCGAACGCGGCGGCGCGCTGGTCAGCGCGGCGGCCTCGACGCCGGGCAGCGCGTCGAGGCGTTCGAGCAGACGTTCGGTGAACGGCACGAAGGCCTCGCTGCCGCCGCGGAAGAACTGCATGACGCGCACGCCGGCGGCGTCGAAGCCGGGATCGACGCGCTGCAGGCGCCAGAGGCCGGCCGCCAGCGTCAGCGCGGCGACCAGGCTGGCGGTCGACAGCGCCATCGCCAGCACCGGCAGCCCGCGGCGTCCGCCGGCGCCGCCGAGCACGCCCCTGGCGCCGCCGCGGATCGCCTCGGCCGGTGCCGCGCCGATCCGCAACGCACCGGCCAGCGCCGCCAGCAGCGGCACCAGCACGCCGAGCAGCACGGCGAACGCGGCGACGCCGCCGTCGATGACGATGCCGTCGACGCGCGGCAGGCTGTCGGCGGCGAGACTGCGCAGCAGTCCGATCGTGCCGGCGGCGATCGCCAGGCCGAGCACGACACCGGTGCCGGCGAGCACGGCCAGCTCGAGCAGCAGCGCGGCAGCGAGCGTCCCGCGTGAGGCGCCGAGCGCCTGGCGCACCGCGAGCTCGCGGCGGCGCGCGGCCTGGCGCGCATCGAGCAGGATCGCGACGTTGACCGCGGCGATCAGCAGCACCAGCACGGCCAGCGCGAACGCGCCCCACAGCGCGCCGCGCGCGTCGCCGACCAGAGCGTCGAGGAACGATTGCGTGACGCCGTGCCAGGCCTGCGCTGGATCCTCGAGTGCGACCTGCGGATCGGCCAAACGCGCCGTCAATGCGGTATCGGCCTGCGCGAGCGAGACGCCGGGCGCGAGACGTCCGATCGCCAGCAGCATGCGCTGCGCCCGCTGCGGGCCTTCGGTCGGGAAATGAACCGGGCTCAACGGCCGCCACATGCCGGTCTCGCCGGCGAACAGCGCCAACGCGGGCGGCATCACGCCGATGACTTCGAGCGGCTCCTCGTCGACCAGTTCCAGACGGCGGCCGATCACGCCCGGATCGCCACCGAAACCGTGCTGCCACTCCTGGTAGGAGAGCACCGCGACGCGGCGGTCTTCGCGAATGTCGGCGGCGTCGAGACGGCGCCCGAGCAGCGCCTCGACGCCGAGCGCGGCGAAGTAGCCGTCGCCGACCACATGGGTGGTGATCTCGCGCGCGCGCTCGCCGTCGAACAGCGTCACGCCGCTCCACCAGTAGTAGCCGAGCGCGGCGAAACCCGGCGTGCCGGCGGCGATGCGCTCGGCCTCGTCGAGGCTGAGCTGCGCGCCGTCGACGTGCTGCGCCGGCTGCCGCGCCGAGATCGTGACCACGCGTTCGCTGTCCGGAAACGGCAGGCCGCGCAGCAGCACGCCCTGCACGGTCGAGTACATCGCGACGCTGAGGCCGATGCCGAGCGCGAGCATCGCCAGCGAGGCCAGCGTGAATCCAGGAGCCGCGGCCAGCTGGCGCAGCGTGCGGGTCATCGGTTCGGTCCAGCGCATCGTCATTCTCTCCTGGGCCGCAGCGGCCCCTCGTTCAACCGTCGCGCAACGCGTCCATCGGCGGCACGCGCGCGGCGCGGCGCATCGGGATCGCGCAGGCGGCCAGCGCGACCGCAACCAGTACCGCGGCGACCGCGCCGAGCACGCGCGGATCGGCCGCGCCAACGCCGTAGAGCTGGGTCGCGATCAGGCGGCCGAGCGCGAGCGCGCCGGCCAGGCCCAGTGCGATGCCGGGCACGATCATGCGCAGCCCGTCGGCGAGCACGAAGCGATGGATGTCGAGCGCGCGTGCGCCGACCGCCTGGCGCAGCCCGATCTCGCGGCGGCGCTGGCCGACCGTGTAGGCGATCACGCCGTACAGGCCGATCGCCGCCAGCGCCAGCGCCAGCGCGGCGAACACGCTCATCAGCGTCATGTTGAAGCGGCGCATCGCCAGCGTCGCGCCGGTCACCTGATCCATCGTGCGGATGCCATGCACCGGCACGTCGGGCGCGACCTCGTGCAGGGCGCGCCGCAACGGCTCGGCGAACGCGAGCGCGTCGCCGTCCACCTTGATGGCGACCGACAGATCGCCGACCGCGGCCTTGCTGATCGGGAAATAGACCTCGGTATTGGGCGGCGCATCCAGGCCGGCCTGGTGCACGTCGGCCACCACACCGACGATGCGCTTGGGCTGGTCGCCGAAGATCACCACGCTCTCGTTGAGCGGATCGGCGTCGCCGAGATAGCGCTTGACGAACGCGCGATTGACCAGCACCTCGGTCGGCAGCAGCGCGCGCGTGCCGTCGCTGGCGTCGAACGCGCGGCCGGCCTCGACCGGAATGCCGAACGTCGTGAAATAGTCGGGGCTGACGAAGCGGTACTCGGCCAGTGCCTGGTCGTCGAGCGTGCGGCCGGGGATCGAGAAGCGGCTGTTCCAGCCCCAGTCGCCGGAGGCCGGCAACCGGTTGGCGATCGCCACCGAGGCCACGCCCGGCAGCTCGCGCAGGCGTGCCTCGATCGCGTCGAGGCGTGCCTTGAGCTGGCCGATCGCGCGCGCCGCCCACTCGTCGTTGTCGTCGCCGGGCTGGCGCACCGGCAGCGTGATCGAGATCGACGCGGTCAGCACCTGCGGCGAACCGACGCCCGAGTCGACCGCCTCGAGCCGGCGCAGGCTGTCGATCAGCAGACCGGCACCGGCCAGCACGGCCATCGCCAGCGCGATCTCCGCCGAGACCAGCATCCTGCGTCCGCGCGACTGCGCGCGCGTGCCGGTCTGGCTGCGCGTCGCGCCGGCCAGCGCCTGCAGCGGATCGGCGGCCGCGGCGCGCCAGGCCGGCGCCAGGCCGAACAGCAGCAGCGTGGCCAGCGCCACGGCGGCGATGCCGGCGATCACCCGCAGATCGATCGTCGGCGCGTTGTACGGCGGCAGCAGGTCCGGGGCGAGCGCGGTCAGGGCCGCGATCGCCGGGCCGGCCAGCAGCAGGCCGGCGGCGGTGCCGATGGCGCCGATCAGCAGTGATTCGGCCAGCACCTGCCGGACCAGGCGGCCGCGATCGGCGCCGAGCGCGCTGCGCAGCGCCAGCTCCTGTGCGCGCGCCTGGCCGCGCGCCAGCATCAGATTGGCCAGATTGGCGCAGGCCACCAGCAGCACCAGCGCAGCGGCGACCAGCAGCATGCCGAGCGGCTGGCGCACGCCGCCGCTGACGAAGGCCTTCAGCTCGGTGACGCCGGCGCTCATGTGGGCGTGGTGGTCCGGATAGGTCCGGGCCTGCCAGTCGGTGATCGGATTCATCACCTCGCGCGCCTGCGCCGTCGAGACGCCCGGACGCAGACGCGCCACCGTGCGCAGGAAGTTCATGCCGCGATGGAACGTGGTGTCGCCGGGCAGGAAGGTCGGAATCCAGACCTGCGCATCGGACGGATAGCGGAACCCCGCGGCGGTCACGCCGATCACGCGGAACGATTCGCCGTTGAGCTCGACGTCGCGGCCGATCACGGCCGGATCGGCGCCGAACTGGTTGCGCCAGAGCAGGTCGCTGAGCACGACCACGCGCTCGTTGCGGTTCTCCTCCTCGTCGCCGAAGGCGCGGCCGAGCGCGAGCGGCTGTCCGAACACGTCCCAGAAGCCGGGCGTGACGCGGTAGACGTCCAGGCGCTGCGCCTGGCCGTCGTGCGTCAGATTGCGGGTGTCGTCGCTGAACGCGCCGATCGCCTCGAACGCCGCGCCGCTGCGGTCGCGCCATTCCTGGAACGCCTGCAGCGAGATCGTGCTGCGCTGCGCCGGCGGCTGCTCGCGGGTGACGCGCACGAGGCGTTCGGCGTCGGCGAACGGCAGCGGCTTGAGCAGCACCGCGTCGTAGACCGTGAAGATCGCGCCGAGCGCGCCGATGCCGAGCGTCAGCGTCAGCACCGCGGTCGCGAAGAAGCCCGGCCGGGCGCACAGGCCGCGCCAGGCATGGCGCAGATCAGCGGACAGATTCATGACGAAGGCCTCGACGGCATGCGGACGGGAGCGGATCGGTCACTCATCGCGCAGCGCCTCCATCGGCGAGACGCGCGCGGCGCGCAGCGACGGCACCGCGCAGGCGGCCAGACCGACCAGCGCGAGCAGGGCCAGCGTCGCCCCGAGCACCGCCGGGTCGGCCGCGCCGACGCCGTAGAGCTGCGCCGACAGCACGCGGCCGAGCGCGAGCGCGCCGGCCAGGCCCAGCGCCAGACCGGGCACGATCATGCGCAGCCCGGCGCCGAGCGTGAGGCGATGGATGTCCAGCGACGTCGCGCCGAGCGACTGGCGCACGCCGATCTCGCGGCGACGCTGGCCGACCGTGTAGGCGATCACGCCGTACAGGCCGATCGAGGCGAGCAGCACGGCCAGGCCGGCGAACGTGCTCATCAGGCTCATGTTGAAGCGGCGCAGCCGCGTCGTCTCGCGCGTCACCTCGTCCATCGTGCGCAGCGCGAACAGCGGCGCCTCCGGCGCGACCTCGCGCAACGCGGTGCGCAGCGCCGGCGCCAGCGCCAGCACGTCGCCGCTGCCCTTGATCGCGACCGTGAGATCGCCGACCGGGATCGTCGAGACCGGGAAATAGATCTCGGCATCGGCGGCCTCGTCGGGACCGCCCTGGCGCACGTCGGCGACGACGCCGACGATGGTCTTCGCGCTGCCGTCGAAGGTCGACACCGACAGCCCCAGCGCGTCGCCGCCGCCCAGATAGCGGTCGACGAAGGTCTGGTTGACGATCGCCTCGATCGGAAACTCGGCACGCGTGCCGTCGGCCGCGTCGAACACGCGCCCGGCGCGCAGCGGAATCCCGAACGTCTCGAAGTAGTCGGTGCTGACGAAGCGGAACTGGACCAGGCGGTTCTCCGGCAGCTCGCGGCCGGCGATCTCGAAGCCGCCGTTCCAGCCGATCTCGCCGGACACCGGCAGCACGTTGGTCAGCGCGACCGACTGCACGCCCGGCAGCGCGCGCAGCCGCTCGTCGATCGCGCTCAGGCGCGCGGACACCGCGGCCTTGGCCTTCGGATACCAGGCCGCGAAATCCTCGCCCGGCTGCATCGAGGGCACCGGCAGCGACAGGCCGGCGCCGAGGATCTGCGCGGCGTCGGCGATGCCGGTATCGACCGCGTCGAGGCGGCGCAGCGAATCGATCAGCAGGCCGGCGCCGGCCAGCAGCGTCGTCGCCAGCGCGATCTCGGCGGCGACCAGGGCGGCGCGCGCGCGCGTCTGCCGGCGCGTGCCGGTCTGGCTGCGCGTGGCACCGGCCAGCGCGCCGACCGGATCGGCCGAGGCCGAGCGCCAGGCCGGCACCAGGCCGAACAGCAGCAGCGTCGACAGCGCGATCAGCGCGGTGACCGCGACCACGCGCAGATCGACCGTCGGCGCGTGATAGGCCGGCACGACGCCGGGCGCCAGCGCGAG
>NZ_DATKFQ010000003.1:0-69682 GCF_035511235.1 Dokdonella sp.
AGAATGGCGGCTCAGAATGCGCACAATTGAGCATCCACAGCGATTCACGCGCCTCAGACCGACTCCGGAGCCTCGAGCGCGTCGAGGACGCGACGAATGGGGTCGACCAACTCTCTCGGCGACTTGTTCAGACCTTCCCTAAGCTGCAGCGGACCGCTGCCGACCGGTCAGCACCCGGTGGACGTGCTCGTAATGTATACGCCGAACATGATCAACGGAACGTCGCCGCTTGGGTACACGTCGCTTGGCGCGTTCACGGCTGCGGTCCACTCGGCCATCGACGATGCCAACCAGGCGCTGCGCAACGTCGGCATCTATAGCTACTCGTATGCGCTGCGGGGCATCGAGCCCGCTGACACGCAGGTTCCCAGCGATTACCCTGCCATGGGCATTAGCGACGCACTGGCCGCCTTCTCGGGGAACGAGAATCTCGACCCATTCGTCGCGCCGTGGTGCACGTACACGACGAACGCCTACGTATCGAGCCGTCGCAATGTGATGTGGGCCGACGTGATGGCCTTGGCTCGCGCCAGTTCCATACCCAACGATAACTCGTGTGGTGTCTCCAAGGCCCAGCGGTATGTCGTGCAGTACGATTGTCCGCGTGAGCCGGGGCCGGGCTTCGATCGCTTCTCGTACCTGGTGTTCAACCCCAAGTGCGATCCGGACAAGCTCAATCTCGCCCATGAGCTGGGGCATCTGCTCGGGATGGAGCACGATCCACTCAATGCGAGGAACCTCGCTGGCGCAAATGCGCCGTCCTGCCCATGGTCCTTTGGCCATCGCAGGGCTGACGCTGCCCTCCCATCGCGGTTCCACTTTCGCTCGGTCATGGCGTACTACGATACGCCGTTGAATCAGCCTGGTCCGCCTGGTCCCCCCACGTGCGGAACATCAGCAAACTGTCCGCAAATCGATGCGTACTCCGATCCACTGCAGGACTGGCATGACGAGAATGACGGGATCAACCCGCCGCCCTATGGTCTGCAGCCCATCGACCCCCTGGATGGCGCGCCGGCGATCGGCGAATTGAGTCATCCGTCATGGACGCCTTCGCAGGCTACGCAGACGCTTCCGCGTCTCGCTCCGATCGTCGCCGCGTTCCGACCCCGTCCCGACTTGATCTTCGCCGATGGCTTCGAACCCTGATCACCGGCTGCGTCTGGTTGGCGTCGCTGCGCTCATAGGCCTCACGTCGAGTGTCGCAGCGATCGAGGTCGGTCCGCCGGTGCTGGTCAGCCACACGCCGGATGGCCAGCCCACAGGCGGTATCTGCTACGGCCCGCGGTTGTCGCCTACAGGTCGATTCACCGGCTTCAGTTGCATGGCCTTCGACGTGATCTACGGCGAGCCTGGCGTCGGCGATGCGCTTCTACACGATGGCGAAACCGGGGTGATTACCGGCCTCAGCTATACCGATCAAGGTGAATGGGGCTATTGCGACGGCGCGGAGTTGGGAACCTGTTCCAGCGGCAGTATCGCGGTCTCCGATGACGGCAGTCTTGCCGTACTGAACTCCAGCGCTCCGCTCATGGAGAACTCTCCACAGCCGACGCCGGATCACGGCTTCCCAGGTGTGTACATGCGCGATGTTGTCAACCAGACCACGACGTGGCTGATGCCTCCGCTACCGCCCCATCCCCCGAACGACTCGCCACGCGCGCTGGATGCATCGATGGAGAGAACCGAAGCACTCATCAACACGGAAAGAAACTACACGGGCAATCCCGATACCAACGGCCCCACGCCCGATGTGTTCGTCGTGAACTGGGAGACCCGCGAAGTCGAGCTGATCTCGGCGAAACCGAACGGTCAGCAAGGAGAGGGCGCTGGCAGCACCGGCGCGCTCTCGCCCGATGGGCGCTATGTCGTGTTCGGGACCACCGCTTCCGACCTCACGGACGACAATCCGCAGGGTCTGCGCAATCTGTTCCTGCGTGACCGCGTGTTGCGGACTACACGTCGGCTGACGTACCCCTGGAACGGCGGCGAGTTCACGTCGCAGCCGGATATCCAGCCCAACGTGCATATCACGTCCGACAACCGGTACGTGTTCTTCGCATCGAGCGGTCAGGAGTTCACGCCGGACTCCGATCCGAACGTGCCGCTGGCGGTCTACGAAATCGATCTGCAGACCGGCCAGACCCGCCTGATCTCGCGTGGGGTGAACGACGAACCATTGAACGCTTCCGCGTTCGGGGCGTCCTTCAGCCACGACGGCCGCTACATGGCTTTCGAGACCACTGCAACCAATGTTTCCGAGGATCCTGGCCTGTTGCCCGCCGTGTTCGTGCGGGATCGGCTGACCGGCGAAACCGTCAACGTCAGTGCGGCGCTCGGCGACCCTCCGCATACCCTGCCAGGCCATGTGACTCTGTCCGCAGACGGATCGAACGTCGCCTTTTCCTGGCCACAGTGGAACGTCACCTACCCGACGCTGCTCGACAACCAACAGATCTACACGGTGCGTCTGCGCGGCGATCCGCCGCCGCTCGAAGCCATCGCGCTGCCGGTCGTTTCTCGATCCGCGCTCGTGCTGCTAGCTCTGCTGCTGTCCATGGCCGCATTGCTTGGCGCAAAGGCCACTAAATAGGGGGGGGCGATCGGGAGGGTCCTTCCGCGCGTCGCTGAAGGAAGATTGCCGATGGAGCCCGGGATGTGGCGAGGTGGGTGCCGTCGCGTCGTTCCAACGCAATGCCCGGTTCGCACGCCTGGAACCGCGTCTCTTGCACGAACAGGAATTCCACGCGCTGCACCCTATTCGAAGCCTCCGCCCGGACCACGCCGAACCCACAGAGGAATCCGGATACCCAATTTATCATCGCCGTCGGCGAGCTGATCATCATTGAGCGGTACGTGATGCGCTGGCTCCGGTGCGAGCACAGCATGGCTGATTTGGGTCGAGATCGACCGCTCGCAACTCCTGACGAGGTGTTCTCGGTGCCGGATTGAATGATCACACCCTTCGAACTCCGCACTTGGAACGTTTCGCGACGTGGGTCGCGCGCTCACGAGCCTCCTGAAGTTCTTTCCTTGCATCATCCAGCTCAAGGAGCAGGCTCAGGACGCGACTAGCTTCAAACTGTTGCTTGATCGTGAGTTCGGCAACGACTGCCTTAAGCCGATTGGTGCCGTCTCCTTTTGTCAAAGGCTCGCCGGAGCTGTTCGCCTTGTTGTACGCCTGGATCTCGTCGACCAGTTCGGGAAATCTCTCCCTCCGAAGCGCCGATGGATGCTTGCCAGCTTCTCTCGCCGTGTTGTTCTGCGTTGCTTCCGAGCCCGCTTTAAGTACTCGCGGAATCCCGGCTTTGAGCCGTTCGTATGCCTCCCGAAACCGGGCCTCTGCTGTTTCACGCTGTGACATCGAGAATCTCCTTTATCGCGTGCAACTGGACCGCCAGGCTTTCCGCGACGAGTTCTTCGCCGGGTTGGCACTCCTCCAAGTCGGCCTCAATGAGCGCCTGCATTCGCTTGACCAGGGGACGCTTACTCCGTTGTGCATATCCGAAGGCGCATCCGACGCATTTGGCGACATCCTCCCAACCCCCATACGGGCACGGATCTGGATTGGTGCAAAGACCTGGGCCGGTTTCCCGAAGAGCGAAGCGCCCCTCTTCGGCGGCTTGCCTAAGCGCGCGCTCTTCGATACCGGTCAAGAGCCTGACCGCAATCGACTTGTCGCGGCGCGATAGCGGAACGAAGTCGCTGTCCGCTAGCTCCTGTCCCCGAATGAGCAAGATCTCGACCTGAGCCCGCGCAAACTCATCCGCAAGGTCCGGATCGACGTGCAGATCGAAGTAGTTCCTTCGATAGTGTAGGGCCATCCATGGGCCAACATGCTTCAATTGCCAAGCGGTCGAGGCGATCGAAACGCCCGCACCTGCCGCGAGACAGACAAACGTTCTCCTAAACTGGTGCCACGCTAACGGCCAGCGCTTTCCCACGGCGAACCGCTCAGGGTTGAGGTCAGGGTCGAGACGGAGGGCTTGTTCCAGGTCCTCCTTCTGAATCACTAGTTCCTTTTCGTCGAGGAGCTTCTTCGATACTCTAAGTACAACGGAGAGCGTGCTCATTGCGCGGACCGTGAGACCAGCAGCTGAAAGTGACTGAAGAACGTCAGTTCGGCCGATCCATGGATCGGTAACCCTGGGAAACAGCGGCTTGATCTTTGTGGAAAGCAAGCCCTTGTACTTGGGGTTTGATGCAGCTTCGCACGCTCTCAGGGCTGCAACGGACGCGGCAGCTTTGACTGCCTTCTCCGACACCGAGGATGTTATCCAATAGGCACGCTTATCTTTCTTCGTCTTCTTTGTGGCCCCAGAGAGAAGAAAAATGCGTCCAATTACCTCATCGTCGCGAGTCTCAAGGCAGTCACGTCGAAAGCCCGCGTGCTCCTCATCCCTTGCGGCGCTAAAGGCTGCAACAAGGATTCGTGCTGCCAATGCGACGGTCGTTAGATACGTGCCGAACTGCTGAGTTCCGAGAGTGCGCTTGGATTCAGTAAGCGACTCGATCTCGCCCAGTACGCCGAACTTCTCCGCCAGTTGCCTAAAAGAACCGCCTGCATACATGTCGAGCGCGCCGATCCTAACGCATCTTCCATCGACAACTCGCTCCTTGAGCGCGCCGATAAGCTTCTTCGGACCAAACTCAATCCTGGCCTTGGAGTAGGCATAAGAGCAAATCCTGTACAGCCGCTCCATCGCGTTCTGGTTTTTGAGGTACGCGTCAACCACCCTCTCGCAGCGCTCCAGGATGTAGAAGTAGATACGCTCCGGGATATAGGCTGTCTGCTCGTGCACTCGCGCAGGGATCTTTCGTCCTATCTCAGACAACTGCTCTGGTCCAAGCACCTCGAAGCCTAGGAGATCGCGATCGTTGTACAAGCGATGAAGCAGCGTTCGAAGTGTCGGCCATATCGACGCCGGAACGCTCGAGAGGCGTCGGTATATCCTCGGGAATCGACTCAGCTGGTCGATTCGGACGCCGGCCTCGGAGCAAACCTTCACGACGTAGCGAAAAGCTTCGAACATCTTTGCAATGGAGCCCGCCGCAACTGGAGTGCGGAGTCCGTACAGCGTCCAGAAGATCACTCGCTTCCAAGTCGCCTTGTTGGCTCCTGAGAGGACAGACCCTCGTCGCTCAAGCTTGAGTTTGAAATGCAGTCGCCGGATCCTGGATGAATAGGGAGTGAGATCCCATGTGTCATGGAAGAAGTAGCTCAAGACTGCCCCATTGTTGTCCATGGAGATAATGGATCGAACTGTGGGCTTGAGAGAGTCGGTGCCGTAGTTATCAACGCCCGGACCGGCGTTCGGATGGTCAATGTTCAACGTGTATGGCATTGTTCCCTCCGGCAATAGCGAGCAGCTCAATCCATCCGCTCCACGAACGGTGGTAGTCACCGTTATCGACTGCCTCAACGATCTCCTCGGACTCATGCCTGAGGCGTTCGCTACTTCCTGCTACTTCCTCGACAAAGTCATTGATCCTCTCAATGGTCGGAATGACCACTTCGTCGACCATGACCGTACTGCTCGCAGACATCCCCGACCTCAACCGGAGGAAAGCTCTGTAGCTGAGTATCCTGTGCAGATACTCCTTGGACTTGACACCTCTGTAGTGCTGGCAGAAGAAGCACCCCGCCGGGTTGATGCAATCGGGCGACGGACTGCCTTCACTCAGTCCCGGAATGGCCTGAGGCTTGTCGGGCCGCTTGCAATCTCCACCGACGCGCACCTGATGCCTTGCTCGACGCTCGGAGATGACCTTCAGGAACTTTAGGAACTCGATTGTCGCCATTTGCTGCGAACCAACTAGATAGCTTCGCATGACGACTTCCACGGTGTTTTGCAGCACGCTTGATACCGCAGCGAGGTCTCCTCCAGTCGCAGCGAGCCGAATGACCCGCTGGCCTTTGGCGAAGCGCAGCAGGGATGGCGGTACAAATTTCCGATCAACTGACTGGAAGATGCGTTGCAGGCTTCGAAAGCCCCTTGTCGCTACATACTTGCTTTGAGACCCCTCCCTTCCAAAGAACGGGAAGAGTGGCAGCGTTTCGTGAGAGCCGAAGATCTTTCGACGAAACTCCAAGTATCGATCGAAGGCAGGTCGATATGGCTTGCTTATCCGGACAACGATGTCATGCCCTGCCCGGTGCTTGAATCCAGAGAGCTCGTACTCGCCAGAGTAGCTTTGATACTCGATCTGTCCCACCGTCAGCTCCAGTACTTGCGCCAGGTTCATTGCGGTCGCCTCGATGAAGCGAAGGCACTCCGCCTGCACTCGGAGTTGGATAATCGGCTGTCGTCTCTCGAAGCTGATGTCAGCATTCTTCAGTTTGAACTTCTCTATACGTTTCGCGTTCCATCCCTTGAAGCTGTGAACTCCCCCGACAGGCTTTGGCCCGAATCCGAAGTAGAGAAATGTCTTATCGTCACTGAGATCTATTCGGATCGGGAATGAGCCAAACATTCGGTCAGAAAGCGATGCTATCAACAGTCGCAAGTCCTTGAGGAATGCATCGACCACCGCAAGATCGAGCTTTTCGTGTGCACACGCCTGCGTACCTGGGTTGACGCGAGGCATGGTTGTTCTGCCAATGAGCTGGACTGAGCTAAGATCGAGAGCACCCGCCAGGAGTCCCAGCGCACTCCATGCGATTTGGCCCGCAGTCCTCTCCTGGAGCCGGCCCTTTCTGTACTGCGCGACAAGGTCCGTTGCGAATGAAGAGATCGCGCGTTGAACGGGGAGGAACGCCGTGCCCCTGAACCGTAAGTCTTGTGCGTCGCAGAACCTCCAGAACATGCGGATAGCGACGATGGTGCTGCCCAAGGTTATCTGGGCGGCGCCAGCTTCCTTGCGTTCCAGATAGGCCTCATGCAATGCCCTGACAAGTTCGATTCGACCCTTTTGAATCGGACCAGAGCGCCTTCTGGCCAACTCGTCGACGGACTTTAGTGGCGAAAGTTTCGCGCCGCCCCTGTGCATGAAGGCCTGAAAGTCGTAGGTGAAGTGTCCGCCTTGGAGTTCACCGAATGCGAGCAGAGGATTGGAGATCAAGCGCAAAGTTCCTCGTCGATCTTGGAATTTGCTTCTTCCTTTTCGACAAAGTGAACGTAGCCAAGGGAAACCCTGGCGTCCTTGTGGCCCATCAGCGTCTTTAATCGGCTGAGGATCCTATCGAGGCTCACGCCGGCCCTCAGTCCGGCATTGACGATGGTCGTCCCAAACGTGGCGCGGCTGCAGTGGAAGTAGAAGTTCGCGAGATCGAGGACTCCCTTTGTCGCGCGTCGGAGCCGAGCCATGTCCTGAGCGATGGAAGTCGACTCGTCCGCTCCCCTGCGGTTGTACCGCTTGCCGAATCGGTTCAGGAACAGCACGTCGCAATCGACCTCGGAGGCCTTTGCAACCCTGAGAGCCCTTCTTGGTGAGACTGCGTACTCCCTCAGTCGCTCCAATAGGTCCAGCGGAACCTGCAACTCGTAGTTCACACCACCCTTCGTTGCGACCCCGTGCTTTGGCCCAACGGGAAGCATCAAGAGGGTCTCAGTCCTTCGCCTTCGCGCATTCTCGAGCGTCGCGCACTTCAGATCGCAGATCGTTTGGATTCTCGGCCCGCTTAGGAATCCGAGTTCCAGCATGAGCGCGAATTCGATGCTGCAATGCTTTCGAGCCGCCCCAAGAATCTCGTCCCGCATCGCACGGCTCACTGGCTTCAAGCCGCCTTCAACACTATTACGATCGGCAGCACGGTATCGAATTGCCAAGTCTGTGGTTCTGACCTGGATGCTTCTGCGCAGCCCGTGAGCTGTCCTGGTCTGGATGGTGATGTGCTTGACTTTGCACGGAGGGTGTTGGAACTGCGCTGCTCCGGTGTCAATTAGCCACAGGAAGAATCTCGCAATCGCCGCAATTCGATTCGATACCGTCGATGCAGCCAGTTGCTTGAGCTTCGATCCGTCGTCTCGTGTCGCCTTTCCATCGCGTTGTTGAATGAGTCGCCCCTTGAATAGGTAGGTCGGCTTTTCGTACCGACGCTTTCCAAACTTCATCGGGTCTAACGACTTCTCCTCACAGAACTCGAGATATGCGCGAAGTTGCCAAGCGGAAGACTGAACCGACTGGAGATCTGCCCCCGCCTGGTCCTCGGCGATATCTCTGGCCCATGAGGTCAGGTATAGCGCAGCCTCTTCCCATAGCCGGCCATCAGAGAAGTACAGAACCGGCAATCCCTCGATCACACCTAGGCGACCTGGGCGCAGCCCGGGACATCCATCTTCATTCGACTGGAAATGCTGGAAGGCGATTCGGCTGACTGAGGCCAAGGTGGCGCGCTCGCTGGTCTACAGCCGACATCGTTGCATCGCTCGCGCTCATTTGAAATCATTCATTTCTCGGATCTTTTGAAAGAATCTCACTTGACCCTTTCGGCAGTCGAGAGGCTTGCGAACAAGACTTGGGCGCGGAGACTCCGTTCGGCTGCACTGGAATCGGCCAATGCCGGCCTCTTGCGGACCGCGGGTCCCGTCCAGGACACGTGGACGTGGTTGGCCAAGGCATTGCTCGACCCCGGCGCTTTGGACGATCCAGAAGCCGATCGCTTCCAAGGCCTCTTCAATGTCAAAACCAAGGGTACCGATCCTCGCAAGGCGATCCGCTTGATCCGAGTCGATGCGGGTCGTCTTGAGGAAGTCCCTCAAGATGGGGTGTCCGTCCGGAGACCTCCAGGGCGGGCTCAGAAGGGGACTGACGCGGTCGCCGAGCCCGTCGCGTATCAGAAGGTGCCTATCGACCTTGTCGCCCGAGGCGAGCTGCTCGTCCCGGGGTCAAGCCGCTGGGCGGACTCGCCGCTATGGTGGTTAGCCGCGCAAGCGCAGCTTCCGGACCTGGAGCAAGTCCGAATTCTGATTCGAGAACTGCTGAGGCTGCATGGGCTCTGTCGGCTGCCGACCGCTTGGTCGGCAAGCTCGCCGGCTACGCAAGACTTTTCATCGGACAGCACCATCGCACGCGAGCGCTACCGGCGATCGCTGGCGCCCTTGGCTTGCTACTTGAATCCAGACTCGATCTGCTTGCTGGCAGCTCTCTCCATCGAAAGCTTCATCGTGGGAAACCACGAGCTGCTCGAGCTGCAGCAGTCGCTACTCTGTCGCCAAATTAGCAGCTTAATGTCGGACCCAAACATGCATGACATCCGCGATGAATTAGTGAGCGTTGTTGTCGAAAAACTAGTGAACATGGTTTGGGATGACCCGCCACCTTTCTCCGCTTGCTCTCTAGAAAGTCCTCTGATGCCTATACCTCCAGGTTCGATTTCGATTTAAAGAGCTCTCTTTTCTACCTGTTCGTGAGCTTCAACCAGACGTAAGAGGTCGTGATGGTGCGTCGCTGAGAGCTCGCTGAGGCCGCCCAGCCGATTCTAGAGCCAGGCAACCTGTGCCCCCGACCCGGCCCTGCCTCGTGCCATGTCGACGCTGGATGTCCGGCTGTTGATCGGATGGGCTCTATGTCAACTGTGGCCAAGAAGGTCTGCAACGTCTACGCCGGCTCGGCGCTGCTGCAGGACGAGGCCCTGGTCGGCCGCATCCTGGCCGCGGTCTGCGCGGCGGTCCAGGTGCCGGTGACCTTGAAGATGCGCACCGGCTGGGACCGCGACCACCGCAACGGCGTGCGCATCGCGCGGATCGCCGAGGACAGCGGCATCCGCGCGCTCGCGGTGCACGGCCGCACGCGCGCCGACCTCTACAACGGCCAGGCCGAGTACGAGACGATCGCCGCGATCAAGGCCGCGGTCTCGCTGCCGGTGCTCGCCAATGGCGACATCGACTCCCCGCACAAGGCGCGCGAGGTGCTCGCGCGCAGCGGCGCCGACGGCGTCATGATCGGACGCGCCGCACAGGGACGGCCGTGGATCTTCCGCGAGGTCGCCGCGTATCTGGCGACCGGCCGTGTTCCGCCGCCGCCGTCGCCGGCCGAGGTGCGCGATCTGCTGCTCGGCCATCTGCAGGCGCTGTACGCGTTCTACGGCGAGACGGCCGGCGTGCGCATCGCACGCAAGCACCTGGGCTGGTACGCCAAGGACCGGCCCGAGAACGCCGCGTTCCGCGGCGTCGTCAATCGCGCCGAGACGGCGGCCGCGCAGCTCGAGCTGACGCGCGAGTACTTCGACGCGCTGGCGGCGGGTCTGGAACCGGGCACGGTGCTGCGGCTCGCGAGCGCGGCCTGAACGGGGCTGCCGCGGCTGCGGCTCGGATCGGCCGCGCCGGCCATCGCGGCGTGCGGCGTTTTCGTGCAGATCGGATCGCGACGAGGGCGCGGATCGGTCTTCAGGCCGGTGCGCGGCGGGGCAGCGCCTGGCGATAGCCGACGTCGTGCGGGCCATCGGGCGCAGGTGCGCGGATCGTCGCGGCGGGATCTTGCGGCGTGCGGAGGCGATCGGTCGAGCGCCGCGTGGTGCGTGGTGCGAGACCGCGTGGCGGGTCGCGCCGCGCGTCGACCACGCGCGCTGCGATCAGCGCTCGCGGCGCAGCCGGATCGATTCGACGGCCTTGAGCCGTTCGGCATCCGCGTCGGCCGGATCGAGGCCGTCGCTGCGCGCGACCGCCACGCCGTCGAGCAGCAGCTGCAGCTCGGCGCGGCCGTCCTCGCGCGTGCCGATCGTGACCTCGAGACCGGCGAGCGCGTCGATGCGCCGGCGCAGCGCGATCGCGGCCGGCTTGTCGCCGAGGTCGCCGGTCGCGAACTCGCCGCGTTTCGAATAGGCGATCGTCAGCGAGAAATCACGGGCCGACGGTCCCTTGACCAGCAGGGCGGCCGGCGCATCGTCATCGTCCGATGCCACGGCGCCGGCGGCTTTCGTGTCACCGCCGCCGGTCGCGACGTCGCGGCGGAAATCGCTCAGGCCCACCGCATCGCGCAGATGCGCGACGAACGGCCCGGCTACCGCACGCGCCTTGTCGGCCCCGTGGCGCAGGATGTCCTCGAGCTCGTCGGGACGCGCGATCAGGGTCTGATAGCGCTCGCGCAAGGGCGCGAGCTCGCGCTCGACGCGCTCGAACAGGCGCTGCTTGGCCTCGCCCCAGCCGAGGCCGGCGATCAGATCCGCCTCGAGCGCGCGCGCCTCGTCGGCCGAGGCGAACGCGCGATAGATCGCGTACAGATGCGCCTCGTCCGGGTTCTTCGGTTCGCCCGGCGCGCGCGAGTCGGTGACGATCCGCGCGATCGTCTCGCGCAGGCGCCGCTCGCCGCCCTCGAACAGCGGGATCGTGTTGTCGTAGCTCTTGGACATCTTGCGGCCGTCGAGGCCGGGCAGGGTGGCCACGTTCTCCTCGATCAGCGCCTCGGGCAGCACGAACGGCTCGCGGTCGACGCCGGCGGCGGCGCGATAGGCCGCGCCGTGCAGATGGTTGAAGCGCTGCGCGATGTCGCGCGCCATCTCGATGTGCTGGATCTGGTCGCGTCCGACCGGCACCCGGTGCGCATTGAACGCGAGGATGTCGGCGGCCATCAGCACCGGGTACATGTACAGGCCGGCGGTGACGCCGGCGTCGGCATCCTCGCCGTTGGCGGCGTTCTGGTCGACTGCGGCCTTGTACGCGTGCGCGCGATTGAGCAGCCCCTTGGCGGTCACGCAGGTCAGCAGCCAGGTCAGCTCGGGGATCTCGCGGATGTCCGACTGCCGGTAGAACACGACGCGCTCGGCGTCGAGGCCGCAGGCCAGCCAGGTCGCCGCGATCTCCTGGCGCGAGCGCCGGACGCGGGCCGGGTCGTCGCTCTTGACCAGCGCATGGTAGTCGGCGAGGAAGAAGAACGACTCGACGCCGGCCTCGCGGCTGGCGGCGATCGCCGGCCGGATCGCGCCGACGTAGTTGCCGAGGTGCGGCGTGCCGGTGGTGGTGATGCCGGTGAGGACGCGCCGGCGCGGGCCCGTGTCGCGACCGGCCACGTCAGCGCAGCTCGCAGAAGCAGTGCGCGAACGTGCCGAAGCGGCGGCCGCGCAGCGTGTCGAGCACGGCGCTCGCCTGGCGTACCTCGTCGCTGGCCAGCCACGCCGACCACGGCAGGCCGCTGCGGCCGGCGATGCCGGCCAGCGCTTCGCTGCCGCTGAGGCTCAGCGCAAGGCGGTCCCAGGCCGACAGCGGCTGCTCGACGTAGGCGACCTGGACGTCGGCCGGCAGGCCGGCGCGCGTCGCAGCGGCCGCGATCGCCTCGTCGAGGCCGCCGAGCTGGTCGACCAGGCCGCGCTCGAGCGCCTGGCTGCCGGTCCAGACATGGCCCTGGGCGATCGCGTCGATCTCCTCGGGCGTGCGGTTGCGCGCCTCGGCGACGCGGCCGATGAACTGGCGGTAGCCGCGGCCGATGATCGAGGTCAGGATCGACTCGACCTGCGGCGACAGCGGCTGGCGGATGTCGAACGCATCGGCCAGCGGCGTGGTCGCGATGCCGTCGGTGTGCACGCCGATCTTCGCCAGCGTGTCGGGGATGCGCGGGAACAGGCCGAAGATGCCGATCGAGCCGGTGATCGTGGTCGGCTGCGCGTAGATCTCGTCGGCGTTCATCGAAATCCAGTAGCCGCCGCTGGCCGCGTAGTCGCCCATCGAGACGACGACCGGCTTGCCGGCGGCACGGGTCTGCTCGACCTCGCGGCGGATCAGCTCCGAGGCGACCGAATCACCGCCCGGCGAGCTGACGCGCAGCACCAGCGCCTTGACGGTCTCGTCCTCGCGCGCGCCGCGGATCAGCTGTGCGGTCGAATGGCCGCCGATCGAGCCTTGCGGCTGGCTGCCGGGCAGGATCGTGCCCTCGGCGACGATCACGGCGATCTTCTCGGACGCCGGCAGCTGCGGCGGCAGCTGCGCGTCGTATTGCTGCCAGCCGATCTGGCGGAAGCTGTCGCCTTCGGCCGGCACGCCCTGTTCGCGCAGCCACTGCCGCGCCTCGGCGCGCGTCGCGATGCGGTCGACCAGCTTCTGGTCGAGCGCCAGGGCCGCCAGGTCGCCCTGGTGCGCGGCGAGCCGCTGGTCGTAGTGCGCGATGTCCTCGGCGATGCGCGCCGCGTCGATCTTGCGCAGCGCCGCGACCTCGTCGAGGTACTGGTTCCACAGGTCGCCCATCCATTCGGCGTCGGCCTGCTTGGCCGCCTCGGAGGCCTCGTTCATGACGTACGGCTCGGCCGCGGACTTGTACTGGCCGACCTTGATCAGGTGCACGGTCACGCCGAGCTTGTCGAGCGCTTCCTTGAAGTAGCTGCGATGGCTCGACAGGCCGGTCAGGACCACGCCGCCCTCGGGGTCGAGCAGGATCTCGTCCGAATGCGCGGCGAGGTAGAACTGGCCCTGGCCGAGGTCGTTGGCGATCGTCGTGACCGGCTTGCCGGCTGCGCGGAAGCGCTGCAGCGCCTGGCCGATCTCGCGCAGGGTCGAGACGCCGGCGCCGGTCAGGTTGTCCGGGATCAGCACGATGCGGCCGATCCGCGCGTCGCCCGCGGCGGCGTCGATCGTGCGCAGCACGTCGCGCAGCTGGATTTCCTTGCGCTCCGAGCCGGCCAGCCGGTCGAGCGCGCGCTCGGTCGCGGCGGTGCTGTACTGCTCGACGATCGTGCCCTCCAGATCGAGCACCAGGGCGGTCTGGTCCTGCAGCGGCGGGCGCGACTGGAACAGCGCCGCCAGCACGAACACGAGGATCGCCAGGAAGATCAGGTTCAGCACGAGGCGCCGCGTGAAGTTCAGCGTATTCCAGATGCCGATGAAGAAGCGCAGCAGCGGGCCGCGACGGGTGTCAGCCATGGGGGTCGTCCTTCTGCGGGCCGCGAGGCGCCGCGTTCGATGTGAGGGTGAGACGCGGTGGCGCGGCGTCCACCTACGCCCGAAAGCCTAGCTCAACGGCTGCGCCCGCGCATGCGGCGATCGTCACCGTGCCGGCCGGCACGGTCCGCGCCGGGAAGCCGCTTCACTTGACCACGCGCAGGCGCGAGCGGCGATCCTGCGGTTCGGGCGGCGGCGTATCCGGTTCCGGCGCGGGCGGCGCGTCGTCGGCCGGGAACATCATGCCCTGGCCGTTTTCCTGCGCATAGATCGCCAGCACCGCGGTCATCGGCACGTCGACGCTCTGGCTGACGCCGCTGAAGCGGGCCAGGAAGCGGATGCCGTCGTTGCCGAGTTCGAGCTTGTTGACCGCGCGCGCGGCGATGTTGAGGACGACCTTGCCGTCCTTGGCGCTGCCCGGCGGCACGCGCACGCCGGGCTGCGCCGCGTCGACGAGCAGGTACGGCGACAGGCCGTTGTCGCTGATCCACTCGTACAGCGCGCGCAGCAGGTAGGGGCGATTGGACGTCATCGCCGGCGAATCGGTCATTTTTCCATCTCGTGCAGTTCCCGCTCCTCGGGCATCAGGCTGCGCGTGTAGGCGGGGTTGCGGAAGATCCGCTCGCCGTAGTCGAGCACGATCTGCGCTTCGCGCGGCAGGTCCACACCGAGCGAGGACAGCCGCCACACCAGCGGTGCCAGCGCGCAGTCGGCCAGGCTCATTTCGGGGCTGAGGAAGAACTTCGAAGCGCGGAACGCCTGGACGTTCTTGACCAGCTCCTCGCGCAGCGCCTTGCGCGCCGCGTCCGCGCCGCGCCCGCCTTCCTCGATCTGGTCGACCAGGGTCAGCCAGTCGTTCTCGATGCGTACGATCGACATGCGCAGGCGTGCCCGCGACAGCGGATCGACCGGCATCAGCGGCGGATGCGGGTAGCGCTCGTCCAGGTACTCGCAGATGACGTTGGTGTCGTAGAGGACCAGGTCGCGATCGACCAGGGTCGGCACCGAATTGTACGGGTTGAGGTCGATCAGGTCTTCCGGCGGATGGTCCAGATCGACCGCGATCAGGTCGTAGCTGACGCCCTTGGCCGCCAGCACCAGCCTGACGCGGTGGCAGTGTACGCAATCGCGGGCCGAATACAGGGTTAGAACGGTTCTCGAACGCTGACTCAAGGCCATGCTTTTGACCCCTCCCTCCCGCCGTTGGCGGACGGAACGATTCCGTCCGTTGGCGATGTTTTGAATGCCCCCGCGGACCGCAGGCGGCCCGGCCCGGGCAATCCCGGATCCGGACCGTCACGGTCTGGATGTCGGCGGACAATCTACTACGCAGCCGCCGTGACGCATAGGGACGGGGGAGGGTGGTTCAGTGTACGTCCTTCCAGTATTCCTGCTTGAGCAGCCAGGCCAGGAACGTGAACAGCGCCAGGAACAGGATCACCCAGACGCCGACCGCGTGCCGCTTGAGCGCCGCCGGCTCGGCCGCGTAGCGCAGGAAGTTGCTGATGTCGCGCGCGACCACGTCGAACTCGGCCGGGCTCAGCGTGCCGGGCTGGTGCAGCTCGAAGCGGTCGAACACGTGTTCGCCTTCCGGGCCGGTCTTGAACACCGCGGTCTGCACGCCCTGCAGCTCCCACAGCGGATTGGGCATCGACACGTTCGGGAACGTGGTGTTGTTCCAGCCGAGCGGGCGCGTGGGATCCAGATAGAACGACTTCAGATACGTGTAGATCCAGTCCGGACCGCCGGCCTTGGCGCGCGCGACCAGCGACAGGTCCGGCGCGGCGTTGCCGAACCAGGCCTTGCCGTCGTCGGGATTCATCGAGCGCGGAATCTGCTCGCCGAACTTGGCGCCGGTGAAGTTGAGGTTCTGCATGACCTGGTCCTCGGTCAGGCCTAGATCCTCGGCGATGCGCGAGTAGCGCATCAGCTTCAGCGAATGGCAGCCCGAGCAGTAGTTGAAGAACAGCTTGGCGCCGTTCTGCAGCGAGCCGCGGTCGGACAGGCTGGTGCTGGAGGCCTGGAGCGCGCCGCCGCCGGCGGCCATCGCCGCCGGCGCGAGCGCGAGGCCCAGGCCGAGGACGAAACCAACGATCGAACGTCGCGTCTGCTGCATGATCGTCTCAGTCATGGGTGGTCACCCGTTCCGGAACCGGCTTGGTCTTTTCCCACCCGAAATAGGTGTACGCCCACACGAACGCGAAGAAGCCGAAATACAGGGCGGTCAGGAAGCGGCCGATGATCGTCTCGACCGGGTCGGTGCCCGGGCCGGCGCCGATCTTGCCGAGCCACACGAAGCAGATGCCGAGCACGAACAGGGCGACCCGGAAGCCGGTGCCGCGGTAGCGCCAGGACTTGACCTTGCCGCGGTCGAGCCACGGCAGGAAGAACAGGATGACGATCGCGCCGAACATCGTCAGCACGCCGAACAGCTTGTCCGGGACTACGCGCAGCATCGCGTAGAACGGCGTGTAGTACCACACCGGCTTGATGTGCTCGGGCGTCACCAGGCGGTTGGCCTCGATGAAGTTGTCGTGCTCGAGGAACCAGCCGCCGACGGTCGGTTCGAAGAACAGGATGAACGCGCAGATCATCAGGAAGAAGCCGGTGTAGAACGTGTCCTTGACCGTGAAGTACGGGTGGAACGGGACGCCGTCGGCCGGGGCGGCGGGCGACCAGCGGTTGCCCTTGGGGCCCTTCTTGATCTCCACGCCGTCGGGGTTGTTCGAGCCGACCTCGTGCAGCGCGAAGATGTGCAGCACCACCAGCAGCAGCAGGACCAGCGGCAGCGCGATCACGTGCAGCGCGAAGAAGCGGTTGAGCGTCGCGTCGGACGGCAGGTAGTCGCCCATGATCCATTCGGTCAGCGCGCCGCCGACGTACGGGATCGCGCCGAACAGCGAGATGATCACCTTGGCGCCCCAGAACGACATCTGGCCCCACGGCAGCACGTAGCCGAGGAACGCCTCGGCCATCAGCACGAGGTAGATCAGCATGCCGAGCACCCAGACCAGTTCGCGCGGACGCTTGTACGAGCCGTACATGACGCCGCGGAACATATGGATGTAGACCACGATGAAGAACGCCGACGCACCGGTGGAGTGCATGTAGCGGATCAGCCAGCCCCACTCGACGTCGCGCATGATGTATTCGACCGAGTTGAAGGCTTCCGCCGCACTCGGCTTGAAATGCATCGTCAGGAAGATGCCGGTGACGATCTGATTGATCAGCACCACCATCGACAGCACGCCGAAGATGTACCAGATGTTGAAGTTCTTCGGAGCGTAGTACTCCGACATGTGCTTGCGGTAGAACGGGCCGAACGTCGGTGCGCGTTCGTTGAACCAGTCCTGCAGGCCGGCGCCGGCGCGGGTCAGGAAGTTGGCCATCATGCCGCCCCTTCGGCGTTGACGCCGATCATGATGTGGTTGTCGTCGACGAACGAATACGGCGGGACCACCAGGTTGCTGGGCGCCGGGACGCCCTGGTAGACGCGGCCGGCCATGTCGAAGCGCGACTTGTGGCAGGGGCAGAAGAAGCCGCCCTTCCACTCGGCGTCGAACGGCTCGGGCTTGAGCTCCGGATGCAGCTGCGGCGCGCAGCCCAGGTGCGTGCACAGGCCGACCAGGACCAGGACCTCGGGCTTCATCGAGCGGTACTCGTTCTGCGCGAAGGACGGCTGCTGCTCGGTGTTGGTCGACTTCGGATCGCGCAGGCGCGCATCCTGGCTCGGCAGCGCATCGAGCTGGGCCTGGGTGCGCCGGATGATCCACACCGGCTGGCCGCGCCACTCGAAGATCACCATCTGGCCTTCTTCGAGCTTGCTGATGTCCGCTTCGACCGGAGCGCCGGCGGTCTTCGCCCGCGCGCTGGGTTCCCACGATTTGATGAAAGGCACGGCCGCCACGACGATTCCCGCACCACCGACGACAGCCGTCGTCGCGGTGAGGAATCGGCGGCGGCCCTTGTCTACGCCGTCAGTCGCCATCCGGTACTCCGCAATAGCTCGCATTCAAACTCGGCACGCCGGACGCCGCTGCCCGCTTAAGGGCGGTATCCGACCGCTGGCTATGCACCCTAACGCGCCGCCGTCTCGCGAATCGATCGTCCGGCGCGGCAGCGACTGCCCCTCGGAACCGCTCCGGAAACGATGCGCGCCGGTTAGGGCGGCCCTCAAAATCATGTTAGTTTAGCGAAGCACCCCAACCCGCACAATCAACGCGGACGCGACGCCGGCCGATCTGCGCCGCCTCCGTCGAACCGGCCCTCCATGCGCAGCAGCACCGTCCGCCTCCTCGCTTTCATCGGCCGCTTCGCCGTGCTCGGGCTCGCGCTCGCGTTCGTGTTCAGCCTGATCTCGCCGGCGCTGGTCGAGCGGCTGCGCGGCGCGTTCGCGCGGCCGGCGGCGGTCGGCACGCCGCCGCCGGCCGGCGCTGCGACCAATGGCCGCAGCCGCGGCCCGGTCTCCTACGCCGACGCGGTCAACCGCGCGTCGCCTTCGGTCGTCAACATCTATGCCGACAAGATCACGCCGTACCGCCAGCTGCAGCCGCGGGTCGTGCTCGACCCGCTGACCCAGCGCCTGCTCGGCACCTACTCGATGGGGCCGCTGATGCAGCGGCGCGACCAGAGCCTGGGCTCGGGCGTGATCTTCAGCGCCGACGGCTACGTGCTGACCAACAATCACGTCATCAGCGGCGCCGACGACATCCAGGTGCTGCTCGACGACGACCGCGTCGCCAAGGCGCGCGTGGTCGGCACCGACGCCGAGACCGACCTGGCGGTGCTCAAGATCGACGTCGGCAACCTGCCGGTCATCGCCATCGCCGACGGCGCCGAGGCCACGGTCGGCGACGTCGTGCTGGCGATCGGCAATCCGGTCGGCATCGGCAAGACCGTCACGATGGGCATCGTCAGCGGCACCGGCCGCCAGCTGCGGCTGTCCTCGTACGAGGATTTCATCCAGACCGACGCGGCGATCAACGCCGGCAACTCCGGCGGCGCCCTGGTCAACGCGCTCGGCGAGCTGATCGGCATCAACACCGCGATGTATCCGCGCACGCCGACCCGCGACGGCCGCGGCAGCGTGACGCCGGGCGCCGAGGGCATCGGCTTCGCGATCCCGGTCGCCACCGCGCGCGCGGTGCTCGACCAGATCGTCCGCAACGGCGTCGTCGTGCGCGGCTGGTTCGGCGTCGACTACGCCGACATCCCGGTCGCCAACGGTGAGACGGTCGCGCGGCGCGGCGTGGTCGTCGCCAACGTCTATCCGGATGGTCCGGCGGCACGCGCCGGCCTGCGCGCGGGCGACCTGCTGCTCAAGCTCGACGGCAAGGACATCCTCGACCAGGCCGACCTGCGCAACCGCGAGGCCGCCCTGGCGCCGGGCAGCACGGTCCGGCTGGAAGGCATGCGCGGCACCCGTCCGCTCGACCTGTCCCTGGCGCTGGCCCAGCGTCCGACGCCCGGCAGCACCGGCACCTGACGGCGCCGCGTCACGGCGGCGGCGTGTCCTCTTCGTCCTCGTCCTCGCCGACGATGCGGTTGCGGCCGCGCCGTTTGGCGCGATAGAGCCGCCGGTCGGCCAGCGCGAGCAGCGGGCGCGGGCCGAGCGGTGCGCGCCAGACCGCCAGACCGATGCTGGCCGTGCACTGCAGCGGCCGCTCGCCGCTGCCGTCCAGGCGCCACGCGGCGATCCGCTCGCGCAGGCGCTCGAACGTCTGTCGCGCCGCGGCCGGCGGCTGGCCGGTCAGCGCGATCAGGAACTCCTCGCCACCATGGCGCGCCGCGAAGCCGTCGGCGCCGAGCGCGTCGATCAGCAGCGCGGCGACCTCGCGCAGCACCGCGTCGCCGGCATCGTGGCCGTGCTCGTCGTTGATCCGCTTGAAATGGTCGACGTCGAGCAGGCCGACGCAGAGCTGGCCGCCGCCGGCCGTGAGCCGCGCGATCGTCTCGGCCAGGTAGGCATCGGCGGCGCGCCGGTTCGGCAGGCCGGTCAGCGGATCGTGCAGGGCCTGGTATTCCAGGCGGCGCAGCAGATCCTCGCGCTCGCGGTCGGCGCGCTCGAGCGCGGCGTTCTTCGCGCGCAGGTCGCGCGTGTGCTGGTCGATCAGCGCGGCCAGGCGCCGCTCGCGGCGCCGGTAGTGCAGCGAGCGCAGCCGGCTGGCGAGGTCGACCAGGATCACGGCGGCGACCAGCGCCGCGGCGACGAAGCCGCTGCGCCGCCAGAACGGCGGCTCCACCTCGATGTCGATCGTCGCCGGCGCCGCGTCGCTCTCGCTCCAGTCCACCGGCACCCGGGTGGCCTGCACCTCGAACCGGAACCGGCCCGGCGGCAGGTTCGTGTACACCGCCTCGGCATCGGCGCCGGCCTCGAGCCAGCCCTCGTCGAAGCCGCTCATGCGATAGCGGTAGCGCACGTCGCGCGGCGCCCGGAAGCTCAAGCCCGCGAACGCGATCGCGACGCGCCTGACCTCCGGTCCGAGCGTGTAGCGCGGCGCCGGCGGCCGTGCCTGGCCGTCGATGAGGACCCGCTCGAACGCGATCGGAATCTCGCCGCGCGGCTGGCGGTCGGTCGCCGCGGGATCGATCACGGCGACGCCGGCCGCGGTCGGGAACCAGAGCCGGCCGTCGCGGCCGATCCAGCCGGCCGGCGCGCTGCCGCCGTTGCTCTGGCTGCTCGGCATGCCGTCGGTGCGGTCGAACACCTCCAGTGCGAGCTGCCGGCGCCGGCCCTGGTCGAACGCGTCCAGCGCCTCGCGGGCGATGCGGAACACGCCGTGGTTGCTCGACAGCCACAGCTGGCCGCGGTCGTCGTCGAGGATCCGGAACACGGTGTCCTTGGGCAGGCCGGCGTTGCGGTCGTAGACCGTGAAGCGGCCGTCGCGCAGGCGCAGCAGGCCGCGGTCGCTGGCGATCCACAGCGTGCCGTCCGGATCGCCGAGGAAATCGAAGCTGCCCATCGCCGGGAAGTCCCGGTCCGGGTGCCAGGCGCGGATCGCCTCGTCCGCGCCGATCGCGGCGATGCCGGCCGAGGTGCCGATCCACAGCACGCCGTCGGGCGCGCGGTAGAGCACGCGGATGAAGCCGGCCGGCAGGCCGTCGGCGGGGCCGAATACGCGCATGCGGCCGTCGCGGCGACGCGCCAGTCCGTGCGTGGTGCCGATCCACAGCGTACCGTCCGGGTCTTCGAGCAGGGCGCGGACGTGGTCGGCCGGCAGCCCGTCGGCGCGCGTCAGCCGCGGCAGCGGCGCACCGCCGGCGGGACCGGGCAGGTGCAGCACGCCCTGATCGTAGGTGCCGAGCCAGAGGCCGCCGTCGCGGGCCGGCGCCAGCGCCAGCACCGAGGCCGGGCGGTCCCCGAGGCCGGGCAGCGGCACTGCCTCGACGCGCTCCTCGCGCAGACGATCCAGGCCGCCGGCGTGGCCGATCCAGACCGTGCCGTCCTCGCTCTCCATGACGACGCGCGCATAGCCGTCGCTGAGCCCGCGCGCCGAGTCGATGCCGTAGACCGGCCCGTCGGCAATCCGGTACAGGCCGTTCGTGGTGCCGACCCAGATCAGGCCTTCGCGATCCTCGAACAGCGCCGGGCTGCCGCGGCCCGACAGCGCCAGATGCGCCGGGGCGTCCCGGAACCGGTCGTCGCGATAGCGGAACAGGCCGTCGCCGGCCGTCGACAGCCAGATCTGCCCGTCGCGATCCTCGAGCATCGCCTCCACGCGCGTCTCGATCAGCCGCTGCGCGGCGGTCGCGCCGGGACCGATCCGCCAGGCGCCGGCATGGCCGCCGGCGAGCAGGCTGCCGTCGCGCACGGTCAGCAGGCTGCGCACCGGTGCCGCCGGCAGGCCGAGCGCGGCGCCCCACGGCGTCGCCGCGCCGTCATGGACGCGCTCCAGGCCGCGCTCGGTGCCGACCGCCAGGTCGCCGTCGGCGAGCTGCAGCAGGCTGAAGACGAGCCGCCCGGCCAGTCCCTGCTCGGGACCGAACGAGGCGAGCCGGCCATCGGCGTCGAGCCGGTGCAGGCCGTTCTCGGTCCCGATCCACAGCGCGCCGTCGCGGTCGCGCAGCAGCACCGTGACCTGCAGACGCTGCGCGTCGGCACCGCCGAGTCGCTGCCAATGGCCGTCGGCCAGCCGGAACACGCCGTACTGGGCGGTGCCGAACAGCATCGCGTCGCCGTCGAGCACGATGCTGCGCACGCCGACCAGATCGACGCCGGGCACGGCATGCGCGTCGAACGTCGTGAAGCCGCGGCCGTTGAAGCGTGCCGCGCCTTCCCAGGTGCCGATCCACAGAAAGCCCTCCGGACTCTGTGCGACGCGCTGCACGAGGTTGTGCGGCAGCCCGTCCTCCATCGTCCAGCCGGTGATCGTGTACTCGTCGACGCGGCGCTCCGGGTCCAGCGCATGCGCGCCGCCGCCGGCCAGGGCGGCCAGCAGCAGGAGCAGGGTGCGCGCGGTGCGGCGCGAACGGGCGAGGGCGGTGGTCGGCGAAGGCATCGAACGGGACGGGGAAAGGCGAATCGACGGGAGACGGCCGGTCCGGCGCGCGGGCGCGCACGGTCGACGGCCGCCGGCGGCGGTCCATCCCGGGAGGCTGCACGCAGGCTTGGCGATTTAACCATCAATCCCGGCCCGGCGAGCAATCGGCGGCTGCGCCGGCGCTGCGCCGGTCGGCGGCGCGTCAGGTTGTCGCAGGTGCTCGTCAAGTGCGTGCCGCTCGGCCGATGCCGGCATCCGACTTGATCCTGGTCAAGTCGTCCCGGCAGCGCGGCGCCGACACTGCCGCCCGGGATCTTCAATGGGATGGCACATGCAAAGCGGCGAGGACATCTACAACGACACCGTCGTCCGCCAGTTCACGATCGCCACCGTGGTCTGGGGCATCGTGGGCATGGCGGTCGGCCTCTTGATCGCCGCCCAGCTCGCCTGGCCGGCACTGAACTTCGGGGTGCCGTGGCTGAGCTACGGGCGGCTGCGTCCGCTGCATACCAACGCGGTGATCTTCGCGTTCGGCGGCAGCGGCCTGTTCGCGACGGCCTACTACGTCGTGCAGCGCACCTGCCATGTGCGCCTGTTCGGCAACGCGCTGGCCTCGTTCACGTTCTGGGGATGGCAGGCGGTGATCGTGCTGGCGGCGATCACGCTGCCGCTGGGCTTGAGCCAGGGCAAGGAGTACGCCGAGCTGATCTGGCCGATCGACATCCTGATCGCCCTGGTCTGGGTCGCCTACGCGGTCGTGTTCTTCGGCACGATCGTCAAGCGCCGCGTCAAGCACATCTACGTCGCCAACTGGTTCTTCGGCGCGTTCATCCTGGCCGTGGCGGTGCTGCACATCGTCAACAGCATCGCCATTCCGGTGAGCTGGACCGAGTCCTATCCGGTCTACTCCGGCGCGGTCGACGCGATGGTGCAGTGGTGGTACGGCCACAACGCGGTCGGCTTCTTCCTGACCGCCGGCTTCCTCGGGATCATGTACTACTACGTGCCCAAGCAGGCGCAGCGGCCGATCTACTCCTACCGCCTGTCGGTCGTGCACTTCTGGGCGCTGATCTCGGTCTACATGTGGGCCGGTCCGCACCATCTGCACTACACGGCGCTGCCCGACTGGGCCCAGTCGCTCGGTATGGTGTTCTCGCTGATCCTGCTCGCGCCGAGCTGGGGCGGCATGATCAACGGCATCATGACGCTGTCGGGTGCGTGGCACAAACTGCGCACCGACCCGATCCTCAAGTTCATGATCGTCTCGCTGTCGTTCTACGGCATGTCGACCTTCGAAGGTCCGATGATGTCGATCAAGACGGTCAACTCGCTCTCGCACTACACCGACTGGACGATCGGACACGTCCACGCCGGCGCGCTGGGCTGGGTCGCCTTCATCACGATCGGCGCGATCTACAGCATGCTGCCGCGGCTGTACGGGCGCGAGCGCATGTACTCGATCAAGGCGATCGACGCGCACTTCTGGATCGCCACGATCGGCATCGTGCTCTACATCGCCGCGATGTGGATCGCCGGCGTCATGCAGGGCCTGATGTGGCGTGCCACCAATGCCGACGGCACGCTGACCTACACGTTCATCGAGTCGGTCCGGCAGACCTATCCCTACTACGTCACCCGCTTCGTCGGCGGCCTGATGTTCCTGTCCGGCATGCTGCTGATGGCCTGGAACGTCTGGCGCACCGTGGTGCCGCTGCGCGAGCCGCCGCGGATCCCGGTTGCGGCACCGGCGCACGCCTGAGGAGCCCGCGATGAAACACGAACTGATCGAGAAGAACGTCGGCCTGATGGCGATCCTGATCGTCCTGGCGATCGCGGTCGGCGGCCTGGTCGAGATCGTGCCGCTGATGTTCCAGGCGCAGACGATCGAGCCCGCGCCCGGCGTCAAGCCGTACTCGCCACTGCGCCTGGCCGGCCGCGACGTCTACATCCGCGAGGGCTGCTACGGCTGCCATTCGCAGATGGTGCGCACGCTGGCGTCCGAGACGCTGCGCTACGGTCCGTACTCGACCGCCGGCGAGTCGGTCTACGACCGTCCGTTCCAGTGGGGCTCCAAGCGCACCGGACCGGATCTGGCGCGCGTCGGCGCCCGCTACTCGGACGACTGGCATCGCGTGCATCTGAAGAATCCGCGCGACGTGGTGCCCGAGTCGAACATGCCCGGCTATCCGTGGCTGTCGCAGGCACTGGTCGACCCGGACCAGATCGAGAAGAAGATGAAGGTGCTCGCACTGATGGGGCATCCATACAGCGAGGAGGACTTCGCCGGCGCACGCGCCGCGGTGACCGGGCAGACCGAGGTGGACGCGGTCGTCGCCTATCTGCAGGGCTTGGGCGTCACGCCGAAGGAGGCCGCGCCATGATGTCGGGAATCTTCACTGCATTGCTGCTGACGCTGTTTCTCGGCGTCTGGGTCTGGGCCTGGGGCGCGCCGCGCCGCCAGCGGTTCGGCGAGGCGGCACGCCTGCCGCTCGAGGACGATGCGGCCGCCAAGCCGGCACGCGAGGTGCGGCCATGAGCGGCGGCTGGAGTCTCTACGTCATCGCGCTGACCGTGCTCAACATCGTCGGCCTGGTCTGGCTGCTGCTGGCCACCGCCCGCGGCAGCGCGCCGACCGCGCCGGATGCGCCGGTCGAGACGATGGGCCACGTCTGGGACGGCGACATCGCCGAGCTCAACAATCCGCTGCCGCGCTGGTGGCTGTGGCTGTTCGTGCTCAGCGTGGTCTTCAGCATCGGCTATCTGGTGTTCTATCCGGGCCTGGGCAACTTCGCCGGCCGGCTCGGCTGGACCTCGGGCGGCGAGGTCGAGCGCACGCTGGCGGCGACCAACGCCAAGCTCGAATCGCTGTACGCGGGCTTCCGGGACCGGCCGCTGGCCGAGCTCGCGCGCGATCCGGCCGCGACCAAGGTCGGCCGCAACGTGTTCGCGAACCAGTGCGCGGCCTGCCACGGTTCCGATGCGCGCGGCGCCAAGGGCTATCCGAACCTGGTCGACGCCGACTGGCTGTACGGCGGCGATCCGGACACGGTGCTGGCCAGCGTGCTGCACGGCCGGCACGGCATGATGCCGCCGCTGGCCGCGACGCTGCCGGGCGAGGGCGTCGACGAGGTCGCCCATTACGTGCTGTCGCTGTCCGGACAGGATCACGACCAGCGGCTGGCCGCGCTCGGCAAGCCGAAGTTCGAGACGATCTGCGCGGCCTGCCACGGCGTCGCCGGCACCGGCAACAACGCGCTCGGCGCGCCGAACCTCACCGACGACGTCTGGCTGCACGGCGGCGGCGATCTGGCCGCGATCCGCGAGGCGGTCGTCTACGGACGCAGCGGCACGATGCCGGCCTGGGAGCCGCTGATCGGCACCGACCGGGCGCGCCTGGCCGCGGCCTGGGTGCTCTCGCAGGCGGCCGAGAATGCCGCGGCCGATGCCGCCACCAGCGCCGACCGCGCGACGCCGGGAGCGGGCGCCTCGCCATGAGCACGTACCGCCCCGAGCCAGGTGCATTGCGCCCAGCCGAACGATCCGCGCGCGACTCTGCCGCGCGCCGGATCGGGGCGGTGGTCTGGCCCTCGTTCTTCGCCGCCGGCGTCGCGACGATGGTGTTCTTCGCGATCGTCGATCCGCTCGATCTGGCCGCGATCACCTGGCCCAAGGTCGAGATCAGCCGCCAGGCCGGCTATACGATCGGCTTCTTCATGTTCTGGCTGTGCACGTTCGGCGCGTGCGCGTTCACGGCGCTGCTGATCGCGCCGCCGCTGCACGCGCCCGACCGCGATCCGCCGGAGCCGCTGTGAAGCCGCGCCTGGACATCGCCGTGCTCGGTGCCGACGGCGGGCTCTACGCGAAGGAGTCCAAGGTCTATCCGCGCGAGGTCGACGGCCGCTTCCAGCGCCTGCGCACGGCGGCGGTGTTCTGGCTGCTCGGCATGTTCTACGTGTTCCCGTGGATCAGCATCGGCGGCCAGCAGCTGGTGCTGTTCGACCTGCCGGCGCGGCGCTTTCACGTATTCGGTCTGACGTTCTGGCCGCAGGACTTCTACCTGCTGACGATGCTGCTGGTGATCGCCGCGGTCAGCCTGTTCTTCTTCACCGCGCTGGCCGGCCGGCTGTGGTGCGGCTATGCCTGTCCGCAGACGGTGTGGACCGAGGTGTTCCTGTGGATCGAGCGCCGCATCGAGGGCGACCGCAACGCGCGCATCAAGCTCGACAAGGCGCCGTGGAGCCGCGCCAAGCTGCTGCGCAAGACCGCCAAGCAGGCGGTGTGGATCGGCTTCGCGCTGTGGACCGGTTTCACGTTCGTCGGCTTCTTCACGCCGATCCGCGAGCTGTCGGCCGAGCTGCTCGGCTGGACGCTCGGCGGCTGGGAGGCGTTCTGGATCGTGTTCTATGCGCTGGCGACCTACGGCAACGCCGGCTTCCTGCGCGAGCAGGTCTGCAAATACATGTGCCCGTACGCGCGCTTCCAGAGCGCGATGTTCGACAAGGACACGCTGGTCATCAGCTACGACACCGCGCGCGGCGAGCCGCGCGGCCACCGCAAGCGCGGCGCCAACCTGCGCGTGGTGTCCGACGCCGCGCGCAGCGAGAGCGCCGAACCGGTCCTCGGCGACTGCATCGACTGCCTGGCCTGCGTGCAGGTCTGTCCGACCGGGATCGACATCCGCAACGGCCTGCAGATCGAGTGCATCGCCTGCGCGGCCTGCATCGACGCCTGCGATGCGGTCATGGACAAGATGCGCTACCCGCGCGGCCTGATCCGCTACACGACCGAGAACGCGCTGGCCGGCCAGCGGCCGCGCCTGCTGCGCCTGCGCACCGCGATCTACGCCGGGCTGTTGAGCGCGTTCGTCGGCGCGTTCGTCTGGGCGGTGGCGGCGCGCGCGCCGGTCATCGTCGAGGTGCTGCACGACCGCAACACGCTGTTCCGCAGCATCCGCCAAGGCGCGATCGAGAACGGCTATGCGGTCAAGCTCGTCAACAAGACCGACGCCGAGCTCGCGCTGACGATCCGTCCCGATACCGACCTGCCGCTGCGCATGCTCGGCGCGCCGGCGGTGACGCTGGCCGCCGGCGAGGTGTACTCGCTGCCGATGACGCTGCGCGCCGAAGGCGGCCAGGTCCACGGACGCCACCGGATCGCGGTGCTGGTGACCGGCCCCGACGGCACGGTGCTGGCGCGCGGCAAATCCCACTTCTTCGCCCCGGAGTCGCCATGAACGCCCATTCCGCTGCGCTGCATCCGTCGACGCGGCCGGCTCTGGCCTGGTATCGCGTGCCGGAGGTCTGGCTGATCGTGGTGCTGCTCGGCGCCACGGTGATCGGCTCGCTGTCGCTGGTCGTGACCGCGGTGCGCACGCCCGATGCGCATATCGCCGTGCCCGGCGACGTGCCGCGGCCGAGCAAGATTCCGCCGATCGCCCAGCAGCCGCCGCCGCTGCCGGCGAAGGCCGGCTGACGAAGCCGCCGTGACGCGCTGCTTCCATTGCCACGAGCCGGTGCCCGCCGCGGTGCGGCTGAACGCTCGCGTCGGCGGCGGCGAGCGGCCGGTGTGCTGCATCGGCTGCCGCGCCGCGGCCGAATGGATCGACGGCCTCGGCCTGGCCGACTACTACCGCCTGCGCAGCGAGCCGGCCGCGCCGGCCGCAGCCGCCGATGCCTACGAGGCCTGGGATCGTCCGCAGCTGGCGCGGCTGCACGTGCGCCGGCGCGGTCCCGATCGCGCCGAGGTCGTCGTGCTGGTCGAGGGCCTGCGCTGTGCGGCCTGCGCCTGGCTGATCGAGCGCGCGCTCGGTGCCGAGCCGGGCGTGCACGAGGTCGGCGTCAACGCGGCCGCGCGCCGCGTCGTGCTGGCCTACGATCCGAAGCGTACGCAGCTCTCGTCACTGCTGTCGGCGCTGGCGCGGCTCGGCTACACGCCGCATCCGCTGACCGCCGACGCGATCGATTCGCTGCGCCAGCGCGAGACGCGCGATGCGCTCAAGCGGCTGGTCGTGGCCGGACTCGGCGCGATGCAGGCGATGATGTACGCGGTCGCGCTGTATGCCGGCGTGTTCGACGGCATCGACCCGGCGGTGCGCGACTTCTTCCGCTGGCTCGGCTTCCTGGTCGCCACGCCGGTGGTGCTGTACTCGGCGCGTCCGTTCTTCGCCGGCGCGCTGCGCGAGTGGCGCGCGCGCCGGCTGTCGATGGACACGCCGGTCGCGCTGGCGATCGGCGCGATCTACGTCGCCAGCCTGGTCGAGACGCTGCGCGGCGGCCACGAGATCTATTTCGATTCGGTCAGCATGTTCGTGTTCTTCCTGCTGGCCGGGCGCATGGTCGAGATGCGCGCGCGGCATCGCGCCGGCGACGTCGTCGACGCGCTGGCGCGGCTGCAGCCGCCGCTGGCCGAGCGCCGCGGCGGCGAGGGCTTCGAGACCGTCGGCGTGCACGAACTGGTCCCCGGCGACGTGGTACGCGTCGGCGCCGGCGCGGCGATCCCGGCCGACGGCGTGCTCGCCGGTCCCGCCTGCCGCGTCGACGAGTCGCTGGTCAGCGGCGAATCGGCGGCGCGCACGCGCCGGCCCGGCGAGACGGTGATCGCCGGCAGCCTCGTGCTCGACGGCCCGGTCGAGATCCGCGTCGAGCGCGTCGGCGCCGATACCGTGCTGGCCGGCGTGGTGCGTCTGGTCACGCGCGCCGCCGGCGAGCGCCCGCAGCTGGCACGGCTGGCCGACGCGCGCGCGTCGCGCTTCGTCGTGCGCGTGCTGCTGCTGACTATCGCGACCGCGGCGGTCTGGAGCCTGATCGACCCGGCGCGCGCGTTCACCGCAGCGCTGGCGGTGCTGGTCGTCAGCTGCCCCTGCGCGTTCGCGCTCGCGGTGCCGGCTGCGCTGACGCGCGCGGTCGCGGTGCTCGCCGCGCGTGGCGTGCTGGTCGTCGACGCCGACGCGCTCGAGGCGCTGGCGACGGCCGACCGTTTCGTGTTCGACAAGACCGGCACGCTGGCCGAGCCGCAGCTCGACCTGGCCGCGACCGAGGTCCGGCGCGGCAGCCGCGATGCGGCCGTCGCGATCGCCGCCGCGCTCGAGCAGGGCAGCGATCATCCGCTGGCGCGCGCGGTGCGCCGCGCCGCCGGCGCGTGCGCAGTGCCGCCGGTCGAGGAGCTGCGCCATGTCGGCGGCGCCGGCGTCGAAGGCCGCGTCGGCGGCCGCCGCTACCGGCTCGGCCGCGCCGCGTTCTCGCTCGGCGATGCGGCAACCGGAGACGATGCGCTGGTGCTGTCGGACGCCGACGGCATCGTCGCGCGGTTCGCGCTGTCCGAGCAGCCGCGCGCCGGCGCTGCGCGCCTCGTGCACGGCCTGCGCGCCGAAGGCGCCGGCTGCGAGATCGTCAGCGGCGACGCGCCCGCGCGCGTCGCGGCGATGGCCGATCGGCTCGGCATCGAGTGCTGGCAGGCCGCCGCGCAGCCGGCCGACAAGCTGGCCCGACTCGGCGAGCTGCGCGCACAGGGCCATCGCGTCGCGATGGTCGGCGACGGCGTCAACGATGCGCCGGTGCTGGCCGGCGCCGATGTCGCCGTGGCGATCGGCGAGGGCGCCACGCTGGCGCAGGCGGCCAGCGGCATCCTGCTGCCGGCCGAGCGACTCGATGCGCTGCTCGACGCGCGCGCGATCGCGCGGCAGATGCTGCGTACGCTGCGCCAGAACCTCAACTGGGCGCTCGGCTACAACCTGTCGGTGGTACCGCTGGCCGCGTTCGGCCTGGTGCCGCCGTGGCTGGCGGCGATCGGCATGTCGGCCAGTTCGGTCGTCGTGATCGTCAACTCGCTGCGGATCGGCCGTGCCGCGCCGCGGCCGCAGGCGCCGCCGCGCGCGGTCGCGGTACGCCCTCGGGAGCGCACGGCATGAACATCATCCTGCTGCTGATCCCGCTCAGCATCGCCTTGCTCGCGCTGGCGGTCTGGGCGTTCTTCTGGGCCGTCAACCACGCCCAGTTCGACGATCTCGACACCCCGGCGCTGAGTCCGCTCGCCGAGGACCGGCCGCCGGCCGGGGAGGGCGGCCGATGAGCACGCCGCTCGGCTCCGTCGCGGCCCTGCTGCTCGGCGTCGTCGCCAGCGGCCATTGCGTGCTGATGTGTGGCGGCATCTCCGGCGCACTCGGCATCGTCACCGCGAAGGACCGGCGCGGCGGTACGCGCCGCCTGCTGCTGGTCGGCTACCAGGCCGGTCGGATCACGTCCTATGCGCTGGCCGGCGCGCTGATCGGCGGCATCGGCGGCGGCATCGTCGGTCTGCTCGACATCGACGGCGTCCGCGCCGCCCTGCGCGCGGCGAGCGCCGCCGCACTGCTGCTGTCGGCGCTGGTGATCCTCGGCCGTTTGCGCGATCCGGGCGACATCGTCGGCCGCCGGATCTGGCTGCGCCTGGCGCCGCTCGGACGCAGGCTGATGCCGGTCGCGACGTTCCCGCGCGCGTTCGCGTTCGGCATGGTCTGGGGCTGGATGCCGTGCGGCTTCGTCTACACGGTGCTGCTGATCGCGGCGGTCTCGGCCGATCCGGTCCAGGCCTCGGCGACGATGGCCGCCTTTGGTCTCGGCACGCTGCCGGCGATGCTGGCGGCCGGCTGGGGCGCGCCGCGGCTGATGGCCTGGTCCGGCCGCCGCAACGTGCGCCGCGCCGCCGGCATGGCGCTGCTGACCTGCGCGGCACTGGTGATGTCGGGGCCGTGGCTGGTCGCGCAGATGCCGGGCCTGCATGGCTGGTTGCCGTTCGACTGCACGACGGCGTACTGAGGCGTCGCTGCGGCGAGGCGGCGGACGAGGCGCATTCCATGCGTTTCTCAATTGCGAATGGTTCGCATCTGATTTAGACTGCCAAATCTCCGCCCCAGCCGCGTCAGCCCGGGCTCCGCTTTCTCTCGGGGATCCCGCCATGAAGTCACCCTCCTCACTGGTCGGCGGCCTGCTCGCCGCGCTCGTTCCATTTCTCGCCCACGCGCACACGCCATACCTGGCGCCGGCCAGCTTCGAGCCGATGCACGGCGGCCGGGTCACGCTCGACGCCGCGTTCGCCGAAGAGCTGTTCGTGCCCGAGGTCGTGTTCGACGACAGCGAATTCGTCGTGCTCGGTCCCGACGGGGCGCGCGTGCCGGCGCAGACCGTGCATCGGCTGAAGACGCGCGCGGTGATCGAGCACACGCTGGACGCGAAGGGCACCTACCGTTTCAGCAGCGGCCGCCGGCTCGGCGCGGTGTTCCGCACCTGGACGCTCGACGGCAAGACCGAGAGCACGCGCGATCCGGCCAAGCAACTGCCGCCCGGCGCTCAGCTGATCGCGCACTACCAGTCGGTCAACCTGGCCGAGAGCTACGTCACGCTCGGCGCGCCGTCGCGCGCGGCATTGACGCCGACCGGCTCGGGCCTGGAGATCGTGCCGGTCACGCATCCGAGCGACCTCTACACCGGTGAGGACTTCGCGTTCGAGCTGCGCTTCGACGGCGCGCCGCTGCCCGGCGCGACGGTCGAGATCTTTCCGGCGACCGGCGACGGCCGCAGCAAGCAGGCGGCCGCCAAGCTGACGACCGATGCCGCCGGCAAGGCGACGTTCGCGCTGACCACGGCCGGGATCTGGCTGGCCGTGGTCCGCCATCGCGGCAAGGCACCGGCCGGTGCGGCCGCGCCGGAGTATGGCTACGGCTACACGCTGAGCTTCCGCGTGCTCGATCCCTGAGTCCGCGCGCCATCCGTTTCCGCACCTGCACCGAGGCTGCCGCGAATCCGGACTCCGCAGGACCTTTCACGCCGGCGCGATCGCGCCGCCGGCGCTCCATTCGTTCCGTTCGACGAGGTTGTCATGAACAAGCATCCGCTGGGCGTGCTGATCGCCCTGGTCCTCACCGCGTGCCCGGCGTTCGCCGCCGGGACGTCCAACGCCGCCACGGACGCTGCCAAGGGCGCCGCCAAGGGCGCCGCCAAGGCGACCCTGGCCGAGCCGGCCGGCCATCGCGAGGACGGTGCGGCCGCGATCGCGCGCTTCGTCGAGCAGTTCGACAGCAGCGGCGACGGCCGGGTCGATCGCGCCGAGTTCGACGCCTTCCGCCTCAAGCGCTATGCCGAGACCGACGAGAACGGCGACGGCAGCGTCGAGGTGGACGAGTACGTGCTCGAGTACGCCGTGCGCAACGACCGCCAGATCGAGGCGGCGCGCGCGCGTCATGTCGAACAGACCCATACGCGCTTCCGTTCGCTCGACGCCGACGGCAACGGCTACGTCGACCGCGCCGAGTACGACGCCTCGGGAACCCGCGCATTCGCGCGCGGCGACGCCGACAAGAACGGGCGCATCGAGGCCGCCGATCCGGAGCCCGGGCGCGAGGCGCCGGCCGCCGCGGCTGGCACGGAGATGGTGGCGGCCAAGGCGGCTAGCACCGGTGCCGCGCGCGCGTCCGGTGCACCGCGGCGCGACGTCATCGCGATGCCGAGCACGCATACGCGCGCCGGCATGCTCGAGATCTACGATGCCGACGGCGACGGCGCGGTATCGCGCGAGGAGTTCGACCGGCTGCGCGGCGAGGCGTATGCGCGCACCGACGCCAATGGCGACGGCCGGATCGACGCGGAGGAATACCTGCTCGAGTTCGAGGACCGCCTCGACCGCCAGATCGCGCGCACGCGCGAGAATCGCGACAAGCAGTCGGCGGTGCGCTTCAAGGCGCTGGACACCGACAAGGACGGGCGCATCAGCCCTGCCGAGTACGCCGCGTCCGGCAAGCGCATGTTCGAACGCCTGGATACCAATGGCGACGGCGTCGTGGCCGGTGACGATCCGCCGCCGCCGCCGCGCGAGAACGCCGCAGGCGCCGCGTCGCGCTGATCGCGCCACCCGACATCCGCCGGCCCCGCGAACGCGGCAGCCGGCACCGGAGACAACGACGATGAACCATGCCATTCGCGGCGTGCTGGCCGCGCTCGCGCTCGCGCTGGCGGTACCGGCCGCAGCCGAGCCGTCCCTGCGTCAGCGCGACAACGTGCTCGGCACCTCGTTCGAGCTGGCCATGGCCGGCGTGCCCGAGGCCGACGTCGACCGGGCACTGGACGCGGCACTCGCCGAGATCGCGCGCCTGGACGGCGTGCTCAGCGTCTGGCGCGACGACAGCGAGCTGGCGCGCTACAACGCGGGCAGCGAGCCGCGCAGCCTGTCGCCGGAACTGAAGGCGGTGCTGCGCGCCTGCGAACACTGGCGCGAGCAGACCGCCAGGGCCTTCAGCTGCCGGCTCGGCAGCGTACTCGCGCGCTGGCGTGCCGCGGCCGGCGCCGATGCCCCGCCGGACCGGGCCGAGCTGCGCAAGCTGGCGCGTGCGATCGATCGCGCGGCGGTCGACCTCGATGCCGAGCGCGTCGTGCGGCCGGCCGGGATCGCCTGGGAAGCCGATGCATTGGCCAAGGGCTGGATTCTCGACCGCGCGCTGGAACGGGTGCGCCGGGCGGCGCCGGCCGCGACCGGCATCCGCATCGACATCGGCGGCGACGCGGTCTACTGGGGCGAGCCGGCGCGCGGCACGCCATGGCGCGTCGCGCTGGCCGATCCGCAACGGCCCAGCGACAACGGCGGTGCGATCGCCACGCTCGAGCTGCGCTCGCAGGCGATCGCGGCGAGCGGACACGGCAGCCGCGGCATCGAGATCGCGCGCAAGCGCTACGGCCACATCGTCGATCCGAAGGAGGGCTGGCCGCTGGCGTACGCGCCGTCCGCATTCGTCGTCGCCCCCGACGCCGCCACCGCCGATGCGTTGGCTACCGCGCTGACGGTGATGCCGATCCGCGCCGGCCTGGACCTCGTCGAGAGCCTGCCGGACGTCGAGGCGCTGATCGTCACCGAGGCCGGTACGCCGTTCGCGTCGTCCGGCTGGCCGGCGCTGCTCGGCGCCGGGACGCGCAGCGATCCGTCCTGGCCGGCGGGCTTCGCGTTCGCGGTCGACTACGAGATTCCGCAGCAATCGGCGGCCGGGTACCGCCGGCCGTACCTGGCGATCTGGATCGCCGCCGCGGACGGCGCGCCGCTGCGCCAGCTGATCGTGCTCGGCGACAGTGCGCGCTGGCTGCGCGAACTGCCGACCTGGTGGCGCCGCTACGGCCGGCGCGACGAGTCGGCGATCCACGGCATCGCGCGCGAGACGCGCCGGCCCGGCCGCTACACGGTGACCTGGGACGGCCGCGACGACCACGGCCGGGCGCTCGCCGCCGGCGACTACGTGCTCGTCGTCGAAGCGGCGCGCGAACACGGCGGTCACGAGCTGCTGCAAGTGCCGTTCGCGGTCTCGGCGCAGCCGGTCGAGGTCGAGCGCAGCGGCAGCAGCGAGGTCGGCCGCGTCCATCTGAGTTTCGGCCCGCAGGCGCGCTGAGCCGCCGCGCAACCCATTCCCCCGCAGCGACGCCGGACGGCGCCGCTGCCGATCACCGAGCAACGCAGCGGCCGCACGGCCGCCCGCCCCGCAGCCAGGTATCGAAGCCGCGCCCCATCGGCAGCGGCCTCCTTCTTCGTTCTCTCACTGCGGAGCTTCCACGACATGAACGCGCTTCTCCCTTCCCGCCGCCGGCCTCTGCCGGTGCGCTCGCTGCTGGCCCTGGCGGTCGCCGCCGCACTGGCCGTCCCGGCCGCGGCACAGACCGCACCCGCAGACGGCGATGCCGACAGCGCCGACACGCTGCAGACGATCCTGGTCGAGGCTGCCGCCGAGCAGCCGGCGCAGTCGGCCACCGCCAACGTCACGGTGATCTCGGCCAAGCAGCTCGACGAGGAGATGGCACGCAGCTTCGACGATGCGGTGCGCTACATCCCCGGCGTCAGCGTGACCGACATCGGCCGCTTCGGTTCGACCGGCTTCAACATCCGCGGTCTGGAAGGCGATCGCGTCGCGATCACCGTCGACGGCCTCAGCCTCGGCGACACGCTCGACCCGGTCAGCTACCAGGCCTACGACTTCTTCCGCGCGATGCGCGGCGGCGTCGACATCGACGCGCTCAAGACGATCGAGGTCATCAAGGGCGCCGACTCGATCACCGCCGGCAGCGGCGCGCTCGGCGGCGCGGTGGTCCTGGTCACCAAGGACGCGGCGGACTATCTCAAGGCCGCCGGCAACGACACCTACGTGGCGATCAAGACCGCCTACGCCAGCGACAGCGACGAGGCCGCGGCGACCGCCACGTTCGCGAACCGGACCGGCATCGTCGAATCGATGCTGCTCTACACCCGGCGCCGCGGCAACGAGCGGATGTCGCACTTCGAGGTGCCGGGCACGACCGGCCCGGAGCGGCGCACGCCCGATCCGATGGAGACCGACAGCGACAACCTGCTGGCCAAGGTCGACTTCGTGCTGTCGCAGGCGCACCGGTTCGGCGTGGTCGTCGAACGCGCCGAGTCGACCGTCGACAGCGCCGCGCTGTCGCGCCTGGACGCGAGCTATCTGACGCGCACCGGCCACGACGTCTCCGACCGCGACCGCTACGGCCTGCACTACACCTGGACCGCCGACGGCGCGCTGTTCGACACGATGGAATGGCGCTACGACCACCAGAAGCAGGACACCGCCGGCCTGACCACGATGCTGTTCAATTCCTCGACCTGTCCGCAGGGCCAGCGTCCGTGCCTGCGCACCGAGGATCGCGACTATGCGCAGACGCTGGACCGGATGACGGTGCATTTCGACAAGGCGTTCGAGAGCGGCGCGGTGACGCACGCGCTGATGTACGGACTGGCCTACCAGAGGCGCGACGCGTCGTTCTCGGCGGTGGATACGCGCTACGTCGGCCAGACCGGCGAGATCGGTTTGATCGAGGTCGATCCGGACCTGGTGCCCGAGACCGACATCGACAGCTGGAACCTCTACCTGCGCGACCGCATGACGATCGGCGAGCGCTTCGGCGTCACCGCCGGCCTGCGCTACGACCGCTACGACTACCAGCCCTCGTTCGACCCGCAGTTCGAGGATCCCAGCGGCACGATCGGCGACGTCAGCTTCTCATCGCCGACCTGGCAGCTCGGCGCCGACTTCCGGCTCACCGACGCGCAGACGATCTGGGCCCAGGTCGGCCGCGGCTTCCGCGCGCCGACGGTCGAGGACATGTACTCGCCGACCTCGACCACGCCGGGCGTCGAGGCCGGCAGCGGCGCCGAGGTCGAGCTGTGGGATTCGGTGGCCAATCCGGACCTGGAGGCCGAAAAGAGCCTCAACGCCGAGATCGGCTGGCGCTGGCAGAGCGACCGCCAGCTGTTCGGCATCTCGGCCTATCGCGACCGCTATTCGAACTTCATCGAGCAGGTCACGCGGGTGCGCAATCCGGACACCGGCTACGAGGTCTGCAATACTGACGGAAGCTGCACGATCGAGTACGGCGACGAGTACCTGACCCCCGAGAACGCCGGCCGCGTGACCGTCAAGGGCATCGAGGTCGAGGGCCGCTGGCTGCTCGGGCGCGACTTCAGCCTGCGCCTGGCCTATTCGTACAACGAGGGCGAGAAGCGCAACGGCGATCCGCTGACCAGCATCGTGCCGGCGTCCGGCGTGATCGGCCTGCGCTACCTGGCGCCGTCGCGGCGCTGGAGCGTCACCGGCAATCTGACCCACTCGGCGGCCAAGAAGCGCGGCGACGCGGTCGAGACCGCCGAGGACGGCAGTCTGGAGCCGACTTCGGACTTCCTGAGCGACCGCTACACGGTGTTCGATCTGCTCGCCAACGTCGCGATCACCGACAAGCTGCGCCTCAACGCCGGCGTCTACAACCTGTTCGACGAGGAATACCTGCGCTGGCAGCGCGTGCGCTTCGTCACCGAAGGCTCGGGCGGCGTGCGCGGCGGCGTGCGCGGCGACGGCATCGACCGCTATACCGAGCCCGGTCGCAACGTGCGCGTCTCGTTGACCTATCGGTTCTGACGACGCCGCCCCGCGGTGCGGATCGGAACCGGTCCGCGCCGCACCGCCTTGGATGCATCGCCGCATCGGGGCGCGCAGCGCGATCAGGCCAGCGCGCGATTCTCGTCCTCGCCGCCCTCGGCCAGCGCGTGCAATGCGGCTGGATCGAGGATGCGCACGGTCCTGCGGTCGACCCGGACCAGACCCTGCGCCTGCAGCCGCGAGAACAGCCGGCTGATCGTCTCGATCACCAGGCCGAGGTAGTTGGCCATGTCCTGGCGCGACATGCTCAGCCGCAGCTCGAGCGGGTCGTGGCCGGTCGCGGCACGGCGCTCGGACAGGTGGCGCAGGAAGATCGCCAGGCGCGACAGCGCCTGCTTGCGGCCCATCATGACCGGATGCTGCTGCTCGCGGACGAACTCGCGGCTCATCACGCGGAACAGCTGATGCTGCAGTCCCGGCACCTGGGCCGCGACGCGGCTGAGCTGCTCGAACGGTATCTCGCAGACGCTGGCGCGCTCGAGCGCCTCGGCGGTGCATTGGTGGCGCTCGCCGGCCAGGCCGTCGAAGCCGACGATCTCGCCGCTCAGGTGAAAGCCGAGAATCTGGGTGTCGCCTTCGGGCAGCGTGACCGACGTCTTCAGCGAGCCGGAGCGCACGACGAACAGCGAGGGGTGTTCGGAGCCTTCGCGGAACAGCGTCGCGCCGCGGTCGAGCGGCTGGCGCCGCTTGACCAGATGATCGAGCCGGGCCAGATCCTGGCCGCCGATCGACGCCGGCAGGCACAGCGCGTGCAGCGCACAGGCCGAGCACGACTGGCGCAGTTCGCCGAGGTCGACGACGCGCGCCTCGGCGTCGTGTGCTGCCGACCGCGGCGCGGCCGGCGCAGCGGAGCTCGGGGGCGGCGCGCTCACAGCGTGCGCGAGTAGCGCGCGGCGGGCGCCGCGCCGGGGTGCAGATAGGCGTCGAAGCACATCGCGACGTTGCGCAGCAGCAGGCGGCCGGCCGGATGCACGACGATCCGCTGCGGCGTCAGCGCGACCAGCCCGTCGCGCTCGAGCGCCTGCAGGCGCTGCAGGGCGTCGGCGAAATAGGTCGCGAAGTCGAGCCGGTGGCGCCGTTCGACCGCGCCGACATCGATCGCGTCGTGGCACATCAGCTGCTGGATCACGTCGGCGCGCGCCAGATCGTCGCCGTCCAGGCGCAGGCCGCGGTCGATCGGCTGGCGGCCGGCGTCGAGCGCCTGCTCGTAGGCGGGCAGGTCGCGCAGGTTCTGGCTGAACGTCGCGCCGACGTGGCTGATCGCGCTGACGCCCAGGCCGATCAGATCGCACTCGGCATGCGTCGAATAGCCCTGGAAATTGCGCTGCAGCGTGCCGCCGGACTGGGCGCGGCTGAGCTCGTCGTCGGGCAGCGCGAAGTGGTCCATGCCGATGTAGCGGTAGCCGGCCGCGGTCAGCACCTCGACGCAGCGGCCGAGCAGGGCCAGGCGCATCGAGGCATCGGGCAGGTCGGCCGCGGCGATCCGGCGCTGCGCGCGGAAGCGCTCGGGCAGGTGCGCGTAGGCATAGGTGACGATGCGCTGCGGCCGCAGCGCGACGACGGTCCGGAGCGTGCGCGTGAAGCGCTCCGGCGTCTGCTTCGGCAGGCCGTAGATCAGGTCGACGCTGACCGAGCGGAAGCCGTGCGCATGCGCCGCGTCGATCACCGCGCCGACCTGGGCCGGCGACTGGACGCGGTTGATCGCCTTCTGCACGTCCGGATCGAAATCCTGGATGCCGAGCGAGAGCCGGTCGAAGCCGAGTTCGGCCAGATCGCGCACGTAGGCCGCGTCGGCATGGCGCGGGTCGAGCTCGATGCCGAACTCGCGCTGGCCGCGTTCGGCCGGCGCGAAGCGCGCCTCGATCGCCTCGACCAGCGTGCGCAGCTGGCGCGTGTCGAAGAAGTTCGGCGTGCCGCCGCCGAGGTGCAGCTGCAGCAGCGGCCGGTCGCGGTCGAACAGCGGCGCGACGCGGTCGAGCTCGGCGAGCAGGTGTGCCAGGTAGCGATCGGCCTTGCGCCGGTCGCGCGTGATGAGGCGCGTGCAGCCGCAGTAGAAGCACGGGCTGGCGCAGAACGGCACGTGCACGTACAGCGACAGCGGCCGCGGAATCGGATCCTCGTTGGACGCGCGGGCGGCGCACCGGAAGTCCTCGGCGCCGAAGTCGGCACGGAACTGCGGCGAAGTCGGGTACGAGGTATAGCGCGGGCCGCTGGTGTCGTAGCGGGCGATCAGGTCGGCATCGAAGACCGGAACGGCATCGGCCGGAAGCGGGGCGGTGCGGAGCAGGGACATGCCGCCATCGTGCCGTGGCCGCCACAGGCGGACTTGATCCGGATCAAAGTCGCCGCGATCCATCGCCGCCGGGCGAAGATCAGTTCGCCTTGCCGTAGCGCTCGCGCAGCGTCGCGACGCGCTCGACGTAGAGCTTGGTCTCGGCGTACGGCGGGATGCCGCCGTGCTTCTGCACCGCGGCGGGCCCGGCGTTGTAGGCGGCCGTGGCGAGGCGCTCGTCGCCGTTGAAGTGCTTGAGCATCTGTGCGAGATAGCGCGCGCCGCCGCGGATGTTCTCGCCGATGTCGAACGCGTCGATCACGCCGAGGTCGCCGGCCGTGCCCGGCATCAGCTGCATCAGGCCTTGCGCGCCCTTGTGCGACAGCGCCAGAGGGTTGAACGCCGACTCGGCATGGATGACCGCGCGGATCAATGCCGCGTCGACGCCCGACTCGGCCGCGGCTGCGGCGATCTCCTCGCGGTACAGGTCGGTCTTGAGCCGGGTGCTGAGCCAGTCGATCGTCGAATGCACGTCGCAGGCGATGCAGGTCGCGATGTAGGTGAACATCGTCGCGTAGCGCCCGCCGCGCGGCTTGATGTTGGTGTACTCGGTGATGCCGTCGCCGCGGTCGACGCGGTAGACCGCGCCGCTGGTGACCTTGGCCGTGCTGCGCCTGGGCGGCGCGGCGGGCGGCGCGTCCGCCGCGGGCCCGGCCGCCGGTGCGGTGCTGGTCACCCCGGCCGCGGTCGCCTTGACGTCGGGGCGGCTGCTCTGTTCGTAGGTCCACTTGCTGGTGGCGGCCATGCTGCCGGCCGCCGCCGGCTTGCTGGCGGCGGCGCTGGCGGTCGCGAACACCTTGCAGTTGCGAAAGCCCGCGGTGACGTTGCCGTAAGCGATCGTGCCGTCCGGACCCTCGCACTTGTAGACGGTGTCGGCACGCGCCGCGGCGCCCGGCAGCAGGGCCAGGGCGAGCGGCAGCAGCAGCGCGAGCAGCGGTCGGGACGTCATGTGGCGAAGATGGATAGCGCAGCTTCCGGAAAGTTTCCGCCGCCCGTGTCGCAGTTCCCCCTGGCCGATACGTGGCGGCGGCGCGGCGTCCATCATAAACTATTGGGCCATCACCGGTTTCGGACCATCGCTGTCCGCGCCGCAGCCCCGACGACGGCCAGCCCATGCCCGGCAAGCTCTACATCAAGACCCACGGTTGCCAGATGAACGAGTACGACTCGACCAAGATGGTCGACGTGCTGCAGGCGGCGCACGGCCTCGAACTGACCGAGGACGAGCGCGAGGCCGACGTCATCCTGATCAACACCTGCTCGATCCGCGAGAAGGCGCAGGAGAAGGTCTTCAGCCAGCTCGGCCGCTGGCGCGAGCTCAAGCAGCGCAACGAGCGCCTGGTGATCGGCGTCGGCGGCTGCGTCGCCAGCCAGGAGGGCGAGGCGATCGTCAAGCGCGCGCCGTTCGTCGACCTGGTGTTCGGCCCGCAGACGCTGCACCGCCTGCCCGAGATGATCGCCGCCCAGCGCGCGACCGGCCGGCCGCAGGTCGACATCTCGTTCCCGGAGATCGAGAAGTTCGACCGCATGCCCGAGCCGCGCGCCGAAGGACCGACCGCGTTCGTCTCGATCATGGAAGGCTGCTCGAAGTACTGCACCTACTGCGTCGTGCCGTACACGCGCGGCGAGGAGATCAGCCGCCCGTTCGACGACGTCGTCGCCGAGGTCGCGATGCTGGCCGAGCAGGGCGTGCGCGAGGTGACCCTGCTCGGGCAGAACGTCAACGCGTACCGCGGCCCGATGTTCGACGGCGGCACGGCCGACCTCGGCCTGCTGATCCACGCGATCGCCGAGATCGACGGCATCGGCCGGATCCGCTTCACGACCTCGCATCCGATGGAATTCTCCGATTCGCTGATCGACGCCTACGCGAACGTGCCCAAGCTCGCCAATTATCTGCATCTGCCGGTGCAGGCCGGCTCGGACCGGATCCTGGCGGCGATGAAGCGCGGCTACACGGTGCTCGAGTACAAGCAGCGCATCCGCAAGCTGCGCGCGGTGCGGCCGGACATCAGCGTATCGACCGATTTCATCGTCGGCTTCCCCGGCGAGACCGATGCCGATTTCGACAAGACGATGAAGCTGATCGCCGACGTCGGCTTCGACCAGAGCTTCTCGTTCGTCTACTCGTCGCGGCCCGGCACGCCCGCCGCGAACCTGGCCGACGAGACGCCGGCCGCGGTCAAGCAGCAGCGGCTGGCGCGGCTACAGGCGGCGATCAACGACAACGCGCGGCGCATCGCCCAGGGCATGCTCGGCAGCGTGCAGCGCGTGCTGGTCGAAGGCCCCAGCCGCAAGAATCCCGACGAGCTGACCGGCCGCACCGAGAACATGCGCTACGTCAACTTCGCCGGCCCGCGCCGCCTGATCGGCCAGTTCGCCGATGTCGCGATCACCGAGGTCATGAGCAACTCGCTGCGCGGCCGCATCCGCCTGGCCGAGGACGTCGCGGCCTGAGAGCCGCGGCACCGTTCAGCGCAGGCCGGCGATCGCGACCGCGTCCGGCTCGCGGCCGGTCTTCCAGCGCTCGAGGATCGTCCAGCTTTCCGTGTCGATCACCGCGACCTGGTCGCCGCCGCTGATCGCGACGTAGGCGCGGCGGCCGTCCGCGGCGACGCGCACGCCGATCGGCAAGGCGCTGTCGCCGAGCATGCTCGGCTGGTAGCGCACGCCGGGCTCGTCGAGCGTCACGGTCGCCACCGCGCGCCGGGCCGCCCGCTCGAACACCGACAGCGTCGCCGCCTTGGCATTGACGACCAGCACGTGGCGCGCGTCCGGCGTCATCGCGACGCGGATCGGAAAGCCGGCGCTCGGCAGCGTCGCGACCACGGCCAGCGTCGCGATGTCGATCACCGAGACGCTGTCGTCGGCGCGATTGGCGACCCACAGTTCCGCGCCGTCGGGCGTGATCGCGATGCCCTCGGCGCCGGCACCGGTCGCGACGTCGCGCAGGCGCCGCCCGCTCGCCAGGTCGACCACCGACACGACGCCGGCGGCGACCTGGGTCACGTAGGCGCGCTCGCCGTCCGGCGCGAGCGCGACCATGTGCGGCTTGCCGGCGCCGACCGCGATCGCGCGCAGCACGCGGCCGCGCTCGAGGTCGACCTCGACCAGGCTGCCGCTGCCCTCGGTCGTGACCACGGCGCGGCGGCCGTCCGGCAGGAAGCGCAGGCCGTGCGGCCGGCGGTGCCGGCCCAGCGCGATGCTGCGCGTGGCGCGCGACGGCCAGTCGATCACGGTCAGCGTGTCGCCGGCGGAGGCGGCGCCGCCGTAGTCGGCGACGACGACGCGGCGCCCGTCCGGCGAGACCTCGATCTCGTGCGGGCCTGCGCCGGTCGCGATGCGGCCCTGCGAGACGCCGCTGCCGAGGTCGAGGATCTCGACCGAAGCCGCGCTCTTGTTGCCGACCAGCAGCACGCCTTCGGCGCGGGCGGCCGGAGCGGCCAGGGCCGCGCCGAGCAGCAGGATCGTCAGGGCATTCATCGGCTCTCTCCGGCACGGCGTCGCGGCATGTCGCCACGCGTGCGGCAAGGTGTCAACCCGGCGGCGCGCGGATACAATGCGCCGATGCGCCTGTTCATGCAGACCCAGCCGGTCGCCAGCGAAACGCCGAAGTTCTACCAGATCGATCTGGAGCAGGACCTGCTCGGCGGATGGACGCTGTCGCGCGAGTGGGGCCAGCAGGGCGGGCGCAGCAGCCGCAAGCGCGAGCTCTACCTCGAGCGCGATGAGGCCCTGGCGGCATTCGAGAGCGCGCGCGACTCGCAGCTGCGGCGCGGCTTCCAGATCATGTTCAGCCGCGGCCTGTAGCGCGCCTGCGTCCGTCCAGCGCGGCGCATCCCCATTCCCGTGCGCCGCCGCCGGCGGCGCCCCGAGCCGGAACCGACGATGACCCTCAAGAACGATCGCCTGCTGCGTGCCTTGCGCCGCCAGCCCGTCGACCGCACGCCGGTGTGGATCATGCGCCAGGCCGGCCGCTATCTGCCCGAGTATCGCGCCACGCGGGCGCGCGCCGGCAGCTTTCTCGCGCTGGCCAAGACGCCGGAGCTGGCCTGCGAGGTCACGCTGCAGCCGCTCGAGCGCTTTCCGCTGGACGCGGCGATCCTGTTCTCGGACATCCTGACGATCCCCGACGCGATGGGCCTGGGTCTGCACTTCGTCGAAGGCGAAGGCCCCAAGTTCCACCATCCGCTGCGCGACGCGGCCGCGATCGCGCGGCTCGGCGTGCCCGATCCGGAGCGCGATCTGCGCTACGTGACCGATGCGGTGCGCCTGATCCGCCGCGAGCTCGACGGCCGCGTGCCGCTGATCGGCTTCTCCGGCAGCCCGTGGACGCTGGCCTGCTACATGATCCAGGGCGAGGGTTCGTCGGACTTCGCGCACGCCAAGGCGCTGCTCTGGAACGATCCGGCCAGCCTGCATCGCCTGCTCGACGTCAATGCGCGCGCGGTCGCCGCGTACCTGTCGGCGCAGGCCGCCGCCGGCGCGCAGGCGCTGATGCTGTTCGACACCTGGGGCGGCCTGCTCGGGCCGGGTCCGTTCCTCGAGTTCTCGCTGCGCTACATCGCCCAGGTCGTCGCCGCGCTGGACGCCGATCCGGCCGCGCGCGAGCTGCCGCTGATCGTGTTCTCGAAGGGGGCCAACGGCCATCTCGAGGCGCTGGCCGGCACCGGCTGCGCGGCGCTCGGCGTCGACTGGACGATCACGCTCGGCGAGGCGCGCGCACGCGTCGGCGACCGCGTCGCGCTGCAGGGCAACCTCGATCCGTCGGTGCTGTACGCGCGGCCGGAGTCGATCCGTGCCGAGGCGCATGCGACGCTGGCCAGCTTCGGCGCCGGACCGGGCCTGGTCTTCAATCTCGGCCACGGCATCACGCCGCAGGTCGATCCGGCGCATCTGGGCGTGCTGATCGACGCCGTCCACGCCTGGCGTCCGGCCGAACGCTGAGCGCGGGCGCCGCCGCTCAGGCGGCCGGTGCCACTGCCTGCAGCAGGCGCTCGATCGCCTCCTGCAGCCGGCTCTCGGTCAGCGGCTTGCGCAGGAAGCCGTCCATGCCGGCCGCTTTCGCGGCGGCCTCCTCCTCGCCGCCGGAGCGCGCGGTGACCGCGAGCACCGGCAGGCCGGCATGCGCGGCCTGCTTGCGGATCATGGCGGTCAGCTGCAGGCCGTCGATGCCGGGCAGGTCCAGATCGACGATCGCCAGATCGAAGCGACCGCGCGACAGCTCGACCAGGGCGGCTAGCGCCTGTGCGGCGTGGACGACGCGATGTCCGGCCGCCTCGAGCAGGCCGCTGGCGACCGCCGCGACGGTCAGGTCGTCCTCGACCAGCAGGATCGTCAGCGCCGGCAGCGGCGCCGTGCGCGGCGCCTCGACGGCCGGAGCCGCCGCGGCCGCCTCGCGCGCGAGCGCGGCCTCGGCCGAATCGGGCGGCGGAATGCGCGGATCGAGCAGCGGCAGCTCGACCGTGAACACGCTGCCGTGACCGGGCACGCTGGTCGCGTGGATGCGCCCGTGCATCAGCTGGGTCAGTTCCTGGCAGATCGCCAGGCCCAGCCCGCTGCCGCCATGGCGGCGGCTGACGCCGTCGGACTGCTCGAAGCGGCTGAACAGCCGTTCCAGCATGTCCGCGCTCATGCCCGGCCCGCTGTCCTCGATGCGGAAGCGCACGATGCCGCCGTAGCCGATCGTCAGCCCGAGGTGCACCTGGCCCTGCTCGGTGAACTTCAGCGCATTGCCGACCAGGTTCAGCAGGATCTGCTTGATCCGCACCGCGTCGCCGACGACGCGGGCCGGCACGCCGGGCGCGATGTCGACGACCAGGCCGACGCCCTTCGCCGCGGCGATGCCTTCCTCGACCGCGGCGACCTCGTGCAGCAGGGCGCCCGGATCGAACGCGACCGGGTCGAGCGACAGCTTGCCGGCCTCGATGCGCGCCAGGTCCAGGCTGTCGTTGACGATGCGCAGCAGCACCTCGCCGGACTTGCGGATCGCGTCGGCCTGGCTGCGCTGGCGCGTCTCCAGCGGCGTGCGCAGCAGCAGATCGGTCATGCCGAGCACGCCGGTCAGCGGCGTGCGGATCTCGTGGCTCATCATCGCGAGGAAGCGCGACTTGGCATCGGCGACCAGCTCGGCGGCGCGGCGGCGCTCCTCGGCCAGCTGCAGCGCGTGCTGGCGCTTGATGCGCTCGCGGTAGCCGCGCATGACGATCCAGCCGATGCCGAGCAGCGCGGCGAAGTAGACCAGATAGGCCTGCTCGGTCGCCCAGGCCGGCGGCGCGACCTCGAGCAGCAGCGGCGGATCGAGGTCGCTCCATTCGCCGCCGCCGTTGGTCGCCGAGATCCGCAGCGGATAGCGGCCGGCCGGCAGCTGCGAGAACACGCGCTGGCCGCGATCGCCGGTGTCGATCCAGCCCTCGTCGAAATGCGCGAGCTGGAACCGGTACCGGTTGGCGGCCGGATTGACGTACGAGAGCGCGCGCACGTCGACCTGCAGGTCGCGGTCGTCGTAGCCGAGCACCACCGGCCCCGACGGCGGCAGATCGACCATGCGGCCGTCGCGCCGCACCGTCAGCGCGGTGACGCGCACCGGCGGACGCGCCAGCTCGATCCGCAGCGCGCGCGGGTCGAACGCGACCAGGCCGGACAGCGTCGACATCCAGATCGTGCCGTCCGAGGTGCGCGCCGCGGCACCGTTGCGGAACTCCACGCTCGGCAGCCCGTCGCCCTCGCCGTAGCGGTTCAGGCGGCGCGCAGCCGGATCGAAATGCCACAAGCCGCGCCGGCTGGCCAGCCACGGGCTGCCGTCGTCGGCGATCACCAGGGCGGCGCCGGGCATCGTCGGCAGCGCCAGATCGCGCTCGACCTGATCGATCCGGCGCGCGATGTCGCCGTCCATGCGGTAGCGCTCGAGCCGGCCCGGATGATGGGCCCAGAACGTGCCGTCGGGCGCGAACGCGAACGCGTCGATCAGATCGAACGGCACGCCGGTGACGCGGCGGAAGCGATCCTCGGCCGGCACGTAGCGCTCCACGCCGACCGTCGTCGCGATCCAGATGCCGCCGTCCGGCGCGCGCGCCAGCACCTTGATGTCGGCGCTGGTCAGGCGGTCGTTCTCGCGCCGGTAGCGGCGCAGCGCGTGCGTGCGCGGATCGATCGCGACGACGCCCTGGCCGAGCACGACCGCCCAGATCCGGTCGTCGCCGGCCGCCAGCGCTGAGACCAGCCCCGGCGGCAGCGCGTCGTCGCGGTCGGCATCGACCGGGAAATCGTAGGCGCGCGTGCGGCCGGCGCGATCGATGCGGCGCAGGCCGTTGCGCTGGCCGATCCAGATCGCCTCGTCCTGCACGAGCAGCGCGGCCATGCGCTGGCGATTGCCGTCGAGCCGGTGTCCGTGCCGCTCGACGTGGCCGCTCGCCGGGTCGATGCGGTCCAGGCCGTCGTGCGCGCTGAGCGCCCAGACCGCATCGTCGGGGCCGACCGCCAGCGCATTGACGGTGCCGTGCGTGAGGCTCGCCGGCGAGCCCGGCAGGAACCGGTAGTTCGAGAAGTTGCGCCAGGTCGGCGGCAGGCGCGCGACGCCGCCCTCCTGGGTCGCCAGCCAGACGCTGCCCTCGTGGTCGCACAACACGTCCATGATGCGCGCGCCGGGCAGGGTGCCGGGGATCTGCTCGTGGGTCAGGAAGTGGTCGGCCTGGTCGCCGTCGAACACGCCCAGTCCCGAGACCGTGCCGATCCAGAGCCGGCCGCTGCGGTCGCGCGCCGCCGACAGCGGCGTGAAGCCGTCGATCGGCAGGCGCCGCGTCACGCTCAGGTCGGCGCCGACCGCGAACAGGCCGCGCGGCGTCGTCAGCAGCGCGCCGCCATCGGGCTCGCCGATGATCGCGCTGACCTGGGCCACGCCGGCGCGCGCGTCGAGGCCGGGCAGGTCGACGTGATGGATGCGGCCGTCGAGATCGCGCACGTCCAGGCCGTGATCGGTGCCGATCCACAGCCGGCCGGCGGGGTCGCCGTAGAGGCTGATCACCGCGTCCGAGCGCAGCCCGTCCGGATCGTCGGCGTCGTGGCGGAACTGCGTGAAGCTGCCGTCGCGCTCGTAGCGCGCCAGGCCGCCGCCGTAGGTGCCGACCCAGATCGTGCCGGCGGCGTCCTCGGCGATCGCGAAGATGTCGTTGCTGCCGATCGTGGTGCGGTCGCTCGGCACGTGGCGGTAGCGTACGAAGCCGCGTGCGCCGGGATCGAGCCGGCTGATGCCGCTGGCCTCGCCGCCGCTCCAGACGCGGCCGTGGCGGTCGACCAGCAGGCTCGCCACGTCGTTGCCGGCCAGCGAGCCGGCGTCGCGCGGATCGTGCCGCCAGACCCTGACCTCGACGCCGTCGTAGCGGGCCAGGCCGTCGGCGGTGCCGATCCAGATGAAGCCGTCGGCGTCCTGCGCCAGCGCGTAGACGCGGCTCGACGGCAGACCGTCGGCGACGCCGAGCACCTCGAAGCGCGGTTCGGCCGGCGGCGGCGCGGCCGCCGCCAGCAGCGGCACGAACATCGTGAGCCAGCGCGCGAACATGAACGGCATGGTGCCATGCCGGCCCGCATTTCTCATCGTCGGCGTGCCGGCACGGATCGCGCGATGCCGATCCGTCGCCGAAGCGGAGCCGGCCCGCCTAGAATGAATCGACCCCCGCCGCGCCGAGGATGCCCATGTCCGCCAATCGACTGCCGCTGCGCCTGCTGCTGATCGCCGCCCTCGCGATCGGCGCGGCACTCGCGGTCGGCCTGGTCGTCGGCGCACTCAACAGCGTGCTGGAATTCCATGCGCGCGTCGCGGCGATGCCGCTGTGGCTGCGTCTGCCGCTGATCGTCGCGGCGGCCTGCGCGGTGGGCGGCCTGGCGCTGGTGTTCTGGCGCCTGGCGCGGCCGGCGCGGCGGCGTCTGCCGCCGCTGCGCGAGCCGCCGCAGCGCGCCGAGGTCGACGCGCGCGTGGAGGCGCTGCGCCTGCGCGAGGTCGACACCGCAGCGCTCGAGGCGGAACTGCACGAGCTGGACCGGCGCCGCGCCGACGGCGAGGTCTACGTCGCCGTGTTCGGCGAGATCTCGACCGGCAAGTCGAGCCTGATCGGCGCGCTCGCGCCGGAGCAGGCGCCGGCGACCGACCCGCGCGGCGGCACCACGCGCCGGGTCGCCACCTATCGCGGCCGGCTCGCCAGCGGACGCACCCTGGTGCTGGCCGACGTGCCCGGCACCGGCGAGGTCGACGGCGCCGCGCGCGAGGCGCTGGCGCGCGACGAGGCGCTGCGCGCGCATGTCGTCGCGGTGGTCGCGGCTTCCGACCTGACTGCGCGCCAGGATCGCGAACTGCGCTGGCTGGCCGGCTTCGGCAAGCCGCTGCTGCTGGTGCTGAACAAGATCGACCAGTTCGACGCCGCCGAGCGGGACGCGCTGACCGGCGCGCTCGAACGCCGCTACGCCGGTCTGGTCGCGGCTCTGGTGCCGGTCAGCGCCGGCGGCCTGGAGCGCTTCGAGCGGCGCCTGGCCGACGGCCGCGTCGAGAAGATCGAGCGCGAGCGGCTGCCGGCGGTCGAGCCGCTGGCCGCCGCGCTCGACCGCTACGCCGCGCACGGCGCGGCTGCGCTGGAGCCGGCGCGCGAGGCGGCCGTGCTGACGCGCGTGGAGGAGCGCCGCGCGGCGCTCGAGCGCGACGCGGCCGCGCGCGAGGCCGAGGCGATCGTCGTGCGCTACACGCGCCGTGCGGTCGTCGGCGCGCTGGCGGCGGTCGCGCCCGGCAGCGATCTGGTGATCCAGGGCGCGCTCGGCACCGCGCTGATCCGCGAGCTGGCCGCCGTGCACGGCGTGCCGGTTCGCGAGCTCGCGGTCGACGATCTGCTCAAGCGGCTCGGCCTGACCGTGCGCAACACCACGGCGCTCGTGCTCGCGATCGCCGGCAACGCGTTCAAGGCGTTTCCGGGCCTGGGCACGCTCGGCGGCGGCGTGCTGCACGCGGTCGCCTACGGTCTGGTGTTCGACAGCGTCGGCCGCGCGGTATCGGCCAGCTTCGCCGAGAAGGCCGCCTTCGATCAGGCCGATGCCGAGCGGCGCGTCCGCGAGCTGCTGGCCGAGCCGGGGCGCGAACGGCTCGAGCGCGTCGCACGGATCGTGCTGGACGCGGTGCGCGGCAGCGGCGCCGCCGAGTGAGATCGTCGGGGGCCGGGTCGATGCGCGGCGCCGGATTGGTCAGCGCGGACCGACAGTCCTTTCATGTCCCGGCGGTGGCGGGGGCGCCGGGTTTTTGCCAAGCTGGCGCCATGTCGACGCTCCGTATCCTCGCGCTCGCCGCGCTGCTGGCCGTCCCGGCCGCCGCCGTGCCCGGCCGTGCCGCGGCCGCCGGCGCGACGACCTGGCGTTTCGATCCGGTGCACACGCAGATCACGTTCTTCGTCGACCATCTCGGTTTCGCGCAGGCGGCCGGCCGCGTCCGCGTCGCCGGCGGCTGGTTCCGGTTCGATCCGGACGACTGGTCGAGCGCGGCGGTCGAGGCGACGATCGATCTGGCCTCGCTCGACATGGGCGACGCGAAATGGAGCGAGGCGGTGCATTCGGGCCAGTTCCTCGATGTCGAGCGCTGGCCGACCGCGCGCTTCGTGGCGCAGGCGCTCGATACCGGCGGCCAGCCGAAAGGGCAGGCGATCCTGCGCGGCCAGCTCACGCTGCGCGGACAGACCCGGCCGGTCGAGCTCGCGGTCACGTTCAACCGGATCGGGCGCGATCCGTACGCGTTCAAGCGCAAGGCCGGCTTCTCGGCGCGCACCACGCTGGCGCGCAGCGCGTTCGGCATGAAGCGCTACGCCGAAGTGGTCGGCGAGACGATCGAAGTCAGAATCGAGGTCGAAGGCATCGCCGACGACCAGGCAGCGACCCCGGACGAGGCAGCCGATGGCGATCCGAAGCACTGACGCACGCTGGGGCGCGATCGCCCGCAGCTTCCACTGGCTCATCTTCGTCCTGATCGCGGTCGCCGCGACGGTCGGGCTGATCATGGTCGAGCTGCCGAAGCGGCCGAACATCATCCCGGTCTACAGCTTCCACAAGTCGGTCGGCCTGACCGTGCTGGCGCTGGCGGCGCTGCGCCTGCTCTGGCGCCTGTTCGACCGCCGCCCGCGCGAGCCGGCGATGCCGGCCTGGCAGCGCTGGGCCTCGCGGCTCGTGCACGGCGCGCTGTACGTGCTGATCTTCGCGATCCCGCTGAGCGGCTGGCTGTTCGATTCGGCCGGCGGCCTGCGGCCGCTGCACTGGTTCGGCCTGTTCGAGGTGCCCAAGCTGCTGGCGCCCGACGGCGACGTCGAGGACGTCGCCGAGGCGCTGCACGAGGCCTTGTTCTGGGTGCTCGCGGCCGCGCTGGTGCTGCATGTCGGCGGCGCGCTCAAGCATCACTTCGTCGATCGCGACGACGTGCTCGCGCGCATGCTGCCATGGCGCACGCGGCGCCTGCGCGCCGCCGCCGCGCTCGAGCCGCCGTCTCCCGCGCCGGCACCGCCGCCGTGAAGCCCCGATTCCTTTCTCGTTCCGATCCGGAGACCGCCATGTCGCGACTGTTGTGGACCCTCGTACTGCTGATCGTTCCGTTCGGCGCGCAGGCGCGCGACTGGCAGGTCGACGCCGCGAAGAGCACGCTCGGCTTCAGCGCCGTCTACGACGGCGAATCGTTCGACGGCCGCTTCGCGAAGTTCACCGCGGCGATCCGCTACGACGCGGCCGATCCGGCGTCGGGCCGCTTCGACGTGAGCGTCGACACCGCCAGCGTGACCACGCATAACGACGAGCGCGACGAGTCGCTGACCGGCAGCGATTTCTTCGACGTCGCGCGATTCCCGAAGGCGCGCTTCCAGACCACCGCGTTCACGGTCGGACCCGACGGCGCCGTCAGCGCCGATGGCACGCTGACGATCCGCGACCGCAGCCGTCCGGTGCGGCTCAGGGTCGTGTTCGCCGAGAGCGGCGCGAGCGCGACGCTCGACGTGGAGACCACGCTGCAGCGTACCGATTTCGACCTCGGCGCCAGCAGCGACTGGAGCGACGTCGGCAAGGACGTGGTCGTCAAGGGCCACCTCGTGCTCAACGCCGGCTGATCGCGCCGCCGGCGTGAGCGTCCTGTCCTCGTCCTGGCGGCGGCTGCGCGGCTGGTTCGGCGCATCCGGAGCGGCGGCGCCCGACGCCGCCGAACCGGGCGCCATCGCTGCGGTCCAGGGCGCGCAGGCCGCCGACAGCCTGCGCGCACTGCTCGACGATCCGAACATCCCGGCCGCGGTCCGCAGCGGCCTGGCCGAGGACTTCGCACGGCTCGAGGCGCTGCTCGCCAAGCTCGAGCGCGACGAGCTGCATCTGGCCGTGTTCGGCCGCGTCAGCGTCGGCAAGTCGGCGCTGGCCAATGCGCTGCTCGGCGAGCCGGCGTTCGAGGTTGGCGTACTGCACGGCACCACGAGGGCGGCCGGGCAGCGGCTGTGGCAGGACGTGGCCGGCTCCGGCGTGCACCTGATCGACACGCCCGGCATCGACGAGCTCGACGGCGAGGCGCGCGAGCAGCTCGCGTTCGAGGTCGCCGGGCTGGTCGACCTGGTGATCTTCGTCGTCGACGGCGACATGACCCAGCGCGAGCGCGACGCGCTGCGGCTGCTGGCGGCGACGCGCCGTCCGCTGCTGCTCGCGCTGAACAAGGCCGACCGCTACGCCGAAGCCGATCGCGAGCGCCTGCTCGAGCGCCTGCGCGAGCATGCCGCCGGTCTGGTGCGCGGCGAGGACGTGGTCGCGGTCAGCGCACGGCCGGCCGCGCTGCGCACGCTGCGTCAGGACGCCGACGGCCGCGAGCACGAGATCCTGGTCGAGCAGCTGCCGGCGATCGACGCGCTGCGCGAGCGCCTGGTCGCCGTGCTCGCGCACGAGGGCAAGACGCTGTCGGCGCTCAATGCGAGTCTGTTCGCGGGCCGCCTCTCCGATGCGGTCGGCCGCCGCATCGCCGCGGCGCGGCGCGATCTGGCCGACACCGTGATCCGCCAGTACTGCCTCGCCAAGAGCGTGGCGGTGGCGCTCAATCCGATTCCGGTCGCCGATCTGCTTGCCGCCGGTGCGCTCGACGCGGCCCTGGTCATGCACCTCGGGCGCGTCTACGGCCTGCCGCTGACGCGCAGCGAAGCCGGCGGCCTGATCGCGACGATCGCCGCGCAGCTGGCCGCGCTGATGGGCGCGATCTGGGGCATCCATCTGGCCTCTTCGGCGCTCAAGGGGCTGAGCGCCGGCATGTCGACCGTGCTGACGGCCGCCGCGCAGGGCGCGCTGGCCTGGTACGCCACGGCCCTGGTCGGCCGCGCCGCCGAGAGGTATCTGGTCGCCGGCAAGTCCTGGGGCGCGCAGGGCCCCAAGCGCGTCGTCGAGGACATCGTGCGCAGCCTCGACCGCGACTCGATCCTGCGCGAGGCGCGTGCCGAGATCCTGGCGCGGCTGCGCCGCGGCGAGGAATCTGAACGACCGCGCGCGTGATGCGCCGGGCGGCGTATGATCCACGGCGATCGGCGGACACGGCTCCGTCCCGGTCCGATCCATGCGACGTCGGGGATGCGACGCCGTGTCTTCTTGCCCACCACGAGAGATTTCGATGAACCATTCCGTGCGCGTCACCCTGCTGGCCGCGGCGATCGGCGGCTGCTTGGCCGGCGGCCTCGCCGTCCACGCCGCCGACACGACCGCCGATGCGGCCGCGATCCGCTCGACCTATCTGATCACGTTCGCCGAGCCGGGCGTGCTCGACAACGACGGCAGCCTCGGCACCGCCGCGACGGCGCCGCGCAGCGACGGGTCGCTGCGCTTCGATGCGCGCAGCCCGGAGGTGACGGCCTATCGCGGCGTGCTCGCGCAGTCGCGGCAGCAGCATCTGCAGGCGATCGCCGCACGGCTCGGCCGCACGGTCATGCCGAGCCACGAATACGAGTTCACCCACAGCGGCATCGCCGCCGAGCTGACCGCGGCCGAGGCCGCCGAGGTCGCGCGGTTGCCGGGCGTGCGCGAGGTCGAGGCCGAGCCGTTCTACGAGCCGGGCACCTATCGCGGCCCGACCTTCATCGGTGCCGACACGATCTGGAACACCGCGCCGGTCACGCCGGTCAACCGCGGCAAGGGCGTCGTGATCGGCGTGCTCGACACCGGCATCGACGCCGACCATCCCTCGTTCGCCGACGACGCGTCCTGCGGCTTCGGCGGCAGCGACCACAAGCTGCTGAGCTACCGCGACTGCTCGACGACCGCCTCGGGCGTGTGCAACGGCCCGTCACCGGAGATCACGCTGTCCAGTCACGGCGCGCATACGGCGAGCACGGCCGGCGGCAACTTCCTGCTGTCGAGCGGTCCGGCACCGGCACCGGCGCCGCCGACCGGCTTCACCTCGATCTCCGGCGTGGCGCCGTGCGCGAGCATCCGCTCGTACAAGGTCTGCAACGAGTCCAACGGCCAGTGCGGCGGCGCCGACATCGTCGCCGGCATCAACAACGCCATTTCCGATGCGGTCGGCGTCATCAACTTCTCGATCTCCGGCGGCACCAGCCCCTGGAACGACAACGACCGCACCTTCCTGAACGCCGTCAACGCCGGCATCTTCGTCGCCGCTTCGGCCGGCAATACCAGCGACGGCGTGCCCAATCCGGTCGGTCAGGTCAACCATCGCGGCCCGTGGGTGATGTCGGTGGCCGCCTCGACGCACGACCAGATCCTGGCCGCGCAAATGAGCGTGGACGGCCCGGCGCCGGCCGATGACCTGCAGGGCATGGTCATCATCAAGGGCAGCACGACGCCGGCCGGCAGCGCGTTCACCGATCTGCCGCTGCGCACCTATGCCGCCAACATCGAAGGCTGCACCGCCACCGGCGGCATCCCGGCCGGCCAGTTCGCCGGCGTCGGCGCCTACATCCGCCGCGGCAACTGCTCGTTCACCGAGAAGATCACCAATGCCGTCAATGCCGGCGCGAGCTTCGTGCTGATCGGCAACAACGAGACCGGCGGCATCTCGATGAACACCACCGGCGCGCCGACCACGGTGCCGGCCTACAGCATCGGCTCGCCGGCCTCGGACCGGCTGTTCGCCTATGTCGCGGCAAACCCGGCCGCGACGACGTTCTCGTTCACGCCGAACGTCGGCAATCCGGACATGCTCGGCGACTTCTCGCTGCGCGGCCCGACCTCGGGCGTGACGATCGGCGTGACCAAGCCCGACATCACCGCGCCCGGCGTCAACATCTACGCCGCCGTCAACGGCGGCTACGGCCGCATGAGCGGCACCTCGATGTCGAGTCCGCACGTGGCCGGCGCCGCGGCGCTGATCCGCGCCGTGCACCCGGACTGGAATCCGGTCGAGATCAAGTCCGCGCTGCAGATGACCGCCAAGCGCACCGGCCGCAAGGACGACGGCGCGACGCCGTGGGATCCGGACGACGTCGGCAACGGCCGCGTCGACCTGACCGTCGCGGCCCAGGCCGGCCTCGTCATGAACGAGACCTACGCCAACTACCTGGCCGCCAATCCGTCGACCGGCGGCGATCCGAAGACGCTGAACCTGCCGTCGATGCGCAACATGGCCTGCGCGCCCTCGTGCACGTTCACGCGCACGGTCAGCAGCAAGCTGGCCGCCTCGGCCGCATGGAACGCGTCGTTCGAGGGCGCCGACGGCCTCTCGGTCACGGTCAGCCCGGCCAGCTTCAAGCTGGCGCCGGGCGCCAGCCAGACGCTGACGATCACTGTGGCGCCCGAGGACTACGGCCCGTCGTTCGCGAACCGGATCGGCTTCGGCTTCGTCGTGCTGAAGACCGCCACGGCCGGTCAGGCGCCCGATGCGGCGATCAGTCTGGCCGTGCGCGGCGCCGCCAACGGCATCTATCGCGACGGATTCGATCCGCTGCCGTGACCTGTGGCCGATTGCCTGCCGGGCAGGGCAGGGGTATAACCCTGCGGCTGTCCGGCGGGCAGCGCACCCCAGCGTGCGCGTCCGACCGGCCGAAGGACTCGGCCGGTGCCGCCGGCGCACTCACCATCTTCTGCACAGCAGTGGCCGGTCGAAACGGCGGGGCTGATCGAGACCCCACGCTCCGCGGTCGCTTCGAAAACAATCGTGGAGGCACCATGGGTATGTCGTTTCGGGTAAAGGTTCTGGCATCGGCAGTGACGTTCGCGCTGTCCGCCGGAGGCGCAGGACTGGTCATCGCGGCGGAATCCGTGGATGCCGGCCAGGAGGCGTCGCAGGCGACGCAGTCGAACGTATGGCTGATCGAGTTCGACGAGCCGGGCCTGCTGTACTACACCGGCGGCGGCGACTCGACCCAGGCGACGGCACCGTCGATCCGCGGCCAGCGCAAGTTCGATGCGAAGTCGCCCGCCGCGATCGCCTACGGCCACGTGCTGACCACCAAGCAGAACGAACATCTGGCGCGGATGCAGAGCCGGCTCGGCCGCACCGACCTGGAGGTCGTGTTTCGCTACGCGGTCACGCACAGCGGCATGGCCGTGCGCCTCAGCGACGAGGAAGCCGCCGCGCTGAGCGGGCTGCCCGGCATCGCCAAGATCGAGCGCGAGCAGATCTACTACCCCGACACCTATCGCGGCCCGTATTTCATCGGCGCGCCGGCCGTGTGGAACGGCGACGCGACGCCGACCGGCCTCGGCACCAAGGGGCAGGGCGTCGTCGTCGGCGTCTTCGACACCGGCGCCAACCAGGCTCATCCCTCGTTCGCGCCGATGGGCGCGGCCTGCGGCTACGACTACCCCAAGCCGAAGCTGACCGCGCGTGACTGCCTGGTCAGCGGCTGCGAGGGTGGCAACCCCGAGGACGCCGACAGCCACGGCAGCCACACCGCGAGCACGACCGCCGGCAACCGCGTCACGATCGCCGACACGCCGGCGCCGACGCGCGACATCACCGGTGTCGCGCCGTGCGCGCAGCTGATCACCTACAAGGTCTGCAATTCGGGCTGCCCGGGCGGTGCGATCACCAATGCGATCAACCGCGCGATCATCGACGGCATCGACGTCGCCAACTTCTCGCTCGGCCCGAACGTCAACGGCCAGCTGAACCCGTGGACCGAGAGCACCGACCGCCGCGCGCTCGATCTGTTCAACAACGACGTATTCGTATCGATGTCGGCCGGCAATACGCGCAGCTCGCCGGTGATCAATCCGCCGGCCGAGGTCAAGCACGTCGGTCCGTGGAACATCACGGTCGCCAACAGTGCGCACGACGGCCTGCCGAACGCTCCGGGTGCGATGCAGATCACCGGCCCGGGGTCGGTGCCGCCGGCGCTGGCGACGTTCGAGATCCGCCCGAGCGACACCACGCCGGTCGCCGCGCAGACCGGCCTGACGATCCGCCACGACTCGAGCAATCCGGCCGGCTGCAGCCCGTTCCCGGCCGGTTACTTCAACGGCGCGGCCGCGCTGATCCAGCGCGGCGGTACGCCGTCCTCGTGCGCGTACTCGGAGAAGGTCGCCAATGCGGTCGCCGCCGGTGCCCACACGGTGCTGATCTACAACAACGCCGCCGGCAACATCACCTCGATGCTGACCAACGCGCCGGACGGCGTGCAGGTGGCATCGATGAACCAGGCGGCCGGCGACGCGCTCGCCGCGTTCGTGGTCGCCAACGGCGCCACGCCGACCGTCGCCACCGTCAATCCGGCGCCGACCAGCCTCGCCAACGTGCTCAACAGCGGCAGCCTGCGCGGTCCGAACCTGTGCTGCGACACGACCGGCAGCATGGACGTGACCAAGCCCGACGTCACCGCCCCGGGCACGCAGATCTACGCCGCCGGCGCCGCGCCGGGCAACTACGCGACGATCTCCGGCACGTCGATGTCGAGCCCGCACGTCGCCGGCGCCGGCATCCTGGTCCGCGCCGCGCAGCCGCACTGGACGCCGGCCGAAGTGATCTCGGCGCTGATGATGACGGCCAACACCGGACAGCTGATGCCCGACCGCGTGACGCCGGCGACCGCCGACGAGATCGGCAGTGGCATGGTCAACCTGCGCAAGGCGCCGCTGGCCGGCCTCGTGCTCAACGAGACCTATGCCAACTTCCTCGCCGCCAACCCGAACAGCGGCGGCATCCCGCGCAACCTCAACATCGCCAACCTGCGCCGCACCAGCTGCGTCGGCAGCTGCCAGTGGACGCGCACGTTCCGCAACACGCTGTCGGAGCCGACCAGCTGGACCGTGACGGCGGCCAATCTGCCGGCCGGCCTGAGCCTGTCGTTCTCGCCGGCGACCTTCAGCTTCGCCGGCACCGACGTGCCCAATCCGGACGGGTTCTTCTCGGGCGATTTCGAGGAGCCGGCCGGCGTGCCGGAAACCCAGGCGGTGGTCATCACCGCGACGCCGACCGCCGCGCTGGCGAGCGTCGTCTATGCCGACGTCGTGCTGACCGAGCAGAACGGCCTGTCGCCGCCGCTGCGCCTGACCGTGGCGGTCAAGGGCAATCCCTGATCGCCGCCGTTCCCGGTAGACACGCTCCAGGGGCCCGCTTCGGCGGGCCCTTTTTTTGTGCCCGCCTATCTTGCAGTGCAGCGAAAGCTGCCGGTGGCGGCCCGTCGCGGCTGCGTATTGATCGCCTCGACGGGTTTGCGGTACAACACCGGACTGCCCCGGTACCGGCGTGCGTCCAAGGACGAACCACGCGGCCCGGGATCACCATGATCCGGCGCTCTGGCAACGATCGCCTGGCCGGAGCCTCGGAGGGGTAATGAATACGTTCGTACGTTCGAAGGTCCTGGCTTCGGCGGTTGCCGTCGCCTTGTCGGCCGGCGCGGTCGCCGGTCATGCATTCGCCGCCGATCCGGCCCAGGATCCCAATGCCGCCGCGATCAGCGGCCGGCTCTGGATGATCGAGTTCGCCGAGCCGGGCCTGCTGTATTTCCAGGGCGATGCGCAGCAGCCGCAGGGCACCGCACCGGCCGGCCAGCGCCGGCTCGACGTGCACACGCCGGCCGCGGTGCAGTACCAGGCCCGCCTGACCGCGGCCCAGGACGCGCACATCGCCGCGATCGAGGCGCGCCTCGGCCGCAGCGTGCAGGCGATCCATCGCTATGCGATCACGCACAGCGGCATCGCGCTCGAACTGACCGAAGAGGAAGCCGCGCGGATCCGCGACCTGCCCGGCATCGTCAGCGTCGAGAAGGAAGCGCTCTACCAGCTCGACACCCACCGCGGCCCGACCTTCATCGGCGCGCCGACGATCTGGGACGGCTCCAATGCGCCGGGCGGCTTCGGTTCGCTCGGCCAGGGCGTCACGATCGGCGTGTTCGATACCGGCGCCAACCTCAGCCATCCTTCGTTCGCGCCGATGGGCGCGGCCTGCGGCTTCTCGACGCCGCAGCCCAAGCTGGTCGCGCTGGACTGCTCGGCCGCCAACTGCGCAGGCCCGTCGCCCGGCGATGCCGACGATCACGGCAGCCACACCGCCAGCACCGCCGGCGGCAACTTCGTACCGCGCGGCGAGAACTCCGATCCGCTGCGCAACATCTCCGGCGTCGCGCCGTGCGCGAACCTGCGCACCTACCGCGTCTGCTTCCCGTCCGGCTGTACCGGAACGGCGATCACCAACGCGATCAACCAGGCGATCGCCGACGGCATCGACGTCGCCAACTTCTCGCTCGGCCCGAACGTCAACGGCCAGCTCAATCCGTGGACCGACAGCACCGACCGCCGCGTGCTCGACATGGTCAACTCGGGCATCTTCGTCTCGATGTCGGCCGGCAATACGCGCGCCTCGCCGGTCATCAATCCGCCGGCCGAGGTCAAGCACGTCGGCCCCTGGAACATCACGGTCGCCAACAGCGGCCATGACGGCGTGCCGCGCGCCGACGGCTTCATCCAGGTGACCGGTCCGACGCCGGTGCCGTCGAATCTGGCCTCGCTGACGCTGTCGCCGGCCGACGTGCCGCCGCCGCCGGCCGCGACCGGCGTGGTCGTGCGCCACGTCGCCGCCAATGCGTTCGGCTGCACCTCGTTCGCCCCCGGCACGTTCTCCGGTGCCTATGCGCTGGTGTCGCGCGGCGGCACGCCCGAGGCCTGCGCGTTCGCGGTCAAGGTCGCCAATGCGGTCGACGCCGGTGCCGAAGGCGTCATCATCTACAACAACGTCGCCGGCACGTTCAGTCCCGGCACCAACGCGCAGGAAGGCACGCCGGTCGGTACGCTGAACCAGACCGACGGCCAGGCGCTGGCGAGCTTCATCACTGCCAACGGCGCCACGCCGACGCTGGTGACCGTCAATCCGCCGCCGCTGACGACCGCCAACGTGCTCGACAGCGGCAGCCTGCGCGGCCCGAATCTGTGCTGCAACGGCAACGGTGCGATGAACGTCACCAAGCCCGACATCACGGCACCCGGCATCAACATCTACGCCGCCGCCTCGGGCACCGGTGCGGCCGCCTACGCCAACATCTCGGGCACGTCGATGTCCTCGCCGCACGTCGCCGGCGCCGGCGCCCTGGTGCGTGCGGTGCGGCCGACCTGGACCCCGGTCGAGGTCAACTCCGCGCTGATGATGACCGCGACCCTCGCCGGTCAGCTGATGCCGGACGGCACGACGGCGGCGACGCCGGACGAGGTCGGCAGCGGCATGGTCAATCTGCGCGGCGCGGCGCTCGCCGGCCTCGTGCTGAACGAGACCTTCGCGAACTTCGTCGCGGCCAACCCGAACAGCGGCGGCCAGCCGCACACGCTGAACATCGCCAGCCTGCGCAACGTCGGCTGCACCGGCAACTGCCAGTGGACGCGTACGTTCCGCAACACGCTGTCGACGCCGACCAACTGGACCGTCGCGGCCGTCAACGTGCCGGCCGGCCTCAACGTCACGGTCTCGCCGACCAGCTTCAGCTTCACCGGCGAAGGCGTGCTCGATCCGGACGTGATCTTCGTCGGCACGTTCGAGGACGCGGCACCGATCGCGCCGGAGACGCAGGCGGTCACCGTCACCGCGACGCCGACGGCGACGCTCGCCAACATCGTGTTCGCCGAGATCGTGCTGACCGAAACCGGCGGCCAGTCGCCGCCGCTGCGCCTGACCGTCGCGGTACGCGGCGCGCCCTGATTGGGACGCCGGACGCGATACGCTGCATTAAAAAGGCCCGCTTCGGCGGGCCTTTTTTTTCGTCGTCCGCCGTGCAGTGGGGACGCTGCGCAGGATCGCCGCGGGCGGATCGCGCGCCGGAAGCATCGCCCACGAAAGCTGGCTTCGCCGCATTCGATCCACCAGGGCGGCGTCTACACGGCGATCCAGGATATCCGCAAGCCGTCCGAAGGCTTGCGCGTGTTCACCGCTGCTCGACATCGTGCATGCGGTGCGGTCGACGAGCCTGTCCGTGGGAAGGCGACGGCCGGAGACGTCACACGCGGCGCAGGCGAGGAGTAGAACGCCGCGGATCGCGGCATGGCAATGCGATTCGACGTACGCATCGGCTGCATAGCGCGGGACGGCCTCAGCCCAGGCGGAAGCCGGAAACGAAAACCCCCGAAACGCCGGAGGCGCTTCAGGGGCATCGGTTTTCCTCGAGGTGGTGGGCGGTGCAGGGATCGAACCTGCGACACCTGCCGTGTGAAGGCAGTGCTCTACCGCTGAGCTAACCGCCCAATGGTGCCGGAGAAGGGAATCGAACCCCCGACCCACGCATTACGAATGCGTTGCTCTACCAACTGAGCTACTCCGGCTCGAGGGGCCGCGAAGTATAGTCACTCCGTCTGCGGCGGACAACAGGTTTGTATGCGCTGCAGGCGGTCCCCGGCGGCGCTGCCAGGGACCGCATGGCGCGCTCAGAACCAGCGACGCGCCTCGCCCTGACCTTCCACGTTGTCGACGCAGCGCCCGCACAGCTCCGGGTCGTCGGCGAACGTGCCGACCTCCGGCCGGTAGTGCCAGCAGCGCACGCACTTGGCGGCCTCGCTCGCGCGCGCGGCGATCCAGACCTCGATGCCGTCGACCTCGGCACGGACCGCATCGGCCGGACGCGTGTCGAGATCGGCCAGCGTCAGCGACGAGGTGATGAAGAAGAAGCGCAGTTCGTCGGCCGTGTCGGCGTAGCGCGCCCGCGCCGCGGCGTCCAGGTGCAGCGTGACTTCGGCCTGCAGCGAGGCGCCGATCGTGCCGGCCGCGCGCATGCCCTCGAGCACCTTCGACACCGCTGCGCGGATCGCCAGCAGGTCGCTCCAGTATGCGCGGCGCTCGGCCGAGCCCTGAGTCGCGGCGAGGCCGTCGTACCAGGTCTCCAGCAGCACCGATTCGCCGCGCGGCTCGCCGTCGGCGCGCGCCGGCAGATGCTGCCAGATCTCCTCGGCGGTGAAGCTGGTCAGCGGCGCCAGCCAGCGCACCAGCGCCTCGAGGATGTGGAGCATCGCGCTCTGCGCGCTGCGCCGGCCGTGGCTGTCGGTCGGCATCGTGTAGAGCCGGTCCTTGGTGATGTCCAGGTACAGCGAGCCCATCTCGTTGGTGCAGAAGTTCTGCACGCGCTGCACGATCTCCGGGAAGTCGTAGCGCTCGTAGGCGGCCATGACCGCGGTCTGCACGTCGTGCGCCTGCTGCACGGCCCACTGGTCGAGCAGCAGGCAACGATCGACCGGCAGCAGATGCCGCGCCGGACCGAAGCCGTCGAGGTTGCCGAGCAGGAAGCGCGCGGTGTTGCGGATGCGCCGATACGCGTCGGAGACGCGCTTCAAGATCTCGTCGGAGACCGCGATCTCGTTGCGGTAGTCGGTCGAGGCGACCCACAGGCGCAGCACGTCGGCGCCGAGCGTGTCGACGACCTTCTGCGGCGCGACGACGTTGCCGAGCGACTTGGACATCTTGCGGCCCTGCTGGTCGACCGTGAAGCCGTGCGTCAGCACCTCGTGGTACGGCGCGCGGCCGTGCATCGCCGAGGCGGTCAGCAGCGAGGAATGGAACCAGCCGCGATGCTGGTCCGAACCTTCCAGGTACATGATGCGGTCGTCCGGGCCGTGTGCGAGCTCGGGCCGCTGGTCGAGCACGGCGTAGTGCGTCACGCCCGAGTCGAACCAGACGTCGAGCACGTCGCCGACCTTCTCGTAGCGCTCGGCATCGGCGCCGAGCAGGTCGCTCGGATCGAGCGCGGCCCAGGCGTCGATGCCGTCGCGCTCGACGCGCTGCGCGACCTGCTCGAACAGCTCGACGCTGCGCGGATGCGGCAGCTGGGTGGTCCTGTCGACGAACAGGGCGATCGGCACGCCCCAGGTGCGCTGGCGCGAGATGCACCAGTCGGGGCGGCCGGCGATCATGCCGGTGATGCGCTCCTCGCCCCAGGACGGGATCCAGCGCACCGCCTTGATCGCCTCCAGCGCGGTCGCGCGCAGGCCTTCCTTCTCCATGCTGATGAACCACTGCGGCGTCGCGCGGAACGCGACCGGCGTCTTGTGGCGCCAGCAGTGCGGATAGCTGTGCTCGAACTTCGCGAACGCGAGCAGGTGGCCGTTGCCGCGCAGCAGTTCGACGATCGCGTCGTTCGCCTTCCAGATGAACTGGCCCTCGAACAGCGGCGTGCCGGGCAGGTAGACGCCGTTGCCGCCGACCGGGTTGAGTTCCGACGCGGTGTAGCGGTCGATCAGGCCGTAGGCCTGGCCGACTGTGAAGTCCTCGACGCCGTGGCCGGGCGCTGTATGGACCGCGCCGGTGCCATCCTCGGCGCTGACGTGGGCGCCGACCAGGATCGGCACGCGGCGCTCGTAGAACGGATGCTGCAGCTCGACGTGCTCGAGCGCGGCGCCGGGCGCCGGCCGGCTGCCGGCCAGCGGCACGGCGTGCTCGATTCCATAGCGCGTCAGCGCCTTGTCGGCGAGCGCGGCGGCGATCACCAGCAGCACGCGCCTGCCGTCGCGCGCCGGCCCCTCGACCAGCACGTACTCGAGCTCGGGACCGAGCGAAACGGCCAGGCTGGCCGGCAGCGTCCACGGCGTCGTGGTCCAGATCGGCACGGCGACGATGGTCGCATCGTCTACCGTCACGCCGAACCGTTTCGCGAGCGCTTGCGGATCGATCGCGTCGTAGGCGACGTCGATCGCCGGCGAGATCTTGTCGGCGTACTCGATCTCGGCCTCGGCCAGTGCCGAGCCGCAGTCGAAGCACCAGTGCACCGGCTTGAAGCCGCGCGTGACGTGGCCGTTGGCGTAGATGCGCGCCAGCGCGCGCAGCATATCGGCCTCGAAGCGCGCGTCCATCGTGCGATACGGATGGTCCCAGTCGCCGAGGATGCCCAGGCGCTTGAAGTCGGCGCGCTGCAGGTCGATCTGCCTGGCCGCGTACTCGCGGCACTTCTCGCGGAACGTCGCCGCGTCGACCTTCTGGCCGACCTTGCCGACCTCCTTTTCGACCGCGATCTCGATCGGCAGGCCGTGGCAGTCCCAGCCCGGCACGTACGGCGAACGGAAGCCGGCCAGCAGCTTGGACTTGACGACGATGTCCTTGAGCACCTTGTTGACCGCGTGACCGATGTGGATCACGCCGTTCGCGTACGGCGGACCGTCGTGCAGGATGAACGCGCGCGCGCGGCCGGCGGTGTGGCGCTGGATCGTCTGGTAGCGTTCTTTCGCGTACCAGTCGGCCAGCATCGCCGGCTCGCGCCTGGCCAGATCGGCCTTCATCGCGAAGTCGGTCTTGGGCAGGTTGATGGTGTTCTTGTAATCCTTGCTCACGCAGTCGCTCCGGCCTTCGCGGCCTGTGGCATGCCCAGAATCGTGCGCGCCTCGGCCGCGTCCCGGTCCATCTGCCGGACCAGCGCGTCGAGATCGGCGAATTTTTCCTCGTCGCGCAGCTTGGCGACGAACTCCACGTCGAGGCGGCGGCCGTAGAGGTCGCCGTCGAAGTCGAACAGATGCGCCTCGAGCAGCGGCGCGCCGCTGCCGTCGACGGTCGGACGCACGCCGAGACTGGCGACGCCCGGATGCGGGCCGCCGTCGAGGCCGTGCACGCGCACCGCGAAGATGCCGCCGACTGGCGGGACGCGCGTGCCGAGTGCGATGTTCGCGGTCGGATAGCCCAGGCGCCGGCCGAGCTGCTGGCCGTGGATCACCGTGCCGCCGATGCGAAAGCGGCGGCCGAGCAGCTGCGCCGCGCCGTCGAAGTCGCCGGCCGCGAGCTGCTCGCGGATGCGGCTGGAACGCACGCGCTCGCCGTCGAGCGCGAACTCCGGGAACACGTCGACCGAGAAGCCGGCACGCGCGCCGGCCTCGCGCAGTACGGCGACGTCGCCCTGGCGGTCGCGGCCGAAACGGAAGTCGGCGCCGACGAACACCTCGCGCGCCTCGAGCCGCGCGACCAGGATGCGGTCGATGAAGGTCTGCGCGTCCCAGCCGGCCAGTTCGGCGTCGAAGCCGAGCAGCAGCACGCGGTCGATGCCGGCGGCGTCGAACTGCTCGATCTTGTCGTGCCGGTCCGACAGCCGCAGCAGCGGCCCGCCGCGTGCGAAGAACTCGCGCGGAATCGGCTCGAAGCTGACCACGACGGCCGGCAGGCCGCGCGCGTCGGCGCGGGCGCGCACGCGGTCGAGCAGGGCGCGATGCCCGCGATGGACGCCGTCGAACGCGCCGACGCACGCCACACTGCCGCCTGGGGCGAGACTTGGCCCCGCGGCACCGTCGAATACCTGGATCATCGGGCGATTATAGCGAGGCGCCTGCATCGCCGTCGCTGAGCGTGCGTCCGCGCCGCGCTCTTCCGGGCGCGGCGTCAGTGCCCGCGCAGATCGCGCAGGCGCAGACCGAGCGCGAGCAGCGTCACCACGAACGCGGCGCCGGCCGCGCCGATCAGCGCCAGCAGGCGCGTCAGGCGCGTGGCCGCCGACCACTGCGTCCAGTCGTGCCACAGCGCGAGGCCGGCCAGCAGTACCGCGACCATCGCCGCACAGGCCAGCGTCAGCCGCAGCAGATGCCGGCCCCAGCCCGGTGCGCGCCGGTAGATGCCTTCGCGACGCAGCGCGCGCCACAGCAGGGCGAGGTTGAGGTAGCTCGCCAATGCGCTGGCCAGCGCGAGTCCGACGTGCAGGCCCGGTATGCGGTCGAGCGCGGCGAACCAGCCGTCGGCGACGTCCTCCGGGCGGTGCCACAGCACCAGCAGCAAGCCGACGAAGACACCGTTGAGCAGCATGCTGGCGACCATCGCGGCGATGCCGGCGCGCACCGGCGTGCGTGTGTCCTGCCGCGCGTAGAACGCCGGCGCCAGCACCTTGACCAGCACGAACGCCGGCAGGCCGAAGCTCAGCGCCGACAGCGACAGCGCCGCCATGCGGACGTCGTGCGCGTCGAAGCGGCCATGCTGGAACAGCGTCGAGACGATCGGCTCGGCCAGCAGCACCAGGCCGAGCATCGCCGGCATGGCGATCAGCAGCGCCGTGCGCAGGCCCCAGTCGAGCGCGCGCGAATAGCCGTCCGGATCGGCGCCGACGTGATGGCGCGACAGCGAGGGCAGGATCACCGTGCCGAGCGCAACGCCGAACAGGCCGAGCGGAAATTCGAGCAGGCGGTCGGTCTGCGCCAGCCAAGTCTGCGACCCGGTGATCAGGAACGAGGCGATCAGCGTGTCGAGCAGCAGGTTGACCTGGGCGACCGACGAGCCGAACAGCGTCGGCACCATCAGCTTGAGGATGCGCTGCACGTCAGGGTGGCGCCAGCCCCAGCGCGGCAGCGTCAGCAGGTTCAGATGGCGCAGCGCCGGCAGCTGGAACAGCAGCTGGAAGACGCCGGCGGCCAGGATCGCCCAGCCCAGCGCCATGATCGGCACGTCCATCCGCGGCGCCAGCCACAGCGCGCCGGCGATCATGCACAGATTGAAGATCACCGGCGTCAGCGCCGGCAGCGCGAAGCGATGGAAGCTGTTGAGCACGCTGCCGGCCAGCGCCGTCAGCGAGATGAACAGCAGGTACGGAAACGTCAGCCGCAGCAGGTCCGAGGTCAGCGCGAGCTTGGCCGGATCGTCGATCGAGCCAGGCGCGAACACATGCGTGACGCCATCGGCGAAGACGATGCCGAGCGCGGTCACGACCAGCAGGATGCCGCCGAGCGTGCCGGCCGCGCGCGCGATCAACTGGCGCAGCGCCTCGGCGCTGCCACGCTCCTTGACCTCGGTCAGCACCGGCACGAAGGCCGCCGCGAACGAGCCCTCGGCGAACAGCCGGCGCATGAAGTTGGGGATCCGGAACGCGACCCAGAACGCGTCGGTGGTTGCGTTGGCGCCGAAGGTCCAGGCGATGACCATCTCGCGGACCAGGCCGAGCAGGCGCGAGACGAAGGTGCCGCCGCTGAAACTGAGCATCGAGCGGAGCAGGCTGGGAGCGGCGGGCATCGATCGGGAGGTGTGAGAAAAGGCGGGGCGCCGCACAGCGTCGGAACGAATCCGGGCGATCGGCGGGCGACCCGGGGCGAAAGGGCGCGTAGTATCGGTCTTTTGGCGGCAGGCGCCCAATCCCCCGGCGGCCGCGCCCCGAGTTTCGGCTTGACCGATCGGCGTCCAGGCCGCATAATCCCCCGCCTTTTTAGCCCCAATTTCTGCTTTCAGCCCCGATTTCTGGAGTAACCAGTGGCCAACATCAAGTCCGCCAAGAAGCGTGCGCGTCAGTCCGAGCAGGCGCGTCAGCGCAACGCCAGCGCCCGTTCCATGGTGCGTACGGCGATCAAGAAAGTCGTCAAGGCCCTCGACGCGAAGGACAAGGCCGGCGCCGAAGCCGCGTTCCGCGCCGCCGAGCCGATCATGGACCGCTACGCGGCCCGTGGCCTGATCCATCAGAACAAGGCCGCCCGTCACAAGAGCCGCCTGACCGCGCACATCCGCGCGCTCGGCTGAGCCCGGCGGACCGCGGTACGAGAAAAAGCCGGCTCGCAGCCGGCTTTTTCTTTGGCGGTCTGGATCGACACCGGCCGGTCGGGCGCGGGCGCAGCCGGTAATCGGCGCTGCCGGAGCGCAGATCGCAGCGCCGCATGGGCATCAGATCGGGCCGCGGCCGCCTGCGCCGATCGACGAGCCGCTTGGGGCAGGGTAGGGGCGGCCGGTCGCGAGGGCGTCCGGAGCCACCGCGCCGGCCGTCAGCGTTCGGCGTCGGCTGCGTCGCGGCGCTGCTCGTCGAAATGGCGCTGGATTTCCAGGCAGATCGGCCAGGTGCCCTCGCGCCCGATCGCCGACACGACGAACCACGGCTGCTTCCACTTCAGGCGGCGCACGATCGCCTTGGCGGTGCGCTCTCGCTCGTCTTCCGGCAGCAGGTCGGCCTTGTTGAGCACCAGCCAGCGTGGCCGTTCGAGCAGGGCCGGGTCGAACTGCGCGAGCTCGCGCTCGATCGCGCGGACCTGCTCGACCGGGTCGGTGACGCCGTCGAGCGGCGCGATGTCGACCAGATGCAGCAGCAGGCGCGTGCGCGAGACGTGCTTGAGGAACTGCACGCCGAGGCCGGCGCCATCGGCCGCGCCCTCGATCAGGCCGGGAATGTCGGCGATCACGAAGCTCTGATCGGTGTCGATGCGCACGACGCCCAGATGCGGCTGCAGCGTCGTGAACGGATAGTCGGCCACGCGCGGCGTCGCCGCCGAGACGGCGCGGATGAAGGTCGACTTGCCGGCGTTCGGGAAGCCGAGCAGGCCGACGTCGGCCAGCACCTTGAGCTCGAGCCGCAGCTCGCGATCCTCGCCCTCGGAGCCCGGCGTCGCACGGCGCGGTGCACGGTTGACCGAGCTCTTGAAATGCACGTTGCCGATGCCGCCGACGCCGCCGCGCGCAACCAGCAGGCGCTGGCCGTGGCGGGTCAGATCGCCGATTTCCTCGTCGGTTGCGACGTTGTAGACGACGGTGCCGACCGGTACGCGGATCGTGATGTCGGCGCCGGCCTTGCCGTTCATCTGCCGGCTCATGCCGTTCTCGCCGCGCTGCGCGCGATGCAGGCGTTCGTGGCGGAAGTCGACCAGGGTGTTGAGGCCTTCGTCGGCGACCAGATGGACGTTGCCGCCGCTGCCGCCGTCGCCGCCATCGGGACCGCCGAACGGGATGAACTTCTCGCGGCGGAAGCTGACGCAGCCATTGCCGCCGTTGCCGGCAATGACGCGGATCGTGGCTTCATCGACGAAATGCATGGAACACCGTTGCAGAAAGTGGGGCGGAAGGGCGGGACAGCCGGAAGGCGGAAACGAAAAGCCCCGCCGGAGCGGGGCTTGGCGAATCGCGCTGCCCCGTCAGGGCCGCGTCCGGCGCTTCAGGCGGCCGGAACGACGTTGACCGTCTTGCGCTTCTCGGCGCCCTTGACCTTGAACTCGACGACGCCGTCGACCAGGGCGAACAGCGTGTGGTCACGGCCCAGGCCCACGCCCGAACCCGGGTGGAACTTGGTGCCGCGCTGACGAATGATGATGTTGCCGGCGTTGACGGCCTGGCCGCCGTAGATCTTGACGCCGAGGTACTTCGGGTTGGAATCGCGGCCGTTGCGGGTAGAGCCGCCAGCTTTCTTGTGTGCCATGACTAGACGCTCCTCGGATCAGACGCCGGTGATGCCGGTGATTTCGATTTCGGTGTAATGCTGCCGGTGGCCCATCTCCTTGCGATGGTGCTTGCGGCGGCGGAATTTGACGATGCGGATCTTGTCGGCCCGGCCGTGCGAACGGATCTTGGCCGCGACCTTGGCGCCGCTGATCAGCGGGGCGCCGATGGTGATCGACTCGCCCTGGCCGACCAGGAGCACCTGGTCGAACTCGAAGCTGCTGTCGACGTCGCCGGTGAGCTTCTCGACGCGCAGGATCTCGCCCTGCGCCACGCGGTATTGCTTACCGCCGGTCACGATGACTGCGTACATGCTGGCAATGCCTCTGTAGTTATTCTGAAATCTGCCCGCCGGCGCCTGCAGGCACCGGACAATCGGCCGCCGACTATAGCGGACCGGTCGCGGCCGGGTCAAGCCGCGAACGGGTGCGACCCGGGCCTGAACGGCTGTCGCGCCCGGGGCGCCGCCCCCTTGATATCGCCCATGCCGTCACGGGGTTCGCGCGCCGCGCGTGCACGCTATAGTGCCCAGTTCGCCTCTCCCCCGAGCCGTCCATGGACACCATCCGCATCCGCGGTGCGCGCACC
>NZ_DATKFQ010000004.1:0-146557 GCF_035511235.1 Dokdonella sp.
AAAGAGAAGGGCACCCCACAGACGTGCCCTCCGGGCCTCCTGCCCTGCGGGTCCGTGGGCCGGGACCGAGGTTCGTCGACAGCACCTCCTGTGCTGACGACGAACGCGCGGGCCTCCCTGCCCGCGCCCCTGCGGGCTTTTCGGCCCCGACCCACCACGTCTGACGGGACCCGAGAGCGCGCTTCCTGCGCGCAGAAGATCAAGCAACAGCAAAAGCGGTGTTCGATGCGCCCGCGCCTTTGCTCTTTCGCCGCCGCTTTCAATTCGATTTCGCTTTCATCGCGCTCGCTGGCACAGCCCCGCGCTTCTCGCTCTCGCTCTTGCTTGAGCGCAGGACGCGCGCCCACGGGGCCCCTGTGCCGCGGCGAAGGTGCGTAGGGAAAAGCCCGAAGGGTGGGCCACAGGACGTGGCCCAGTCTGCTGTCAGCGCAGGAGGCGCTGTCAGCAGACCCCCGGAGCACCTTCGCGCAGTCGCAGGGCAGGATGCCCGGAGACCGCGGTACCGGGGTGGCCTTTCTTTTGGTTACTTTTCTTTGGCCACGCAAAGAAAAGTGACCCGCTCGCCTGGAGGCGAGCGGAAAAGCGGCAGGGATGCCGACCACCTACGAAGCAACAACCATCAACTATCAAGCCGGCTTCGCCGTTCGCGCCGCTCCTGCGGCGCTGTGGCCACGCAAAGAAAAGTGACCCGCTCGCGGGAGCGAGCGGAAAACAGGCAGGGAAGCCGACCACCTACGAAGCAGCAACCGCCCAAACATCAAGCTGGCTTCGCCGTTCGCGCCGCTCCTGCGGCGCAGTGGCACGCAAGGAGAAGTGACCCGCTCGCCTGGAGGCGAGCGGAAAAAGGCAGAGATGCCGCCCACCGACGAAGCAACAACCACCCAAACCTCGTCACCCAAGCCGAGCGCGCAGGATGCGCGCCCACGAGACTCCAGCGCCGCGATAAAGAAAGGTATGAACGTCCCGGCTACGGCCCAGCCGCCGCCCGCAGATACGCCATCACCCCATCCAGGAACATCTGCACCGACAGCGCCACCAGCAGCATGCCCATCAGCCGCTCCAGCGCGACCAGCACGCTCTTGCCGAGCCAGCGGAACAGGTAGGTCGCCGACAGCAGGATCGCCGCGGTCACCAGCCAGGCCGCGAACAGCGCGATGCTCCAGTCCGCGGTGCGTCCCGGGCTGCTGTTGGCCAGCAGCATCACCGCGGCCATCGTCGACGGACCGGCGATGCCGGGAATCGCCATCGGCACGATGAAGGGCTCGGCGCCCTCCTCTCCGCCGAACACGCCGCCCTTGGGCGGCGGGAAGATCATGCGGATGCCGATCAGGAACAGCACGATGCCGCCGGCGATGCCGACCGATTCCTGCTTGAGCTGCAGCGCCTTGAGCAGGTACTGGCCGCCGAACAGGAATGCGAACAGCACGATCAGCGCGATCACCAGCTCGCGCGCCATCACGCGCTGGCGGCGTGCCGGCGGCACCTGCTTGAGCAGGCTCAGGAACAGCGGCACGTTGCCGATCGGATCCATGATCAGGAACAGCAGGATCGCCGCCGACAGCGTGCTCATCGACTGCTCCATCAGATCCGCCCCGCCGCGGCGTCGACCAGCAGCCGGCGCAGCGGACCGATCCGGCCGGCCGCGCTCAGGGCCGCTCCGCGCAGCGCGGCCAGCGGCGTCGATCCTGGCGCGAACGTGCGTTCGATCAGATCGAACGCATGCGCCGCCAGCGCGTTCTCGCTGCGCCGTTCGCGCGCGTAGCGGCGCAGCACATGCGCGGCGCCGATGTCGGTACCGCGCCGGCGCGCCTCGGCCAGCACGCGGCGCAGGCAGGCGACGTCGCGCAGCCCCAGATTGACGCCCTGACCGGCCAGCGGGTGGACGACGTGGGCCGCATCGCCGACCAGCACGCAGCGGCCCTCGACGTAGCGCGACGCCTCACGCAGACGCAGCGGGAATGCCGCGCGCGGGCTGCTCGCGACGATCGGCCCGAGCCGGAAATCGGAGGCCGCGCCGAGCTCGGCGCGGAACGCGGCGTCGTCGAGCGCCAGCACGCGCTCGGCCTCGGCCGACGGCAGCGACCAGACGATCGAGCTGCGCCCGTCGGCGAGCGGCAGGAATGCCAATGGACCGCCCGGGACGAAGCGCTGCCAGGCGGTGTCCTGGTGCGGCCGCTCGGTCGCGACGTGCGCGACGACGGCACGCTGTGCGTAGTCGCGGCCGACGAAACCGATGCCGAGCCGCGTGCGCAGCGGCGAGTCGGCGCCGTCGGCGATCGCCAGCACGCGCGCACGCAGGCGGCGACCGTCGGCGAGTTCGAGCACGGCTCTGTTCGCGACCGGATCGGACCCGTCCGCATCGATGCCATCCGCCGGCGCGGCGCCCGATTCGACCGCGGCCGCCTCGGCCGGGCAGATCCGCGTGACGCGGTCGGCGAACGCCGACCACACGCCGTGCTGCAGATGGCGGTTCTCGACGATCCAGCCGAGCGCCGCCTCGCCGCGCTCGGCGGCGTCGACGTGCAGTTCGCCGGGCGCCGAGGCATCCCATACGCGCATGTGCCGATAGGCGCCGACGCGCTCCGGGAACGGCAGCGGCCAGGCACCCAGCTCGCGCAGCAGGGCCGCCGCGTCGGGCGCCAGCGCGACCACGCGCGGATCGAGCGCGTCCTCGCGCGTGCCGAACTGCGGCTCGCGCACCTCGACCAGGGCGACGTCGAATCCGTCGCCGGCCAGCGCGAGCGCCAGCGTCGCGCCGACCGGCCCGCCGCCGACGACGACGATGTCGTGTTCGCCGCGGCGGTTCATCGCGACAGCGTCCGCTGCGGCGCGTCGCCGCGAAAGCCCATGCCGCGCAGCGCCATGCGGCGCTTCAGCGGCGGCAGGCGGTCGAGCAGCGCGAACGCCGCACTGCGCGCCAGGCGAACCGGCAGCCGCTCGTTGCCCATCAGATGCACCAGATCGTCGCTGAACGCGGTGGTCGCCTCGCGATCGTCGCGGCGGCGCCGCACGTGCTCGGCCAGCACGTCGGGCGCACCGGGATCGATGCCGGCGGCTGCGGTGCCGAGCACCTCGGCCAGCGTCAGCGCATCGCGCAGGCCGAGGTTGAAGCCCTGGGCGCCGAGCGGATGCACGGTCTGCGCGGCATTGCCGATCAGCACGCGGCGCGGCGCGGTCAGCGCATCGGCCATGACGCGCTTCAACGGGTGCGCATGGCGCCGACCCGGACGCGAGAAGCGGCCGGCGCGATAGCCGAAGCGCGCATGGATCCAGTCGACGAAGGCCTCGTCGGCCAGCGCGAGCACGGCCTCGACCCGCTCCTGCGGCACCGTGACGACCAGGCCGGCACGGCGCCCGCCCATCGGCAGCAGTGCGACCGGCCCGGTGTCGGTGAAACGCTCGTAGGCGCAGCCGTCGAGCGGATGCTCGACGCTCAGTGTCGTCACGATCGCGGTCTGCCGGTAGTCGGTCTCGCGCACGCCGATGCAGGCATCGCGGCGCACGAACGAGGCGGTGCCGTCGGCACCGACCAGGAGCCGCGTCGTCAGCTGGCGCGATGCGCCATCCGTGCTCTTCAGTTCGACTGCCAGATCGTCGCCGCGCGCCTCGACCGCGACCAGCTGCGCCGGCGCGAACCGCGCGAGTCCGGCGCAGCCGTCGAGGCGTCGCAGCAGCGCATTGCCGAGCTCGCGCGCCGGCAGCACCGCGCCGAACCCGGGCAGTCCGAGCTCGGCGGCGTCGAGGCGCACCGCACCGAAATCGCCGCGGCGGCTGACGTGCACGCGTGCGATCGCGGTCGCACGCGCGGCGGCATGCGTCCACACGCCGAGCGATTCGAGCGCGTTGACGCTGGCGCACGCGAGCGCGAGGTTGCGTTCGTCGGGCCGCGGTTCGGGATCGAGCCTTGGTGCTGCGGCCTCGACCAGGGCGACGCGCCAGCCGCTGTCCTCGAGCGCGATGGCGAGGCTGGAGCCGACCAGGCCGCCGCCGGCGATCACGATGTCGAAACGATCGTTCATCGCGGCGATTCTAGCCGGTCCGCTCGGTCCCGGTCCGGCCCGCTTCCTTCCGGTCCGGTGCGGCCACTTCGAATCGGCGCGACGCCGGCCGGCGACGCACGCACTCGTGCCCAATGCAGCCTGGGACGTCCGGGATTCGATCGGGCCGATCCGCACCAGAACGTCGCGGCCGCGCCACGGACGCCGCAGCACGCTAGAATGTCGCGAGCACCACCGACCTGCGGACGTCCCATGACCCATCTCACGACCCGGCGGATCGGCATCCTCGCGCTACTCGCGCTGGTGATGGCCGCGACGCGCTTCCACCATTTCACCGCGATCCCGGACGCGTCCTGGGCGGTTTTCTTCCTCGGCGGCTTCTATCTGCGCGGCTGGACGCGCTGGGCGTTTCCGCTGCTGCTGGCGCTGGCCGTCGCGGTCGACTATTTCGTGATCACCGGTCAGGGCCTCAATTTCTGGACGCATTACTGCGTCTCGCCGGCCTACTGGTTCCTGGCGCCGGCGTATCTGGTGCTGTGGCTCGGCGGCCTGTGGCTCGCGCGCCGCCATGCGCAGCTGTCGCCGGCCGCGGTCGGCGCAGCCGCGGCGAGCGTGCTGGTCGCGGTCAGCGCCTGCTACCTGATCTCCAACGGCAGCTTCTACTGGCTGAGTCCGAGCGTCGCCGATCCGAGCTTGAGCGGCTGGGTCAAGAACCTCGGCGACTGGTACCTGCCGTACCTGGCCAATACGACGCTGTATCTGGCCGGCGCCGCTGCGCTGCACCTGCTCGGCACCCTGCTGTTGCGCACGCTGGCCGCCCACGGCGAGCGCACGCTGCCGCACTGAGCATTCGCGGCGCACCGTGGGCAATCGCCTTTCGAAGATCTACACGCGCACCGGAGACGACGGCAGCACCGGCCTCGGCGACGGCACGCGCACCGGCAAGGATTCGGCGCGGGTCGGCGCCTACGGCACCGTCGACGAGCTCAACAGCACGATCGGCCTGGTGCTCGCCTGCGAGCTGCCCGAGCCGGTGCGCGAGCTGCTGACCCAGGTCCAGCATGACCTGTTCGATCTCGGCGGCGAGCTGTGCATCCCCGGCATGGCGATGGTCCATGCTGCCGACGTCGAGCGGCTCGAGCGCGAGCTCGACACGCTCAACGAACCGCTGCCGGCGCTCAAGGATTTCATCCTGCCCGGCGGCGGCATGGCGGCGGCCAGCTGCCATCTGGCGCGCACGGTGTGCCGGCGCGCCGAGCGCGAGACGATCGCGCTGTCGCGCACGGAAGCGGTCCGCGGCGAGGCGATCCGCTATCTGAACCGCCTCTCCGACCTGCTGTTCGTGGTCGCGCGCGTACTCGCGCGCGCCTCCGGACACGGCGAGGTGCTCTGGCAGCACGAACGACGCAAGCGCTGACGCCGAGCGCTCCCCGCCGCCGCCCGCATGACCGTCGCGCTCTACACGCACCGCGCCTGCCTCGATCACGATCCGGGCTCGGGCCATCCGGAGTCGCCGCTGCGCCTGGCCGCCGTGCTCGAGGCACTCGGCACGGACCGCTTCGCACTGCTCGACCGCATCGAGGCACCGCGCGCGACGCGCGAGCAGCTCGCGCGCGTGCACCGTGAGTCGCTGATCGCCGAGATTCTCGACGACCAGGACGATCCATTCCGGCGCCTGGATCCGGACACGGTGCTGTCGCCGGGCTCGGCCGAGGCCGCCCTGCGCGCCGCCGGTGCAGTCTGCGCGGCGGTCGACGGCGTCGTGCACGGCCGCCAGCGGCGCGCGTTCTGCGCGGTGCGCCCGCCCGGCCATCATGCGACCACGCAGACCGCGATGGGCTTTTGCCTGTTCAACAACGTCGCGGTCGGTGCGGCGCATGCGATCGCCGCGCACGGCCTGCAGCGCGTGGCGATCGTCGATTTCGACGTCCACCACGGCAACGGCACCCAGGACATCTTCTGGAGCGACGAGCAGGTCCTGTACGCCTCCACGCACCAGTGGCCGCTGTACCCGCATACCGGCGCCCGGCGCGAGACCGGTGCCGGCAACGTGTTCAACGTGCCGCTCGATCCGGGCGCCGATTCGGCCGCGTTCCGCGCCGCCTACGAGGACACGCTGCTGCCGGCGATCGACCGCTTCGCGCCGGAGCTGATCCTGGTCTCGGCCGGTTTCGACGCGCACCGGCTCGACCCGCTGGCCAATCTGCGCCTGGACGAGTCCGATTTCCGCTGGATCACCGAACGCCTGGTCGATCTGGCCGAACGCCACGCGCAGGGCCGCCTGGTGTCGAGCCTCGAAGGCGGCTACAGCCTGTCGGCGCTGCGGCTGTCGTCGGCCGCGCACGTCGCGGCCTTGATGGATTGACGATGAGCGCAGACGCACGCCGCTATTTCGACCTGTCCTCGCCGTTTCCGATGAAGCGCGGCGGTGCGCTGAGCGGTGCGCGGGTCGCCTACGAGACCTGGGGCACGCTGTCGCCGGCGCGCGACAACGCGATCCTGATCCTGACCGGCCTGTCGCCGAGTGCACACGCCGCTTCGAACGAGGCCGATCCGAGCCCGGGCTGGTGGCAGGACATGCTCGGGCCCGGCAAGCACATCGACACCGACCGCTGGTACGTCATCTGCGTCAACACGCTCGGCAGCTGCAAGGGCTCGACCGGGCCGGCCTCGATCGATCCGGCCAGCGGCGAGCCGTACCGCCTGCGCTTTCCGGAGCTCACGCTCGAGGACGCCGCGAACGCCGCGTTCGAGCTGGTGCGCGGCCTCGGCATCGAACGGCTGGCCTGCCTGCTCGGCAACTCGATGGGCGGCATGACCGCGCTGGCGTATCTGATCCAGCATCCGGGCAGCGTGCGCAGCCACGTCAGCATCTCGACCGCGCCGCAGGCGCAGCCGTTCGCGATCGCGATCCGTTCGCTGCAGCGCGAGGCGATCCGGCTCGATCCGAACTGGAACGAAGGCCACTACGACGAGGCGCATTATCCCGAGACCGGGATGAGCATCGCGCGCAAGCTCGGCGTCATCACGTACCGCTCGGCGATGGAATGGGTCGGCCGCTTCGCGCGGATCCGGCTCGAGTCCGACCAGCGCGAGGACGATCCGTTCGGCGTGGAGTTCCAGATCGAGTCGTACCTGGCCGGCCATGCGCGGCGCTTCGTGCGCAGCTTCGATCCGAACTGCTATCTGTATCTGTCGCGCGCCAGCGACTGGTTCGACATCGCCGAGTACGGCGGCAGCGTGGCGGCGGGCCTCGAGCGCATCGCGGTCGAACGCGCGCTGGTGATCGGCGTGGAGACCGACATCCTGTTTCCGCTGACGCAGCAGCAGGAGATCGCCGATGGCCTGGCGGCCGGCGGTGCCGAGGTGGATCTGGTCGCGCTCGACAGCCCGCAGGGACACGACGCGTTCCTGGTCGACATCGCGCGCTTCGGCGCGGCGATCGCCGCCTTCCTCGGCCGCATGTAAACTATCGTCATATCCATATGACGGAGCGTTCGATGCTTGCCCTGGAGTTTCCCGGCGCCCGTAGGTTCGTCGAGGCGGTCGACGCCGCGGTGCGGTGCGACTGCGCGGCCGAGATCACCGGCCAACTGCGCGACAGCCTGTGCCGGATCATGCACGATCCGGAAATCCGCCTGCCCGACTGCGTGTTCCAGTCGGCCACCGACCATTACGCGCGGCGCGAGCTCTACCGCAGCGACCAGCACGGCTACAGCGTCATCGCGATGACCTGGGGGCCCGGCCAGGGCACGCCGATCCACGACCATTCGGGCATGTGGTGCGTCGAGGGCGTCTGGCACGGCGCGATCGAGATCACGCCGTACGAGCTGGTCGAGCAGCGCGACGGCCGCTACCGCTTCGAGCCGCGCGGCACGATGAACGCGGGGCCCGGTTCGGCCGGCAGCCTGATCCCGCCGCACGAGTACCACATGATCCGCAATCCGAGCCGCGACAAGATCGCGGTCAGCGTGCACATCTACCGCGGCGCGATGACCTCCTGCTCGGTGTTCCGTCCGGTCGGCGACGGCTGGTGCGAACGCGACCAGCGCCAGCTCGCGCTGGACAGGACGCACTGATCGCGATTGCCTTATACTCGCGCGCCGCTCATGCCCGAGTGGTGGAATTGGTAGACGCAGAGGACTCAGACCAATTTGAGCCCTCCGGGGGAAACCCCTGAGGTGAAGCCCGTCAAACTCGGCGGAGGCCCTGGACGCGAACGCGTCCGCGCTGGTGCCGAGCCAAGCCCCGCCGCCATCGACGGCGCCGGGGAAGGTGTAGAGAGCAGACGGCGGGCACCTAAGGCTGCAAGGCTAAGGTGAAGGCGTGCTCCAGACCACGAACGATGCCGACGGCATCGGCGGCGAAAGCCGAAGTGGGAAGAAAATCCTCCGCCGCAAGGCTTGTCGGTTCGAGTCCGACCTCGGGCACCATCTTCGCGAACGCCCCGCCCCGCGCGGGGCGTTCGCGTTTTCGCGCCGGCGCACCGGCAGTGCCGGCGCGGCGCCCGCGCCCGGGCCATACCGCGCCGCATCGACCTGCGCGGCGCGCCGCGGGCGGCGGTGCGTGGCTACAATGCCCGCCTCCGCGCGCCGCCGCTGGCCGCGCCTTTCCATCGACATCCGAGGTTCCCGTGGTCATACACCCCCGAATTCGCGGCTTCATCTGCACGACGACCCATCCGGAAGGCTGCGCCAGGAACGTGCTGGAGCAGATCCGCATGGTGCAGGCCGACGGCCCGCGCGAAGGCGGTCCCAAGCGCGTGCTGGTGATCGGTGCATCGACCGGCTACGGCCTGGCCGCACGCATCACCGCCGCATTCGGCTACGGCGCCGCGACGCTCGGCGTGTTCTTCGAGAAGCCCGGCGCCGAGAAGAAGCCCGGCACGGCCGGCTGGTACAACTCCGCCGCGTTCGACCGCTACGCCAAGGAAGCGGGCCTGTTCAGCCGCTCGATCAACGGCGATGCGTACTCGAACGAGGTGCGCGACCAGGCGATCGAGATCATCCGCAACGAGATGGACGGCCCGATCGACCTGGTGGTCTATTCGCTGGCCTCGCCGGTGCGTCGCCTGCCCGATACCGGCGAGATCAAGCGCTCGGCGCTCAAGCCGATCGGCGCGAGCTACCGCACCACCGCGGTCGACACCAACCGCGACCAGATCATCGAGACCGAGGTCGAGCCGGCCACGCCCGAGGAAGTGGCCGACACGATCCGCGTGATGGGCGGCGAGGACTGGGAGCTGTGGATCGACGCGCTCGCGCGCGCCGGCGTGCTCGCACCCGACGCCAAGTCGGTTGCATTCAGCTACATCGGCACCGCGATCACCTGGCCGATCTACTGGCACGGCGCACTCGGCAAGGCCAAGGAGGATCTGGACCGTGCCGCGCATGCGATCGACGCCCGGCTCGGCGCCGGCGGCGGCCAGGCCAACGTGGCGGTGCTCAAGTCGGTCGTCACCCAGGCCAGCGCGGCGATCCCGGTGATGCCGCTGTACATCGCGCTGGTGTTCCGCCTGATGAAGGACCGCGGCCTGCACGAGGAGCCGATCGACCAGGCCGAGCGCCTGTTCCGCGAACATCTCTACGCGACGCAGCCGCCGCCGCTCGACGAGGCCGGCCGCATGCGCCTGGACGATCTGGAGCTGCGCGAGGACGTGCAGCGCGCCTGCCGCGAACTGTGGCCGCAGGTGACGACCGAGAACCTGTTCGAGCTGACCGACTACGCGGCCTACAAGCAGTCGTTCCTGAAGCTGTTCGGCTTCGGCCGCGACGACGTCGACTACGACGCCGACGTCGATCCGCGTGTCGATTTCGACGTGATCGACACGACGCGCGCGTCCGCCGATTGAACGGCGCCCGGACCGGGCGCGACGATCGCCGCCGTGCACGCGCGCTTCGCTGCGGCGCACGAATCGCAGGTGCGTGGCCGCTCGCGCAAGGTCCGGCGGATCGGGTGCCGCGCCGGTCGGAAGATCGCTGCGCCGCAGCGGTGAACGCCAGCCTTACGTGACGATTCGTGCGCGAGTCGCCGCAAGCTTTCATGCTATCTTTCGGGCGCCGGCCGGGGGCCGGCCGCGACCTCGCAAGGACGGCCCGACGGTCTTCTTCGCGACACTTTCACGACCGTTCATCCCGGGATCTTGACATGGCGTGCGCATGATCGAGTTCGGACACAGCACCCACGTCGGCTTGCGCCGGGAACACAACGAAGACACCTACTACGCCGATGCCGATCTCGGGCTGTGGCTGGTGGCCGACGGCATGGGCGGACACGAGCACGGCGAGGTCGCCAGCTCGATCGCGCGCGATACGCTGGTGCAGCAGATCGGCCAGGGCACGCCGCTGGTGCGGGCGATCCAGATCGCCGACGAGGAGATCATCCGCCATTCCACGCGCCGCTCCGAAGCGCTGCCGATGGGCACGACCGTGGCGGTGCTGCGGCTCGGCGGCGAAACCGACTTCGAGGTGGCCTGGGTCGGCGACAGCCGCGTCTACCTGTGGAACCAGACCCTGCGCCAGGTCTCGCAGGACCACTCCTACGTGCAGGAGCTGATCGACCAGGGCGCGATCACCAGCGAACAGGCGCGCCGCCATCCGCACCGCAATGTCGTCACCCAGGCGCTCGGCGTGACCGACCCGCAGTCGCTACGCGTCGAATCGGTGCGCGGCCGGCTCGAGGCCGGCATGCAGTTGCTGTTGTGCAGCGACGGCCTGACCGAGGAGGTCGACGACGCGCAGATTGCCGCGATCCTCGCGCGCACCGATCTGTCGGCGCAGGAATGCGTCGACCATCTGATCCTCGCCGCGCTCGAAGGCGGCGGCTCGGACAACGTCACGGTGATCCTGGTCCGGCGCCGCTGAGGCGCTCAGCGCGGCAGCCAGCGGTGCCAGCCGTCGGCGTCGAACACGATCCAGCGCGGCCCGAGCCGGTCGATCTTCGCGTACAGCGGCCCGCTGTCGGTGCCCGGCCGCAGCGTCAGCGTCCGCGGCTCGATGGTCAGCCGCCAGCCGAACGGCAGGGCTGACTCCGTATCCGGCCGCCGATGCGGCGACAGGTCCAGACGCCGTCGCTCGACCGCACCGCCCTCGCCTTCGGCGACGATCAGCAGCGCATGCCGAGCCAGCCGGCGCCGATGCGGCGGAAACGGCAGCGTCAGCAGGCCGGACGAGGACGGCTTCGCTTCGCTCGTATAGCGCTCGACCGCCGCGGCCATGCGTTCGAGCCGTCCGCGGCTGAGCGCAAGCTGGGTCCGGTGCGCGGCCAGCGCCTCGCGCTTGCGGCGCAGCGCGGCTGCGTCGAGCGCGAGCGCGACATCGACGGTGTCGATCGCCCCATGCACGACCGCCGCCAGGCGCCGCGCCGCGGCCAGGCCGCCGAGCCGCCCGATCCGGTCCAGCGCCACCGCCACGGCGCTGTGGTCGGGATGGCGATCGGCGCGCGACGGGCCGGCGATCCAGGTCGGATCGAAGGCATCGATCGCCGCCTGCAACGCGCGTTCGAGCGCGTCGCCGGCGACCAGCGCGGCGGTCAGGCCCTGATCGGGCAGACCGAGGAACTGCGCCGCGCCGGCTTCGACGCCGAGCGTCGCCAGCGCGGCTCGGGCCTCGTCGCGGCGCCGCGCGCCCCAGCGCCGGCGCGCCGCCGCATCGATGCGCCAGCGCCGTTCGAGCCAGCGCTGCGGCCAGGGATTGTCGTCGCCGTCGGTTACGAACACGACGCGTACGGCCGCGCCCGCCGCCAGCGCGGCCTGGATCAGACCGGCGCTCGCCAAGGTCTCGTCGTCCGGATGCACGGCGACCACCAGCACGCGATCGCCGGCCGCGAAGGCCGGCACCCTGCCCGCGCTGGCAAGCGCTGCGGTCACGGCCTCAGCCGAGCGCGGCCAGCCGTGCGTGCAGCAGATCCAGCCGCAGATCGGCCGCCGCGCCCGGCGATACGCGCGCGGCGAGGCTGGCCTCGGGCGTGCGCGCCGAATCGCCGGCCGCCGCCGCGGCGGCGCGATAGGCCTCGCGGAACGGCACCCCGGCTGCGGCCTGCTCGATCGCGACGTCGGTCGCGTACATCGCCGGCTCGATCGCGGCGCGCATCGCCGCTGCATTCCACTCGAACCGCGCCAGCAGATCCGGCAGCAGGTTCAGCGCGCCGAGGCCGCGCGAGAAGCCGTGGAACAGCGAGCCCTTGCTGAACTGCAGGTCGCGCTGGTAGCCCGATGGCAGCGACAGCAGGTGCTCGATCTCGGTGCGCGCCGCGGCCACCGCCGCATAGCTTGCGCGCATCAGCTCGACGACGTCGGGATTGCGCTTGTTCGGCATGATCGAGCTGCCGGTCGTGTACTCGCCCGGCAGCGTGACGAAGCCGAACTCCGCGCTCGTGAACAGCGACAGGTCCCAGGCCAGACGGCGCAGGTCCAGTACCGCCGCGCCGAGCGCGTCGAGCGCGGCGATCTCGTACTTGCCGCGAGAGAGCTGCGCATAGACCGGCGAGACCTGCAGCCGCGCGAAGCCGAGCACGCGTGTGGTCAGCTCGCGGTCCAGCGGCAGGTTGACGCCGTAGCCGGCAGCGGTGCCGAGCGGATTGGCGTCGATCCAGGCCAGCGTCTGCCGCGCGCGCTCGGCGTCGTCGATGAAGGCTTCGGCGAAGCCGGCGAACCACATCGCGGTCGAGGACACCACCGCGCGCTGGATGTGCGTATAGCCCGGCAGCGGCAGCGCCTCGGCGGCGGCGCGGCGCAGGCAGACCTCGGCCGCCTCGCGGCAGGTCGCGGCGAGCTCGCCGAGGCGCTGCTTGAGCCACAGCCGCGTCGCGACCAGGATCTGGTCGTTGCGGCTGCGGCCGGTATGGACACGCCGGCCGGCGTCGCCGAGCCGCTCGGTCAGGCGCGCCTCGATCGCCGAGTGGCCATCCTCGTAGCGCGCGTCGAGCACGAAGTCGCCGGTGTGGAAATCGGCGGCCAGCGTGTCGAGCTCGCGCAACAGCGCCGCGCCCTCCTCGGCCGATACCACGCCGATCGCGGCCAGGCCCTCCACGTGCGCCTTGCTGGCCGCGATGTCCTGCAGGAAGAACTCGCGGTCGAGCACGACGTCGTCGCCGGCGAGGAAGCGCATGATGCGCTCGTCGGTACGCGTGCCGGCCTTCTGCCACAACAAATCGCTCATCGTCGACTCTCCACGGATTTCGCTGGCGGTGCCGCGGCGCCGCCGTTCAACGCACGATGCCTTCGAACTCGTCGAGGCCCAGCGCCTGGTTGAGGTTCTGCAGCGCCTGAGTCGCGGCGCCCTTGAGCAGGTTGTCGAGCGTGGCGACGACGACGACGCGGCGCCCGCCCGGCGCGACCGCGAAGCCGCCGATCTCGACCTCGTGCCGATGCGCGATCGCGCTGACCCACGGCGCCTCGTCGACAACGCGCAGCAGCGGTTCGCCGGCATAGCGCTCGAGGTAGCGCGCGCGGACCGCATCGCGCGTCATCGCCTCGCGCAGCCACAGGTTGACCGTCATCGTGATGCCGCGGAAATGCGGCGCGACATGCGGCATGAACTCCACCGGCACGCCGAGCTGGCGCGACACCTCGCGCTCGTGGACGTGGTCGACCAGCGCGTACGGCATCAGATTGTCGCGCAGCTTGTCCGGGTCGTTGCGGTCCGACGGCGTCGTGCCGGCCCCCGAGTAGCCCGACACGCCGAAGCACTGCGGCGGCCCGGCGAGCTCTTCGAGCAGCGGCGCGATCGCCAGCTGCATCGCGGTGGCGTAGCAGCCCGGATTGGCGATGCGGCGCTCGCCGCGGTAGCGCGCGCGCGTCAGCTCCGGCAGGCCGTAGTACCAGCTCGAATCGAAGCGATGATCGGCCGACAGGTCGACGATCAGCGTCTGCGGCGCCGCGGCGTCGATCGCCGCGACCAGTTCGCCGGACTTGCCGTTCGGCAGCGCCAGCACGACCGCGTCGGCGCGCTTGGCGGCGACGGCCTCGTGATCGAGCCGTTCGTAGCACAGCGCGCCGCGGTAGGCGCCAACGTGGTCGGCGACCGGCTGGCCGGCGAGCTCGCGCGAGGACACGAAGGCCAGCTGCAGATGCCGATGGCCGGCGATCAACGCAATCAGCTCCGCGCCGGTGTGGCCGCGCGCGCCGACGATGCCGACGCTGTGGATCGAAGTCATACGGAACGCTCCAGCCGGAATATCAGATGGCGGCGCACGGCCGGCCATTCCGGTTCGATGATCGAGAATACGACGGTATCGCGCAGGCTGCCGTCGGCCAGCGTCTGATGGCTGCGCAGCACGCCCTCCTGCCTGGCGCCGAGCCGCGCGATCGCCTCGCGCGAGCGGTGGTTGAACCAGTGCGTGCGGAACTCGACGCGCACGCAGCCGAGCGCCTCGAACGCATGCCGCAGCAGCAGGAGCTTGGCTTCGGTGTTGACTGCCGTGCGCTGCACGCGCGCGGCATACCAGGTGTAGCCGATCTCGAGCCGGCGGTGGTGGCCGTCGGCGTTGCAGATCGCGGTATGGCCGACGACCGTGCCGTCGCCGCGCAGGCGCACCGCGAACGGCAGTGCCGTGCGCTGCGCCTGCTGCTCGACGAAGCCGGCGACATAGGCCGCCATCTCGCCCGGCGCCGGCACGCTGGTATACCAGAGCCGGTGCAGCTCGCCGTCGGCGGCCGCCGCCGCGAGCGCCTCGGCGTGGCCGGCCTGCAGCGGCTCGAGCACGACATGCTCGCCCTCGAGCATGACCGGCGTCAGGAATCCGTCCATCGCTCAGCCTTCCAGCGTCGGCGGGCGCGTCGCGCAATGCGCGACGCAGCGCTGGATCGTCTCGAAGTCCGGCAGGCCGTACCAGAACACCTTCCAGCGCTCCTGCTTGAAGCAGCCGTCGGACTCGGCGTAGTAGAAGTGATTGACCAGATTGCCGTGGCGCGAGCGCCAGAACAGGCGCGGGTTCTCCTCGCGCATGACCTGCCAGACCGCACGGCCCAGGCCCTCGCCCTGTGCGTCGTCGAGCACGGCGAACTTGTCCAGATATGCGATGCCGTCCTCTTCGGTCAGGATCAGCGCGGTGCGGTAGTTCTCGCTGACGTAGGCGCGGAACAGACGCGTGCGCTCGAAGTAGTCGGCGACCAGGGTGCGGCCGAAGCTCGATTCGATCAGCTCGCGCAGGCGCGGCAGATCCAGCTCGCTCCACGCCGTCACGCGCAGCACGCGCTCGCCGCGCCGGACCAGGGTGCCCGAGCCCTTGTGCGTGAACAGCTCCTTGGCGAGCTCGGCCGGCTTGGTGATCGATACCGAGCTGGTCAGCGGCAGGGTGTCGAGCAGGTCCTTGATCTGCTCGATCTTCACGCGCATGCCGCCGTTGATCCAGGGCTGCGCGATCAGGTGGTCGTATTCGGTCGACAGGTTGATCGAATCGATCAGGTTGCCATCGGCATCGAGCAGGCCGCCGGTGCCGGTCAGAAAGATGATCTTGTACGGCTGCAGCACCTGCACCAGTTCGTTGGCGGCGAAGTCGGCATTGACGTTGAGGATCTGGCCGCCGGCGGTCTCGCCCATGCTGGCGATGACCGGGATCGAACCGGCGTGCAGGCTGGCCTCGATCGGCGCCAGATTGACGCCGGTGACGCGCCCGACCAGGCCGAGCCGGGCCTCGTCCAGGTACTCGGCCTCGAACACGCCCGAGGTGATCGAGGTCGCGCGCGCGTCGGTCTGCTGCAGCGCCTCGACCAGCTTGAGGTTCTGCGCCTGGAACACGCGGCGCACGATCGCCAGCGCCTGCGGCGAGGTCACGCGCAGGCCGTCGACGGTGCGCTTCTCGATGCCGGCCGCGGCCAGCTCTTCGTCGAGCTGCGGTCCGGCGCCGTGCACCACGATCGGCGTCAGGCCGACCTGCTGCAGGAACGCCAGCGACGAGGTCAGCGCGTCCAGATCGTCGCGCAGCACCGCACCGCCGACCTTGACCACGGCGAAGCGCTTGGCATCCATCTGCGAGAAGCGTTTGAGGTACTGGCTGATCTCCTTCGCGCTGGCCATGCTCGAGAGCAGGCGCACGATGGTCTGCCGGGTCTGCTTATGCGCGTGCATCGTCGATGATTCCATGTACGGTCGTGGCGTAGCGGGCGAGCTGGTCGAGCGCGACCCACTCGTCGGCGGTATGGGCCTGGGCGATGTCGCCGGGGCCGTAGACCAGGGCGGTATAGCCGGCCTGAGAGAACAGCGAGGCCTCGGTCCAGAAGTCGACCGCGTTGCCGATCGGCAGGCCGAGCGCGTCGGCGACGTCGCGCGCGGCGAGTCGGCGCGTCTCGGCGTCGGCGATCGCGCCCGACGGCAGACTCGGGCCGCGGAAGGTCTCCTCGAAATGCGCCGGCGCCGGATCGGCCAGATCGCGGAACGTCGCCAGCAGCGCGTCGACGTCGGTCGACGGCAGCGGCCGGAAGCCGAAGCGCAGCTCGGCCGCCGGCGCGATCATATTGGCCTTGATGCCGCCCTCGATGCGGCCGACGTTGAAGCGCAGGCCGGTCAGGCCGCCGAAGCGCTGGTGCGCGAGTGAATCGACGTGCGCCAGCGCACGCGCGCCCCAGGCGATCGCCTGATGCAGCGCGCTGTCGCGGGCCGACTGCCGGCCGGACGCATGCCCGGCGCGGCCGGCGAAGCGCATCAGCACCGAGCTGATGCCGCGGTGCGCAAGCACGGCCTCCGCGCCGGTCGGCTCGGCGACCAGCACGGCCTCGTACGGCAGCGCGCGCGCGAGAAACGCCGCGATGCAGCGCGGATCGTTGGCCTCCTCGTCCGACGTGAACAGGAACGCCGCGTCGCCGTCGCTGGCGGCGGCCGCCGCGACCAGAGCAGCCGCCGCGCCCTTGATGTCGCAGGCGCCGAGCCCGACCGCGCGCGATGCGTCCACGCGCAACTCGAACGGACTGGCCGACCAGTGCGGCGAATCGGGCACGGTATCCAGGTGCACGTTGAACAGCAGCCGCGGCCGGCCGCGCTTCGCGTACAGGCTGACCGCGCCGGCGCCGTGATCGATCACCTCGCAGTCGAAGCCTGGCAGCTGCTCGCGCAGGTAGGCGAAGATGCCGCCGCCGTCGATCGCGCGCGGCGGATTGCGCGTGTCGAACGCGACCAGCGCCCGCAGATGCCGCAGCGTGGCGTCGAGCAGCGCGGTCATGCCGGCTGCCTCATCGCGCCATCGCGGCTGCGCGAGACTCGATCAACGCTCGACATGGCGGTTGACCTCGGCCCACAGCGTCGAGCTCATGCCGAACAGCTTGATGAAGCCCTCGGCCTCCTCGACGCCCCAGTCGGCCGACTGCGCATAGGTGGCACCCTTCGCGTTGAGAATGTGCGGCGAGGTCACCGCAACGGCCTGCACGCTGCCGCCGTGCGTCTCGAGCACGACCTCGCCGTTGACGCAGCGCTGGCTCGAGGCGAGGAAGGCTTCCAGATCGGCCTTCAGCGGATCGTGGAAGAAGCCCTCGTAGACCAGCTCCACCCACTGCCGTGCGACGGCCGGCTTGAAGCGGTTCTGCGCCTTGGACAGCACGGCCTCCTCGAGCGCGCGATGCGCGGTCAGCAGCGAGATCAGGCCGGGCGCCTCGAAGATGATGCGGCCCTTGAGGCCGATCGTGGTGTCGCCGGTATAGAGGCCGCGGCCGACGCCGTACGGCGCGAACGCGCGGTTCAGTCGAGCCAGCAGCTGATGGCCCGGCACGCGCTCGCCGTCGATCGACACCGCCTCGCCCGCCTCGAAAGCGATCCGCACGCGCAACGGCGCCGCCGGCCATTCGGCGCGCGGCGCGCACCAGCCGCGCGCGCCCTCGCCCGGCGCCTCCCAGCGGTCGATCTCGCCGCCGGACATCGTCACGCCGAGCAGGTTCTCGTTGATCGTGTAGGCCTTCTGCTTGGCGCGCACGCCGAAGCCGCGCTCTTCCAGGTAGGCCTGCTCGTAGGCGCGCGTCTGCGTGTGCTGCTTCTGAATCTCGCGGATCGGCGCGACGATCACGTAGTCGCCGAGCGCCTTGACCGCCAGGTCGAAGCGCACCTGGTCGTTGCCCATGCCGGTGCAGCCGTGCGCGACATGGCGCGTGCCGAGTTCCTCGGCGCGGCGCAGCGCCGCCTCGACGATCAGATAGCGGTCCGAGACCAGCAGCGGGTACTGGCCCTGGTAGCCCTCGCCGGCGCGCACGAACGGCTTGACGAAGCCCGCCCAGATCGCCGGACCGCCATCGACGGTGACGTGCGAGGCCACGCCGAGCTCGGCTGCGCGCGCCTCGATGAACGCGCGCTCCTCCGCGTCGACGCCGCCGGTGTCGGCGAACACGGTGTGCACGGCATAGCCGCGCTCCTTCAGATACGGCACGCAGAAGCTGGTATCGAGTCCGCCGGAGAACGCGAGGACGATGTCTTGGCTCATGGGAAAGGTCTCTGGGAAAAGGATCAGACGGATTCGGTGACGATCTCGGGCTCGCAGCACACCGGAAAGTTGACCGAGCGCGCGATGAAGCAGGCGTGGTGCGCTTCCTCGTGCAGCGCGGCGGCCAGTGCCGGATCGCCGGCCGCGATGACGACGCGCGGGCGCAGCAGCACGTCGGTGAAGCGGCCACCGTCGGCGTCGCTGGCCATCGTGCCCTCGGCGCGATCGGTATAGGCCGTCACGACGATGCCGGCGACCGCGGCCAGGTGCAGATACCAGAGCATGTGGCAGCTCGACAGCGCGGCGACCAGCAGATCCTCCGGGTTGTGCCGTGCCGGATCGCCGAGGAAGGCCGGATCGGACGAGCCGGCGATCGCCGGCTTGCCGTCGATGCGGATCTCGTGCTCGCGGCCGTAGCCGCGATAGCCGCGCGTGCCCTCGCCGCGATTGCCGGTCCAGACCACCTCGAGCGCGTAGCGATGCAGACTCATGTGCGGCTCTCCTCGATGCGCGCCATCCAGGCCGCGAGCTCGGCGTCGCCGGCGCGATCGCGTCGGCGCAGGCCCTCGACGACGCCGAGGCGATTGGCCGGCGGATGGTTCTGACTGAGCTTGAACTTGGCCTCGATGCGCTCGATCGCGATCTCGACGCCGGTGATCGCGCCGAGCAGGCGCTCGGTATGGTCGGCCGGCGCGTCGTCGATCGACCACGGCTGCGGCTGGCCGGCCTCGTGCCAGTCGGTCAGCTCGGTCAGCAATGCCCGCAGCCAGCGCGGATCGGCCGTCGTGCGCAGCCGTCCGTGCACGTGGACGACCGCGTAGTTCCAGGTCGGCACCTCGCGGCCGGTCTCGTGCTTGCTCGGATACCAACTCGGGCTGACGTAGGCCTGCGGGCCCTGGAACACCGCCACGACGGCCGCATCGTCGCGCTGCGCGAGCGGATTGGCGCGCGCGACGTGGCCGCGCAGCACCTCGCCGCTGCGCAGCAGCGGCACGTGGTCGACCGCGAAGCCCTGCCCGTCCGCGACCGTCAACGCCGCCAGCGGATAGGCCCGCAGCAGATCGTCGATGCGCTCGCTCCGCGTCTCGCGGAAGGCGGCCGGCTGGTACATGGCCGCTCAGCCCTGCGCCGCCAGCGTGGCCATGATCGCCTTCTGCACGTGCAGGCGGTTCTCGGCCTCGTCGATCGCGATGCAGGCCGGCGAGTCCATGACCGCATCGGTGGCCTTGACATTGCGGCGCAGCGGCAGGCAGTGGCTGAACAGGCCGTTGTGGGTCAGCGCCATCTTCGCCTCGTCGACGATGAAGTGCTTGCTGGCCTCGCGCACCTGGCGCTCCTCGTCCCAGCGGCCGAAGAACGGCAGCGCGCCCCAGCTCTTGGCATAGACGACGTCGGCGCCGCGATACGCGCTCTGGATGTCGTGGCTGACCGTCAGCCGGCCGCCGCTCTCGGCGACGTTCTGCCGCGCGAAGTCCATGTAGCGCGGGTCGAGCAGGTAGTCCTCGTTCGGGCACAGCAGCGTCACGTCCATGCCGAAGCGCGTCGCGATCAGCAGCGCCGAGTTGGCGACCGCGGTATTGAGCGGCTTGGGATGGTAGGTCCAGGTCAGCACGTACTTGCGGCCGCTCAGATCCGGGCCGAGGTGCTCCTTGAGCGCCATCACGTGCGCCAGCTCCTGGCACGGATGCGTGATCGTCTCCATGTTGATGACCGGCACCGTCGCATGCCGCGCGAACGCGTGGATCACGCGGTCCTCGCGGTCGACCGACCAGTCCTGGAACTTCGGGAACGCGCGCACCGCGATCAGGTCCACGTAGCGGCTCAGCACGCGCGCGACCTCGGCGATGTGCTCCTCGGTCTCCCCGTCCATGACCGTGCCGACCTCGAACTCGATCGGCCAGGCGTCCTTGCCGGGCGACAGTACGATCGCCTTGCCGCCGAGCTGGTGCGCGCCGAGCTCGAAGCTGGTGCGCGTGCGCATCGACGGATTGAAGAACAGCAGCGCGATCGACTTGCCGTCGAGCTCACGGCCCTGACGGGTCCGCTTGAAGGCCGCGGCCTGCGCGAGCAGCGCGTCGAGCTCGCTGCGGCTCCAGTCCTGGGTGGTCAGAAAGTGGCGAAGCGTCATCGGCGATCCCTATGGCAGGCGGTACGGCGGACGGAAACGAACGAAAAAACCCGGCACGAGGCCGGGTTCTGGTCGAGACTCAACAACAGCGGTCGACAGCCTACCCGGCGCGGATGTCCGTTTCGTTTCGGCGCGCGCGCGAGGTCATGCCCGACGCCATGCGGGCGCTGGACTGGTGACCGGTGCTGGAAGCAAGCTCGCAGACGCGCACGCAAGGACTCGGCAGGCGATGGAACGGGAATGGCGCGCACCGTAGCGGGAAATTCGCTGCGCCGCAATAGCGACCGGGTCCGCCGCTCGCGCGGCACCCCCTCGCCCCTCTTGGCGCCACCGGCGCGTCCGGCTATCATGCGCGCCCCGCACGGACCCGCGCAGGCGGTTCCGTACACGGCAACACCGGGGCGGTAGCTCAGCTGGGAGAGCGTCGCGTTCGCAATGCGAAGGTCGGGAGTTCGATCCTCCTCCGCTCCACCATTTGCCAGGTCCAAGGCAGTCCAACATAGGCCGGAATTCAGCTTAAAACACTGGATTTCGGCCTTTTTATTGTCCGACGCAGTAAGAAGGCAGACGGCGCAAAGGCGAATCGCTGGCCGGCCACTCCAAGAGAGACTCGAGAACCGAACCATGCTCCGCTTCCTGCTGTTCGCACTGCTTGCCGCGCCCCTCACCGCGGGCGCAATCGTTATCCGCGATGACGTCGACGACGCGAAGTACCGCGTTCCGGCGTCGGAGTTCCCGGCGCTGGTCGACCTGCCCGGCGAAGGGCACGGCGCGCTGATCGCGCCTCAGTGGATCGTCACCGCGGGGCACGCCGTTACGTGGCAGACCCAGATCAAGCAGGTGACGCTCAATGGAATCCCCCGGAACGTCGAGCGCCTCGTAGTCCATCCTGGCTACAAGAAGCCGTCGCAGCAGCTGTTCGACCAGGCGCTGGCGACCTGGGACTGGACCTTATTCAGGGTGCTGCTCTCGTCCTCGGACGACATCGCCCTGCTCAAGCTGGCGCAACCCGTCACCGACGTCACGCCCGTTGTGATCAACGAAGACGTCGATGAGTTCGGCCAGGTCGTCAAGGTGCTGGGGGCGGGTGCCACGGGCAACGGCGTCACCGGCTATGAGTTCAGTGATTCGCACCGCACTTCCCTTCGCCGCGCGTTCAACAAGGTCACCAGCGCCGACGGTCGCTGGCTCTGCTACACCTTTGACCGGCCAGCGCAGGCGCTGCCGCTCGAGGGCGGCTCGGGAAGTGGCGACAGCGGCGGGCCCGTCCTGATCCAGACCGGAAACGACTGGCGCCTGGCCGGACTGACGTCATGGTCGGACCCCCAGAGCACCAACAGGACACCGGGGCGGTATGGCCAGATCACCTGCAACGTCCATCTGCGCCATTACCAGGATTGGATCAAGGGCGTGATCGCCGGCGAACCGCAAACGAGTGTGCGCCCAGGGTCGCCTTGATCCAGGGTTGATGCCTGGATTGCATCGATGAGGCCGCTCGGGCGCACGCCTGCGATCACTTGCTTCGGTTCGAAAGGTTCTCGTTGATCCACGACGCGACGTCAGTCGTTGGAATGGCGTTGCGCTGATTGAAAGAATCGCTTTTGTCCCATGCGACGCCGCGGCCCTGGGCAAAAGCGGCGCGATACTTGCGCATCATGCTCTCCGGGTCACGTGCCGCTTCGTCCGGTAAGTACTGCTGGCTCCACTTCTTTTTCGGCGAGCACGATCGCCCGCCCGACGGCCGCGGCTCCGGCTCGCCCTGGCTCCAGACGTGCCGACGTCCGAACGGACCTGCGAGCGCTGCCGCACCTGTGCGAGACTTCGGCCATGAGCGCTGGGACAGCCCCCGACGTCAGCGTCGAACCACCGGAAACGCCCACTGCGCCGTTCGATGCGCTCGTGGCCGTGCTCTATGCCGATCTGCGCGGTATCGCCCGACGCGAACGCTTTCGCGCCCGCGCAGGCGCCACGCTGTGCACCACGGCGCTGGTCAACGAGGCGTGGCTGAAGCTGCGGCGCTCGCGCGGCTGGAACGACCGGCAGCATTTTCTTGCCACGGCGGCGCGGGCGATGCGGCAGGTTCTGGTCAACGACGTGCTCGCGCGGCGATCGGCCAAGCGCAATCACGGCGTGGACGTCGTCGGGCTGCACGAAGGAATGGATGCGGCCGACGCGGATGACCAGCAGATATTGATGGTGAACGAGGCGGTGCAGCGCCTGGCGGCGCTGAGTCCGCGGCTGGCCCGGGTGGTCGACTGCCGGTTCTTTGCCGGCTTCAGCGAGAACGAGACCGCCGATGCACTCGGCATCACCGATCGCACCGTGCGCCGCGACTGGCTGAAGGCACGCGCGTGGCTGTATCGCGAGCTGGGCGAATCGGCCCCCGTGATCGAGGACGGCCGTGCATCGACCTGACGCAGCGAGACCGGACGAGGCGGCCATCCGGCGTTTCGCGCGCATCGAGGCCGTGCTCGACGAAGCACTCGACCAGCCTCCGGCGCTGCGCGCGGCCTTGGTACGGGACCGCTGCAGCGACGACGACGCCCTGTGCCGGGAGGTGATGGCGCTACTCGACGCGATGGCCGCCTCGGACGGCTATCTCGACCATCCCGCCGCGGAGGTGCTGCCGGTCGCACAAGCGGGCATGCAGCTGGGGGCCTGGACGCTGCAGCGGCCGATCGGCCGGGGCGGCAGCGGCGAGGTCTGGCTCGGCGTGCGCAACGACGGGCAGTTCGAGCAGCAGGTCGCCATCAAGCTGCTGCGCGACTGGCAGCCCGACGACATCCCCCGCTTCCTGCGCGAACAGCGCCTGCTCGCCCGTTTGGACCATCCGGGCATCGCCCGTCTGCTCGACGCGGGCAGCGCCCCCGGCGGCCGACCGTACATGGTGATGGAGTTCGTCGCAGGCGCGCCCCTGACCGAGCACGTGCGCCAGCATGCAATGGGCATCGACGCGCGACTCGCGCTGTTCCGGCAGGTGTGCGATGCCGTGGCATTTGCACATCGCCATCTGATCGTGCACCGCGACCTGAAGCCCCAGAACATCCTGGTCCGCGCCGACGGCCGCGTCGCGCTGCTCGATTTCGGTATCGCGCGGCTGATGGACGAGGCCGCCGCGGCCGACGTCGTCACGCGCGCGCAGCGCCTGACGCCGCAGTACGCGGCACCGGAACAGCTGGCCGGCGAAGCCGAAACGACATCGACCGACGTCTACGCCCTGGGCCTGCTGCTGCACGAAATGCTGGCCGGCCAGCCGCCTTGGGGGCACCTCGTGCGCCAGGGCGCGATGGCGGTACTGCAGCGCGCGACCGCAGGTCCGCCGCCGGCGCCCAGCACCCAGGCCAGAGGCGAGGATGCCGGCAGGCTGCGAGGGGATCTGGACGCGATCGTGCACAAGGCGACGCGGCCGGAGCCCGACGCGCGCTACGCCTCGGTCGAAGCCTTGCGGCAGGACATCGAGAACCACCTCTCGTTGCGACCGGTGCAGGCACGCGGCGATGCGCTGGGTTACCGCCTCCGCCGCGCGCTGCGGCGCTATTCAGTGGCGGCGAGCCTGTCGGCGCTGTTCGTTATCGGCCTGGTGGTGGCCCTGGCGGCCGTGAGCCTGGCCGAACGCGAGGCCGCACGCGAGCGCGACATCGCGCAGATGGAGGCCTCGCGCAGCAAGGCCGTGCGCGACTACCTCGCACACATGTTCCGCGATGCCAGCCAGCAGGCCCGCGCCGGCGCACCGCTGACGGCCAAGCAGGTGCTCGAGCAGGCCGCCGCGCGCGTCGATGCGGGGTTTGCAGCCGATCCTGCCGCCGCAGCCGAAGTGCTCAAGGCGCTGGGCGAACTGCATTTCTACATCGACGACTACGCCGGTGCGGCTCCGCTGCTCGAGCGCTGGCTGGCACACGAGTCGGCGATCGCCGATCCCGTGGCCGCCGCCGACGTGCGCTTCACCCTGGCCGAAACCCTGCATCGGACGGGCCGCTCGGACGAGGCCGCAGACCTGCTCGCCCAGGCGCAAGCGTTCTGGTCCACCGATGCGGCGCGTCATGCCGACGTGCTGCTGGTGAGCCGCATGCTGCAGTCGCAGCTGGAGCGCCAGCGCGGCGACGTGGCGAGCGGCATCGCCACGCTCGAAGCGGCACTGCCGCTACGCCTGCAACGCTCCGGCGCGGAGCATTTCGAGACGGCCGCGCTCTACACCAACCTCGGCGCCGCCTACATTCAGGCCGGCCGCTTCGACGAAGGCATCGCGGTATCGCAGGAGGCCATGCGCACCTGGACGGCGCTGAACATGGAGCGCGGCAACGATGCGCTCAATACGCTCAACAACCTGGCCGCCGCGTATTTCCGCCAGGGTGACATGCGGCAGGCCGAACAGGCCTTCGCCTCCGCACTCGCACTGAGGCGCGAGGGCTATGGCCCGTCGGCCGCGACCGCCGCGCTGATCGGCAACTATGCGCGGACGCTGCTGAAAAACGGCAAGCCGGAGCTGGCCGTGCCGTTGGCGAAGGAGGCCGAGGACATGGCCCGCCTCCATGCCGGCGACGGCAGCCCGCTGACGCTGTCGCTGCAGGTCACGCATGCGGAAGGACTGCTCGACCTGCGCCGCTTCGACGCCGCCTCGTCCGCGCTGGAGGCGCTCGCCGCATTGCAGCCCTCGCAGTGGCCGGTGGCGCTGCAATTGCGAGCGGACCTGCTGCGCGGCCGGCTATCGCATGCACGCGGCGACGTCGCCGCCGCACGCGCCATGCTCGAGCGCGTACGCAACGCAGCGCAGGAGCTGGGTCATGCTGCGGACCCGGTGCGCAGCGACCTGGAGGCGCTGCACGATCTCGTCGAGTCGGCACCCGCCGGCAGCGCCGGCTGACGCCGCTCGCCTCAGCGATCGCCGCCGAGCGCCTCGATCTGATCGGGACACGAGGTCTGCATACCGGCGCGCACGCGCTCGAGCAGACGCCGGTCGAGCGCGGCCACGTCGAGACCGGCGTTGCCGGCGAAGCTGCCCAGGCTGGTTCGCGCGATGACCGCGTACGAGGCGATCTTCGCGCACAGCTCGTCCTTCGCTCCGCCGGCGCGGATCTGCGCGAGCAGCGTGTCGATGTAGCGCGCGCCCACGTCGATGTAGCACAACTCGAACGCGCGGACGCTGTCCGGTGTCGGCGCGCGCCCCTCGGGCAGAGGATTGCCGGCCGCCATCGCGATCACCGACGTGCACGCCATCGTCGGGCTGCGGCCTTCGCTCGCGGCGGTGAAGGCGCGCGTGAGGTTCTTGCTGTAGCGCTGCGGCATCGCCGGCAGTCCGGACATCGAGGCAGGCGGGTCCGAAGGTGCCGAGGTCGACGGTGCGGCCGCGGGCGCGCCGCCCGTGGACGTGGCGTCGTGGCCGCAAGCGGACACCGCGAGCAGGACGGCGGTGGCGGCAACGTAGCGTACGGCGGTCGATTTCATCGGATGGATTCCTTGCAATGAGGACGGATTGACTGCGAACGATCGGGTCGAGGCCGGCGTGATGTCCTGCCGCGACATGAAGCCGGCGGCGCCCATCGGCCCGCGAGCCCGCGACCACGACGCATGTGCATCAGCCCGAACAGGAAACGCTGCCCGATCCGGACATCACCACCCCGCGGCGACGGCAATACGAATCGCGCTCCGCCTGCACGACCGGTGTCCGGACTGCGCGCCAGGCTGTCGTGAGAATGCGCCGGCATCGCCGCGCCTCGCAGGCACCCGTGGCCACCGAAACTCCGGGGCTCGATGGCAGCGCGATCTGACGGCCGCCGGTCCATGCGATGCGCCGGCCGATGTCCTCGCGCCTTCCTGGAGTTTCCGAGTCACCTCACAGGTCGATCGCCGACCGAAGCTGCGCAGCGGCAATCGCGCGGGTGCTCGACGTCATGACCTTCTCGGCTGCCGCGCCGTGGTGACGACCGGCAACGAGCGCGCAAGCGGCGGGGCGGTGTCGTGGCCAGTTGCCGCTCGAAGGGCGGGCGAAGCACGATCTCGCTCGGCGCCTGACGTGCATCCGTTTGCGCCGGTCGGCGACGGTATCGAAACCCGATCGCCGACGCAGCGCACACCGATCTATCGCCTTCTCGAAAGGCCGGCGCTGGCCGTTCGAACAACGAGGCCGATCGCTCGAGCCTCCGGCTTCATCGTCCGGCTTCGGTCGCAGCTTCGAAACCGTTCGCGAAAATGCCCTCGCGCACGAGTCGGGTCACCGAATGGTCGGAATCGGGCACCGGGAAATTGAAGTCCCACATCGCGAAGCCGGCGACGAGGATACGGTCGCGGGAATCGACCAGCATCGAGTACGGGTAGCCGTTCGGCGTGAGCGCCGAGGGATACTCGATCGAGACGGTCGAGGTCGGACCGTTGCCGGACGCGTCGAACTGCACGATCGACTGCTGCGTCGCCGGCGTGTACTCGTTCGGAACGATGCCGTTGCTGGCCATCGATACGACCAGATCGCCGTTCGCGCGGACCGCCAGATCCTGCGTCGCTCCATTCAAGGCGACATTGATGTGGGTGGCGCCATTGCTGCCGAAGCCGGCGCTGGGCGTCCCATCGGGCTGCAGCGAACCCAGCAGCACGTCGGTGATCGTATTGAAGAACTCGTCGTCGTGGTTGGCATCGCCGGCGAGGAGGATTCGGCCGTCGTCCTGCACGCGGATTGCGCGCACCGCGACCTGATCGTAGTTGACGCCCACGTCGAACGAGAACCACGCATAGCCGCCGCTGCCGAACGACGAATCGAGCGCGCCGGTGGCCGGATCGAACGCGAGGACGAAACCATCGCTGCCGGGACCCTCGCTGTTCTGCGCCGAACCGCCCACGAGGATCTTGCCGTTGCCGGCGAAGGCGGCTGCGTACGGAAAATCGTAGCCGTTGGGATGACGGTTGGGGTCGATGATCTTCGTCCCGGGCAGCGGGCCGCTGCCGTCGCCGAAACTCGCGTCGAGTGCGCCGGTGACCGCGTCGAGCTTGGCGATCGCGATCGCGCTGCTGTGGCCGGTCGGGCCGCCCGGATCGGTATCGCCGATCGCATACAGCGAGCCGTCGCGATGCAGGATGCGCGTTGCGCCGCTGTTGAAGCCGGGCTGGTTGACCGCGATCGTGGCCGTTCCGCCTTCGCCGAAGCCCGGACACGCCGTACCGTCGAACTGGATGCAGGCGACGGCGGCGATACCGAGCCCCGGCGTGTCCAGATAGTGGATGCCGGCGACGTAGAACCGGCCGTTCGCCACGATGGCGTCCTTGACCATGCTGACGCCGGTCGGCGAGAGCAGCTTGCCGCCGACGCCGAACGAGGGGTCGAGCACGCCGTCCGGATCGAGTTTGGAGATCGCGACGCGGTCGGCGTGTGCGTCGGTGCGATGGAAGCCGACCAGCCAGAAACCGCCGCCGTCCGCCGCGATCACGCGCACCGCCTCGTCCCAGGTGCCCTCATCGTCGTTGTAGTTGACGACGGTGTAGCCGCCATCGCCGAAACGCGTGTCGACGGTCAGATCAGTCCCGATCGAGATGCCGACGACGTTTCGAGGCGTGGCGGGAAGCGCCTGGGATGCCGCCGGTTGAACGAACAGCGCGATCGACGAGCCGATCGCGATCGAAATGGACGTTGCAATGCCATGAAGGCGAAACATGGATGACCTCTGCTCTTGATGGGTGCCGACGGCGGTCGACGGTCGTCGGCCAGTGTCCGGCTGCGTTTCGCTCGCGCGGCGCGCAGGTGCGCAGCCGGGAGGCGTTCTATCTCTGGTCCGTCCGACTGTAGGTGCGATGACGAAAAAGCGTCAACTCGAAAAGGCGGCTAAATGTTGCCATGGCACAAATCCGCCATCCGATCCGACCCGCTCGGTCGAAGCGGCGCGGTCCTGGGCCAGCCGCGCGGATCCGCAGCGGCCAGGACGAAGGACGATCCGCCTATGCCACGAAGAATCGACAGCGCGTTCCTTGACGCGCGCCGCGGCAGCTCAGTGCCGGTCGCGCGAGTCGCCGGCCGCCAGGGTCCGCAGCGCCGCCTGCCAGCCCGCCTGAAAGCGCGTACGTGCGTTCAACTGCTTCATCAGCGCCAGTATCCTGCGCTCGAGCGTTCGCGCCGAGATGTCCAGCTCCTGCGCGATCGACTTGTCGTTCATGCCTGCGGCCAGGAGCGAAGCCAGTCGATCCGCATCGATCGGGCGACGCGACCTCTCCGACAGCCGAACCGACACCGCGGCTATCCCGAACGGCGTTCCGCGCTCCCACAGAATCTCGAACAGCTCGCAGAGCGCGTCGAGCAGCTGCGAAGGACGCAGCATGAGGACGACGTCCCCGGCTTGCTCGAGCGTCAGGGGAATCATCGCGATCTGCCGGTCGGCGACCACCAGTTTCATCGGCAGACTGCCGAGAATGCGGACGCGGTTGCCGCTGTCCACCTCCTTGCGCAGGTCCTCGGCTCTGCCGGACAGGTCCAGTGCCGAGGCATCGACGATGGTGCGCAGGACGACACCCCGTGTCAGCGCGTGCTTCTGCGCGTCGAAATTCTCGTAGACCGGTTTCATCACGTAGGGCGGTCGTTCGAGGCAGATGACCTCCTGCCGCGCCGAACGATGCATCTGGCTGAACATGTGCAGGATCGCTTCACGCCCCGTGATGAGCTCGATCGGCTGCTCTCGCGACGAGCTGCGCCGAACCTTCGACTGCCAGTGACCGGCAATCGTCCGGGCGCGCTGCAGCTCGTTCTGCTTCCTGGCGGTGAGCAGGTCCAGGGCCACCTCGGGCGAGGTCGGCACGTAGCGCGGCGTCCGCTCGGGAAGGCAGCTGGCCATGCCTTTGGTTTCCAGAGACCGCAGGACATGGCCTGCACGCCGCGACGACCAGGACGTATCACGCGCCACGTCGGCCGCGGTGCTGCCCGGATTGGCCAGAAGAAACTCGTAGGCCTTCTGTTCTTCCAGGGAAATGCCGAACGCCAGCAGCAGGGAATCGTCGTTCATCGGTGAGTGATCGGCGGTATGGGTCAGACGAATGAACGGATTCTGCTTGCGTCGGCCGATCGGTCGAGCGATCTCGTGCCGGAACTCGGCGATGCAGCGCTGGGTGCTCATGCACCCTCCTCCGATGCCTCCATCATAGGCTCGAGGTACATGCGCACACAGCGGCAGTGCCCCGTCCTTGCCGAGCGCGCACGCAACGCCGGCGCCTGCGACCTTCGGAGCCTCGCGATCGCCGGCGTCGCGAACAACCCGGAAGCGACGAGAAACATGCAACGCCTCTGAAAAGCCATACCGCTGCCATGGACGGATCGCGTCCACGCGGGCAGCCTATGGGCCCAGCGTCAGGCTCCAGCCGATGCGCCCCTGACGACGACCCGGGACCCACGACCGATGGCCCTTCGCTACGCCCTGAGATCGCTGCAGCGCGCGCCCGCCTTCACGCTGGCGGTGGTGCTGACGCTGGCCGTCGGCGTCGCCGCGGTCGGATCGATGTTCGCGATCGTGTACGGCGTGCTGCTCGCGCCGCTGCCGTATGAACAGCCCGATCGCCTGGTCAGTCTGCGCATGCAGACGGCCGAGTCGGGCGAGATGGGCCAGCCGCCGGCGCTGCAGGTCACCTACGCCGAGCATGCGCGCACCCTCGACGGCGTCGGCTTTTACCGGACCGGCAGCAGCAATCTGTGGATCGAAGGCAGCGACAGCGGGGCCGACAGCGTCATCGCGACCTGGGTCAGCGCCTCGATGATGCCGCTGCTCGGGGTGTCTCCGTTGCTCGGCCGCTCGTTCACCGAGGAAGAGGAACTGCGCGGCGGTCCGGACGCGGCCATCCTCAGCGAGGCCGAGTGGCGCAGCCGCTTCGATGCGGCGCCTGACGTCGTCGGCAAGACCGTGATGGTCAACAGCGTCTCGCGCCAGATCGTCGGCGTGATGCCGGCGCGCTTCTCGTTCCCGACCGCCGATACGCGGATCTGGCTGCCGGCCAAGCGCAGCGCCGACGCCAGCGTCGGCGAGTTCGCGTACACCGGCGTGGCGCGCCTCGCCTCCGGTGTCGGCCTCGAGCAGGCCCGGCACGAACTGGCCGGGATCCTGCCGCGGATCGCCGAGTCGTTTCCGCGGCTCGAATCCGGCGCGCCGACGACGTCCTGGCTGGCCGATCTGCGGCCGGCGCCGATCGTCGAGCCGCTGGCCGAGTACGCCACGCGCGGGATCGCCGGCACGCTGTGGATGCTGGCGGCCGCGGCGGCTCTGGTGTGGCTCGTGGCCTGGGCCAGCGTGGCCAACCTGCTGCTGATCCGCGCCGACGTCCGCCAGCCGGAACTCGCCGTTCGCGCGGTGCTGGGCGCCGATCGCCTGCGCACCGTCCTCGCCGTCTTCGCCGAAGCCCTGGTGCTCGGAACCGCGGCCGCGGCGTTCGCGCTGCTGCTGATGGCCGGCGCGGTCCGCGCACTGGTCGCATTCGGGCCGGCCGGCATACCGCGGCTGGCCGAACTCGGCGTCGGACTGCCGGCGGTCGCGTTCGTCGCGCTGATCACGGCGATCGGGACGGTATTCGCGGCGGTCGTGCCGATGGGCCGCCTCCGGCGTGCCCAACTGGCGATCGATCTGCGCGACGGCGGACGCGGCGCGTCGACCGGCAAGTCCGGCAGCCGCTTCCGCGCGGCCGTCACCGCCCTGCAGATCGCCATCGCGCTGTCGGTCACGATCGGGGCGGCGCTGCTGATGCAGACGGCTCAGCGCCTGCATCGGGTCGATCCGGGATTCGACGCGGCACAGGTCACGACGCTACGGACCCAGCTGCCGTTCGCGCGCTACGACGAGGCGGCGGCCGTTGCGTTCTACGCACGGCTCGCCGAGCGGGTACGCGAGCTGCCGGGCATCGACGAGGCCGGCCTGGCGATGAGGCTGCCGCTCGGCAGCGGCACCATGATCGAACAGACGTTCCGGACCGGTCCCGACGGACGCACGCGCGCGCTGCCGGTCAATGTCGTCGACGACGGCTACTTCGCGGCGATGTCGATCCCCATGCTGGCGGGCCGCGGCTTCCGGCGCCTCGACCTCGAAAGCGGTACGAACCTCGTGATCAGCCGGGCGGCAGCGGCGACGCTGTTCGCGGATCCGGCGGGTACCGCCTCGGTCGGCAAGCAGCTGGCCCTGGCGGACTCCGGGCCGGTCTACACGGTCATCGGCGTGGTCGGCGACGTGCGCGACCGTGACCTCGCGCAGCCGCCGTCCGCGATGGTCTACCGCCCACTGGCGGTGGCGAGCGACGCCGCCGTCGAGCCGGCCGCGCCGCGCAACATGGCCCTTCTCGTCCGATCGAGCGCAGACGCCGCGGCGATCCTGCCGACGATCAGGCGGCTCGTGAACGAACTCGACGCGACGGTTCCGCTGTACGGCGTCGCGGCGATGAACGACGTGATCCGCGCGGCGACGGCGCGGCTCGAGCTGCTGCTGGCCTTGATGACGACGGCCGCGGCGATCGCGCTGATGCTCGGCACGCTGGGTCTCTACGGCGTCATGGCGTATACGGTGGCCTTGCGCGAGCGCGAGTTCGGCGTGCGCGGCGCGCTCGGCGCGGCCCCGCAGCGCATCGCCAGTCTGGTCCTCGCGCAGGGGTTGACGCTGACCGCGACCGGCGTCGCCGGCGGCTTCCTTCTGTACGCGCTGACGGCGCCGTTCCTGCGGGCGTTTCTTTTCGAGATCGAGCCGGGCGACCCGGCGACGCTGGCCGCGGCGACGCTCGTGCTGATCGGCGCGGCGGCGCTCGCGAGCTGGCTGCCCGCCCGGCGAGCCGCGCGCATCGATCCGCTGCGCGCGCTGCAGGCGCGATAGACGACCGCCGACCGGCTCTGCGAACGGGCCGGCGCCCCTTCCCCACGGCTTCGCCGCACGCCGCATCCATGCCCGCGCGATGCATCGCTGCGGACGGGGCTACGCGGCATGCACATGCGGCGCGGAATGGATCCGGTCCGCGGCACAGCGCATTCGAGCGGACGCGCGATCGACGCAGGCGATCGCGACCGCACCGGCGCGCCAGGAGCGGTCCTTCCCTGGACCGCACAGACCAAAGCGTGTCGCACGGTGCCTCAACGGCGCCGAGCGGACTCGAGCTGAGGACCGCCAGGTACCCCGATCGCCGACGGAAGCGCCTGGTCTAGCGCAGGCCGCCGCCGGACGCATGTCCTTCCAGTGTCGAATGCACGATTCCTCCCGAGCCTCATCCGCGTGCATCGACGTCGACGGCGCGTTGACCATGACCGCTCAAGGCGCGGCCGCTGCATCGGCACCGCCGCTGCGCTCGACCGGCTTCCGATCCGCACGCCGGCCCGCCCATCGGCTGCGCTGCTCTTGAGCTCCCTCGAGCATGTCGCTGGCTCCCTCATCTCTGATCCGGCGCGTAATTCGCAAAATCGCATCGAATCCGGACACGCCGTCGACGACAGTGAGAAGGAGTTCCGGATTTGGCGCGATGCGCGGCTGCGGCGAGCCGCTACAATGATCCGAAATGGACCTTTGGAACGTCGTATGCCGCGCGCCGTCGATTCAACCGATGATGTCGTCCTCGATCGGTTGCAGACGACGCTGAGCAGCGCGATGCGCGATCCGTCGCACAGTCTGGCCTCGATGATGACCGAGGCCTACCGCAACCTGCTGCGCGTGGCGCACGTGCAACGCGGTGCCCTCGGCGCCAGCCCGACGCTGTCGACCACGGCTCTGGTCCACGAGGTCTATCTGAAGCTGCAGGAATCGCCGGAACTGAAGGTTTCGGACGTCAAGCACTTCTATTACCTGGCCACCCGCGCGATGCGCTTCGTGCTGACCGACCACGCGCGGCGCAAGCTGGCGCGCAAGCGCGGCAGTGCGCTCAGCACGGACCTGCTCGACGAGCACGCCGTGCCGGACCTCGACGGGCGGCATGCCGAGCAGGTCGTCGAGATCAACGACGTCATCGACCAGCTCGGACAGATCTTCCCGCGCATGGCCCAGATCGTCTCGCTGCGGTTCTACGTCGGTCTGGACGATGCCGAGATCGGATCCGCGCTGGGCATCGACGAGCGCACCGTGCGCCGCGACTGGATCAAGGCCCGCGGCTGGATGATCGGCCGGCTGCGGGAGGCGGACTGAGGCCAGGCGGCGCGACCAGCGGCACGCGATCGCCGCGACGGTCGGGCCGGCGCCGGCGGCAGGTGCGGTCCCGAGCGTAAGGATGCGACGGAGCGGCCGGCGCCGCCGGGAGTGTGTCGCACCGGGCCCGGTTGCCGCCGCGCGATCGGATGCCGTCCGCGCGCGCCGGCCGGAAGCGCGCCGGATTCCTCCCCGATGCCCGTCTTTCGCACCGAAATCCGATTCTTGCTGCGCCATCCGCCCGCCACCGACTTCGAACATGTCGACACCCCGCCCTCCCCTCGACTGGCCATCGCTCGAGCGACAACTCGATGCGCTGCTCGATCTGCCGCTGCCGCAGCGCGTGGACCGCCTCGCCGAACTCGACCGCAGCGCCCCGGACGACGCGCGTGCGCTGCGCCAATGGCTGGCGGACATCGACCAGGCCGAGCGCGATCCGCTGGCGCAGACGCACGACGGCGAGCGCGTGGGACCGTGGCGGGCACTGCACCGCCTGGGCCGCGGCGGCATGGGCGACGTCTGGATGGCCGAGCGCAGCGACGGCACCTACGAGAAGCGCGTCGCGATCAAGTTCCTGTACGGCGACACGCCGCTGCTGCGCGCGCGCCTCGAGATGGAGCGCCACCTGCTCGCCCAGCTGCAGCACCCGAACATCCCGCGGCTGATCGACGGCGGCGTCACGGCGAGCGGACAGCCGTATCTGGTCACCGACTTCGTCGAGGGCATGCGGCTCGACGCCTGGAGCCGGACCGAAGCGGCGGCCGAGCTCGACGTGCGCATCGGCGTCTTTCGCCAGATCGCGGCGGCCCTCGCGCACGCGCACGAGCGCTCGGTCGCGCATCGCGACATCAAGCCGCACAACGTCCTGGTCGACCGCGACGGCCGCGCGCATCTGCTCGACTTCGGCGTGGCGCGCCTGCTCGACGAGGAGCGCAGGGCCGACACGCTGCAGCCGCTGACGCTCGAGTACGCGGCGCCCGAGCAGGTCTGCAACGGCGAGGCCAGCCTGAGGACCGACATCTACGGCCTCGGCGCGCTGTTCTATTTCCTGATCGCGCGCCAGCCGCCGTTCCACTTCCAGGGCCTGCCGCTGGCGGCCTGCATCAGGCGGATCTGCGACGACGAGCCGCCCCGGCCGAGCGTGGCGGGCGATATGCCGGACCTGCCGCGCGGCCTGCGCGCCGATCTCGATGCGATCGCGCTCAAGGCCCTGGCGAAGAGGCCGGGCGATCGCTATCCCAATGTCGAGGCGATGCTGCGCGATCTGGACGACGCCTACGCCCACCGCCCGATCGAGGCCCGCAAGCTGGACGGCGGCTCGTATCGCCTCAGGCGCTTCGTCCGCCGCAATGCGCTGGCGCTCGGCGTTCTCGCCGCGGTCGGCCTGAGCCTCGCGGCGGGTCTGGTCGTGGCGCTGTGGCAGGCGCGCGTCGCGTCCGAACAGCGCGACGCCGCACAGGCAGCGCGCGCTATCGCCGAGACCGAACGCGCCAACGCCCGCGCGCAGGCTGCGCGCTCGGACATGACCGTGGACTTCCTGCTCTCGGTGCTCGGGTCGGCCGCGCCCGGCAACGAGGCGATCAAGATCGACGACCTGCTCGCGCTGGCCTCCCGGCGCGTCACTGACGCGGCCGCGCATCGCCCGGAACTCTATCCGCCGCTGTTCGACACGCTGATCCAGGCCTACCAGCAGCGCGGCAACGCGCGTGCGCTCGCTCCGCTGCTGTCCTCGCTGCTGGATGACCCGCAGAAGAACCTGCCGCCGGCCGTCGCCGCCGAGCTGTCGTGTTCGCTCGCCGACCTGGAGTGGACGATCCAGAACTGGGACGGGGCGCGCCGCCGGGCCGAGTCCGGACTGCAGCAGGCCGCCACGCTGGCGCCGGAACGGGCACGCGAGATCCGCCCGGCCTGCCAGCGCATCCTGGCCGAGCATCGGCTGTTGTCGGGCAACCTCGCCGACACGCTGGCGTTCTATCGGCAGGCGGATGCCGAGATAGGCGATGCACCGCCCGATACGCGCAAGAACGCGCTGTTCCTCGGCACCTACGCGGTCAAGCTGGCGATGGCCGACGAGCTGCTCGAGGCACGCGCGATGTTCCGCGATTCGATCGACATGTATACGCGCCTGGGACGCCAGACCAGCGCCGATGCGCTGACGACGCTGGGCCAGCTGGCCTACGTCACGGCCCGTGTCGGCCTGCCGCTCCAGGCGTTCGGCGAGATGCAGCGCAGCATCGAACTGAACCTCGAAGCGACCGGCCCCACGGCCGACATCGCGATGATGCTGTACGGCCAGGCGCAGATCGCCGTGCATCTGGCGCGTGCCGAGGATGCGGCAGCCCTGCTCGAGCGCTCGCAGGCGATGGTGCGCGACTTCGCGCCCGATCAGGCCAGGCGCTTTCGCATCCAGTGGGCGGCCCTCGCCGGCCGCGTCGCGTCATTGGCCGGCGACGAGCACCTGCGCGCCACGAAGATCGCCGAGACCCGCGAGGCACTCGACGCGCTCGAGGTGCCGCCGCAGTCGCGCCTGCGCTCCGCGTTGCGCGAGGCGGAGATCACCGACGAGACCCTGCTGAAGGCGGCGAGCCCGCAGGAGGCGTTGGCGCGGTTCGAGAATGCCGAGACCCAGCTGCGCGCGATGGGCGACGGGTCGAAGCTGGCGCTGGCGAGGATCATGCTCGACACCGCGGAGGCGGCGCTCGACGTCGGCCGCAGCGACCTGGCCGGTCCGCGGGTCGTCCAGGCGCGGGCGATGCTCGGCGAATCGGTCGATCCGCAGAGCTGGCAGCTCGGCGTCTGCGATGCCGTCACCGCCTGGATCGACTGGCACGGCGGACAGGACCGCCGGGCGGCGCGCGCGCGGCTCGAACAGGCCGTTGCGCGCATCCGCACCGCTCTGGGTGCCGACCATCCGCGCGCCGTGCAGTGGCACGCGCGCGTGCAGCGGCTCGACACGCCGGTCGCGCATGCGGCCGGACCGCGATCCGCAACGGACCGTGGCGCCAGCGGAGGCGTGGCGGACGCATCCGCGAGCGCCACCTTGCGGTCGCAGGCGCGCTGACCGGCGGCTGGAGCCGATGCGGCGGCCACCGTATGCTGGCCGCATGAACGACGACGGCCGCCACACGCCCCGCTCTTCCCGCGAAGCGCCTGCACCGGCCGCACGCACCGGCACCGGCGGGGGATCGCGCGCATGGCGCGGGCTGCGTGTGCTGCTGCCGGTGCTGTTGACGGCCTGCGCGACGCAAGGTCCGCCGCGCCCCGCGCACGACGCGGTCGCGGTGCGTGCCGAGATCGCGCGGCGGATGCCGGCGACGACCGCCGACCGTACCGGCTGGGCCGGCGATATCCAGATCGCGTTCGACGCGCAGCGCATCGAGCCGAACGCCGAGAACATCTGCGCCGTGCTGGCGGTGATCGAGCAGGAATCGGGCTATCGCGCCGATCCGGTCGTGGCCGGCCTGCCGGCGATCGCACGCAGGGAGATCGATCGCCGCGCCTCCGCCCTGCACGTACCGAAGCGGCTGGTCGACGCGGCGCTCGCGATCAGGTCGACCGATGGCCGGACCTATGCGCAGCGCCTGCGGGGAGCGCGCACCGAACGCGAGCTCAGCGAGATCTACGAGGACATGATCGGCCGCGTGCCGCTCGGCAAGCGCCTGTTCGCCGACATGAACCCGGTCCAGACCGCCGGGCCGATGCAGGTCAGCATCGCGTTCGCCGAGGCCCATGCCCGGGGCTATCCGTATCCGGTCGAAGGCTCGATCCGCCGCGAGGCGTTCAGCCGCCGCGGCGGCCTGTACTTCGGCATCGCCCACCTGCTCGGCTACGAGACCCCGTATACGCGCAAGCTGCACCGGTTCGCCGACTACAACGCGGGCTGGTACGCCAGCCGCAATGCCGCCTTCCAGAATGCAGCCGGCCTGGCCTCGGGCATCGAGCTCGCGCTGGACGGCGATCTGCTCAGGCCCGGCGCGCGGCTCGACGAGCCCGGCCAGACCGAACGTGCGGTACGCGCGCTGGGTGCCTCGCTCGGCATGGACGACCGCGCGATCCGCAATGCGCTGGCGCGCGGAGACCGGCTCGAGTTCGACGACACCGACCTCTACGTGAAGGTGTTCGCGCTGGCCGAGGTCCGTGCACGCACGCCGCTGCCGCGCGCGCTCGTGCCGGGCATCAGGCTCGAGAGTCCGAAGATCACGCGCGATCTGACCACCGCTTGGTTCGCCACGCGCGTCAACGACCGCTACCAGCGCTGCATGCGGCGCTAGCGCGCCGGGCCGCGCCGTTGCCGGTGGCGGCATCTGCGGCTCCGCAGGCCGACGAGCTGAATCGCATCGGGCCTGTCGATTCCGGCCGCCCGCGTTCGTCGTCCGGATGGGAGCGGCGATGCGCGCCGCCCGGCCCGATCGGACGCTCCCCCGGTTCACCCCCGTTCCGTCCGCAGGAGATACGCATGTCCTATATCGATGGTTTCGTCATCGCGATTCCGACCGCCAACAAGCAGGCCTTCATCGACCATGCCCGCAAGTTCGATACCGTGTTCCTCGAATACGGCGCCACCCGCATCGTCGAAGGCTGGGGCGACGACGTGCCCGACGGCAAGCTGACCGATTTCCGCAGGGCGGTCCAGGCGGGCGCCGACGAGACCGTCGCGTTCTCGTGGGTGGAATGGCCCGACAAGGCGACCCGCGATGCCGGCATGAAGAAGATGATGGAAGATCCGCGCATGGATCCTTCCAATCCCGACAACGAGCCGATGCCGTTCGACGGCAAGCGCATGATCTTCGGCGGCTTCGCACCCGTGGTGGAGCTGACACGGCCGGCTTAGGCCGGCCCGGATCGGCACGGCCCGAGGCGTCGGCTCCGGCTGTCGGCACGGCCGGCGCGGCGCCTCGATCCGAGTCCGGCAGCCGGGGGCCTAATGCCAGGGGCATTCGCGAACGGGCGCTCGTCTCGCATCGGGCCTCCGGTCCGTCACGCAGGCCCGCGGCGCGGGCCGCGTGCCCGGCGCGGGCCGGCCCGGCTGCGCATTGTCTGGACTCAGCGGGCATTTAGGCGCCGCGCGCAAGATGGATGGGCTGCGGTTTCCCCGCCGCAGGTGATCTGGTCCCCGTCCCCCTTCCCGCGCAGGAGCTCCCCACGTGGCCGCCAAGACCCGAACCTCCGCTGCATCCCCCGCCGTACGCCGTGCCAAGTCGGAGGCCGGTGCGGGCGGCGAAACCCATCAGCAGGCCGGCGGCACGCATCCGCCGCTGACGACCAACCAGGGCATCCCGGTCGCCGACAACCAGAACTCGCTGCGTGCCTACGGCCGCGGCCCGACCCTGCTGGAGGACTTCATCCTCCGCGAGAAGATCACGCACTTCGACCACGAGCGCATTCCCGAGCGCATCGTGCATGCGCGCGGTTCGGCCGCGCACGGCTACTTCGAGCTGACGCGCTCGCTCAGGAAATACACGACCGCGAAGATCCTCAGCGACGTCGGCGTCCGCACGCCGGTGTTCTGCCGCTTCTCGACGGTGGCCGGCGGTGCGGGATCGATCGATACGCCGAGGGACGTGCGCGGCTTTGCGGTGAAGTTCTACACCGCGGAAGGCAACTGGGATCTGGTCGGCAACAACATCCCGGTGTTCTTCATCCAGGACGCGATGAAATTCCCGGACCTGGTGCATGCGGTCAAGATGGAGCCGGATCGCGGCTTCCCGCAGGCCGCGACCGCGCACGATACGTTCTGGGACTTCATCTCGCTGATGCCCGAGTCGATGCACATGATCATGTGGGCGATGAGCGACCGCACGATTCCGCGCTCGCTGCGGATGATCGAGGGCTTCGGCGTACACAGCTTCCGTCTGCTCGACCGCAACGGCAACAGCACCTTCGTCAAGTTCCATTGGCGGCCGCGCCTGGGCCTGCAGTCCACGTGCTGGGACGAGGCCGTCAAGCTCGCCGGCGCCGATCCGGACTTCCACCGGCGCGATCTGTTCGAGGCGATCGAGCGCGGCGAATTCCCGGAATGGGATCTGGGCGTGCAGCTGTTCACCGAAGAGGACGCGCAGCGCTTCCCGTTCGACCACCTGGACCCGACCAAGCTGATCCCCGAGGAACTGGTTCCGCTGCGGATCGTCGGGCGCCTCGTGCTCGACCGCTGGCCCGACAACTTCTTCGCCGAGACCGAGCAGGTCGCGTTCTGCCCGGCCAACATCGTGCCGGGCATCGACTTCAGCGACGACCCGCTGCTGCAGGGCCGGCTGTTCTCGTATCTGGACACGCAGCTGCTGCGGCTGGGCGGCCCGAACTTCCACCAGATCCCGGTCAACGCGCCCAAATGCCCGTTCGCGAACCTGCAGCGCGACGGCCACATGCAGATGCTGCAGCCGAAGGGACGCGTCAACTACGAGCCGAACTCGCTCGGGATGGACGGTCCGCGCGAGACGCCGGCGGGCTTCCGCCATCACGCGACGCCCGCGGACGGCGCCAGGACGCGCCTGCGCCCGGAGAGCTTCGCCGATCACTACTCGCAGGCACGGCTGTTCTACCGCAGTCAGAGCGAGGTCGAGCAGGCGCATATGGCCTATGCGCTGGTGTTCGAGCTGTCGAAGGTCCAGACGCCGGCGGTGCGCGAGCGCGTCGTGGGGCATCTGCGCAACATCGACGCCGATCTGGCCGCACGCGTCGCCGACGGCCTCGGCCTGGAGCGGATGCCGCCCGCAGCGAAGCCGGCGGTCGAACCGATCGACATGCCGCCTTCGCCGGCGCTGCGGCTGATCGGAAAGAACGAGCCGATGCTGGTGGGCCGGGCGATCGGCATCCTCGTCGACGAAGGCTCCGACGGCGCCGCCGTCGCGGCGCTGCGCAAGGCGGTCGAGGCCGAGGGCGCCGCCGTCAAGATCGTCGCGCCGAAGATCGGCGGCGTGCAGCTCAGGAACGGCAAGCGGCTGCCGGCCGACGGCAAACTGGACGGCACGCCCTCGGTGGTGTTCGACGCGGTGGCCGTGGTGCTGTCGGCGCAGGCCGGCGAGCGGCTCGCCCGGGAAGCGGCGGCCGTCGACTGGGTGCGTGACGCATTCGGTCATCTGAAGGCGATCGCATCGAGCAGCGGCGCGCAGGCGCTGCTCGATGCGGCCGGCGTGGAGGCCGACGCCGGCATCGTCGACGCAGCCGATACGGCCGCCTTCATCAAGGCGGCCAGGACGCGGCAATGGCAGCGCGAGCCGACGCTGCGCATGCTGCCGTGACCCGGCGAGCCGCGCCGGCTCGGACCGGCGCGGCTCGCCGATCGCACGAATCAATCCATGCGCGAGCAGGGGCTCGCCCTGCGTTTCCCGGCGGGCGCGGACGGGTGCGGCCGGCGCGCGACCACTCCGCGCGCGCCGGCGCATGGTCGGTCTGCATGGCCGCTTTTTCTCCGAAGCTTCCCCCGGTCATTCTTTTCCGGCGCTCCTTCACGCATACTCACCTCGCCGCGACCACAGGGGGAACGGCCGTGACGCACTCGCGCATTCGTTTCGCGAGGCCCGCGCACGACTGAAATCATCAGGGGAGCATCATGAGCAAGACATGGAGTCGCCTCGCGGCGATGACGCTGTGCGCGGGTCTCGCCGGCACGGCCGGTGCCCAACCGTTCGTCGAGAACTTCGACGACATCACCACGCTGGCCGGCAACGGCTGGTTCCTGCAGAACAACAGCACGCCGATCGGCATCACCAACTGGTTCCAAGGCACCAGCGTCGCCGGTGGCGGTCCGTTCGACGCCTACAACGGGGCGGCCAACGCCTACATCGGCGCCAATTTCAACAATACGACCGGCGGCACCGGCACGATCAGCAACTGGCTGGCAACGCCGAACCGGACTTTCCGCAATGGCGACATTTTCCAGTTTTACACCCGCAAACCGGCAACGCCCGTCGGCGGAGCGGACTATCCCGATCGCCTGCAACTGCGCCTGAGCACGAACGGCGCGAGTACCAACGTCGGCACGGGCGGCACCGCCGTCGGCGATTTCACGACCGTGCTGCTGGAGATCAACCCGACCCTGGTCGTCGGCGGCTATCCGTACAACTGGACGCAGTACACGGTCACGATCTCGGGCCTGCCGGCGCCGACCTCGGGGCGCATCGCATTCCGCTACTTCGTGACCAGCGCGGGCCCGACCGGATCGAACTCCGACTACATCGGCATCGACAACGCGGTCTACACGCCGTACGTATGTCCGACGCTGACCGTGACCGGCACCACGCCGAACGGCACCTGGGGCCAGGCCTACAGCGCGCCGCTCGGACAGACCGGTGCCTTGGGCGCTCCGAACTTCGCCGTCGTCGCCGGCGCACTGCCGCCCGGGCTGACGCTGTCGGCAGGCGGCCACGTTTCGGGCACGCCCAACGCGACCGGCACCTTCAACTTCACCGTCGCGGTCAGCGATGCGAGCGGATGCAGCGGCACGGCCGCCTTCTCGATCACGGTCGTTCCGGGCCTGCCCGACGCACCGACGGACGTCAACGCAACGCCGGGCGATGCGCAGATCAGCGTGGACTGGACCGTCCCGGCTCTCGACGGCGGCGATCCGATCTCCAGCTACACCGCGACCTGCAGCGACGGGTCCGACAGCCACAGCCAGACCGCGCCCGCAGCACCGGCCGTCGTGACCGGCCTCATCAACGGCAACGCCTACACCTGCAGCGTCGCGGCGAGCAACGGCGTCGGAGCCGGCCCTGCATCGCTGCCCAGCGCGGCGGTGACGCCGATGGGCGAGCAGACGATCACGTTCGGCGTTCAGCCCGATCGCGTCTACAGCCCGGGCGGCACGTTCCCGATCGACCCGCCGGCGAGCGCCAGTTCCGGTTTGGCGGTCACCTACGGATCGGCGACGACCGGGGTGTGCACGGTCAGCGGCAGCACGGTCTCGATCGTCGCGGCCGGCACCTGCACGCTGACCGCCGACCAGGCCGGCAACAGCGCATGGAACCCGGCACCGCAGGCGACGCAGTCGCTGACGATCGCCCAGGCCACCCAGACGCTGACGTTCCCGGCGCAAACCGAGACGACGCGCTGGTTCAAGGCCGGCAGCAGCTTCGCGATCGCACCGCTGGCCAGCAGCGCCGAACCGAACTCGGGCGCGCCGATCGTCTATTCGTCGCTCAGCGGCGGCGTCTGCTCGGTCAGCGGCACGACGGTGACGATGGTCGCCGAAGGCGTCTGCACGATCGCCGCCGATCAGGCCGGCGACGGCAACTATAGCGCCGCCGCGCAGGTGAGCGTGCAGGTCACGCTGGTGGCGCCGACCGAGGCCGATCTGTGGATCGAGAAGTCCGCCTGGAAGGCCACGGCGGTCATCGGCGACACGGTCGGCTATTCGATCGATCTCGGCAACGTCGGTCCGGCGCATGCCGCCAACGTGCGCCTGCTCGATCTGGTCCCGGCGCGCATCGATCCGGCCAGCGTGGTCTGGCAGTGCATGGCGGCCGTCGGTACCAGTTGCCCGACACCGGCGACCGGCACCGGCAACCTGGATCTGGTGATCCCGCTGCTGCCGCGCGAGGCCAGCCTGCAGTTCGAGCTGTACGGCGTGGTGATGCCGGCGGCCGATCCGGCGAACGACTTCACGCCGTTCGACAACACCGCGAGCGTGTCGCTGCCATCGGGATCGCCGCTGAGCGATCCGGTGTCCGGCAACAATGCGAGCACCGCGACGATCTCGGTGCTGTCGCAGCCCGATGCGCTGTTCACCGACGGCTTCGACCTGCCGCAGCGCTGATGACCGATCGACCGCGTCTGCCCGCTCGCGGGCAGACGCGGTCAACCCACTCGAGGGCGGATTCCATCCGCACCCCTTTTTTGTTCTTCTGCTTCGACGCCACGAAGCGCAGGGCCGCCGGTCCGGATGCATCGTCTCCGAGACGGCGGAACGCATCGGACGCCCCCGTAGCGACAGGGCGCGGCGCAGCCGATCCCGTTGCGGATCAGGCCTAGAAGAAGCCGGCGACGCCGTAGGATGGCCGCTCAACCGGGTGACTGGCGCCTTCGATGATCCGATCGATCTCGGTCAGTTGCGGCGCGCGACCGTTTCCGAGCAGCCGTTCCAGATCGGCGTGAAGCCCGCGCATCCGCGACGAAGCAGCCACGGGCGCCGTTCCAGAGCCATTGATTCCAGGCCGCATGGAAGCGCGCTCGCAGCACGGCGGGCGCGTCCTCGCCCGGCGCGGATGCGTACAGGCGCTCGGACCGTGCGAAGGACGCGGCAGCTGCCGCGTGGTCGCCGGCTTGAAGCCGGCAGCGCCCTCGATGCCCGCGATCTCCGCCATCGGCCAGCCGCTCACTTCGCCGCCGAGTTCGAGCAGGGCGGCGCTGGCTGCGGCCAGGCTCGACTTCGCAGCGGCACAACGGCCGTTGCGGAGCCGCTGTTCGGCCTCGAGGAGGTCGATGCGCGCCGCGAGAAACTCTAGGCCGTGACGTGCGCCTTCGACGATCGTGCGCGCCTGCGCGAAGCAGGCCTGAGCCTCACGACCGGCCTGCGCGTCGATCGCGCGCTTTGCGGCGGCGAGCAGCGTGTGCAGGCGAAAGCGGGCGCCGGCATCGCGGCGTGCGCGCTCCGCTCCGGCACCTCGCGCAGCATCCGGCACGAGGCATCGGTGTCACCGCGCGCCGCTCGAATCCGCACGCGCATCATCGCCAGGCGCAGGCGATGGGTGCCGTTCTGGGCGCCGCTCGTCGCGATCAGCAGCCGACCGAGCGGCTCGAACGTCGCCAGCGCCGCGTGGAACCGGCCGAGGCTGTACGGCGCAACGCCCTCGTTGTAGCTCATCACGCCGAACTCTGCTTGAGCACGTCGGCGACACTGCGCTCGAGGTGGAACGCGCGGCGCAGAGTCCCGCTCTCCACGCAGCTCGGCGGCAGCCGGGAAGCGCAGGTCGGCGTAGACCAGAGGAAGCAGCGCGCGGAGCGCACCGTCGTCGCCGGGCTACCAGTCTCCCAAACCGCTGCTCATCGCCGCTACCCCGTGCGGGATGGACCACGCAAAGCTCGTCTTTCGCCGCAAAACTAGGGCAGCTGCGCCGGCGCGCACTTGCGAGACCCGCACCGGTCGAGCCCCTGGGTGGACCCGGATGTCACTGTTGACGGCAATTTTACGCTTCAAACAACGGGTCGCGGCTCAGGTGTTCCGACAGGTGGAGCCGGCCGCGAATGTTCGATCACCGATTGAGGATTTCTCATGCGCTGCCTTCCGCACCCTCTCGCCTGCGCCGCTCTGGGCGGCCTCCTCTCCACCGCACAGGCCGGCCCGACAGAGCACCCCGTACCCACCGGAGCCGGAACGACCCCCGCCGGCTCGTTCTACGCCATCGTGGGCATGGCCCCGGCGAACGGCGATCCGACGCTGTGCGGATCGCGCACGACGCTGGTGGTCGAGGTCGGTGACGAGGTCAACTTCTGCTACCTGGTGTACAACGACACGCCGTACGAGAACGGCATCCACACACTCAACGACAACGTCTACGGCGATCTGTTCGTCGGAATGCCGCTGAATTTTCCGAGCAACAGCATCTATCAGTACAACCACATCGCGCGCGCCGAGGAGACCGGGTTCCACGACTGGTTCTGGCTGGCACAGTTCGGTGCGGAGAAGTACGGAGCCGCCGGCCAGCTTCGCCTCGTCGTCGAAGGTCAGCCGACGATCCAGGCGACGCCTACCTCGATCGTCGCGGATGGATCGTCCGCCCAGGATGTGAACGTCGTCCTGCGCATCGCGAATGCAGGCAACCAGATTCTGCGCTGGGAACTGAATTCGGCGTCCTCGCACCCCACGACGACGGGAGAATCGTCGTCGCCGCTCGGACCGCCCTCGACGCCGTCGGCCCTTCCGGTGCCCGCTTACGCGTTCGGCGGCTGGGATCTGACCAGCTTCACGTCGCTCAATCTGCGGGAGCCTTCGATTTTGATCGATCTGGTCAATCCCAGACCCGGCAACATCATCGCGTCGACCTTCATCGGCGATGATTTCAGCAAGATCTACGCGGTCACCAGCGCGGGCGGCGGCAGTACTTTCGCAATTCCGCCCAACACGCTGGTGCGCCTCGCCACCCGGGAAGACGCCCTGGGCGCCTCTGAGACGATCGGCACGCTCGACGCCCCGGTGGGGGCCGACCGCTGGCAAGGCCTGAAGTGGGATGCCGTCTCAGGAAACGTCTATCTATTCGGCCGCAATACGCTGTACACCATTGACCCGGCAACCGCCCACGTCTCCTTGGTCGGCACCGTTGGGGGTCCCGGCATCCCGGCCGGCAACGAGATTGTCACGATGACGATCTCCCCGGAAGGACAGATGTACGGCATCGACTGGACCAGCGATACGCTCGTCACCATCGACAAGACCTCGGGTGCAGCTCAGGTCGTTGGGCCGCTCGGCGTCAATGCCTCGATATACCAGGGCGGAATGGACTTCGACCCGTCGACGCACACCTTGTACTGGGCCGGCTTCACCGTGGGTGCAGAGGGCGAACTGCGCAGCGCGATCTATACGATCGATACCCAAACCGGGCTTGCAACGGCCATCGGCGACGTGGCGAACACGAACACGTTCGTCCTCTCCTCGCTCTCCCTGGCCGTTCCGCAGAGCGCCTGCGGCGAGCACGCGAACCCGGGCCTGGTGACGCCATCCGCCGGCTCCGGAGCGATCGCGGTCGGAGCGCCTGCGCAGGATGTGACGCTGACGGTCCATACGCGCGGGCTCGCCACGGGAACCTACACCTCGGAGCTGTGCCTGAGGAGCAACGATTCGCGAATGCGCAGCATCGCGATACCGGTCACCGTGACGGTCGTCGACTCGATTTTTGCGAACGGGTTCGAGACAACGCCGTAAGCGCACGAGCGCGACATGCCCCCACCGCCGCACGAGCGCGCGGTGGGCGGTCGCAGCTTGGGCAAGCGCGGAGCGCACCGTGAAGACGCGGCGCCTTCACGGTGCCGCGCTCGGACGCGGATGCGAAGCGGCGGCATGTGTCACCCGCAGAGGAGTCCGCAGCGCCGCGCCGGCTCACTCCATTGGCCGGCAGCGACCGCGTGAGACACCGGATCGGCGACTCTTGCGCACAAGCCCGGATACCTTCCCTCCGGCCTGCGGCGCCGCCGCGACGCTGCAGATTCCAAGACCGTGGCGGTGGACGCGTGGGCGCGCCTTGCGGCCAAGCCGGCTCGCAAACGCATCCAGCACGTCCAGGCTCACCGGCGGAAATCGTCGAACCCTCGTCGGCCATGCCATGCCGACGACCCAGGCGGGCCTCGCCTCAGGGACGACCTACCTACGCACCCAGCACATGTGAGTTCGCCGCCGGGAATCGTCGACACCGTGACGGTCATGCGAAGCCGACGGCCCAGGCGAGCGTAAGGCTGGGCCGCCACGAGAACGCAGCGTGCACGGCCGGGCTCGCCGGCGGACCGTCGCCACGAACCGCGTGATCCCGCAACGAAGGCCCGTCATCACGCTCGCACGGTCCGTGTCGAGCGGATGACGGGTTCTTCGCCAAAGGGAATCGGCAGCGCGACCACCGGCGCGCGCGTGCGACGGCGATGCCGTTTGAAGTTCAGACCTTCTTCCGCTCTCGGAAGCGACCGCCGGCGCGCGCGCGACAGCGATGCGCGCGCCGGATGACTCGGCGATCGGTCAGGCGCCGCGCATGCGGAACCCGAACGCGGCGCCGAGCGCGAGCAGCGCGCCCAGGATCAGCTGCATCGGCAGGCCGCCGACCGGCACCGCACGCGGCTCGCCCATCATCAGCGGAACCGTCGCGGCGCACGGCGCCGGCGTGCCGGCCGGCACGCACGAGACGTTGGCCTCGGGCGTCACGGTGACCGTATTGAGGATCTGCTGCGGCGCGTTCAGCGCGACGGTCGCGCGGACCGTGTAGACCAGCTGCGCGCCGGCCGGGAACAGCGGCACGGTCGCCGCGATCGCACCGCTGCCGCTGGCCGCCGGACAGGCGACACCGGTACCGGCGCAAGTCCAATCGAACGTCGACAGGCCGTTCGGAATCGGATCGCTGATCGTGACGTTCGGGATGTCGGTGGAGCCGGCATTGCGCACGGTGATCGTATAGGTGACCTCACCGCCGTACGTGGACACCGGTGTATCGACCGACTTGGTCACGACGATCTGCGCAGGGCCCGGAATCGCGACCGCCGATGCGCCGGTGCCCCAGACCTGGCCGCCGATCGCGGCGACACCGCTGGCCTCGACGAGATTCAGCGCCTCGCCCGCGGCCGCTTCGGCGGCGCTGATCGTATGCTGTGCGCGGCAGCGCAGGACGTCCTGGCTGGCCAGCATGCCGGCGCCGAGCGCACCGAACGGCTGGCCGCCGACCAGGGTCTCGGATTCGCACTGAATCGGCCCGTCGATCAGGCTCGGATCGGGCTCGGTCAGATCGACCGAACTCAGCGACTGCGCGTGGCTGTTCTTGACGAGGAACGTGTAGCCGAGCACGTCGCCGGCGCTGGCATAGCCGCTGCCGTCGGCGTCGTCGAGCAGCAGCGGGCTCTTGAACACGCGGATGCCGGCGCTGCCGGCGAGGTTCAGCGTCAGGATCACGTCGGCGGCCTGCACCGTCTGGCCGTCCTCGGCGCTGCCGGTGACCTCGACCTCGTTGAGCACCAGGCCACTGGCGGCATCGTCGGGGACCGCGACGTAGGCGCTGGTGCAGGTCATCGCCTGGTCGACCGCGAGCGCGCTCGACGGACAGGCCAGCGCACCGGTGCGGTCGGCGACGAGCAGGCCCGACAGCGCCTGCGTACCGGCGTTGACGACCGTGTAGTCGTAGGCGATGCCTTCGCCGGCATCGATCTCGCCGTCGAGGTCGGTATCGGCGTGCACGGCGCCGGCGGCGACGACGACGATGCCCTGCGCGGGCGTCGCGCCGCCGAGCAGCGTCATGCCGGCGTGGCGGACCGTCACTGCGCCGTCGGCTTCGTGCGCCGAGACGACGACGGCGGCGCTGCGCGCCAGTGCCGCCGTCGTGCCGAGCGGCGTCATCGTGCAGGCGGCACGGTCGCCGGCCTGCAGCACGGCGCCCGATGCGAACCCGCGGCCGGCATCGGTCTGCACCGCGCAATGCACCGCGAAGCCCGGTGCCGGGTACCAGCGCACGCCGCTGACCGCCTCGCTGCCGTCGTTGACGATCGTGAAGCCGATCGCGCCGCCGTCTGCCGCCGCGGTCGCCTCCACGCCGAAGCCGCTGTCGGCGACCGCGGGAGTGGCCGCCAACGCGAGGACGAGGGCGAGCTTGTTCATCGTTTCCATAGCCTCAATGCCCTCTTCTTCAACGGATGTTCGTGTAGATCGCGGTGCTGGTCGAGGTGACGACCTGACCATCGGTGGCCGCACCGTGCGTGGTCGCGGTATTGACGACGCGGCGGTTCAGCACGTCCTGCGCGGTGATCGTATAGGTCGCGCCGCAGGTGATCGAGTCGCCCGGCACCAGCGACCCGCCGAGCGTGTGCTCGAACGGACCGAGGAACAGCTCGTCGCCGCGCAGGATCCGCAGCAGCTCGCCGTAGGCGGTCGTCGCGTCGCACTGCAGGTCGGTCACGCGCGGATCGATCAGGTCGATCGCACTCAGCGGCAGCGTACCGGGATTGCTGATCCGGAACGTGTAGTGCAGCACGTCGCCGACGTTGCCGTAGTGATCGCCGTTGGCGTCGATGCCGAGGCGCACGGTCTTGACCAGGCGGATCAGCGGCTGCTCGCCCGAGACCGGTGCGCAGGCGCTGCTCTCGCTCGAGAACGAGCCCGCGACCGACGCGCGGTTGTACAGGCCGTGGCCGGGGGCGCCGGTACAGGCCGCGTCGGCGAGGCTGCCGGCGGCGACCGCGATCGGAATGCGCACGGTGTAGCTGTGCGAGGCACCGACCGCCAGCGTGACGCCGTTCGCCGAGAGCTGCACCGGCGAGCCGTTGACGACCGCGAAGGCACCGCCCGGCAAAGCCGGATTGAGCACGCCGCTGCTGGTCGCCGCGATGCCGCTGCCGGTCACGGTCACGCCGTTCGGCGTGAAGTCCGGCGTATCGGTCAGCGTGTAGGTGACCGGGCTGCCGCCGGTGTTGGCCAGATCGATGCGATAGGCGACCCAGTACGTGCCCGGGCCGGTCGCGGTGATCGACTCGACGCTCTTGACCAGGTTGAGGTTGATCGTCGGCGTGACCACGCACTGCGGGTGCGTCGGGTTCGCCGCGCAGTCCGGCGGCACGCCGTCGTCGATCGCGACCGCATTGGCGATCTGCTGGACGCCGGCCGGCAGCGGATCGGCGACCTCGACCGTGAAGGTCAGCGTCGCCACGCCGGGCGTGCCGCCCGCGTCGGCCGCCGGCACATCGACCGTCGACACGCAGGCCGTGCCGGCCGGCGCACCGGCCGCGCAGCTCCAGCCCGGCGTGCCGGATACGAACGTGGTATGCAGCGGCACGATCTCGTTGACGATGACGTCGTCGGCCAGGGTACCCCCATGGTTGCGCACGGTGATCGTGTAGGTCAGCTGCTCGCCGGGCTCGGCGATGCCGTCGGCGGTCTGGCTCTCGCCGCTGAGCGCCTTGGCGACGCTGAGCCTGGCCGCGGTCGGGATCGACGCGCAGTTGGCCGGCAGCGGCGTGCTCGAACAGTCCGGCGGCGTGCCGCCGGTCTCGTAGGCGAGGTTCGCGATCTCGCGCACGCCTTCCGGAATCGGCGAACTCACCGTCGTGACGACCGTCAGCACCAGCGTCCCCGGCGTCGAGCCGACCTGCGCCGGCACCGTCAGCCCGGTCCAGGTCACCGTGCCGGCCGCGTGCGTGCCGCCGTTGCTGGCGCTGACGAAGCTGGTGTTCGGATCGAGCGGATCGGTCAGGCCGAAACCGCCGACCGCGCTGCCGCCGTCGTTGTTGAGCGTAATCGTCCAGGTCAGCGTCTCGCCCGGCTCGGCGATGCCGTTGCCGCTGGCGTCGGCGACGGTCTTGGCGATCGTCACCCGGCCTTGCGTCGGCGTCGTCACCGAGCAGACGTTGCCGGTCTGCGGGCAGCTGGTGTCGCCGCCGTCGACGAGGTTGACGATCGAGGCCGTGCCGGACGGCAGCGGGTCGTCGAGCGCGAACACGACGGTGACGGTCGTCGAGCCGTTCGCCGGCACGCTGGCCACGGTCACGGCGCAGGTGTTCGCGCCGGCCAGCGGCAGCGTGCACGCGGAGCTGACACCGGTGCCGGTGACGCTGCTCAGCGTCGCGCCGGCCGGCACGTGCTCGACGAAATCGTAGTCCGTGAACGCGGTGCCGCCGTCATTGCTCAGCGTAATCGTGTAGGTCAGCGTCTCGCCGGGTTCGGCGACGCCGGCCTGGCTGCCGCTCTCGGTGGTCAGTGCCTTGACCAGCGTGATGCGCGGCTCGGTCGGCGTCGTCACCGAGCAGACGTTGCCGGTCTGCGGACAGGTGGTGTCGCCGCCGTCGACGAGGTTGACGATCGAGGCCGTGCCGGACGGCAGCGGGTCGTCGAGCGTGAACACGATGTCGACCGTCGTGCTGCCATTGGCCGGCACGCTGGCGACCGTGATCGCGCAGGTGCCCGCGCCGGCCAGCGGCAGCGTGCAGCCGGCGGTGACGCCGGTGCCGGTGACGCTGCTCAGCGTCGCGCCGGCCGGCACGTGCTCGACGAAATCGTAGTCCGTGAACGCGGTGCCGCCGTCGTTGCTCAGCGTGATCGTATAGGTCAGCGTCTCGCCGGGCTCGGCGACGCCGCTCAGGCTGCCGTTCTCGGTGGTCAGTGCCTTGACCAGCGTGATGCGCGGCTCGGTCGGCGTCGTCACCGAGCAGACGTTGCCGGTCTGCGGACAGGTGGTGTCGCCGCCGTCGACGAGGTTGACGATCGACGCCGTGCCGGACGGCAGCGGGTCGTCGAGCGTGAACACGATCGTGGCGGTCGTCGAGCCGTTCGCCGGCACACTGGCCACGGTCACGGCGCAGGTGTTCGCGCCGGCCAGCGGCAGCGTGCACGCGGAGCTGACACCGGTGCCGGTGACGCTGCTCAGCGTCGCACCGGCCGGCACGTGCTCGACGAAATCGTAGTCCGTGAACGCGGTGCCGCCGTCATTGCTCAGCGTGATCGTATAGGTCAGCGTCTCGCCGGGTTCGGCGACGCCGGCCTGGCTGCCGCTCTCGGCGGTCAGCGCCTTGACCAGGATGACGCTCGGTGCGGTCGGCGTCGTGACCGAGCAGACGTTGCCGGTCTGCGGACAGGTGGTGTCGCCGCCGTCGACGAGGTTGACGATCGACGCGGTGCCGGACGGCAGCGGGGCGTCGAGCGTGAACACGATCGTGGCGGTCGTCGAGCCGTTCGCCGGCACGCTGGCGACGGTGACGTTGCAGGTGCCCGCGCCGGCCAGCGGCAAAGCGCAGCCGCCGGTCACGCCGGCACCGGTCACGGCCGTCAGCGTCGCGCCGGCCGGCACGTGCTCGACGAAGTCGTAGTTCGCGAAGGCGCTGCCGCCGCTGTTGCTCAGCGTGATCGTGTAGGTCAGCGTCTCGCCCGGTTCGGCGACGCCGGCCTGGCTGCCGCTCTCGGCGGTCAGCGCCTTGACCAGGGTCACGCGCGGTGCCGTCGGCGTCGTCACCGAGCAGACGTTGCCGGGCTGCGGACAGGTCGTGTCGCCGCCGTTGACGAGGTTGACGATCGCGGCCGCGCCGGTCGGCAGCGGGTCGTCGAGCGCGAACGCGACCGTGACCGTGGTGCTGCCGTTGGCCGGCACCGCCGCGACCGTCACCGCACAGCCGGCCGGGCCGGTCAGCGGCAGCGCGCAGCCGCTGGTCACGCCGGCACCGGCGACCGAGACCAGGCTAGCGCCGGCCGGTACGTTCTCGACGAAGTCGTAGTTCGCGAACGGCGTGCCGCCACTGTTGCTCAGCGTGATCGTGTAGGTCAGCGTCTCGCCGGGCTCGGCGACGCCGGCCTGGCTGCCGCTCTCGGCAGTCAGCGCCTTGACTAGCGTGACGCTCGGCGCGGTCGGCGTCGTGACCGAGCAGACGTTGCCGGCCTGCGGACAGGTGGTGTCGCCGCCGTCGACGAGGTTGACGATCGCCGCGGTGCCGGCCGGAACCGGAGCGGCGATCTGGAACGAGACCGACACCGTGGTCGTGCCATTGGCCGGCACGCTGGCCACGGTCACCGGACAGGTCGCGACACCGGCCAGCGGCAGCGTGCAGCCGGCGGTGACGCCGGCGCCGCTCACGGCGGTCAGCGTCGCACTGGCCGGCACGTGCTCGGCGAAGTCGTAGTTCGTGAAGGCCGTACCGCCGCTGTTGCCCAGCGTGATCGTATAGGTCAGCGTCTCGCCGGGCTCGGCGATGCCGGGCTGGGCGCCGCTCTCGGCGGTCAGTGCCTTGACCAGGGTCACGTTCGGCGCGGTCGGCGTCGTCACCGAGCAGCTCGGGCAGGCGACGTCCGGCGGCGGCAGCGCGGTGTTCTGGATCGACAGTACGCCAGCGGCGATCGGATCGTCGACGCTGACCGCGAACGTCAGCACGGTGCTGCCGTTGGCCGGCACGCTGACTGCGGCGCTGTTCGAGCAGGCCGAGCCGGCGGCGACACCGGCGCAGCTGAAGCTGTCGGCGCCGGCATGCGTCGTCGCGACCGGCACGGTCTCGCCGATCGCACCGGCCGGCACGCTGGCCGGCACGCCGCTCAGATTGGTCAGCGTGATCGCATAGACCAGGCTGCCGCCCGGCGCGGCCAGCGGCCCGCCCGACTGCAAGGTCTTGCTCATCGTCAGGCGCGGACCGACCGGCGTCTCCTCGCCGCAGTCGTTCGGCGCGACCGAGCAGTCGACCTCGCCGGGAATCGCGACCGCGTTGCTGATCTGCGCGGTCGGCAGCGGCGAGTCGAGCTGCACGACGAAGTACAGCGTCGTGCTGCCGCCCGCGGTCACGTTGACCGCGGCGCTGTTCGGGCAGGTGCTGCCGGTGCAGGTGAAATCGTTGCCGGCGGCGACGGCGGTGGTATGCGTCGGCAGCGTCTCGACGACGTCGCCCGGATACAGCGTCGCGACCGCGCCACCGGTGTTGCTGATCGTGATCGCGTAGCGCAGCACGTCACCCGGATGGACGAACGGACCCGGCGCCGCGCCGTTGACCTGGTCCAGCGTCTTGACGACCGACAGCTCCGGCAGCGCCTGGATCGGGAACGCGCACGAAGCCAGATCGCGCGATGAATTGGCCGTGGTGTCGGCCAGATGCGTGATGACGCCGGTGGCCGGATCGTACTGGTAGTACGCGCTCGGACTGCTGTTGTTGGCGAGGATCAGCGCACCGTTCGAGGCGAACGCGATGCCGGCCCAGTTGATCGTGCTCGGCGAGCCGTTCAGCAGCGGCCGGGTCTGCCGCACCGCGACCAGCGTGCCGAGATCGAGATGCCACAGATCCTGACCGACGGCCAGCCAGGCGCGCCCGTCGCCGTCGAACGCGATGTCTCCGGAGGACAGGTTGGTCGGCGTCTGGTCGTAGGTCATGTTGCCGATCTGCGTCACCGTGTAGCCGAACGACGGCGACGGCTGCGCGACTACGGTCCACACGTCGGGACTCGCGGCGCCCGATAGCAGGTAACCGGTACCGTCGGCGGCGAAGCCGCCGCGCGGGAAGTCCGGCGAGACGAACGGGCCGGCCGCGACGTACCAGCCGCCGTTGGCGGCGTCATACGCCCACAGCGTCGACTCGGTGCCGCTCGAGCGCTGGATCATCAGCAGGCGGTTGCGGACCGGGTCGAGCATCAGCGCATTGAGATCGCCGGACATCGTCGCCGGCAGCAGCGGCAGCAAGGCGTCGGGCGTGGCGCTCGGCGGCGTATAGCCGTAGATGCCGGGGCCGTTGACGATGCTGAACACCTGCGCCGGATCGCCGGCGGCCGGGCAGAACGGGAACGTCGGCGGCGGCGGCAGCGGATGCTCGACCTGGCACGGCGCGCAGGTCGGCGGCGTATCGCCGCCGCCACCGCTCGCGACCACGTTGTTGGCGACGCTGCCGACCGCCGATGCGTCGACGGTCGCGGTATAGGTCACGGTATAGGTGCCGATCGCGGTGCCGGGCGGCAGCGTGCAGACCAGCGCGCCGCTGCAGATGAAACTCGGATGGCTGCCGGTCACCGAGCCGAAGGTCAGTCCCGGCCCGAGCAGATCGTCCAGCGTCAGCGTGCTGGTCAGCGGCGCGTTGGCGATCGTCGTGCTGAGCGTGTAGGTGATCGTGTCGCCGACCTCGACCTCGCTGCCCGGTGCGGGCGTGGAGCTCTTGACGACGCCGATGACCGGCCGCGCGACGACGGTCTGCGCGGTGGCCGTATTCGGTGCCGGCGCGCCGGGCGTCTCGTTGGCTGCCGCGATGACCGTGGTGATCGGAATCGGGCCGGGATTGGAGACCGCGACGACGTAGTTGAAATTGAAGTTCAGCGACTGCCCCGGCGTCAGCGTCGTCGGCATGCCGGTGAACGTGATCGAGCACAGCGGCGCCGGCTGGTAGGTCGCGGTGACGCCGGGCGGCACCATCGAGAAGACGACGGCAGCCGGACACGTGGCCGGGACGCCCGGGTCGCCGAGCGTCGCGGCGTAGGTCACGCCGGTCGCGGTGACGTCGCCGGCATTGGTGAATACGAAATTGCCGAAAGCCGATTCGCCGGGCAGGACGCTCGAGGTGACGCTGACCATCGTGCCGACGTCGACGCCGTCCGTGGGTTCGACGATCTCGATCGGCTCCTGATAGGTCGGCGAGCGCTCCAGCGCCCACAGGTCCAGGCCCTTGGCGGTCGCGAAGTACTGGCTCGCGGCATTGGTGCAGTCGGCGTTGCTGTCGTTGGAGCCGCCCCAGGAACGGTAGTAGTTGCCACTGCCGTTGAAGTTGGCGTTGGCCGAGTCGACGCCGATCAGCGAGTAGCTCGGAACCGGCTGCAGGATCGCGCTGCCGGCGCCGCACAGATGGCCGTTGAGCTCGCCGATCAGCGTGCCGTTGGCGGCGCGATAGCCGCGATCGTCGTAGTAGACGGTGCTGTCCTGCGAACCGTTGAGCTTGGTCAGGGTGGGGCCGCCGCCACTATTGCCTTCCACGTCGATCATCGGGAAGTGGATCTCGCCGTTGCGGCCGACGATGCGGAACTGGTAGTCGCCGGCGGGGAACGGCAGGCCGTTGTTGTCCAGGCCGTCCCACAGCACCGTGTGATTGCCGGTCAGCGCGGTACCGGTCAGCACGCGGTTGAGCACGTTGGCCGGATCGAAGTCGATGCCGTCACGACTGACGACGATCTCGTAGGTCAGCGTGTTCTGCGTCGAGAACGCGAACACGCCGCCGGCCGAGACCGTGGAGGTACTGCCGCCGACGTTGCCGATGAATACCGGATTGGTCAGCTGCGGCACGGCCGGCACCAGCGGAATGGCCAGCGCGGTCAGCACCCGGTTGACCTCGGCTGCATTGGCGCCGCCCGGCGTGATGTCGCTGAAGAAGATCGGATATTGCGGCCGCTGCGCGCTGATGCCGGCGCTGAGCGACGGGCCTGCCGACACCGCGGCGTTGCTGCCGCGGATGTCGCGATACAGCGGGCCGCCGTTGGTGTCGATGTAGCCGCGCGCATTGGCGTAGAACGCGGCGCGGTTCGGGTCGAGGCCGCGGAACGTCTGCCGGTAGCGGTAGCCGTCGGTCGAGACGTAATACAGATCGTTGTGCAGCGTGCGGCCGTTGTTCTGCAGGTAGACCGTCCAGGCGTACGTGAACAGGCGGCCGTCGAGGTCGTCGAGCGAGTCGGCGCTGGCACGCACGGTGACGTCCCAGGCCGATACCAGGCTGCCGGACAGGATCGGCGGCGTCGCGATCGACGCGGTGTTGGTCTGGCCGCCGCTGGTCGCGCCGGTGAAGCGCACGCCGTAGACGCCGGTCGTCGGCGCGACGTACCAGCACGGCGTGAAGCCGTTCGGCATCGTCGCCGAGCCGTCGGCGCTGTTCGGTCCGGCCAGTTCTTCGTCGCGGCTGGCGATCAGGCCGCCGCTCTGCGTGCTGCACGTGAAGTTGGCCGTGGCCGGAATCGTCTCGTCGCCGGGCGTGCCGAACGACTGCGGGTCGTAGACGAAGATGTCGCCGCCGTTGGCGCGGTTGCGCGAACCGAGCAGGATGTACTCGCCGGCCCGTGCGTAGACGTACAGGAACTGGCGGCCGCGCGCGACGCTCGCGAAGTTGGTGGAGTCGCTGACGTCCATCACGCCGCGATTGCCGACGGCGCCGCTGGGATGCAGCGAGCGAGTGCCTTCGGCCGAGGCCGGTGAGGTCGCCACGGCGATCGACGCCAGGGCCAGCACGGATGCCGCCGTGATCCACGTGCGGCGTGCATGATCGAACATTCGCTTGAACATAGGTCCCCAGAATCGCTTGCGCCAAGGCCCAGCCTCTTTGCAAGAGGCTCGCCAGCGTTTGGTATCGGATGGGACCGCGAGACGCGGGCGTCTCGACGGCACCCCCTTCAAATCGCGAGTGAACCGCGCTAGGGTCGGCTTGCGGTCCGCGGCAACGGCACCGGTGGCATCGACCGCGCGGAGTCTAGGAACGGCCATCCGCGCAAATCACTCACGCTGTCTTTCCTTCGATCACCGTTACTCACGGGCGAGTGCGCAGCGCCCCGTATGGCGGTGCGAACGGCGCGGCCGGCCGTTTGTCAACGATTGTCACGCGCTCTCGATCGCCTCGACGGCGGCGCCTTTCGCGATCGTTTCGCCCGTGCCGCCGCGGTGCGCGGCATCTTTCGTCGAAACGTGGTCGCGCCGGATGACGGCGCTTTCTCGGAACCGGCCGTCGCGATGCGGGATGCCGACGCGCGGTCCACCGGCGCGACCGCAACCGGTATCGGCGGCGCAATCGCGCGGGATCTCGCTGCCGCCGTCTCCCGACGCGATCGCCATGCTCGACCACAAGAACCAGCCTCGTGCCGGGGCCGTGCGCAGATCGGCTCGGTGCCGGACGATGCCGGTCTCTTCGCCCGAGTGCGTCGGACCGGCAGCCCGGATCACGACACCCGCTCGGGGTCCACTCGGACGCATCCGGCGGCGGCTCTCCGTGTCCACCATGTCGGGTGTCGCCGTTCCGTGACGTGCATCGCCAACCAGCGTCAATTTCTGCCCGCACTGCAACAAATTGCAAAAATGCGCACTGCCGACGCGTTTCCCATGCTGTTGCGCCGTCACGGAATGTGATCGATATCACAATCTGACACGGGGATTGCGCGTCGGCCGGTCCTGCAGCGGCTGAGATGCGATCGGCGCGTACCGGCGCTCAACAGTACGCGGCACCGTCCCGCTCCCGACCCCGTGCGCACGGACTCCGATGCTGTTCGACATCAGGACCGCCGCCCGCGCGGCGGCGCGGCTCGAACGCGATTCAGCCGGGGTCGTCGAGACTGCGCGGCGACGCCATGGGGGCGCGCCGCTCGGGAGGTCCGATGTCTTCGTCCGTCAAGAACACGCTGTCGTCGGTCCGCTCGGCGCTGACCGACTTCGTCGCGCACGATCCGATGACACTGGCCGCATCGGTTGCGTTCTACAGCGCGCTGTCGTTCGCACCGGTCATCGTGCTCAGCCTGTGGGCGGCGGCGCAGATCGCGCCCGGTTCCGAAGCGAAGCTGATCGAGCAGCTCGGCATGCTGCTCGGCAGCCAGGTGCGCGACAGTGCGGCGGTCGTCATCGAGCATGCCGACGAGAGCCGCCTCTCGATCGATCTGGCCGGCCTGATCGGACTCGGCGCGCTGCTGGTATCGGCCTCGACCGCGTTCGCGCAGCTGCAGACCGCGATCAATGCGATCTGGGGGGTGGAGGCGCGGCCGACCAACGCGGTCTGGTCGTGGATCCGGCGCCGCCTGCTGTCGTTCGGCATGATCGCGGTGCTCGGCTTCCTGCTGATGGTGACCCTGGTCCTCAGCACCGCGGTCGCGCTGATCCTGAGCCGCGAGAGCACGCTGTGGACGGTGGCCAACGAACTGGTCACGCTGGCGGTATTCATGGTGGCGTTCGCCGGCCTGTACCGGTTCGTGCCCGATGCGCGCATCGGCCTGCGCTACGCGCTCGCCGGCGGCGCCCTGACCGCACTGCTGTTCGAGGGCGGCAAGTGGGCACTCGGGCGCTACCTTGCGATGACGACGACTGCCGATGCCTACGGCGCCGCCAATTCGCTGATGCTGCTGCTGATCTGGGTCTACTACAGCTCGCTGATCGTCCTGGTCGGCGCGGCCGCGACCCGCTACCTCGCCGAAGGATTCGGCCACGGCCCGCGCAGCCTCGACCACGCCGAGACGGTCGAGCGGTGGCCCGGCCGGCCGCGGCGCCAACGCTCGGGCCGGCGCGCGGCCGGCAGCACCTGAGCAGCGCGCCGCCGGTGAACCGGCCGGCCGCGGCCGCGGCGACGGCTGCCCCCTACGGACGCCGCTCGAGCCGGACCTCGAACAGCTTCGGCCACCATTTCCCGGTGATGAACAGCCGGTCGCCCTTCGCGTCGTAGGCGATGCCGTTCAACACGTCCACCGGCTGCTTGCGATCGGCCTCGGTCAGCAGGCCGAGCAGTTCCATCTGGCCGGTCACCGCGCCGCTGGCCGGATCGATCATCACGATGTGATCGGTCGGCCAGACGTTCGCCAGTACCTGGCCCTTGACGTACTCGAGCTCGTTGAGGCCGTTGAGCGGTCGGCCGTTGACGTGCACGTCGACGCGGCCGGTCTCCTCGAACGTCTCCGGATCGAGGAAGCGCAGCACCGAGGTGCCGTCGCTCATGATCAGACGCTTGCCGTCGTGGGTCAGGCCCCAACCCTCGCCGACGTAGCGGAACGTGCGCCGCTGCTTGAAATCGCGCAGTCCGTAGACGAAGCCGGTCTGCGTGCGCCAGGTCAGCTGGATCAGACCGTCCTTCCAGGCGGTGAGGCCTTCGGCGAAGTGCGCCGGATCGACGCTGTGCTGCTTGAGTACGCGCCCGCTCTCCAGATCGACCTTGCGCAGGCTCGAGCGGCCGTTGAGTCCGGTGCTCTCGTAGAGATGGCCGCCGTGGAAGATCAGGCCCTGCGTGAACGCCTCGCGATCGTGCGGATAGGTCTTGACGACGTGCACGTCGTAGATCGGCGGCGGTACCGGCTTGGCCGGCATCAGCAGCTGCGCGCGTGCCGGCGCCGCGCCGAGCGCGATGCAGACCAGTGCCAGCCAGGCGGTGGAAACGAGACCGCGCCGGGACGGCCGGCGCTCGGACGGGAAATACGCGGTGGACATCGATCGGACCATGACGCAGGGGGCGAAGACCGCGCGACTCTAGCAGGATGTCGCGAGACGGGCGTCTGTCCGCCGGTCGATCGGCGTATACGCGATGCATTGGATTCGTCCGCAGGCCCGCCGCGCCGGGCGCGACACGACGGCGGCGGCCGGGCAGCGCAGAGCGACGGCCCGTGCCGTTTCATGCAATCGCGAAACCATCCGGGTCTCCGCGGCGAGAGCCCCTGCGCGATCGTTCCGGCACAATGCCGCCGGTATGCAGCCGACCGGTCACGCCATGCGCCTCCTCCTGATCGCCCTCCTGTGCCTGCTGACGCCGAGCGTCCACGCCGAACCGCCGCGCGAACAGTGGTTCACCGCCCTGCTCGACGGCCGCAAGATCGGCCGCATGGAGGCGACGCGCGAGGTGGACGGCGGCATCGTGCGTTCGATGCAGCAGCTGTCGCTGACGCTCGAGCGCGCCGGCAGCGCGGTCGAGATGTCGAGCCGCTCGGAGGCGACCGAACGCCTCGACGGCACGCCGCTGTCGTTCGCCGGCAGCAGCCGTCTGTCCGGCAATGCCTCGCGGATCGCCGGCACGCTGAGCGGCACGACACTGCGCGCGACGCTGCACGACGGTCATGCCGAGAGCACGCGCGAGCAGGCCTGGCCGGCCGGCGCCCTGCTGCCCGAGGGCCTGCGCCTGGCCGGACTGAAGGCCGGGCTGGCACCCGGCACGCGCTACACCACGCGCGCGTTCCAGGACATGACGCTGGACGCGGTCGATATCGTGACCGTCGTCGGCGCGCGCGAGACGGTCGATCTGCCGGACGGTCCGCGCGATCTGGTCCGGCTCGAGCAGATGCTGGACTTCCCGGGCGCGCCGATCACCACCCAGGCCTGGGTCGACGACGAGCTGACCGCATGGAAGCTGGTGATGCCGGTGTTCGGCACCGAACTGACCCTGCTCGCCTGCGACCGCACCTGCGCAAGCGCGCCCAACCAGGGCTCCGACATCTTCTCGCGGCTGCTGATGCGCTCGCCGCGGCCGCTCGCCGGCGCCGAGCTCGCCGGTACGCTGCGCTACACGCTCGAGCCGCGCAGCGGCAGCGCCGATGCGCTGGTGCTGCCGCAGACCACCGAACAGCAGGTGATGCGGCGCGGCGGTGCGGTGGAGGTCGTCGTCGCACGCGATGCGCGCATCTCGACGCAGGATCGGCCGACCGCCGCCGACAGCGCGGCGACCGACTGGCTGCAGAGCACGGCACCGGACATCGTCGCGCTGGCCCGGCGCGGTGCCGGCGAAGCCGACGGCGCGGCCGCGCGCATGCAGGCGCTGGAGGTCTTCGTGCGTGGCTACATCGCGACCAAGAACCTCGACGTCGGCTACGCCTCGGCGCTCGACGTCGCGCGCGATCCGCGCGGCGACTGCACCGAGCACGCGGTGCTGCTGGCGGCGCTGGCGCGCGCGCTCGGCATCCCGGCGCGCGTCGTGACCGGCCTGGCCTATGCGCCGGGCTTCGCCGGCAGCCGCGACGCGTTCGTGCCGCACGCCTGGGTGCAGGCCTGGACCGGCGACCGCTGGCGCAGCTACGACGCCGCGCTGAACGGCTTCGATGCCGGCCATCTGGCGCTGTCGATCGGCGACGGCGACCCGTGGCGGTTCTATGCCGGCATCGGCACGCTCGGCAATCTGCGGCTCGAACGCATCGAGCCGGCCGCCCCGCGCTGACGGCGCCTTCGCGCGAGCCGGCCGCCTGCCGGCGCGCGGCCCCGCGGCGGCACCGCACGCGTCAGCCCCCTCGCGCCCCTTCCCCAGCCGCGCTCGCCGGCGTGGCGCCGTGGCGCCGCCGCCTCCCGGCCGCGGCCGCGTCGAGCGCTGCGGAACGGCCGCGGCGCCCTCTTGCACTTAGATATCATTTTGATATCTTATCGCCACCCAACCGGAGCGCCGCCATGAACGAACGCAATGCCGTGTCCCTTCCCGGAATCCCGGTCCTGCTGGTCCTGCTCGCGGCGATGGCCGCCACGGCCTTGTGGATCAAGCACACCACGTCGGTGACCTCGCAGCCGGTCGCGCTGATCGCGCCGGTGCTGGTGATGGCGGTGCTGGCGTTCCTGACCAAGGGCTTCTTCCAGGTGCAGCCGAATCTCGGCGTCGTCATGCAGCTGTTCGGGCGCTACACCGGCACCGCGCGCACCGCCGGCCTGCGCTGGACCAATCCGTTCTACTCGCGCCACAGCGTCTCGCTGCGCGTGCGCAACTTCGAGTCGGGCAAGCTCAAGGTCAACGACAACGACGGCAATCCGATCGAGATCGGCGCGATCGTGGTCTGGCAGGTCGTCGACACCGCCGAGGCGGTCTTCATGGTCGACGACTACGAGAATTTCGTGCAGATCCAGGCCGAGGCGGCGCTGCGCCAGATGGCCTCGAGCTATCCGTACGACGCGCACGACGACAAGACGATCTCGCTGCGCGGCGACGGCAGCAAGGTCAACGTGCATCTGCGCGAGGAGATCCAGGAGCGCCTGGCCCAGGCCGGCGTCAGCGTCATCGAGGCGCGCATCAGCCACCTGGCCTATGCGCAGGAGATCGCGCAGGCGATGCTGCAGCGCCAGCAGGCCGGCGCGATCGTCGCCGCGCGCGAGCGCATCGTCGAGGGCGCGGTCAGCATGGTCGAGATGGCGCTCGAGCAGCTCAGTCAGCGCGGCGTCGTCGAGCTCGACAACGAGCGCAAGGCGAGCATGGTAAGCAATCTGCTGGTCGTGCTGTGCGGCGACCGCTCGACCCAGCCCGTCGTCAATGCCGGCACCCTGTACGGCTGAGCCGGCGCGCCGTGACCGACAAGAAGGCCTATCCGCTGCGCATCAGCGCGACCGTGCTGGAGGCGATGCAGCGCTGGTCCGACGACGAACTGCGCAGCCTCAATGCGCAGATCGAGTACGTGCTGCGCGAGGCCTTGCGCAGATCCGGCCGGCTCAAGGCCGCCGACCGCCCCAAGCCGGTCGTCGATCCTTCCGACGACACCTGACGAGACATTCGACGATGAGCACGATCCATTCCTTCGAACACAAGGTCATCGAGGTCAAGCCCAAGCTGTTCCGCGGCAGCTTCCTCGCCGACCTCGGCGATGTCCTGCGCCGCGAGGGCCAGGGCGGCTGGGAGCTCGTCAACGCCGTGCACAGTTCGCCGGCGACGCCGCTGCTGCTGTTCTTCAAGCGCCCTCGCTGAGCGCCATCGGGAGTACTGCCATGATCATGATGAGACGATCGCCCTGGTTGATCGGGCTGCTCGCGACCGCGCTCCTCGTCGGCGGCGGCATCGCACTGGTCCGCCACCTGCTGCCGCCGGCGGCGACGCCCGCGGCGGCCGACCCGGCGCAGGCACGGCGCGCCGAGGCTTTTCTCGACCTGCTCGATGCCGGCCGCTACGACGAGGCACTGGCGATGGGCTCGCCGCGGCTGCGCGAAGCGCTGGCCGGCGGCAAGCTGCAGAAGGTCTGGGAGACGCTGCCGCAGCAGCTCGGCGCGCGCCAGGCGCGCGGACCGGTCCGCGGCGAGGCGATCGACGGCCATCCGATTCTGACCGCGAGCCTGCAGTTCGGCCTGACCGCGCTGGACGCGCGCATCGGGTTCGACGCCGACGGCCTGATCGACGGCTTCCGCCTGGTGCCCGCGCAGACGCCGACCACGCCCGCGGCGCCGGTCAGCACCGAGCGCTATGCCGAGACCGCGATCGCGGTCGGCAGTCCCGACGGCGACCTGCCGGGCCTGCTGACGCTGCCGACCGGCGCAGCCCGCGTGCCGGGCGTCGTGCTCGTGCACGGCTCCGGTCCGCACGATCGCGACGAGACGATCGGACCGAACAAGCCGTTCCGCGATCTGGCGCACGGCCTGGCCGAACGCGGCATTGCCGTGCTGCGCTACGACAAGCGCACGAAGGCCGCACCGCAGCGCTTCGCCGGCGGCGATTTCACGGTCGAGGAAGAAGTCCTCGCCGATGCGCTGGCCGCGGTCGCGCTGCTGCGCACGCGGCCCGAGGTCGATCCGGCGCGGATCTTCATCGTCGGCCACAGCCTCGGCGCGATGCTGGCGCCGCGCATCGCCGAGCGCGATCCGCAGATCGCCGGCCTGGTGCTGCTGGCCGCGCCGGCGACGCGCCTGGAGGACGCGGTCGTGCGCCAGAGCCGCTATCTGGCGCAATTGAACGGCACGCCGGATGCCGAGACCGAGGCCGCACTGGCCGAGCTCGAGCGCCAGCGCGACCGGATCCGGCAGCTCGCCGGCACGCCGGACGACGGCACACCGCTGATGCTCGGCCTGCCGCGCCGCTACTGGCTCGATCTCGATGGTTACGATGCGATCGCGGCCGCGCGCCGGATCGGCCGGCCGCTGCTGATCGTGCAGGGCGAAGCCGATTATCAGGTCACGCCTGAGGACGATTTCGCGCGCTGGCGCGAGGCCTTCGGCGACGATCCGCGCGTGCGCCTGATCGGCTATCCGGGCTTGAGCCATCTGCTGATGCCGGCCGGCGATCGGCCCGGCCCGGCCGACTACGCGAAGGCCGGCCATGTCGCCGACGCGGTGATCGCCGACATCGCCGGCTGGATCGCGCAGACGCCCGGCGCTCGATGATGCCTGCGCGATGGCCGGGGTCTTTGCATTTCCCTTGCAATCGCGCCGCTCCTGCTGACGAGGCTTCCCGGCACACTGCACGCCGTCGCGCCACCGTGCCTCGTCCATGCCCAGAACTCCCTCGCGTCCGATCCGCTACGCCCTCGCCGCCGTCGTCCTGATCGCGGCGGGCCTCCTGCTCAAGGCCTGGCTGTTCCCGGCACCGGCCGCACCGCGCTACGTGACCGCCGCGGTCACGCGCGGCGACATCGAACAGACCGTGATCGCGACCGGCACGCTCGAGGCACGCAACCTCGTCAGCGTCGGCGCCCAGGTCTCCGGACGCGTGGTCTCGCTGAAGGTCGAGCTCGGCGACGCCGTCGAGCAGGGCCAGCTGATCGCCGAGATCGACTCGCTGCCGCAGCAGAACGCGCTGCGCAACGCCGAGGCCGGACTGGCGACGCTGCGTGCGCAGCGCAGCGCGCGCGTCGCCGCGCTCAAGCAGGCCGAGCTGACCTTCAAGCGTCAGCAGGAGATGATGAGCGCCGATGCCACCTCGCGCGCCGAGTACGAGGCCGCCGAGGCCAGCCTGGCCTCGACGCGCGCCGACATCAGCGCGCTCGACGCGCAGATCGAACAAGGCTCGATCCAGGTCGACACCGCCAAGCTCAATCTCGGCTACACCAAGATCCTGGCGCCGATCGACGGCACCGTGGTCGCGGTCGTGACCAAGGAGGGCCAGACCGTCAACGCGAACCAGTCCGCGCCGACGATCGTCAAGCTGGCGGAACTGTCGACGCTGACGATCAAGGCGCAGATCTCCGAGGCCGACGTCGTCAAGGTGGCACCGAACCAGAAGGTCTGGTTCACGATCCTCGGCGAGCCGGACCGGCGCTACTACGCGCAGCTGCGCGCGGTGGAGCCGGCGCCCGAGTCGATCGCCAGCGAGACCACGTCGAACAACGCGAGCAGCACCTCCTCGACCGCGATCTACTACAACGGCCTGTTCGACGTGCCCAATCCCGACGGCAAGCTGCGCATCTCGATGACCGCGACCGTCAACATCGTGCTCGGCGAGGCACGCGACGCGCTGCTGGTGCCGTCCTCGGCGATCGTCGCCGGCAGCCGCGCCGGCGGTCCGCCGCGACGCACTGCCGGCGCGGCGGCCGGCGCCGCCGGCACGGGCGCATCGAACACCGCACCGAGTGGCGCGGCGGCGTCCGCAGCGACGGCGCGCGGCGCCGAGGCGGGCGGCGAACGGCCGGCCGCGCCGCGCTTCGTGCGCGTGCTCGGCGCCGACGGCGAGGTCGTCGAGAAGCCGGTCCGGGTCGGCCTCAACAACAACATCCAGGCCGAGATCCTCGAAGGCCTCTCCGAAGGCGACCAGGTCGTGCTCGGCCAGTCCGGCAGCGCCGCCACGGTCAATCCGAACCGCCGCAACATGGGCATGCGCCCGCCGCCGGGATTTTGAGCGTGGCTGTCCCGCTGCTCGAACTGCGCCAGGTCCGTCGCGAGTACCCGGCCGGCGACCAGACGCTGGTGGTCCTGCGCGACGTCGACCTGACGATCGAGGCCGGCGAGTTCGTCGCGATCGTCGGCGCCTCCGGATCGGGCAAGTCCACGCTGATGAACATCCTGGGCTGCCTCGACCGGCCCAGCGCCGGCCGCTATCGCGTCGCCGGTCGCGAGACCGGCCGCCTCGCGCCCGACGAGCTGGCCGAGCTGCGCCGCGAGCATTTCGGCTTCGTGTTCCAGCGCTATCACCTGCTGGCCGACCTGACTGCGCTCGGCAACGTCGAGACGCCGGCGATCTACGCCGGCAAGGATCCGGCCGCGCGGCGCGCGCGCGCCGCCGACCTGCTCGGCCGGCTCGGCCTGTCCGAACGTCTCGACCACAAGCCCGGCCAGCTTTCGGGCGGCCAGCAGCAGCGGGTGTCGATCGCGCGCGCGCTGATGAACGGCGGCGAAGTGATCCTCGCCGACGAGCCGACCGGCGCGCTCGACAGCCGCAGCGGCGAGGAGATGCTGCGCCTGCTGCAGGCGCTGCACGCCGAAGGCCACACGATCGTGCTGGTCACGCACGACATGCACGTCGCCGAGCACGCCTGGCGCGTGATCGAGATCAGCGACGGACGCATCGTCGCCGACCGCCGCCGCGGCGACGCGCCGGCCGCCGCGCCGATCGCGCGCGTGCCGGCACGCGAGTCGTGGCGGGCGCGCCTGGACCGTTCGCGCGAGGCGTTCCGGATGGCGCTGCTGGCGATGAACGCGCACCGCCTGCGCACGTTCCTGACGATGCTCGGCATCATCATCGGCATCGCCTCGGTGGTCTCGGTGGTCGCACTCGGCGCCGGCTCGCAGAAGCAGATCCTCGACAACATCAGCGCGATCGGCACCAACGTCATCGACATCTATCCGGGCAGCGGCTTCGGCGACATGCGCTCCGGGCGCGTGCGCACCCTGGTGCCGGCCGACGCCGACGCGCTGGCGCAGCAGGACTACGTCGACAGCGTGACGCCGGCCGTGCAGAGCAGCGCGACGCTGCGCTACCGCAACGTGTCGGTCAACGCCTCGATCAACGGCGTCGGCGACCAGTATTTCCGCGTGCGCGGCTTCGAGATCGCCGCCGGCGTCGCGTTCGACCAGGACAGCGTGCGCAGGCAGTCGCAGGACGTCGTGATCGACGACAACACCTACCGCAAGCTGTTCGGCGAGGGTGCCGAGGCGGCCGGCACCGACCCGATCGGCCAGGTCATCCTGCTCAACAACATGCCCAGCCGCATCATCGGCGTGACCGCGAGGAAGGACTCGGCGTTCGGCAGCAACGAGAACCTCAACGTGTTCGTGCCGTACACGACCGCGATGTACCGCCTGCTCGGCCAGAACTACCTGCGCAGCATCACCGTGCGCGTCGACGATGCGGTCGCGATGGACGCCGCCGAGGCCGGCATCACCGGCCTGCTGACGCAGCGCCACGGCAGCCAGGACTTCTACGTGTCGAACATCGACTCGGTGCGCCAGACGATCGAGCAGACCACGCAGACGATGACCCTGCTGGTGTCCTCGATCGCGCTGATCTCGCTGATCGTCGGCGGCATCGGCGTCATGAACATCATGCTGGTGTCGGTGACCGAGCGCACCCGCGAGATCGGCGTGCGCATGGCGGTCGGCGCGCGCCAGGGTGACATCCTGCAGCAGTTCCTGATCGAGGCCGTTCTGGTCTGCCTGCTCGGCGGCCTGCTCGGCGTGCTGCTGGCGATCGGCATCGGCGCGTTGTTCGCGCAGGTCGGCGGCAGCTTCCGCATGGTCTATTCGCCGGCGTCGATGGTCGTCGCGTTCGCGTGCTCGACCCTGATCGGCGTCGTGTTCGGCTTCCTGCCGGCGCGCAACGCCGCCCGCCTGGATCCGGTCGACGCGCTGGCGCGTGACTGAAGGAGAACTGCGCATGCCCTCGATTCGGACTTCATGGCGCAGCGGACCGGCCGCGCGGCACGCACTGCTGGCGCTGGCGATCGGCACGCTGGGCGCTTGCGGCCCGGCCGTGCGCACGCCGTACGTGCGCCCCGACGTCGCGCTGCCGGCGGCCTGGCAGGCTGCACCGGACGGCACGGTCGCGGCCGACGCCTGGTGGCGCCGCTTCGGCGACGCCACGCTCGATGCGGCGATCGACACGGTGCTCGCGCGCAACAACGATCTGGCTGCCGCGACGATCCGCGTGCGCCGCGCGCAGCTGCAGGCCGATCTGGCGCGCAACCAGTTCGTGCCGGCGGTCAGCGCCGGCGTCAGCAGCGGCGTCAGCCAGAGCCTCGATCACGGCGGGCCGTCCTCGCGCTCGCATTCGGCATCGCTGTCGGTCAGCTACGAGGCCGATCTGTGGGGACGGCTCGGCAGCCAGCGCGACGCCGCGGTCTGGGAGGCGCTGGCGACCGCGCAGGACCGCGAGGCGGCCGCGATCGCGCTGGTCGGCACCACCGCACGCCTCTACTGGGAACTGGCCTACCTCAACCAGCGCCTGGCGGCCAGCCGCATGAGCATCGAGCTGGCACGACGCACGCTGGATTTCGTGCGCGTGCAGTACCGCGCCGGCGCGGTATCGGCGCTGGAGGTCAGCGACGCCGAGCAGAGCCTGGCCAGCCAGGAGGCCAGCCATGCCAGCCTGCAGCAGCAGCGCTTCGAGACGCGCAACGCCTGGGCGATCCTGTTCGATCGCCCGCCCGGCGCGATCGACGTCGATCCGCAGACGCTGCCGGACGGCGAACTGCCGGCGATCGATGCCGGGCTGCCGGCCGAGCTGCTGGCGCGCCGGCCCGATCTGCGCGCGGCGGAGCTGCGTCTGCGCGCGAGCCTGGCCAATGCCGATGCGACGCGCGCCAGCTATTACCCGCGCCTGACGCTGACCGGCAGCGCCGGCGGTTCGAGCGTGTCGCTCGGCGACGTGCTCGCCAACCCGGTCGGCTCGCTCGGTGCCGGACTGGCGCTGCCGTTCCTGCAGTTCAACCAGATGCGCCTGGACACGCAGGTGTCCGAGTCGCAGTACGCCGAAGCCGTGGTCGGCTTCCGCCAGACCCTGTACCAGGCGCTGGCCGACGTCGACAACGTCCTGGCCGCGCGCCTGACCCAGGCCGAGCGCGCGCGTCTGCTCGAGGAATCGCTGGTCGCCGCGCTGAAATCCGAGCGGCTCTACGAGGTGCGCTACAAGGCCGGTGCGGTCGCGCTGCGCGCCTGGCTCGACGCGCAGGAGCGCCGCCGCGCCGCCGAGATCGCGCTGGCCGAAAATCGGCTGGCGCGGCTCGACAACCAGGTGCTGATCTACCAGGCGCTCGGCGGCGACGCGACGCTCGCCGAGCGGCTCGCCGGCGAGGGCTGAGCCGGGAGCCGGCAGGCCGCACGGCGGCGGCGCCGAAGCACGGCCGGGTGTCCCGTTTGCCGCGGTGGCCGGACCGATCGTCAGCGGCTCGTCCCGCCCGAGTGATCGAGCCCGTCCGCCGCGGCGCGCGACACAAGGCCGCGCGACCGGCCACGCCTGCGGCCGCCGCGCCCTGGCCGGTCACGACCGCGCCGGGCCGCCTGCTAAGCTCGCGCGATGAGCGACGCCCTGCCCGTCCCGCCGCCCCGCTGCGATGCCGCCGCCCGGCGTGCGATCGTACGCGAGGCGCGCCGGCTCGGCGTGCCGGACGACTACGGCCGGCGCCGCGCGCTGCGGATCGTCCGCGAGCCCGAGGCGCTGCAGTACATCGGCCGCGACGTGCACGACCGGCCGCAATGGCTGGCAGCGCCGGCCGCGCGCGCCTGGCGGCGCATGGCCGCCGCGGCGGCAGCCGACGGCATCGTGCTGCAGGTGGTCTCGGCGTTCCGCTCGGCCGAGTACCAGCTCGGCATCCTGTGCCGCAAGCTCGAGGGCGGCCAGACGATCGAGCGGATCCTCGAGGTCAGCGCGGCACCGGGCTACAGCGAGCACCATTCGGGCCGCGTGCTCGACCTGACCACACCCGGCTACGCGGCACTCGAGGAAGACTTCGAGCGTTCGCCGGCGTTCGCCTGGCTGCAGCGCCATGCGGCGCGCTACGGATTCCGTCTGTCCTATCCGCGCGGCAATCGGCACGGCATCGCCTACGAGCCCTGGCACTGGTGCTGGCACCGCTCAGCGGCGCGCTGACGGCGCGGCCAGCTCCAGCGCGGCCACCGTGCGCAGCAGGCGCGGACCGAGGTAACAATGCGAGCCGCAGGCCATCAGGCCGGCGTCGGCGAACGCGCGCCGATACCAGTCCGGCCGCCGCGCGATGAAGCCGTCGGTATCGCCGTCCGGATCGTCGGCGGCCGTGAACACCTCGACGAAGGCGATGCCTTCGAGCAGGTCGGCGAAGCCCGACAGGCCGCGCCTGAGCTCGCCCGCGGGCACGTAGTGCAGCACGTCGGAGCAGACGATCAGATCGAAGCGCCGATCGAAGCGCAGCTGTTCGAGCTGGCCGAAGCGCGCCAGCCGCAGGTTGCGCGCGCGCCCGTAGCGCGCGACCGCGTACTCGCTCGGATCGAGCCCGAGATAGTCCAGCTCCGGCCGCAGCCGGCGCAGCGGCGCGCGCCACGCGCCCTCGCCGCAGCCGACGTCGAGCACGTTGCGCAGCCGATGCCCGAGGTAGTACTCGGCCGTCGCGACGACCATCGCGACGGTGCGCGCGACGCTGGCCGGCGCGCGCACGCGCCGGGCCGAATCGCGATACCAGCGGTCGAAGTAGGCTTGGTCGTAGCGCTTGTCGCTCATTGGGTTCTCGTCATGGCACGGTTAAGAAATCGCGGCGACGGCTACGACGATCGTCGAACGCGGCCGATCGGACCCCGATTGCTGCGATGCGGTAAAATCACCGGATACCCCGTGGAGGCCAGGCCCGATGCTGTACCAGATCCACGAACTGCAGCGCTCGCTGCTGCGTCCGCTGGTGGCGTTGTCCGACGCCAACGCGCGCATGCTCTCGGGCCAGGACAGCTGGCTGTCGAGCCTGCCCGGCGCCCAGCGCATGGCCGCCGGCTGGGAACTGCTGTACCGGCTCGGCAAGGAATACGAGAAACCCGAGTTCCGCATTCCGGCGGTGACCGCCGGCGGTCACGAGACGCCGATTTCCGAGCAGGTCGCCCTGCCCCTGCCGTTCTGCAACCTGGTCCGCTTCAAGCGCTTCAGCGACGACCCCGACCACCTGGCGACCCTCAAGAAGGAGCCGAGCGTGCTGGTGGTCGCGCCGCTGTCGGGCCATCACGCCACGCTGCTGCGCGACACCGTACGCACCCTGCTGCAGGACCACAAGGTCTACATCACCGACTGGATCGACGCGCGCATGGTGCCGGTCGATCAGGGTGAGTTCGGCCTCGACGACTACGTCGACTACATCCGCACGTTCATCCGCCACATCGGCGCCGAGAAGCTGCACGTGATCTCGGTCTGCCAGCCGACGGTGCCGGTGCTGGCCGCGATCGCGCTGATGGCGGCGGCCGGCGAGCCGACGCCGGCGACGATGACGATGATGGGCGGCCCGATCGACACGCGCGAGAGCCCGACCAAGGTCAACGACCTGGCGACGACCCAGCCGCTGTCGTGGTTCCAGAACCACGTGATCCACACCGTGCCGGAGAACTATCCGGGCGCGGGACGGCGCGTCTATCCGGGCTTTCTGCAGCACGCCGGCTTCGTCGCGATGAATCCGAGCCGGCACCTGATGTCGCACTGGGACTTCTACAAGAACCTGCTGCGCGGCGACCTCGACGATGCCGAGTCGCACCGGCGCTTCTACGACGAGTACAACGCCGTGCTCGACATGCCGGCCGAGTACTACCTCGACACGATCCGCATCGTGTTCAAGGAGCAGGCCCTGCCGCTCGGCACCTGGAAGGTCGACGGCGAGCCGGTGCGCCCCGAGGCGATCCGCGACACCGCGCTGCTGACGATCGAAGGCGAGCTCGACGACATCTCCGGCCTCGGCCAGACCGCGGCCGCGCATGCGCTGTGCACCGGCATCGCGGAGGATGCGCGCCGCCACATCGAGGTCGCCGGCGCCGGACACTACGGCATCTTCAGCGGCCGCCGCTGGCGCGAGAAGGTCTATCCCGAGGTGCGCGCGTTCATCCGCCGCTACGAGCGCGCGGAAGGCTGACGCGGCGTTCCGCTCGATTCTCTTGCCCGATTCCGGAGACCCGCAATGGAAGCACGCCCGCTCGGCCGCTCCGGCCTCGACGTCGCGCCGCTCGCGTTCGGCGCCAACGTGTTCGGCTGGAGCGTCACGGCGGACCGCGCCGATGCGCTGCTCGATGCGTTCGTCGCGCACGGTCTGAACCTGATCGACACCGCCGACGCGTATCCGGCCTGGGCGCCCGGCAACGAAGGCGGCGAATCGGAGACGATGATCGGCCACTGGCTGCGCAGGCGCGGCGCGCGCCACCGCGTCGTGATCGCGACCAAGGTCGGCAAGTGGGCACGCCACCGCGGACTCGCGCCGGAGACGATCCGCGCCGCCGCCGACGCCTCGCTGCAGCGGCTCGGCGTCGACCACATCGATCTCTATCAGGCCCACGCCGACGATCCCTCGGTGCCGCTCGAGGAGACGCTCGGCGCGTTCTCGCGGCTGATCGAGCAGGGCAAGGTGCGCGCGATCGGGGCGTCCAACTACACCGCGCCGCGGCTCGCCGAGGCGCTGGCGATCAGCGCACGGCATGGCCTGCCGCGCTACGAGACGCTGCAGCCCGAGTACAACCTCTACGACCGCGCCGGCTACGAGGCCGAGCTCGAACCGCTCGCGCGCGAGCACGGGCTCGGCGTGATCGGCTACTACGCGCTGGCCAGCGGCTTTCTGAGCGGCAAGTACCGCAGCGAGGCCGATCTCGGCCGCTCGGCGGCGCGCGGCGCACGCGTGGGCCGCTATCTGGACGCGCGCGGCCTGCGCATCCTGGCCGCGCTCGATGCGGTCGGCGCGCGCCACCGCGCGACGCCGGCACAGGTCGCACTGGCCTGGCTGATCGCGCGCCCCGGCATCAGCGCGCCGATCGCCAGTGCGACCAGCGTCGCCCAGCTCGACGAGCTCGCCGGCGCGCTGCGGCTCGCCCTGAGCGACGCCGACCGCACCGAGCTCGACGACGCCAGCGCCTGAGCGTCGCGCGAACGCGCCGGGCGCCGGGCCTGCCTGCGCGTGCCGGCGCCGCTTGACCTCGATCAACGGGCGGAGCCGGCCGCGCGCGATCATCGCCGGCATGTCCTGGTTCGCCCTGCCCTCATCGCGCCGCCGTGGCGCGGCAGCCGCGCCGGCCGCCGTCGCACCCGACGTCGCCTGGCACGCGCTCGACGCCGGTGCGGCCCGCGCCGAACTCGACGCGCGCTTGCGCGACCCGGCCGATCCTGCACCGGCCACGGACCGCGCGAGCGGGCTGTCCGACGCCGAGGCGGCGCGGCGCCGGTCGCGCGTGGGGCGCAACGTGCTGCCGCCTCCGCCGCGCCGGCATCCGCTGCGGCGGCTGCTCGCGCAGTTCGCCAATGCGCTGATCGGCTTCCTGCTGATCGCGGCCGCGGTCGCCGCCGTGCTCGGCCACGCGGTCGATGCCGCGGTGATCGTCGGCGTCGTACTCGTCAACGCGATCGTCGGCTTCGTCCAGGAAGGCCGCGCCGAACAGGCGCTCGGCGCGCTCGGCTCGCTGCTCGCGCCGGCCGCCTGCGTGCTGCGCGGCGGCGAGCGCCGCCGCGTCGATGCCGCCGACCTGGTGCCGGGCGACGTCGTGCTGATCGAGGCCGGCGATCGCGTGCCGGCCGATCTGCGTCTGCTGCGGGCGCGCGGCCTGCTGATCGACGAGGCGATCCTGACCGGCGAATCGGTCGCCGCCGCCAAGCGTGAACGGTCGGTGCCGGCCGCCGCGCCGCTCGCCGAGCGCAGCTCGATGGCCTGGTCGGGCACCCTGGTCGCGGCCGGACAGGGCCGCGGGCTCGTGGTCGCGACCGGCGAGGCGACCGAAATGGGCCGGATCGGCGATCTGCTGCGCTCGATCGGAACGCTGCGCACGCCGCTGCTCGACCAGATCGACCGCTTCGGCCGCCGCTTCGCACTGATCGCGGCGCTGTCCTCGGCACTGCTGTTCGCATTCGCGGTGTTCGCGCGCGGTTACGAGGCGGTCGACGCGCTGATGCTGGTCGTCGCGCTCGCGGTCGGCGTGATTCCCGAGAGCCTGCCGGCGGTCATCACGATCACGCTGGCGATCGGCGTGCGCCGCATGGCGGCGCGCCACGCGATCGTGCGGCGTCTGCCGGCGGTGGAGACGCTCGGCGCGACCTCGGTGATCTGCACCGACAAGACCGGCACGCTGACGCGCAACGAGATGACGGTGCGCCGGCTGTCGACCATCGAGGGCGACCTGTTCCTCGACGGCGTCGGCTACGTACCGGTCGGCACGCTGCATCGCGCCGAGGCGCCGCAGACGCCGGTCGCGGCGCCGGACGCGGCGCGCCGTCTGCTCGAGATCGCCGTGCTCTGCAACGACGCCCGGCTCGGCGTTCGCGATGCGCACTGGCAGGTCGACGGCGATCCGATGGAGGGTGCGCTGATCGCCGCGGCGATCAAGGCCGGGCTGGAGCCGGCGGCCGAACACGCGCGGCAGCCGCGGCTCGACGCGATTCCGTTCGATGCACGGCACCGCACCATGGCGACGCTGCACGCGGCCGCCGGCGGCGCGCCGTGGATCGCGGTCAAGGGCGCGCCGGAGGCGCTGCTGGCGCTCAGCGGCCGGCAGCTCGCCAGCGACGGCGGCAGCGGCCCGCTCGACCGCGCGTACTGGGACGCGTGCATCGCGCGCGCCGCGGCGGCCGGCGAACGCGTGCTCGGCTTCGCGTACCGGCCGGCGCCGGATCCGGCGTCGCTGCCGGCCGATGCGATCGCCGATCTGGTCTTCGTCGGCATCGCCGGCCTGGTCGATCCGCCGCGCGCCGAAGCGGCGGCCGCGGTCGCCGAATGCGCCTCGGCCGGCATCGCGGTCAAGATGATCACCGGCGACCACGCGGTCACCGCGGCGGCGATCGCGCATCAGCTCGGCCTCGCCGACGCCGGCGAGGTACTGACCGGCGCCGACCTGGACCGCCTCGACGACGCGGCGCTGCGGCGGCAGGCGCTGCGCGCGGGCGTATTCGCGCGCACCAGCCCCGAACACAAGCTGCGCGTCGTGCGGGCGCTGCAGGCCGACGGCGCGGTGGTCGCGATGACCGGCGATGGCGTCAACGATGCGCCCTCGCTGAAGCAGGCCGACGTCGGCATCGCGATGGGCCGCAAGGGCACCGAGGCGGCGCGCCAGGCCGCGCAGATCGTGCTGACCGACGACAACTTCGCGTCGATCGTCGCCGCCGTCCACGAAGGCCGCACGGTCTACGACAACATCCGCAAGGTCATCGCCTGGACGCTGCCGACCAATGGCGGCGAAGCGCTGGCGATCGTCGCGGCGATCGCGTTCGGCCTGGCGCTGCCGATGACGGCCGTGCAGATCCTGTGGATCAACCTGATCCTGACGATCACGCTGGGCCTCGTGCTCGCGTTCGAGCCGGCCGAGCCCGGCACGATGACCAGGCCGCCGCGTGCGGCGCGCGCGCCGCTGCTGTCGCCGTTCATGCTCTGGCGCTTGGTGCTGGTCTCGGTGCTGTTCACGGCCGGCGTGCTCGGCGTCCACGCCTGGTCGATCGCGCATGGTCTGGACGCCGCCGCCGCGCGCACCGTCGTCGTCAACGCGGTCTGCGTGATGGAGATCGGCTACCTGTTCAACGTACGCTATCTGCACGGCAGCTCGCTGACGCTGCACGGCGCGCGCGGCACGCCGGCGGTGCTGCTGGCGGTGGCCGCGGTGGTGCTGGCGCAGCTCGCGTTCACGTATGCGCCGTGGCTGCAGGCGCTGTTCGACACCCGCCCGCTCGGTCTGCGCGACGGGCTGGTCGCGCTCTGCGCCGGTATCGTGCTGATGGCGATCCTCGAGATCGAGAAACGTGTGCTGCGCCGCCTCGGTGTGTTCGAGTCCGCGCTGCGCCCGACCCCGGCCCGCATGGCCGATTGAACACCCGCAACCAGGAGCGACCGATGGACGACCTCTTCCTCAATCCGCCGCGCACGATCGTGCTGGCGACCGACCTGTCGGCGCGCTGCGACCGCGCCTTCGACCGCGCCGTCGCGCTGGCCCGGCGCTGGGACGCCGAGCTGATCGCCCTGACCGTGATCGAGGCCGAGGCGGACGCGCATCGATCCGAGACGCTGCCGTCGTGGCGCCGCAAGGCGACGCCGGCCGAGCTCGCGCAGCGCCAGCTGCGCGCCGACCTGGCCGGTGTCGGCATTCGTGCCGGCACCCGCGTCGCGCACGGCGAGCCGGCGTCGGCGATCCTCGACGCGGTCGCCGAGAGCGGCGCCGGGCTGATCGTGACCGGCCTCGCGCGCGACGAGACGCTGGGCCGCTTCTCGCTCGGCAATACGGTCGACCGCCTGGCGCGGCGCACGGCCGTGCCGCTGCTGGTCGTGCGCAAGCGCGTGCACGGCGACTATCAGCGCATCGTCGCGGCCAGCGACTTCTCCGACGCCTCGCGCCGCGCGCTCGAAACCGCCGCGTCCTGGTTCGACGCGGCCGTGCTGACGCTGCTGCACACCTACGATCCGCCGTACGCGAACCTGATGGAACGCAGCACCATGCGCGAGGATTTCCGCGCGGTCGCGGTCGAGGACTGCGAGCGCTTCGCCGCGACGCTGGCGCCGCAGCTGCGCGCGCGGCTCGCCACGCGCGTCGAGTTCGGCGCGCCGGAGGATCTGCTCAACGACTACGCGATCGACAGCGACAGCGATCTGGCCGTGCTCGGCTCGCATGGACGCAGCGCGCTGTACGACATCATGATCGGCAGCGTCGCCCGGCGCGTGCTCGAGCAGTCGGCGATCGACGTGCTGCTGGTGCCCGAGCCGAAGGCGGCGCGCTCGCGCGCCGCGGATGCCTGACCGACGCGGCAGCACCGCACCGGCGCGGGCCGCGTCCGCGCCATCTCCGCGGCACCCGGCCGGTGCGGCGCGCCGGCCGCGACGCCGGGCGCCGTGCTGGCGCACAATCGGCGTCCTCTTCCCTTTCAGGCATCGTCCTCATGCGCATGCTCGTTCCGGCCCTGCTCGCCGCTCTCGCCGTCCCCGCCGCAGCCGCCGAACCGCCGGACCGGCCGGCGCGCACGATGCAGCAGGTGCTGGCCGAGGCCAAACCCGGCGACTGGCGCGCGCTCGATCCGGAGAACACGCTCTATCTCGATCTGGCCGCCGGACGCGTCGTGATCGAGCTGGCGCCGGCGTTCGCGCCGCTGCACGCGGCCAACATCCGCAGCCTGGTCCGGCAGCGCTATTTCGACGGCCTGGCGATCCTGCGCGTGCAGGACAACTTCGTGACGCAATGGGGCGATCCGGACAGCGAAAACGCCGACAAGGCGCGCAGTCTCGGCAAGGCACAGCGGCGCATCGCCGCGGAGTTCACGCGCGCGGCGGCGGGACTCAAGTTCACGGCGCTGCCGGACGGTGACATCTATGCGCCCGAGGCCGGCTTCTCGGACGGCTTCGCGGCGGCGCGCGATCCTGCGTCGGGCCGGGCCTGGCTCGCGCACTGCTACGGCGCGGTCGGCGCCGGCCGCGACAACGATCCCGAGTCGGGCAGCGGCGCCGAGCTCTACGTCGTGATCGGCCAGGCGCCGCGCCAGCTCGACCGCAACATCGCGCTGGTCGGCCGCGTCGTCGAGGGCATCGAGCTGCTCTCGGCGCTGCCACGCGGCACCGGACCGCTCGGCTTCTACGAGAAGCCCGAACAGCGCCTGCCGATCCGCAGCGTGCGTCTGGCCGCCGACGTCGCCGAGGACCAGCGCCTGCCGCTGGAAGCGCTGCGCACCGATACCGCAACGTTTCAGGCGCTGATCGAGTCGCGCCGCAACCGGCGCGACGACTGGTACCAGGTGCCGGCCGGCAGGATCGATCTGTGCAACGTCCCGCTGCCGGTGCGCCGGCGCCCCGATCCGGCCTGAGCGCAGCGCCGCTCAGGCCAGCTGGGCGGCGATGTCCTCGCCGATCGACGCCGGCGCATCGGTCGGCGCGTAGCGCTCGAGCACGCGCCCGTCGCGGCCGACCAGGAACTTCGTGAAGTTCCACTTGATCGCCTGCGTGCCGAGCACGCCGGGCTGCTCGGCCTTGAGCCAGCGGTACAGCGGATGGGTGTCGGCGCCGTTGACGTCGATCTTCGCGAACATCGGGAACGTCACGTCGTAGGTGGTCGAGCAGAACTGCCGGATCTGCGCCTCGTCGCCGGGCTCCTGATGGCCGAACTGGTCGCACGGGAAGCCGAGCACGACCAGGCCGCGATCGCGATAGTCGCGCCACAGCTGCTCGAGCCCGGCGTACTGCGGCGTGAATCCGCAACGCGAGGCCACGTTGACGATCAGCACCAGCTTGCCGGCGTACTCGGCCAGCGAACGGGACTCGCCGTCGATGTCGACGGCGCTGAAATCGGCCAGGGTGCTCATCGGGCGTGGGCTCCTCCGTGGTGGGTGACGCCGGCCGGCCGCGCCGGCAGCGGCGGGGTCAGCGCGCGGGGGCGGCGCAGAAATGCTGACGGACCTGCTCGGCCTCGGGCATCCAGGCATTGAGCTGCTGAATGCGCGTCGCCTCGGCCGGATGCGTCGACATGAACTCCGGCGGCTTCTGGCTGCCGAGCTGGGCCATGCGCTCCCAGAGCCGCGGTGCCTCCTGCGGATTGAAGCAGGCCGCCGCGGCGAGCAGCAGGCCGACCTTGTCGGCTTCGGACTCGTGATCGCGCGAGAACGGCAGCAGCACGCCGTACTGCGCGCCGGCGCCGATCGCCGCCATCACCATGCGCTGCTGCTGCGGATCCATCTCGCCGACCGACATGCTGGCGGCCATGGTGCCGATCTGCACCAGCTTCTGCTGGGCCATGCGCTCGCCGCCGTGGCGCAGCAGCGCGTGGGCGATCTCGTGGCCCATCACCGCGGCCAGGCCGTCGCTGTTCTTGGCGACCGGGATGATCCCGGTATAGACGGCGATCTTGCCGCCGGGCAGACAGAACGCGTTGACCTGGTCGGACTCGATGACGCTGACGTCCCAGTCGAACGCGCCCCAGTCGGTGGACGCGGGCATGTTGGCGGTCTGCGCCAGGTACTGCTCGACCTTCGGCGCCGCCTCGATCAGCCGCTGCGCGATCGCGCGGACCTGCTGCGGCAGGTCGCCGCTGGTGACGACGCGCGACTCCTGCAGGATCTGCCGGTACGACTGCAGGCCGAGCGCGGCCTCCTGCTCGGCCGTGGTGTCGATCAGCTGCTTGCGGCCGGTGTACGAGGCCTCCTGCTGATGGCTGAGGTAGTAGTAGCCCAGATACCCCAGGAACAGCAGGATCGGCCAAAACTTGAGGCCGCGCCGCCGCTGCGGGCCGCCTGCGGAACGATCACCGAATGGACCCATCGCCTTTGATCCCCGACCGACGAGGCGCCGAGCATACCGCCACGCCGGACGATGCGCAGCGTGCAGCGCACCGCGGTGACGGTTGTTTTCAGGACGCAGGCGACGCGGCGGCCGGCATCGACGGCCGCTCCTGACCGCGAGGATCGCCGTGTCAGAGCTCGCGCACGACGCGAAAGCCGACCTGCGCGCTGCGTGCGCCGGCGGCCAGACCGGCGCGCCAGGCCGAGCGCACCTGATCGGGCGCGCTGCCCCAGGAGCCGCCGCGGATCACGCGCGTCGTGCAGCCGGGGTTGACCCAGGCCTCGTGGTCGCGCGGTGCGCGCGTGTAGTTGTCGTGCCAGCAGTCCTCGACCCATTCGGAGACATTGCCGACCATGTCGTGCAGGCCGAACGCATTGGCCGGATAGCGCCGCACCGGCGCCGGCCCCCAGTAGCCGTCGCTGTAGTCGAGGAACGCCCGCGCCCAGCTGCGCTTCTTCGGCGAGCGGTCGCCGTCGCCGGTGAAGTTGCCGACCGGATCGCGCGGATCGCCGTCGCCCCACGGATAGCGCGTCGCCGAGCCGGCGCGCAGCGCATACTCGAACTCCGCCTCGCTCGGCAGGCGGTAGGTCTTGCCGGTCTGCTGCGACAGCCACTGCAGGTACGCGGTCGCGTCGTTCCACGACACGTTGACGACCGGCAGGTCCTCGCCGGCGCGGCCGCCGCTGTAGTCGTTCTTCCAGCTCATGCTGCGGCGGTCGGTCAGGCGGCCGGTGTTCTCGTCGTAGTAGCTGCCGCTGCCGGCGCGCTCGGCCTCGGTCACGTAGCCGGTCGCATTGACGAAATCGCGGAACTGGCCGACCGTGACCTCGCTCTGCCCGAATGCGATGCCGGCCGCGATCTCGACGCGGCGCTGCGGCTCCTCGTTGTCGCGATGACCGTCCTCGTCGGCCGGCGAGCCCATGACGAAGCGGCCGGTCGGGATCACGACCAGCGGCGGCGCCTGGCCGGCCGTCGCGAGGAACGCGTCGCGGACCACCTCGCCGGGGCGGAAGCTCGCGTAGAGCCGCGCGTTGCTGAGGCGCTGATTGAAATCGTCGACGCCCGGCAGATCCGGGCTGACTGCCAGTGCGCGCTGCAGCAGCGACTCGGCCAGATCCGCGTTGCCGGCATCGAGCGCCGAGCGTGCCTGCGCCAGCACGCTCTCGGCGCGCTGATGGCGCAGGCCTTCGATACGCGTACGCGTGTCCTGCTGTTCCTGCGAGCCGGGCCGCACCGCGGAGGCCTCGGCGAGAATGCGGTCGGCACCGTCGAAATCGTCCTGCGCGGCGGCGGCCAGCGCGCGGTCGAGGAAGCTGCGCTCGATCTGCGCGAGCCCCTGATCGACCAGGCCGTTGCCGGGATCGAGCGCCCAGGCGCGCCGGTAGACCGCTAGCGCATTGTCCTGGCCGTCGCCGAGCGCCTTGCCGGCCTTGAGCAGGTCGGCGGCCTCGGCCAGCAGCGGCATGACCTGGTTCAGCACGCGCAGGCGCGCCTCGAGCTGGGCCAGCTCCGCCTCGGCATGCGGCAGGTCCGCGAATGCGGCCACGAAGCGCCGCGCCTCGGCGTTCTCGCCGCGTTCCATCGCGGCGATCGCCCAGTCGCGCATCGCGCCGCCGATCCGCTTCAGGCCCTGCTCGGCCTCGGCATTGTTCGCGTCCTGGGCGAGCACTTCGCGGTAAAGCGCGACCGCGCTGCCGTCGGCCGGCTCGACCAGGCGGCCCTGCACCTCGGCCGCGCGTGCGCGCTTGAGCAGGCTGGCCACCGCCTCGGTGACCGGTGCCGGCGGCCCCATCGCGACCGCCTCGGCCAGCGACGTCGGCTCGGACGCGGCACCGCCATCGGCGTCGGCGGCCGGCAGCGGCTCGGTCGGCGGCTGCTGCTCGGCGATCCACGGCGCCGCCGGTCGCGCCGGCGGCGCGGACACGGCCGGCTGCTCGACGCGCGGCGCCGAGTGGAATGCGCCCGGGAAGAAGCGGTAGGCCAGCGCGAACGAGAGCACGAGCATGCCGGCGATGCTTCCGAGGACGGCTTGTTTGCTGACGCTTTCGGTGCCGGGCATGGGGCTCGAATCGGATTCGCCGGCGCCGTCGCCACACGCGACGGCCGGTCGGCCGGGCCGGCGGCCCCTCGAGGCCGCGCACTGCCGGCCATCATACCGCGCGCGGCGCGCGCCCCGGTCGTTGCATCGACGCGGCCGGCGCCGCAGTGTCCGGCCCCGCATCCCGGCGCCGCCTCCATGGCCTCCGGCGTGCGGGCGGGAGCCGCGTCGCCAGCACGGTTGCGGCCGATTCAGCGCGCGCCTGCTACGAGAGGACCCTTCCCGCCGTTCGCCCGAGGATCCCATGGCACGCCCGATCTGGACCGGAACCCTGTCATTCGGCCTGCTGAACGTTCCGGTCTCGCTGATGACCGGCGAGCGCCGCGTCGACCTGCACTTCCGCATGCTCGACGCGCGCGACAACACGCCGATCCGCTACGAGCGCGTCAATGCCGATACCGGCGCCGAGGTGCCCTGGAAGGACATCGTCAAGGCGTTCGAGTACGACAAGGGCAGCTACGTCGTGCTCGAACCGGAGGACATCAAATCGGCCGCGCCGGAGAGCCACGAGTCGATCGACATCGAGTCCTTCGTCGAGCGCGACGCGCTCTCGCCGCAGTATTTCGAGAAGCCCTACTACCTCGTGCCCGGCAAGAAGGCCGAGAAGGGCTACGTGCTGCTGCGCGAGACGCTCAAGAAGACCGGCCGGGTCGGCATCGGCCGCGTCGTGATCCGCACGCGCGAGTATCTATGTGCGGTGCTGCCGCAGGACGACGCACTCGTGCTGAACCTGCTGCGCTACCCGCAGGAACTGGTATCGGCCGACGAGTACGCGTTCCCGAGCGGCGGTCTGGGCTCGTTCCGCATCAGCAAGGCCGAAATGGACATGGCCGCCCAGCTGATCGACTCGATGAGCGCACGCTGGCAACCCGATCAATACAAGGACGAGTTCCGCGCGCGCCTGACCAAGGTGATCGAGAAGCGCATGAAGAGCAAGGGCGTCGTCAAGCCGGTCGAGGAGCCGGAGACGCCGGAAGACGCGACCACCAACGTCGTCGACTTCATGGCGCTGCTCAAGAAGAGCATTCAGTCCGAAAAGCGTACGCCGGCCAGGAAGAGCGCGCCGGCTGCACCGCGCAAGACCGCCGCCAAGCGCGCGGCGAAGAAACCGGCCGCCAAGAAGGCCCCGGCACGCAAGACCGCGCGGCGCGCCGGCTGACGCGCCGCGCGGTCTTGCGCCGCCTCGGTCAGGCCTCGGTCGAGGCGCGCAGCGCCGCGGCGAGACCGGCGTCGCCGCTGACGATCGCCTTCCACGACAGCGCGGTGCCGTTGCGCTTGCCCTTCTCGGTGAGCTTGAGCCCGTCGGCATCGACGACGAGGGTGTAGGCGGTTCCGCCGATCTCCAGTTCGCGCCGCAGGGGTTTGTCGAGCTTGGTCATGCCGCTTTTCTCCTTTCGGTGGATCAATGAACGGTGCGCGAGGCGATGATCGCCGTCGCGACGCCGGTCCCATGCCGCATCGCGGCCATCCTGCGATGCGATCGCCGCATCAGGACGATGCATGCGTCCGCAGCATGCGCCGATGCGTCTTCGATGTCGCTCATGCTGGCTGCGCCTGCGCGATCACGCAGCCGCTAGGCTCGCGCGCGGCGGGCATGGGCTCGTGGCCGCCATCGGGCCGGCGCTGCGCGGCCAGCGCATGCGCCTCGGCGATCGCGATGCACTCCTGCGCGACCAGCTGCGCGGCGGCGCGGTCGCCGTTCTGCAATGCCAGATCCATCGCTTCGATCAGGCAGGTCCAGGCCGCCGGTTCGGCGGGTTCGACCGCATCGTCGCGACTGGCCGCCAGCCGCCCGGCGTGACGCCGGGCCTGCCGTTCGGCATCGCGCCACGCTGCGGCGAGGGTGTCGTCGGCCGCACAGCGGCAGGCCAGCGCATACAGCCGGCAGCGGGCGCGGGCGATCGCCAGCGCCGTGTCCGGGACCGAATCCTCACGTTCGTTCTGGGGCATCGAATGGCTCCTCGCCGAATCCGGCGCCTACTGTGCCTGCTGCCGCGCAACACGCGCTGACTCGACGGCGGGCGGCCGGAGCCAGGGATGCTCGCCTCCGCGCGCGAAGCACGCGAGAATGACGCTGCGGCCGCCACTCCGCCGCGTCGCCCCGGGAACCGATCGTGATCCGACACACCGTGCGCGCCCGCGCGTTCGCTGCCGCCCTCTCGGCGCTGGCCGGCTACATCGACGCGGTCGGCTTCCTTACCCTCGGCGGCTTCTTCGTGTCGTTCATGAGCGGCAACTCGACGCGACTCGGCGTCGCGATCGCCGAAGGCTCCCCGCTCGCCGGCACCGCGCTCGCGCTGATCGTCGCGTTCGTCGCCGGCGTATTCGCCGGCTTCCGGCTCTCGCATCGAGGACTGCGGAACGCGCAGGCGCGCGTGATGGTCCTGGTCGGCCTGCTGCTGGCCGGCGCGGCGCTGCTCGACCATACCGGCGCGCCGCTGGCTGCTACGCTCGGCGCGACGGCTGCGATGGGCGCCGTCAACGCGGTGTTCGCACCGACCGGCGGCTTTCCGGTCGGCCTGACCTACATGACCGGTACCCTGGTCCGGATCGGCCAGCTGCTCGCCGACGCGACGCGCGGCGAAGATCCGCTGGCTTGGTGGCCGTACCTGATGCACTGGATGGCCCTGGTCGCCGGCGCCGTCGTCGGTGCCTGGATGCAGGCCTGGATCGGCCTGACCGCGCTGTGGGCGGCCAGCGCCTGCGCGCTGGCGCTGGCCGCCGTGCTGGCCTGGATCGCACGTGCGCCGCCGCCGGTCCGGGCGGATTGAAGCGCCGCTCCCGAACGCGTCGCCGTGCGATGCGCGCCCATTCCGCATCCGCCGTGCCTCAGCGCCGCTTGCGCGCATGCGAGGCATCGGCCTCGTCGAGCGAGTGCGTCTCCTTGATGCCGCGCTCGCGCTCGGCCAGTTCGGCCAGCCGCTGGTAGAACGCGGCGAGCCGGCGCAGATCGTCCTCGTCGAGACCCTCGACCGCGACAAGCCGGTTGCTGGCGTTGCGATCGGAGGCCAGCAGCTCGTTGAGCTTCAGATGGATCGCCGCGCTGTCCTTGTTCTGCGAGCGCTGGATCAGGAACACCATCAGGAACGTGATGATTGTGGTGCTGGTGTTGATGACCAGCTGCCAGACCTCCGAATAGCCGACCAACGGACCGAGCGCGGCCCAGACCAGCACGATCGCCACGGCGCCGCTGAACGTCCACGGCGATCCGGCGGCATGCGTGGCGACGGTCGCGAAGCGATCGAAGATCGAATGATGGCCGGACAGCCGGATGCGGCCGCGGTTTTCGGTGTGGTTGCGGTTGCCGTTGCGGCTGCTGTTGCCACTGCGGTTGCGGGCGCGCTTGCGGTTGCGGGTCGGAGCGGTCATGGCGGCCTGTCGGGCGTTCGGGCGTTGCGCGATGTTGCCGCCGCGGGCGCAAGCGCCGCTGAACGCGGCCGCGCGACTGGGCATGCGCTCGCCGATCGCATCGTGAACGCGCAGCGTCCCGGGCGGGCGGATTCTCGGCGTGTTCACTCGCCGCCGACCAGCATGCGCAGCCGGGGCCTGCGGCCGGCGATCGAACGGCCGGGCATCTTTCGTATCAGGAGGCCAGATGACCGCGCGACTGGACAGTCTGTGGGCGGATCGATCCGCTTCGAAGAATCGCCTGTACCGGCTCGATCGCGACGTCCGCACCGACGTCTGCGTGATCGGCGCCGGCATCGCCGGGCTGAGCGTCGCGCGCTGCCTGCGCGAAGCCGGCCGCGAGGTCGTGATCCTCGATCGCCGCGGCGTCGGCTGCGGCGAGACCGGACGCAGCAGCGCGCACGTCTCGTTCGCGCTCGACGATCGGCTCTGCGCGCTGCAGGATCAGCACGGCGAGGAAGGGGCCCTGCTGGCCGTCGAGAGCCACCGCGCCGCGGTCGACCTGATCGAGCGCTGGAGCACCGAAGCGGCCGGCTTCACGCGCGTGGACGGCTATCTGCTGCGTGCGCCGTCGAGCGCGCCGGATCTGCTCGAGCGCGAAGCGGAGACTGCGCGCCGGCTCGGCGTCGAGGTGCATGCCGATCGCGTGCCGGCGCTGCGGATCGACGGCGGCCGCGCGCTGCGCTTTCCGGGGCAGGCGCGCATCGATCCGCTGGCCTACGTGCGCGGACTGGAGCGCGCGTTCCGCGACGGCGGCGGCCGCTTGCTGCGCGCCGAGGCGACGGCGATCGAGGACGGCGATCCATGTCGCGTGATCACGTCCGCAGGCCCGCACGTGGACTGCCGCGCCGTGGTCGTGTGCACGAACGTGCCGTTCCACCGGCGCGTGGCCTATCACACCAAGCAGGCGCCGTACCGATCGTTCCTGCTCGCGTTCGAAGCGCCACGCGATCTGCTGCCCGACGCGCTGTTCTGGGATACCGGCGATCCGTACCATTACCTGCGCTGGATCGATGCTGCCGGGGACGCCGGCCTGCTGCTGGTCGGCGGCGCCGATCACAAGGTCGGCCAGCGCGAGCCGGACGAGGTCCCGTTCCGCGAGCTGGAGGCCTGGGCGCGCGCGCATCTGCTCGGCCTCGGCGCACGGCAGCACAGCTGGTCGGGCCAGATCATCGAGCCGGTCGACGGCCTGGCCTACATCGGACGCGACATCGGCGCACGCAATGTCTACGTCGTGACCGGCGATTCGGGCAACGGCCTCACGCACGGCACGCTGGCCGGCCCGCTGATCGCCGCGCTGGCCGGCGGCGAAGACCATCCGTGGCGCACGGTCTACGATCCGGCGCGCAAGCAGTTCGGACGCGAATGGATCAAGGAGAACGCCAACGTCGCCTGGCAGTATCACGACTGGGTCGCACCGGCCGAGGGCGGAGGCGTCGACGATCTGGCGCGCGGCGAGGGGCGCGTGCTGCGGCGGGGACTGCGCCTGTGCGCGGTCCATCGCGACGGCCACGGTCAGCTGCACGCGTTCTCGGCGCGCTGCCCGCATCTGGGCTGCGCCGTGCGCTGGAACCGCATCGAGCGCAGCTGGGATTGCCCCTGTCACGGCTCGCGCTTCGAGGCGGCGAACGGTGCGGTGCTGAACGGGCCGGCCGCGAGCGGCCTGGAGCCGATCGATCCGGCCACGCTCGGCGAACGCGACGCGTCCGAATGAGCGCGACCGGCTGGGTTCTGCTCTGCGTGATCCTGCCGGGCTGGCTGCTCGCCGGCGCCGCCGACCATCAGCTGCACCGGCGCGCCGCAATCGAGGACAACGCCGGATGGCCCGAATCACTGCTGCACGTGGCCGAGTGGACGCAGGTCGCGCTGCCGGCCTGGGCCGCGCTGTGGCTGGAGCTCAACTACACGATCCTGGCGCTGGTACTGGCCGGTGCCGCCGCACACCAGGCGACCGCCTGGTGGGATACGCATCACGCGCAGCGACACCGGCTGATCTCGGCGACCGAGCAGCAGGTTCATGGCTTCATGAACGTGCTGCCGCTGATCGCCGCAGCGCTCGCGTTCGCCGAGGCCTGGTTCGGCAGCGGCACCTGGCAGCCGGACTGGACACTGCGGCCGAAGGCCGAGCCGCTGCCGACGTCGATCGCGATCCTCGCCAGCGTCGCCATCGCGCTGGCCGTGCTGCCGATCCTCGAGGAAACCTGGCGCGGCCTGCGCCGCGCGCGCTGTCGCGGCGTCGCGGTCGGTTGAGCTGCGCTACGTGCCAGATGGTTCGGCAATCCAGCAACAAAAAAGCCCCTGCCGAAGCAGGGGCTTTCGAGTGGCTGGGAGACTAGGATTCGAACCTAGATAAACGGAGTCAGAGTCCGTTGTCCTACCATTAGACGATCTCCCAATAACCGGGGGCCACAGTGGCAAAACCACCGTTCTGACGGCCTGGAATCGGCCGCCGGCGATGCCGGCGGGCGTTCCGTGCTTAACGCTTGGAGTACTGGGTCGCGCGACGCGCCTTGTGCAGGCCGACCTTCTTGCGCTCCACTTCGCGGGCGTCGCGTGTCATGAAACCGGCCTTGCGCAGCGGCGACTTCAGCGTTTCGTCGTACTCGACCAGCGCGCGGGCGATGCCGAGGCGGATCGCACCGGCCTGGCCGGTCGTGCCGCCGCCGGCGACCGTGACGAGCACGTCGAACTTGTCGGTGGCCTGCACCAGCTCGAGCGGCTGGCGCACGATCATGCGGGCCGTCTCGCGACCGAAGAACTGGTCGAGCGTCTTGCCGTTGACGACGATGCTGCCGCTGCCCTTGCGCAGGAAGACCCGCGCGGCGGAGGACTTGCGACGACCGGTACCGTAGTTTTGCTCAATAGCCATGTATGGGAAACCTAGCGTACGTGTGAGGCCCGCACCGCGACGGGCAGGCTCCTGCGAGGACGGCGCCTCAGAGATCCAGGGTCTGCGGCTGCTGGGCCGAATGCGGATGCTCCGCACCGGCATAGACCTTGAGCTTGCGGAACATCGCGCGGCCCAGCGGATTCTTCGGCAGCATGCCCTTCACGCCGATCTCGATCACGCGCTCCGGATGGCGGGCCAGCATGTCCTTGAGCGAGGTCGTCTTGAGGTTGCCGATGTAGCCGGTGAAGCGATGGTAGTTCTTGTCGGTGAGCTTCTTGCCGGTCACCGCGATTTTCTCGGCGTTGATCACGACCAGGTAGTCACCGGTATCCACGTGCGGCGTGTAGATCGGCTTGTGCTTGCCGCGCAGGCGGGTCGCGAGTTCTGAGCAGAGGCGGCCGAGCGTCTTGTTGGTAGCGTCGACCACATACCAGTCGCGCTGCACGGTTTCGGGCTTGGCGCTGATCGTTTTCATCGGAAACACCTTGATCGCCCGGGATACGGGCTGGTCCAGAAAATAAAGACGCGGGATTATAGGGGCGAACGCTGAATTGCGCAAGCCATCGAGCGCAATCGGCGCCCCTCCCGGCGGGGGCGGCATTCTGGCACATCCGGAAGTCTTTTTGAGCGGCGGCGGCGGCTTTTTTTCGCGGCCGCGATCGGCACCGGGCGCGGTTCACGGCGGCGGACGTTAGACTGGCCGCCCGAACCGACCCGACGGAGCCGCCCATCGTGACCGCCTCGCTGTCGATCACCGACCGTCTGCTGGTGGCTGTCGAGCGCGCGCTGTCGACCGTGACCGAGCCCGAGCCGGCTGCGGCGCGGCCCTCGCCGGCCGAGACGGTGCCCGACGCGCCGCTCGATGCGGACGACCGCCGTCATGCGGCCGGCCTGATGCGCATCAACCACGTCGGCGAGGTCTGCGCGCAGGCGCTGTACGTCGGCCAGGCCGCGGTCGCGCGTACCGAAGACCTGCGCCGTCATCTGATCGAAGCCGCCGCCGAGGAGACCGACCACCTCGCCTGGTGCGGCGCGCGCCTGCGCGAGCTCGACAGCCGCCCCAGCCTGCTCAATCCGCTCTGGTACGGCGGCGCCTGGCTGATCGGCGCCGGCGCCGGCCTGATCGGCGACCGGCTCAGCCTGGGCTTCGTCGTCGAGACCGAGCGCCAGGTCGAGGCCCATCTGGCCGGCCATCTCGACGCCCTGCCCGCCGCCGACATGCGCAGCCGCGCAATCGTCAGCCGGATGAAGGAAGACGAGGCGCGCCATGCCGATCACGCGCAGGCGGCCGGTGCCGCCGCGCTGCCGGCGCCGCTGCCGCTGCTGATGCGCGCCGCGGCACAGCTGATGCGCACGGTCGCCTACCGGATTTGATCGAGCCGGATCTGATCGGCCCGAACCTGATCGATTCGACCGGACCGGTCGATCGCACCGGCGCGGCGGCGCTCGCGACGACGCCGCGCCCGGCCGGATCGCGGTGAACGCGCGGCCGGCCGGCTCGCGCAGCGCTCCCCTTCCGGAGCGTGGCACTTCCCGCCAGCACGCCTCGATCGTCGCCGGGCCCGCATCGGCCGCGGCAAGGTCCGACGCGCGGACCGGTGCGCCGGAAAGCAGGACGGCCCGCCAGAGGCGGGCCGTCGGATCGCGCGGGTGCAGCGGAACGCTCAGACCAGATTGCGTCCGTGGAACAGCTCCTCGATCTCGCGCTTGAGCAGCGACTCGATGCGCTGGCGCTCCTTGAACGAGAGGTCGTCGGCGTTGGCCTCGAACAGATAGGTGTCGAGGTCGAAATCCTTGATGTGCATCTTCGTGTGGAAGATGTTCTCCTGGTAGACGTTGACGTCGAACATCTCGTACTTGTGACGGATGTGCCGCGCCAGGTACTCCTGCACCGAGTTGATCTTGTGATCGATGAAATGCTTGCGGCCCTTGACGTCGCGGGTGAAGCCGCGCACGCGGTAGTCCATGATCACGATGTCCGACTCGAAGCTGTCGATCAGGTAGTTCAGCGCCTTCAGCGGCGAGATCACGCCGCAGGTCGCCACGTCGATGTCGGCGCGGAACGTCGCGATGCCGTTGTGCGGATGCGTCTCCGGATAGGTGTGAACCGTGATGTGGCTCTTGTCCAGGTGCGCCACGACCGCGTCGGAGATCACGTCCTTGCCGAGCTTCTCGACGATCGGATGCTCGGAGATCAGGATCGTCACGCTCGCGCCCTGCGGATCGTAGTCCTGGCGCGCAACGTTGAGGATGTTCGCGCCGATGATGTCGGCGACGTTGGTGAGGATCTTGGTCAGGCGATCGGCGTCGTAGGCTTCATCGATGTACTCGATGTAGCGCTGGCGCTGGTCTTCGGACACCGCGTAGCAGATGTCGTAGATGTTGAAACTGAGCGCCTTGGTCAGGTTGTTGAAACCCTGCAGCCGCAGCCTCGGAATGGGCTTGACCACCACCGTCACCTCGTCGTGATGCGACCAGGCCGCGGGCCTGTCGCCGGAAACTGAACCCGTCGGATCGCGGCGCGCGACCACCGCCGCTCGACCGCACTCGTCCTGCCTCGCGACGTCGACGCGGGTCGACGCTGCCTCGGCAAGGCCGCGGATTATGTCCCAATCGAATCGAAGGCGAAACATCGCCTCGATGAATTATGAGTGACGACTGCCACAATCGGTTTCCTCCATGTAAGATGACGTCGCACCGTACTGTGGCGTGACTCGCAGACGCGTGGGGAACCATGCGTCACGCCCGGTGACGCATCCGGATGCCATGTGCAGGGGAGATCCAATCACGTGAACGCGGCCGACTTCAAATACAACCTCCAGCGCAACGTTTCCCGGGTCCAGGCCCCGCCGTTTCTCACCCCCGACCGCGCCGCGATGGAGCGCTTCCTCAGCGCCTGTCATCGACGACGCTACCCCAGCAAGACCGTCATCGTCCGCCCGGGCGACACCGCCAACATCCTCTACTACATCATCGAAGGCTCGCTGACGATTTCGTCCGAGGACGAGGAAGGCCGCGAACTGATCCTGGCCTATCTGAACCGCGGCGAGTTCATCGGCGAGATGGGCCTGTTCGTCGAGACGCCGCGACGCGAAGTGCTGGTGCGCACGCGCACGCCGTGCGAGTTCGCCGAGATCGGCTACGAGCGCATGTTCAGCCTGTTCGAGGGACCGCTGCGCGAGGAATGCCCGAAGATCCTGTTCGCGATCGGTTCGCAGCTGACCAACCGCCTGCTGCACACCAACCGCAAGGTCAGCCGCCTGGCATTCATGGACGTCACCGGCCGCGTCGCCAAGACGCTGATCGACCTGACCGACGAGCCGGACGCGATGTCGCATCCGCAGGGCACGCAGATCCGCATCTCGCGCCAGGAGATCAGCCGCATCGTCGGCTGCTCGCGCGAGATGGTCGGCCGCGTCCTCAAGCAGCTCGAGGAACAGGGCATGATCACGGTGTCCGGCAAGACGATCGTGGTGCTCGGCACGCGCTGAGCGGCCGACGTCAGCGCTCCGCTTCGGCGGGGCGCCAGACCATATAGACGTCCGCGCGCCGGTAGTGCGAAGGCTGCGGCGGCGCCTGCTGCACGAAGCCGCTGCGCCGGTACAGATGCAGCGCAGCGGTCAGCCGGCTGTTGGTCTCGAGGAACAGCCGCCTGCCGCCGCGGCGGCCGAACGCCGCGATCGCGGCCTCGATCAGCCGCCTGCCGATGCCCTGCCCGTGGCGCGCTTCGTCGACGCTCATCTTCGACAGCTCGAACGCCCCGTCCGCTCCGGCCAGTAGCGCGCAGGTGCCGACCACCTCGCCAGAGGCGTCGACCGCGAACAGGATCTCGCCGCCTGCATCGATGACGCGGGTCTGCGGATCGGTGAGCACCGGCAGATCGGCCGGCTCGACGCCGAAGTAGCGCTCGAGCCACTGCAGGTTCAGCCGCCGGAACGCCTCGGCCCATTCGGGGCGGAACGGCTCGATCCGCACCGCGCCCTCGTCCGCATCCGGCGCTGCGGCGCTCATTCGAGCGAGAACAGGCGCGCCAGTTCGTGTCCGGGATCGACCGCGCGCATGAAGCTCTCGCCGACCAGGAACGCGTCGATGCCGGCATCGCGCAGGCGGGCCACGTCGTCCAGCGTGCGAATGCCGCTCTCGGCGACCAGCAGGCGGTCGTACGGCACCAGATCGCGCAGGTCGACCGAGGTGTTCAGCGAGACCTCGAACGTGCGCAGGTTGCGGTTGTTGATGCCGATCAGCGGCGCCGGCACGCCGAGTGCGCGCTCGAGCTCCTCGCCGTCGTGCACCTCGACCAGGACGTCCAGATCGAGATCGGCGGCGAGCAGGCACAGCTCGAGCAGGGCCGCGTCGTCGAGCGCGGCGGCGATCAGCAGGATGCAGTCGGCACCGATCGCGCGCGCCTCGTAGACCTGGTACGGATCGATCGTGAAGTCCTTGCGCAGCACCGGCAGCTCGCAGGCCGCGCGGGCCTGCTGCAGATAGGTCTCGCTGCCCTGGAAGAAGTCGGCGTCGGTCAGCACCGACAGGCAGGTCGCGCCGCCGGCCGCGTAGCTGCGTGCGATCGCGGCCGGGTCGAAGTCCGCCCGGATCACGCCCTGGCTCGGACTGGCCTTCTTGACCTCGGCGATGACGGCCGGCCGGCCGTCCTCGATCGCGGCCTCGATCGCCGTCGCGAAGCCGCGCGTGTCGGGCAGATCGGCGATGCGCGCCGACAGCTCGGCCAGTGGCACGCGCGCGCTGCGCTCGGCGATTTCCTCGACCTTGCGCGCGAGGATGCGTTGCAGGACGTCACTCATTCAACCTCCTTTCGCGATGCGTTGGGTCGTCGCCACGAACTGATCCAGCCGGGCCCGCGCCGCGCCGCTCGCCAGGGCCTGCCGTGCGCGGATTATGCCTTCGGATATCGATCCGGCCACGTCGGCCGCGTAGAGGGCCGCGCCGGCGTTGAACGCGACGATGTCGCGGACCGCGCCGGGGACGTCGGCCAGCGCCTCGAGCACGCGCTCGCGCGACTCGGCCGCGTCGGCGACGCGCAGCTGCCGGCCGGACGCCATCGCGAAGCCGAACTCCTCCGGATGGATCTCGTATTCGCGCACGACGCCGTCGCGCAGCTCGCCGACCAGGGTCGCGCCGCCGAGCGAGATCTCGTCGATGCCGTCCTTGCCCCAGACCACCAGCGCGTGGCGCGCGCCAAGCCGCTGCAGCACGCGGACCTGGATGCCGACCAGATCCGGATGGAATACGCCCATCAGCACGTTCGGCGCGCCGGCCGGATTGGTCAGCGGCCCGAGGATGTTGAAGATCGTGCGCACGCCCATCTCGCGCCGCACCGGCGCGACCGCCTTCATCGCCGGATGATGCGTCGGCGCGTACATGAAGCCGATGCCGACCTCGGCGATGCAGGCCGCGACCTGCGCCGGCGTCAGCTCGATCGCCGCGCCGAGCGCCTCGAGCACGTCGGCGCTGCCGGACTTCGAGGACACGCTGCGGTTGCCGTGCTTGGCCACGTGCGCGCCGGCCGCGGCGGCGACGAACATCGCGGCGGTGGAGATGTTGAAGCTGTGACCGCCGTCGCCGCCGGTGCCGACGATGTCGACGAAGTGCTCGGGCGCATCGACCGCCACCGGCGCGGCGAGCTCGCGCATGACCTCGGCTGCGGCCGCGATCTCGCCGACGGTTTCCTTCTTGACGCGCAGGCCGGTCAGGATCGCGGCCGTCATCGCCGGCGAGACCTCGCCGCGCATGATCTGACGCATCAGGTCGATCATCTCGTCGTGGAAGATCTCGCGATGTTCGATCGCGCGCTGCAGCGCCTGTTGTGGAGTGATGGGCATCGACGAATCCGTGGAGCGCGCCGGTGCGGGCGCGTGGCTGAGAACCTACCATCTTGTCGGCGCGACACAAGCCCGCAGCGCGATCGGACCGGATTTGGCCGTCCAATCCGTGATCGACTGCCGCCGGACCGGCGATCGCGGCGGCATCGGACGCACCCGATCGTGCCGCGGCCGGCTCAGGCGCTCAGGAAATTGCCGAGCAGCGCGTGGCCGTGCTGGGTCAGGATCGACTCGGGATGGAACTGCACGCCCTCGACGCCGAGCGAGCGATGGCGCAGTCCCATGATCTCGTCGCGGTTGCCGTTCTCGTCGACGGTCCAGGCGGTGACTTCCAGGCACTCGGGCAGCGTGTCGCGCTCGACGACCAGGGAGTGGTAGCGCGTCGCCTCGAACGGATCGGGCAGACCGCGGAACACGCCCTGGCCGTCGTGATGGATCATCGAGGTCTTGCCGTGCATGATCCGCCCGGCCCTGACCACGCGGCCGCCGAAGGCCTGGCCGATCGACTGGTGGCCGAGGCAGACCCCGAAGATCGGCACGCGCCCGGCCAGCTCGGCCAGCACCTGCAGCGAGACGCCGGCCTCGTTAGGCGTGCACGGCCCTGGCGAGATCACGATGTGCGAGGGCTGCAGCGCGGCGATCGCTGCGACTGAAAGCTCGTCGTTGCGCACGACCTTCACGTCCTGGCCGAGCTCGCCGAAATACTGGACGAGGTTGAACGTGAAGCTGTCGTAGTTGTCGATCATCAGCAGCATGGCGGCGTCCGGGTCGGTGCCCGGCATCGGGCGCCGCGGCGGTACGAAGGTGCGTCGCGCGCGTCGGCGCGGCGAGGCGCGCGCATTATCGGCCGAACGCGGCCGCCGCCGATAGTCGCCGCCGATGACGTCTCTTCGCCGGCCGCGTACGGCACAGGCGCGGCAGCTGCGTCTGGTGCGTGCCCGGTCGTCGCCGCCGGCGCCATCGCGCCGGAGGTCTGTCACAACGGCGGGTGCATGCACAGGCGGCCCGCTCGGCTCGATCGAACACGTAGGCTCAGCGCTTCTTCGCGGCTGCCGGCCGTGCGCGCATCGGCCGCTCCTGCGTACTCGGGGGCTCGCCGATGCCGCCCCTTCGTTCGGCGCGGGGCGGAAATCCCCTAGCCGTTGCCGCGTCCGGGTTTGCGATCGGGATCGTTCTGCGGCTCGTCGGGGCGGCCTTCGCCGGGGCCTTTCGGCGGAGGGGAACGCGGACGCGGATTCTCGTTCGGATAGCCGGGAGCGGGCTGTCGGCGCGGGTCGGTCGGATTCATGTCCGGACTCCTCGTGTCGGAAAGGCGGCTCGCTCGGCGGCGACCCGGCCCCGGATCATCCGCACGCGCGGCTGAATTCGACGCGAACCTCCTCCTGCCGGCTGCACGGCGCCATCGCGCAGCGCCGCGCTCAGGCCGCCTGCGGACTGTCCGGCGCCGACGTCGGCGGCTGACCGGCGGCATCGCCGTGCTGCAGGCGCGGCGCGAGGCGGATCAGCGATTCGACCGAGTCGCACATGCTGCGCGCGATCTCGCTCTCGCCCATGATCGTCGCGTCGGCGCCGGCCTTGAGCAGATAGGCGACCTCCTCGTCGGAGTGCGCGCGCGCGAGGATCGCCAGCGCCGGATTGACCTCGCGCGCGTGGCGGATGATCGGCCCGGCCTCGAGCGTCTGCGGAATCGCGACCAGCAGCACCAGGGCGGTCGGCAGGTTCGCGTCGGCCAGCACCTGCGGCGCCACCGCGTTGCCGAGGATGCACGGGATGCCGAGGCCGCGCGCGGCGATGCAGTCGTCGCGGTCGGACTCGATCAGCACCAGCGGGATGTCGCGTTCGTGCAGCGCCTTGCCGACGCGCGAGCCGACGCGGCCGAAGCCGATCAGGATGATGTGGTCGCGCGCCGGGATCAGAGCGCGATCGGGCAGGAAGTCGTCGTCGGCGGCCGCGGCCGCACGATCGGATTCGGCCTGCAACTCGGCCGCCTTGGCCGCCTTGGCCGCGCTCTTCTCGGCATCGCGCCGCGCGGTCCAGCGGTCCAGCGCGACGAACAGCATCGGGTTGACGATGATCGACAGCAGCGCGCTGGCCAGGATCAGGTTGCGTCCGTCCTCGCTGAGCAGGCCCAGGCTGACGCCGAGCGCGGCCAGGATGAACGAGAACTCGCCGATCTGCGCGAGCGCGGCCGCGATCGTCAGGCTGGTCTGCAGCGGATGGCCGAACGCACGCACGATGAACAGGGCGCCGAGCGACTTGCCGACCGTGATGATCAGGAACGTCGCGAACACGGCGACCGGCTGCTCGAGCAGGATCATCGGATCGAACAGCATGCCGACCGAGACGAAGAACAGCACCGCGAACGCGTCGCGCATCGGCAGCGAGTCGTTGGCGGCCTCGTGGCTGAGCTTGGACTCGTTGAGCACGACGCCGGCCAGGAACGCGCCGAGCGCGAAGGAGACGTCGAACAAGGCCGAGGACATGTAGGCGACGCCGAGCGAGATCGCGAGGATCGCCAGCGTGAACAGTTCGCGCGAGCCGACGGCGGCGGTGCGCTCGAGCGCCCAGGGAATCACGCGGCGGCCGACCGCGAACATCAGCACGATGAACAGCGTGACCTTGGCCAGGGTCCAGCCGAGCGCGCCCAGGATGCTGGCGGTGTCGCCGGCGACGCCCTCCTCGACCTTGCCGCCGAGCAGGCCCGAGACCGCCGGCAGCATGACCAGGACCAGGACCGTGACCAGATCCTCCACGATCAGCCAGCCGATCGCGATGCGGCCGCGCATCGTCTCGAGCAGGCGGCGCTCCTCGAGCGCGCGCAGCAGCACGACGGTACTGGCGACCGACAGGCAGATGCCGAAGATCAGGCCGGCGCCGACGGTCCAGCCGAGCACCCAGGCCAGCAGCATGCCCAGACCGGTCGCGATCGTGATCTGCACGATCGCGCCCGGTATCGCGATCTTGCGGACCGACAGCAGATCGCTGAGCGAGAAATGCAGACCCACGCCGAACATCAGCAGGATTACGCCGATCTCCGAGAGCTCGTTCGCCAGCGCGGCATCGGCGACGAAGCCGGGCGTGAACGGACCGACGCAGACGCCGGCGACCAGGTAACCGAAAAGCGGAGACAGGCGGAGCCGCTGCGCGACCATGCCGAACGCGAACGCAAGCACGAGGCCGGCGACGATCGTGGCGATCAGCGGCGTGTGATGAGGCATGGACTCTCCCTGACTGAACGGCCGAGGCCTGCGATCGGCGTCTTCGGCGACGCGGCAGGCACGACGGCGATCGCGATCCGCGGCGATCGCCAGAGTATGCGGACGATCGATGAAATTCCAAGCGATATCGTCGCGACGGATCGCATCGGCGGCGCGGCGGCCGGCGCCGGGGTATAAGAGCGCCGGCCGTGCGATAGCGGATGCCGCGCCGGCGCTGGTACGCCGCGTCCGATCGGGTTAGGGTTTTCGCGCACGGGCCGCACCGTGTGTCGCCACCGCAAGCCGGAGTACCGCCATGAATCGCCTGCGCCCGATCGCACTTGCCGTGCTCGCCAGTACGCTGATCGCCTGCGGCGAGGAGGCACCGCCGCCGCGGACCGCGGCTGCGCCGACTGTCCCGGCCGAGGCCGCCGAAGCGTCAGCCTGGCTCGGCGCCCACGACCCGACGCCGCCGGCGCGGTGGCTGATCGACCATTTGCCCGATCCGGCACGCGTGGCCGGACCGACGCCCGAGGACGTGACCGTGCAGCTGCTGGCGGCCGCGGACCGCTATCGCGAGACTCCGCGCATGATCGCCAATCGCGCCGTCCAGCTGCAGACGATGCTCGCCGAGGAAGGCATCGGCGAGGACGCTTCCTCGCTGTTGACGCTGCTGGCCAGGCTGCCGCCGGACAACCGCGTCAGCTTTTCGGCCGACTGCCAGCATTACTACAACCTGCGCGTGCAAGGACTCGATCGCGAACAGGCCCTGGCGCGTCTCGCCGCATCCTGAGCCACGGCCGCCCGGGACGCGGGATCGCGCGCGGGCTCGCTCGGAAACCGTGGTCCGGCGGCCACGGCCGCATTACCCTGCCCTGTCACTCGGGCGCCGCATGCATGCGCGTGCCGTGGCGTGGCGACCGGCAGCAAAAAGGCGGCCGCGAGGCCGCCTTTCCGATCGCAACCGGCGAATCGCGGTGCCGCACGGGCCGACGCAGACGCGGCGGCCCGACCGCAGGCGTTCCCTTAGCGCGCCGTGCCGTTGCCGCGCCGCGAACCGTCGCCGCGCGCGCCGCCGGCATGCTTCTTGTGGCCGGCATGCGCCTGCGGCTTGGCCGCGCCGCCGCCACCGCCGCCGCGCGAACGCCGCGAGCGCTTGGCCGGACGCGCGCCGGCAGGACGCTGGCCGCCCGGGCGCTGCACGTTGCCGCCACGGCCCTCCAGATCGAGCGGCCGGCTCGGTGCATAGCCCTCGACCTCGGCGATCTCCAGCTCGTTCTTGAGCATGCGCCGGATCGCGCGCAGCAGCTCCGACTCATCCGGCGCGACCAGCGAGATCGCCTCGCCGCTGGCGCCGGCACGGCCGGTGCGGCCGATCCGGTGCACGTAGTCTTCGGCGACCATCGGCAGATCGAAGTTGATCACCAGCGGCAGCTGCGGGATGTCCAGGCCGCGCGCGGCGACGTCGGTGGCGACCAGCACGCGCGCCTTGCCCGACTTGAAGTCGCCGAGCGCGCGCAGGCGCTGGGCCTGGCTCTTGTTGCCGTGGATCGCGACCGACTCGATGCCGGACTTGGCGAGCTGCTCGGCGAGGCGGTTGCAGCCGTGCTTGGTGCGGCCGAACACCAGGACCTGCTCCTGCCAGCGTGCCGCCAGGATGTCCACCAGCAGATCGCGCTTGCGTACCGCGTCGACCGGATGCACGCGGTGCGCGACGGTGCTGGCAACGGTATTGCGCGCGGCGACCTGCACCTCGCGCGGGTCGCGCAGGAATTCCATCGCGAGCTTCTTGATCGCGTCCTCGAACGTCGCCGAGAACAGCAGCGTCTGGCGGTCCGAAGGCAGCTTGACGAGGATGCGCTTGATCGCCGCCAGGAAGCCCATGTCGAGCATGCGGTCGGCCTCGTCGAGCACCAGCGTGCGGATCTGCGAGAGATCAACGCTGCGCCGCTCCATGTGGTCGATCAGCCGGCCCGGCGTGGCGACCAGCACGTCGACGCCGCGGCGCAGCGCGTCGATCTGCGGCTGCATGCCGGCGCCGCCGTAGATCGTCGTGCTCGACAGGCGCAGGTACTTGCCGTACGTGCGCAGGCTGTCGTGCACCTGCACGGCCAGCTCGCGCGTCGGCGTCAGCACCAGCGCGCGCGGACGGCGCGGGCCGCCGGCCGGCGGCATCTGCGCGAGCCGCTGCAGCAGCGGCAGCGCGAACGCGGCGGTCTTGCCGGTTCCGGTCTGCGCGCCGCCCATCAGGTCGTGGCCGGCCAGCGCCAGCGGAATCGCTTCGGTCTGGATCGGGGTCGGCTGCGTGTAGCCCAGTTCGGCGAGCGCACGCGACAGCTCGGGCACCAGCCCAAGGGTTTCGAAAGACATGGACATACTCCGTTCTGCGACCCGGAGCGTTCCCTTGAAACCGCGCTGCGAGTAAGTGATTCGTTGTCGGACGGACCGGACCGGGCCGTCGGGTTTGCGCAGCGAAAGACGTGCGGAGTGAAGCCGTCTCAGGCAGATGATTCGAGCGCGGCTCGAAGCCTGGAGAGGCGGGCGTACCGGGGAAAACGGGCAGCCGGTGCAGCAAACCGGTTCAGTGTACGCGCAAATCGTGCGCCGCACCAGCGCGCGCTCGTATCGGTCAGGCGCGCTTGCCGGCGAGCGCCGCGCGCACCGCGTCGGGGCGGATCGGCAGATCGCGCAGGCGCGCGCCGACCGCGGCGAACACCGCATTGCCGATCGCCGGCGCAACCACCGTGGTCGCCGGCTCGCCGAGCCCGACCGCCGCCTCGGTGCTGGCAACGAACTCGATGTCCAGTGCCGGTACGTCGCCGATCCGCAGCGGCGTATACGTATCGAGATTGGTGTCGCGCACCTGCCCGTCGACGAAACGGGTGCCCTCGTGCAGCGCCATGCTCAGGCCCCACAGCGCCGCACCCTCGGTCTGCGCGAGCGCGCCGTCGGGATGCACGATCGTGCCGGCGTCGACGACCAGGGTCAGGCGTTCGGCGACGACGATGCCGCTGGCGCGATCGACGCGCACGCGTGCGACGCAGGCGGTCCAGGTCGGCATGTCGCGCTCCTGGCCGAACGTCGCGGCGATGCCCAGGCCGGTATCGGCCGGCAGCGCCCCGCCCCATCCGGCCTTCTCGGCCGCGCGCCGGATCACTGCGGCCAGGCGCAGCGCGCCGCCGACCGCATTGGGCGCACTGCCGGCATTGCGGCCCTTGCCATCGAGCAGGCGCAGCCGGAACGCGACCGGATCGACGCCGAGCGCATGGGCGGCCTCGTCGATGAAGCATTCGGAAGCCCAGTTGGTCCAGCCCGGCCCGACCGAGCGCAGCCAGCCGGGCCGGAACGCGCGGTTGGCCAGATCGTTGGACAGCGCACGCACGCGCTGCGCGCCGACGCCGTACCAGCTGTCGGCACCGGCGATCGCGAACGGATCGTAGGCGACGCCGTTGACGCCCTTGGGCATGAACGCCGGCACCATGACCTCGGTCGGCCAGCCGGCGCAGGCGTCGTGCTGCATCGCGGTCACCGCGCCGGCCGCGTCGAAGGCCATGCGCAGGCGCTGGATCGACGGCGAACGGAACGAGTCGAAGCGCGCGTCGTCGGCGCGTGTGAGGACCATCTTGACCGGCCGGCCGAGCGCCTTGGCCGCCAGCGCGGCCGGCACCGCGTAGTCGCCGTTGAGGCGGCGGCCGAAACCGCCGCCGAGCAGATAGGTGCGCATGATGACCGCGTCCTCGCCGACGCCGAGCGCCTTGGCCAGCGTCGGCAGGATCAGCGACTGCCACTGGTTGCCGGTGTGGATCTCCCAGCGGCCGTCCTTCTCGAACGCCAGCGCGTTGACCGGCTCGAGCTGGAAATGCAGCACGCTGGCCGTCGTGTAGGTGTGCTCGAGCACCGAGGCGGCCTGGGCGAATGCGGCGTCGACGCCGGCATCGTCGAACACGTGCGCGCCGGCGGCCGGATCGGCGATCAGCTTGGCACCGTGATCGAGGATCTGCTGCTCGGAGACCTGCGCGGTGTCGTCGCTGTCCCAGCGCACCTGCACCTGATCGGCGGCGCGGATCGCCGCGGCGTAGGAGTCGGCGAAGACCATGACCCAGCCCGGCACGGTGCCGGACCGATCGTCCAGCGCCAGTGCGCGGTGATAGCCCGGAATGGTCTTGGCGGCCGCATCGTCGATCGACAGCACTTTTGAACCGTTGCGCGTCGGCGGCAGCTTCGGCCGCGCGTAGAGCATGCCCGCCACGCGGGCGTCGATGCCGTAGACGGCCTTGCCGTCGGTCTTGTCGGGAACGTCGAGCGCCTGCGTGTCGCGACCGACCAGACGGCGTTCGGAGGCCGGCTTGAGCGGCATGGCCTTCAGCTCGTCGGCGCTGTAGTGCCGGCTCGGATTGCCGCGGCGGACGATCTCGGCATAGCGGATCGAGCGGCCGCCGGCGCTGACCGTGCTGGCGCGCGCCGTGCACGCCGACGGCGCGACGCCGAGCAGCTTGGCGCCCTCCTCGATCAGGGCGGTGCGCGCGGCCGCGCCGGCCTGGCTCAGCAGCGGAAAGCTCTGCCAGACCGACCAGCTGCCGCCGGTCACCATCAGGCCCCACTTCGGGTCGCTGTCGACGTGATCGATGCGCACGTCGGCCCAGTCGGCCTCCAGTTCGTCGGCGAGGATCCGCGCCAGCGCGGTGCCGACGTGCTGGCCCATCTCGGCGCGGATGATGTTGACCGTGACGATGCCCTCGGCGTCGATGCGGCACCACAGGTTCGGCTCGTAGGCGGCCGCGGCGATCGCCGCGGCCGGATCGGCGAAGACGCTTCCGGGCCGCGCGAACGCCAGCACGAAGCCGGCGCCGGCCGCGCCGATCAGAAAGTCGCGGCGGGCCGCAGAGGCCGGCGCATCGAGATTCGGAGCACAGCGCAGGCCGGCCATCACTCGCGCTCCTTGAGTTCGGCCGCAGCCAGATGGATCGCCTTGCGGATCCGCACGTAGGCCATGCAGCGGCACAGGTTGCCGCCCATCACCGCGTCGATGTCGCGATCGGTCGGCTCCGGAAAATCCTTGAGCAGCGTCGCGGCCTGCATGATCTGGCCGGACTGGCAGTAGCCGCACTGCGGCGCCTGGGTCGCGATCCAGGCCTTCTGCAGCGGATGCGCGCCGGCCGGATCGAGACCTTCGATCGTCGTGATGCGGGTGCCGGCGACCGCCGCCACCGGCGTGATGCACGAGCGAATCGCCCGACCGTCGACGTGGACCGTGCAGGCGCCGCACATGCCGATGCCGCAGCCGAACTTGGTGCCGGTCAGACCGAGCTCGTCGCGGATCACCCACAGCAGCGGCGTGTCCTCGCCACTGGTGACGGTGACCTCGCGTCCGTTGATCGTCAGGCTGGTCATCGCGGCGGCTCCGCTCGAAAGGACGGTCAGGTGCCGGCGGTGTGGCGGCGGACCTCGGCGATCTTCGCCTCCAGATCCGGCCACGGCGGGCGGGTGGTACGCGTACGACGCAGATACGCCGCGAGTGCGGCGAGATCGGCGTCGGCCAGATGCGCGAACGGCGGCATCAGCACGCCCGGCATGCCTTCCTCGACGCCGATGCCTTCGAGCACGACGCGGATCAGATTGCTCGGATCGTCGCTGCCGAGCGCGCTGACCAGGGCCAGCTCCGGACGTGCCGCCAGCGGCGCCGGCGCGCGGTTGTAATGACACGACGCGCAGGCCGCGCGATACAGCTCGGCGCCGGCGTCCGATGCCGACGACGGCGCCTGCGCGGATGCCGCGAGCGCGGCGGTCACCGCCGCGTCGCTGCGATCGGCGCGCCCGTCAGCCCCGGAGACATCGGCGAAGTAGACCGCGAGCGCGCGGATGTCGGCATCGGGCAGCTCGGACAGGCCGTCATGGACCACCTCGGACATCGGGCCGGCCGCACTGCCGTGCAGCGCGCTGACGCCGCCGCGCAGGTATGCGTACAACGCGTCCTCGCTCCATGGCACCGGGGCCGGGTTGGCCGCGGTCAGCGCCGGCGCCTCCCAGCCATCGACGAGCGCGCCGGCATAGGCGGCACTGCGCCGCTCGGCACCGACCGCGTTGCGCGGCGTATGGCAGGCGCCGCAATGACTGAGGCCTTCGGCCAGATAGGCGCCGCGGTTCCAGGCCTCGCTGCGGGCCGGATCGGGCTCGAATACGCCCTTGCGCAGGAACAACAGTTTCCAGCCGGCCTGCAACACACGCAGGTTGAGCGGAAACGGCACCGTGTTGTCGCGCGGCGCCGCCGCGACCGGCGGCTGGCTCATCAGGAACGCGTAGAGATCGCCGAGGTCCTGATCGGTGACCTTGGTGAAATGGTCGAACGGAAACGCCGGAAACAGGTGGCTGCCGTCGCGCGCGACGCCGCTGCGCATCGCGCGCACGAAAGCCGCTTCGGACCAGCGGCCGATGCCGGTGTCCGGATCGGGCGTGATGTTGGTCGAATGGATCGTGCCGAACGCGGTCGCCATCGGATAGCCGCCGGCATAGCGCGCGCCGTCGCGGGCGGTATGGCAGGTCGCGCAGTAGCCGGCGCCGGCCAGGATCGCGCCGCGCGCGACGCGCTCGGGCGGAAACGATCCGGCCGCCGGCGGATCGATCGGCGCGATCGACGGCCGCCAGGCGATCACCAACAGGCCGACGATGGCGACCGCCACGACGGCCAGGATTCCGAGCAGCCAACGTCTGAACACGATCGGTCTCCGCGTCATCCGTACTGGAGGTGCCACGCGCGCTGCAGGCCGGGCGGCCTGCACGCCTGCGCCGATACTATACGCGCGGTTTCACCGCGTCCGGCACGAGCGTGCGCGAACGCGCGGCGGCCGGATCAGGCGCGCGGCGCCCCGCGCCGCTCTCACATCGTGTGGGTCGGCCGTTCCTGGGTCAGGATACCGGCGAGGATCGTCTCGATCTTGGTGCGCACGATCTCGCCGTCGCTCGAATCGCTGAACTGCACGCCGATGCCGGCGGCACGATTGCCCTGTGCGCCGGGCGGCGTGATCCACACCACCTTGCCGGCCACCGGCAGGCGGTCCGGATCGTCCATCAGCGAGAGCAGGATGAAGACCTCGTCGCCGAGGCTGTAGCGCTTGGTGGTCGGCACGAACAGGCCGCCGCCCTTCACGAACGGCATGTAGGCGTTGTAGAGCGCGCCCTTGTCCTTGATCGCCAGCGACAGGATGCCCTGGCGCGGCATGCCGCCGGATAGCGGGGTGGACATCGTCAGAATCTCCTCTCGCCCTGCCCGGCCGCCGGCCAGGCGCGCAACACCTCGAGCAGGACCAGCTCCGGCCGCAGCGGCGTGTCGAGCAGCCGGCGCGCCTGGTTGGCCTTCGCGAACCACGCGGCTAGCTTCGGGATTTCGTCGATGGCGGTCAAGCCGAAACGGCCGCGCTCGCCGAGCGCGAGCCGCTGCGCCTCCTCGTCGGCGAGCACCGCGGCGAACCAGAGCCGGTCGGCCGGACGGTCGGCCGCCCAGCGCTCGGCGACCTGCATCGCCGTGGCGCGGCCGCCGGCCAGCGCGGCCAGATCGCCGGCGCAGGCGGCGCCGAGTTCGAGCCGGCCGTCGCCGCTCCAGGCCAGCGCCAGGCCGGGATTGCCGGCCGCGGCTGCAAGCGCCTGGGCGGCCGCGGCCTCGCCCAGCCCCTGCGCGCGCAGCCAGGCCAGGGCCTGGCGCCCCGGCGGCAGCGCGACATCGATACGCTGGCAGCGGCTGCGGATCGTCGCCGGCAGGCGCGCGGCCTGGTCGGCGACCAGGATCATGATCGTGTCGGAGGCCGGCTCCTCGAGCGTCTTCAGCAGCGCGTTGGCGGCACTGACGTTCATCGCCTCGGCCGGCTCGATGATCGCCAGCTGCAGGCCGCCGAACTGGCTCGACAGCGCCAGGCGCGCCGACAGCGTGCGGATCTGCTCGATCGTCAGCTCGCTGCGCAGCTTGCCGTCGTCGCGCTCGGCGAAGCTGACATGGGCACGGTCCGGATGCGTGCCGGCCGCCAGCAGCCGGCAGGCACGGCAGACGCCGCAGGCGCCGGCATCGGTCCGCTGCTGGCACAGCGCCGCGGCCACCAGGGCCTCGGCCAGGGCGCGCTTGCCGAGACCGGCCGGGCCGGCGATCAGCAGCGCATGATGAAGGCGGCCGGTCCGCAGCGCCTCGCCGAGGCGCTGCCAGGTCGGCTCCAGCCATGGCGCGATCGTCGCGTTCATCGGCGCTGCTGCACGGCGAGATAGGCGTCGATCGCGGCCGCGACTGCGGCCTGCACCGTGCCGAGCTCGGCACCGGCGTCGATCACGCGGAAGCGCTGCGGCTCGGCCGCCGCGCGTGCGCGGTAGGCCGCGCGCACGCGCTCGAAGAAATCCTCGCGCTCGGCCTCGATGCGATCGGCCGCGGCGCGGCCGCCGGCGCGCGCCAGGCCCTGCGCGACCGGCAGATCCAGCAGCAGCGTCAGGTCCGGACGCACGCCGGCCGCCCAGGATTCGAGATCGGCAATGCGCGCCGGCGGCTGGCCGCGGCCGCCGCCCTGGTAGGCGTAGCTGGCGTCGCTGAAGCGGTCGCTGAGCACCCAGCGTCCGGCCGCCAGCGCCGGCTCGATCACGCTGCGCACGAGCTGCGCGCGCGCGGCGAACATCAGCAGCAGCTCGCTCTCGGCGCAGACCGGCCCGTAGGCGGGATCGAGCACGAGCGCACGCACCGCCTCGCCGAGCGGCGTGCCGCCGGGCTCGCGGGTGACGACGACGTCGATGCCATGGGCGGCCAGCCGCTCGCGCACGGTGGCCAGCACCGTGCTCTTGCCGGCGCCCTCGCCGCCTTCGAGCGTGATCAGGCGGCCCCTCATCGGCGCAGCCGCTCCAGATAGCGCGCGACCGCGCGGTTGTGCTCGGCCAGCGTCGCGGAGAATTCGTGGCGGCCGCTGCCGTCGCCGTAGGCGACGAAGTACAGCGCGTCGCCGCCGGCCGGCGCCAGCGTGGCGGCGATCGCCGCGCGGCCCGGCAGCGCGATCGGCGTCGGCGGCAGGCCGGCGCGCGTATAGGTGTTGTACGGCGTGTCGCCGTCCAGATCGCGCCGGCGCAGGCGGCCGGTGTAGCCTTCGCCGAGGCCGTAAATCACGGTCGGGTCGGTCTGCAACCGCATGCCGATGCGCAGCCGGCGCACGAACACGCCGGCGACCTCGGCGCGCTCGCTGGCGATGCCGGTCTCCTTCTCGACGATCGAGGCCAGGATCAGCGCCTCGTACGGCGATTTCAGCGGCAGGTCGGGCACGCGCGCGGCCCAGAGCTCGTCGAGCGTCCTGCGCATCGCCGCGGCAGCGCGGCGCAGCACGTCCAGGTCCGACTCGCCCTTGATCCAGGCATAGGTCTCGGGCAGGCAGCAGCCCTCGGCGCCGACGTCGGCGAGGCCGAGCTGCGCGGCGATCTCATCGTCGCTCGCGATCGTCAGCGTCTGGCGCAGGCCGGTCTCCTGCGCGAGCGCGACGCGCAGCTGGCGGAACGTCCAGCCGTCGACGATCGTGAACTGGTGCTGCACCACCTCGCCGGCCGCCATCTTCGCGAGCAGTTGGCGCGGCGTGATGCCGACCGGCAGCGCGTACTCGCCGGCGTGCAGCCGGCCGGAGACGCCCATCTGGCGATCGAGCAGACGCCAGTAGAACGGCGCGGCACGCGTATGCCCCTCGCGGCGCAGCGTCCGCACGATCTGCCGGTACGAGGTGCCGCGCGCGATGTCGAGCGTGGTGTCGGCCTCGAGCGACAGCGGCGCATCGGCGAACTGCCGGTAGTCGCGCCAGGCCGCGAACGCGAGCGCGGCCGCCGCGAGCAGCAGCGCCAGCACGGCGATGCCGAGCAGCCGGCCGATGCCGGTGCGGCCGTGGCTCGGCGACGCGACGGCGGCCTTGCGCGGCGCGCTCATGCCGCCGCTCCGAAGCCGGCCGCGTGCAGATCGGCGATCAGGCGCGTGGCGACCGGACCGGGTCGCCACTGCCGGCCGCCGAGCTCGCCGACCCAGAGCACGCCGCGCACCGCGTTGCAGACGAAGACCTCGTCGGCGTCGAGCAGCTCGCCGGCCTCGATGTCGCGTATCCGGACCTGGCCCAGGCGCGCGATCAGCTCGGCGCGCATCACGCCGGCCACGCCGCAGCGGTCCAGGCGCGGCGTCGCGACGGCGCCGTCGCGGACGATGAACACATTGGCGGCGGTCGCGCCGATGACGCGCCCTTCGGTGTCGAACACGATGCCCTCGGCAATGGCGGAATCGTCCCACTCGGCGCGTGCGAGCACCTGCTCGAGACGGTTCAGATGCTTGAGTCCGGCCAGCTGCGGCTGCAGCGCCAGACGGGTCTCGCAGAAGCGTACCCGGATTCCTTCGCGGTACCAATCGCGCGGCAGCGGCGGCTCGGCACCGGCGGCGACGATGCGCCGCGAGCCGGCCGGCCGCGGCGGCGCGTAGCCGCGCGGACCGCTGCCGCGCGTGACCGTGACGCGGACCACCGCGCGCGGCAGCTCGGCGCCGACCGCGGCGCAGTCGGCGGCCAGCGCGGCCTCGTCCGGCGGCGCGATGCGCAGCCGCTCGCAGCCTTCGCGCAGCCGCGCCAGATGGCGCGGCCACAGCGGCGCCGCGCCGTCGACGAACAGGATCGTCTCGAACAGGCCGTCGCCGTAGTTCAGGCCGCGATCGGCGACGTCGACCACGGCCGAGGCGCGACCGTCGACGCGCGTTCGCGCGATCACGGCGCGTCCCCGAGCGCGCGCAGCAGGCCGCGTGCCTTGGCGCGCGTCTCCTCGAGCTCGGCGCCGGCCTGCGAATCGAAGACGATGCCGGCGCCGGCGCGCCAGCGCACCGAGTCGCCCGATGCGACCAGGGTGCGGATCAGGATGTTGAAGTCCATCGCGCCACTGCGGTCGAGATAGCCGATCGAGCCGGTGTAGGCGCCGCGGCCGCCGCCCTCGAGCTCGGCGATGATCTCCATGCAGCGCACCTTCGGGCAGCCGGTGATCGTGCCGCCCGGGAACACCGCGCGCAGCACGCGCCCCGGCGACACGTCCGCGCGCAGCCGGCCGGCGACGTTGGAGACGATGTGGTGCACGTGCGCATAGCTCTCGACCGTCATCAGCTCGTCGACGACGACGCTGCCCGGCACGCAGATGCGGCCGAGATCGTTGCGCTCCAGGTCGATCAGCATGACGTGTTCGGCGCGTTCCTTCGGATGGCCGACCAGCTCGCGCACGCGCTCGGTCTCGTCCTCGCCGGCCAGACGCGGCCGCGTGCCGGCGATCGGCCGGGTCTGCACGCGCTCGCCGCGCACCTCGACCAGTCGCTCCGGCGAGGAACTGATCACCGCCGTGCCGCGCCACTGCAGCAAGGCCGCGTAAGGCGCCGGATTGGCACGCCGCAGCGCCGCGTGCAGCGCGGCCGGCGCGACCGGCGCGGCAAAACGCGCCTGCCAGCCGCGCGACAGGTTGACCTGGAACACGTCGCCGGCGGCGAGGTACTCGCCGATCCGTGCGACGCCGTCGAGGAAGCGCTGCGGCGCGTCCTCGTCGATCGCGATGCGCGCCGGCAGCGCCGCGTCGAACTCGGGCGCCGCGGCCAGATCGCGCGCCATCGACTCGACCAGGCCGGCATGTCCGGCCTCGGCGATCAGGATCGTGCGGTCCTCGGCGTGGTCGACGACGATCGCGGCCGGACAGCGCAGCGCCAGCGCGACCGGCAGGCCGTCGGCGGCGGCCGGCAGCCGCAGGCGCGGCTCGACATGGCCGGCATACTCGTAGCCGAGATAGACCAGCCAGCCGCCGCCGAACGGCAGACCGTGGTCGGCACCGGCCTCGCCCGCATCGGCGTGGCGCGCGTCGAGCAGATCGAGGAAATCGCCTTCGAGGACGCGGCCTTCGCCGTCACGCACGCGGCCGTCGGCGTCCAGCTGCAGCGCCGACTGCGGATGCGCGAACAGGATGTCGTAGCGCGGCCGATCACCGCCGCGCGCCGCGCTCTCGAGCAGGCCCGGATAACGCTCAGGGTAAGCCGCCGCCAGCGCGAGCAGGTCGCGCCGGCCGGTCAGGCTGAGCCGGGCGCGGCTCAAACGCGCCGAAACGCCAGGGTGCCGTTGGTGCCGCCGAACCCGAACGAATTGGACAAGACGACCTCGAGCCGGCTCTCGCGCGCCGTGTGCGGCACGAAGTCGAGGTCGCAGCCCTCGTCCGGATCGTCGAGGTTGATCGTCGGCGGCACGACGTTGTCGCGCAGCGCCAGGATCGAGAAGATCGCCTCGACGCCGCCGGCCGCGCCGAGCAGATGGCCGGTCATCGACTTGGTCGAGCTGACCATCAGCTTGCCGGCGTGGTCGCCGAAGCAGGCCTTGATCGCGGCGACCTCGGCGACGTCGCCGACGCCGGTCGAGGTGGCATGCGCGTTGATGTACTGGATCTGGTCCGGATTGAGGCCGGCGTCGGCGATCGCGATCTGCATCGAGCGCCGCGCGCCGTTGCCGTCCTCGGGCGGCGAGGTCATGTGGTAGGCGTCGCCGCTCATGCCGTAGCCGGCCAGCTCGCAGTAGATCCGCGCGCCGCGCTTGACCGCGTGCTCGTAGTCCTCGATCACCAGCACGCCGGCGCCGTCGGACAGCACGAAGCCGTCGCGGCCGCGGTCCCACGGACGGCTCGCGCGGGTCGGCTCGTCGTTGCGCGTGGACATCGCGCGCGCCGAGCAGAAGCCGCCGACCGCGGTGCCGGTCGTCGCGTACTCGGCGCCGCCGGCGATCATCACGTCGGCGTCGCCGTACTGGATCATGCGCATCGCCAGGCCGATGTTGTGCGTGGCGGTCGTGCAGGCGGTCACGCAGGCGATGTTCGGGCCCTTCAGGCCGAGCATGATCGACAGCTGGCCCGATGCCATGTTGATGATCGAGCTCGGCACGAAGAACGGCGAAATCTTGCGCTGGCCGCTCTCGTGATAGGTGATCGAGGTGCGCTCGATCGTGTGGATGCCGCCGATGCCGGCGCCGATCGCCACGCCGATGCGCTCGGCGTCGTGCTCGTGCGGCGCCAGACCCGCATCGGCCAGCGCCTGCAGCGAGGCTGCGACGCCGTAGTGGATGAACGGGTCCATCTTCTTGACGTCTTTCGGCGGGATCACCGACGCCGGATCGAAGTCGCGGATCTCGCCGGCGATCCGCGTCGGGAACGTGCTGGCGTCGAAATGCGTGATCGGTCCGATGCCGCTCACGCCGTCCAGCACGTTGCGCCAGGCGGTGGATACGTCGTTGCCGACGGGGCTGAGCAGTCCGAGTCCGGTGACGACGACGCGACGCTTGGTCATGCGAATACCTTTCGATGGCGGACGCAACCGTACGCGAGCGTAGCGTTTGCGGCCCTCAAAACGAGAGCTGCGCCTCGCGGGCGCAGCTCTTTTCGACGCCTGGGCGGGCCGATCAGGCCTTGACGTGCGCCTTCACGTAATCGACCGCCTGCTGGACGGTGGTGATCTTCTCGGCTTCCTCGTCGGGAATCTCGCACTCGAACTCCTCCTCGAGCGCCATCACCAGCTCCACGGTGTCGAGCGAATCGGCGCCGAGATCGTCAACGAACGACGCGTTCGGCGTGACCTCGTCTTCCTTCACACCCAGCTGTTCGACGACGATTTTCTTGACGCGTTCTTCGATGGTGCTCATGGGTTCTCTTCCTCCCGATGGGATTCTTGCGGTTTGCCCGACCGCCGCACCGGGTGGCGCAGCGTGGCTTGAAGTCGGGCGCATTGTAGTGGAACGTCCGAAGGGTCGCCAGCAACCGCCCGCTGCCTCGGCGCGGGATCGCGATGGCGCCGTACCGGGCGCTTTTCAAGCGCCCCGGCCGGTCCGCGGCGCCCTGTCACGGCATGTACATGCCGCCGTTGACGTGCAGAGTTTCTCCGGTGATGTAGGCCGCCGCCGGCGAGGCCAGGAACGCCACCGCGCGCGCGATGTCGGCCGGCTCGCCGAGCCGGCCGAGCGCGATCTGGCCGACCAGGGCCTTCTTCTGCTCGTCGGGCAGCACGCGCGTCATGTCGGTGTCGATGAAGCCCGGCGCGACGACGTTGACGGTGATCCCGCGCGAGCCGATCTCGCGCGCCAGCGACTTGGAGAACGCGATGATGCCGGCCTTGGCCGCCGCGTAGTTGGACTGGCCCGGATTGCCGGTCAGGCCGATCACCGAGGCGATCGAGATGATGCGGCCCTTGCGCGCCTTCATCATGCCGCGCAGCACCGCGCGCGAGGTCCGGAAGACCGAGCTCAGATTGGTGTCGATGATCGCCTGCCAGTCTTCGTCGCGCATGCGCATCAGCAGTTGGTCGCGCGTGATGCCGGCGTTGTTGACGAGGATCGACGGCGCGCCGAAGGTCTTGCCGACCTCCTCGACCAGGGCGTCGACCGCGGCCGCGTCGGTGACGTCGAGCACGCGGCCCGCGCCGCCGCTGGCGGCCAGCCGTTCGCCGATCGCCTGCGCACCGGCTTCGCTGGTCGCGGTGCCGATCACGACGGCGCCGAGGCTCGCCAGCTCCGCGGCGATCGCCGCGCCGATGCCGCGGCTGGCACCGGTGACCAGGGCGATCTCGCCCTCGAGGATTGCACTCATGCGGAAGTCTCGCTGTAGGAAAAGAAGGTCAGGACCAGGCCTCGCGCGCCGCCTCGAATTCGCCCGGCGTACCGAGCGGACGGGCGTCCAGCGACTTGTCGATGCGCTTGACCAGGCCGGTCAGCACCTTGCCGGGCCCGCATTCGGCGACGCGCGTCGCGCCGCCGGCGGCCAGCGCCTGCACGCAGCCGGTCCAGCGCACCGGCAGGTAGAGCTGGCGCACCAGCGCATCGCGGATCTCCGGCAGGCCGGCGTGGACCTTGGCATCGACGTTCTGCACGACCGGGATCGCCGGTTCGCGCCAGACGTAGGCGCCGATCGCCTCGGCCAGCCGGTTGGCGGCCTCGCGCATCAGCGGCGTGTGCGAGGGCACGCTGACCGCGAGCTTGACCGCCTTGCGTACGCCGCGCTCGGCGAGCTGCGCGAGCGCGGCGTCCACCGCCGCGACGTGCCCGCCGATCACGATCTGCCCCGGCGAGTTGTAGTTGGCCGGCACGACGACGGTGTCGCCGGAGATGGCCTGGCAGACCTCCTCGACCAGCGCGTCGTCGGCGCCGAGCACCGCGGCCATCGCGCCGGCGCCGGCCGGAGCGGCGGCCTGCATCGCCTGGCCGCGGATTCGCACCAGATGCGCCGCGTCGTGCAGATCGATCGCGCCGGCCGCGACCAGGGCCGTGTACTCGCCGAGACTGTGGCCGGCCAACTGCGCCGGGCGCGCACCGCCGGCGGCCAGCCAGACGCGCCAGACCGCGACGCCGGCGGCGAGCAGGGCCGGCTGCGTGTACTCGGTACGGCCGAGCATCTCCTCGGGTCCGCCCTGCGACAGCGCCCACAGGTCCACGCCGGCGCCATCGGAAGCCTCGACGAAGGTCTGGCGAACCTGGGCATGCATCTCGGACAGTTCGGCCAGCATGCCGAGCGACTGCGAGCCCTGGCCGGGGAAGACGAATGCGAGCGGGGAAGCGGTATCGGTCATGTCAGATAGTCGATCAGGAAGGAAAGGCCGAGCAGGTCGAAGTCGCGGTCCGGCAGGTAATCGAGCAGCATCAGCGCCGTCAGCGCCAGGATGCCGAGCGCATGGCGCAGCGCTGCGACCGCCTCGCCGAGTGCGCGGGCGCGCGATCCGAACGGGCGGGTCAGGCGTTCGAGAAAATGCAGCCGCTGCGCGGCATGGCCCACCTGCCCGACCACCGGCGCACGCGCGCGGTCCAGACCGGCCGCGAGGAGGTCCGCCAGCGCCCGCGGTCCGCGCGCCTCGTAGCGGCGCGCGACGCCGGACGCGAACAGCAGCCAGTCGCGCGCCTGCGCGCCGTCCAGCGACATCACGCGGCCGGGATCTTCCTCGAAATCGAGGAAGCCGTAGCCGTCGGCGTCGACGGTGAGATTGCGCGGCAGCGGCTGACCGAGATAAACGCCGCGGCGGTGCGCCTGCGCGATCGCATCGACCGCGCCGGCGACCAGGCGGTCGATCGCGGCCGGCCGGTCGCCGATCTCGCGCAGCTGCAACGACAGCGAGGCGCCGACGTCGCTCAGCAGCAGCACGTCGGCGCCGTCACCCAGCACGGACGGCACGCGCAGACCGCGCCCGGCCAGTTCGCCGAGCCGGCGCGCCTCGATGCGCTTGGCCTCCTCGGCCGACGCGACGCGGTCGGGCCGCAACGGCTCCAGATCGAGCTGGCGGGCCGTGAAGTCCAGGGCACGATGCGCCAGACGCCGGGGCCGGTGCCCGTAGCGCTTGAGCCAGACTGCGCGGCCGTCGAGCAGCAGACGTTGAGCCATGGAGTCCCTCCGCGCTCGGCAGGCGCTCTAGCGATGAGTGGGAATGGCGGGCTCCGTGCCCTCGCCCGATCGAACGGCTCCGGACCGGGCGGCGAGACCCGAGCTGGCGCCTCGACTTCCGGAGCCGGCCGCTCGCCTGACCGGTTCCGGCGCGGCCCCTGCCGGTCCGGGCCGGCCGCATGCCAACGGCACTAGTACCGGATCAGCGCCGACCCCCAGGTGAAGCCGCCGCCGAACGCTTCGAGCAGCAGCAGCTGGCCGCGCTGGACCTTGCCGGAGCGTACCGCATAGTCCAGCGCCAGCGGTACCGAGCCCGACGAGGTGTTGCCGTGCTTGTCGACGGTGACGATCACGCGATCCATCGGCATGTCCAGCCGCTTGGCGGTGGCCTGGATGATGCGCAGATTGGCCTGATGCGGAATCAGCCAGTCGATCGCGCTCTTGTCGAGCCGGTTGGCCTCGAGCGTCTCGTCGACGACGCGGTCCAGCGTCTTGACCGCGACCTTGAACACCTCGTTGCCGCTCATGCGGATCGTGACGCCGCAGTTGGGCTCCTCGGCGCGGAAGCCGGTCGACACGCCGACCGGTCCGTACAGCAGATCCTTGTGGCCGCCGTCGGCATGCAGATGCGTGGACAGGATGCCGGCCTCGTCGGAGGCCTTGAGCACGACCGCGCCGGCGCCGTCGCCGAACAGCACGCAGGTCTGGCGGTCGGTCCAGTCGGTCATCCGCGACAGCGTCTCAGAGCCGACGACCAGAGCCGTCTTGACGGTGCCGGAACGGATGAACTTGTCGGCGATGCCGAGCGCGTACATGAAGCCGCTGCAGGCGGCGTTGACGTCGAAGGCCATGCAGCCGTTGGCGCCGAGCCGGTGCTGCAGCAGGCAGGCGGTCGACGGGAAGACCAGATCGGGCGTGGTCGTGCCGAGCACGATCAGGTCGATCTCGCTCGCCGCGACGCCGGCCGCCTCGAGCGCGCGGCGCGCCGCGTGCAGCGCCAGATCGCCGGTCGTCTCGCCGTCGGCGGCGATGTGCCGCTCGCGGATGCCGGTGCGCGACACGATCCACTCGTCGCTGGTTTCGACGAGCCGTTCGAGGTCGGCGTTGGTCAGGACCTTGTCCGGCAGATAGCTGCCGGTACCCGCGATGCGTGAGTGGATCAGAATCAACCCCTACTGCAGCTGGCTGCGTGTCGTGGGTGACGCAGGGCCGTCCGACCGCCGCAGCGCCTACCGGCAGAAAAGACGCGGGAACGGCGCCGCTCGGCCCGTTCCCGCCGGATGCCGGCCGGATGCGCCTGCGCGCATCCGCCGAAAAGAACCGATCAGTCCTCGGTCGGAACCGACGAACGGGTGTCGATCACCTTCTTGCCGCGGTAGTAGCCGTCCTTGGTGACGTGGTGGCGGATATGCACCTCGCCCGACGTCGGATCGGTGGCCAACTGCTTGGCGGTGAGCGAATCGTGGGCACGGCGCATGCCGCGACGCGACGGGGTTTTGCGACTCTTGGCAACTGCCATGACACTTTCTCCGATGAAATCTCAAGGTACCGCTAATCGTGCCTGAGCCGGGCCAGCACCGCGAACGGATTCTCGCGCAGCGCCTGGTCCGGCTCGTCGGCGCCGGTGGTGAACTCGAGCGGGGCGCCCGGGCTCACCGGTACGACCGGCAGCGTCAATATCAACTCGTCTTCGATCACGTCGGCCGGAGCCAGCTGGCCGTCGGCGACCAGCAGCGGCTCGTAGCCTTCGGGCAAACCCGCCTCGTCCTGCTCCCTGCTGATCAGGCCCAGCCGCTGATCGATCGTCACCGGCTGCACGAAACGCTCCAGCGTGCGCTGACAGATCAGCGGCAGACCGGCGTCGACGTGCAGCCGCAGAAACGCGATTCCGTAGGCGTCGCGCCCGAACTCCAGGTCGTAGGCGACGTCGCCGTCGGCATCGGCCAGGCTGTCGGACAGCCGCGCAAAGCCCGCCAGCGGCAAACGCCCCTGAAACGCACGCTGCCCCTGCACCATGCGCCAAGCATCCACGGTTTCGGGCAGGGCGGCTGACATAGGGCGCGCGATACTAGGTGTGCCCCCCCGCAAAGTCAACCCAAATTGCCCGCGGGCGCCGGCTCGGGCACACTGTCCGGCTTCGTCGGCGCGGAGCCAAGCCCATGAATATCCTGACGATCGCCGCCTGCGCGGCCGGCGCCGCGCTGATCGCGGCGGTCTGGATCGGGCGACGCCGCGCGCGCCGTGCGCGCGTGCTGCGCAGCATTCTCGATCGCGCCGACGCGTTCGAGGAACGCCTGCAGACCTGCCGCCGGCGCCTGGCCGACGTGCCGGGACTGGTCGCCGCGGCCGGCGAGGACGCCGCGGCCGACCTGCCCGGCGCGCCGATCGACGCGGCGCTGCGCGATCTGCTGGCCCACCGCCTCTGGCTGCGCGAACACGCGGCGCGGGCCTCGATCACGGCACTGGAGGCTGCCGACGCGGCGCTGGCGCGGTCGCTGGCCGACCTGCAGCGCCGCATCGAACAGCTCGACGACGCCAGCGCCGACCTGCGCCATGCGATCGGCGCCGCCGGCGGCAGCCCATGAAGATCGCCGAGGTCGACCTCGTGCTGGCCTCGACCTCGCGCTACCGGCGCGAGCTGCTCGGCCGCATCGCACCGCGCCTGCGCTGCGTGGCGCCCGGCGTCGAGGAGACGCGGCAGTCCGGCGAGGCAGCGGCCGATCTGGCGCGCCGGCTGGCCGCCGAGAAGGCGCGCGCGGTCGCCGCGCACGCGCCCGGCGCAGTCGTGATCGGCTCGGACCAGGTCGCCGACCGCGGCGGCCTCGTGCTCGGCAAGCCCGGCGACGCGGCCACCGCCCGCATCCAGCTGGCCGCCTGCAGCGGCGCGACCGTGCTGTTCCACACCGCGGTCTGCCTGATCGATCGGCGCAGCGGCGACACGGTCGAGTACGCAGCCCTCGACCGGACCGAGGTCGCGTTCCGACCGCTGACCGCCGCGACGATCGCCGCCTACGTCGAGCGCGAGCAGCCGCTCGACTGCGCCGGCAGCTTCAAATGCGAGGGCCTGGGCATCGCCCTGTTCGAACGGATCGGCAGCGACGATCCGACCGCGCTGATCGGCCTGCCGCTGATCGCGGTCTGCCGGCTGCTGCGCACGGCCGGCATCGAGGTGATCTGAAGAAGCGGCCGCGCTGACGGACCGGATCGCCGCCTGTGGCGCGACCACGGTCGCCACGCGATGCGGGTGCCGCCCGCGGACGCTCCGCCGGGTCGCTGCGGCCTGCACCGCGGTGCAGGCGCACTGCCCTGCAAGGCACACCCGCCGGTTGCGTCCCGGGTCGCGGCGCGGCGCGATCGGCACCGGGCGGCCGCGCCGATTGTGCGCTCGCGCCCGGCCGATTGATTCCCGCCGCCGCGGCTTGGGCCGACGAGGCCGCTGCTACAATTTCCGCGTCCATCCCTAGCCGTCTGCCAGGTCTCCCATGTCCGTTCCCGCGCCGGTCGTCGATCGCGAGTACACGCTCGAACACAAGTACACGCGCAGCGAAGGACGCATCTATCTGTCCGGCGTCCAGGCGCTGGTGCGTCTGCCGCTGATGCAGCAGATGCGCGACCGCGCCGCCGGCCTCAATACCGCCGGCTTCATCTCCGGCTATCGCGGATCGCCGCTGGGCGGCTTCGATCTGGAGCTGTGGAAGGCGCGCAAGCACCTCAAGGCCTCGGCGATCGAGTTCACGCCGGGCCTCAACGAGGATCTCGGCGCGACGATGGTCTGGGGCACCCAGCAGACCAACCTGTTCCCGGGCGCCAAAGTCGATGGCGTGTTCGCGATGTGGTACGGCAAGGGCCCCGGCGTCGATCGCTGCGGCGACGTCTTCAAGCACGGCAACGCCGCCGGCACCTCGCGCCACGGCGGCGTGCTCGCGCTGGCCGCCGACGATCACGCCTGCCGTTCCTCGACGCTGCCGCACGGCTCGGAACTGGAGTTCGTCTCGGCGATGATGCCGATCCTCAACCCGGCCGGCGTCCAGGACATCCTCGACATGGGCATGCTCGGCTGGGCGATGTCGCGCTTCACCGGGCGCTGGGTCGGCTTCAAGACGATCGCCGAGACGGTCGAGTCGAGCGCCAGCGTCAACGTCAATCCGCACCAGCTCGACATCGTGTTGCCGGGCGATTTCGCGCTGCCCGAGGGCGGCCTCAACATCCGCTGGCCCGATCCGCCGCTGAACCAGGAGATGCGCCTGCATCAGTACGCGGTCGACGCGGCCTGCGCGTTCGCGCGTGCCAACCACATCGACCGCGTCGTGCTCGACTCGCCGCGCGCCAGGCTGGGCATCGTCACCACCGGCAAGAGCTATCTGGACGTGCTGCAGGCGCTGGAATACCTCGGCATCAGCGAGCGCGACGCGCGCGAGATCGGCATCCGCGTCTACAAGATCGGCATGACCTGGCCGCTCGAGCCGGTCGGCATCCGCGACTTCGCGGCCGGCCTGGAGGACGTGATCGTCGTCGAGGAGAAGCGCTCGTTCATCGAGTCGCAGATGAAGGAATACATGTACAACTGGCCGACGCGCCCGAGCGTCGTCGGCAAGTACGACGAGGAAGGCCGCTGGGTGCTGCCGAGCACCGGCGAGCTGACGCCGGCGATGATCGCGCTGGTGATCGCGCGCCGCCTCGCGCGCTTCTTCACGAGCGAGGCGATCCGCTCGCGCGTGGCCTGGATCGAGGCCAAGGAGCAGGAGCTGACACTGCCGCGTGCGAACTTCCCGCGCGCCGCGCACTACTGCTCGGGCTGCCCGCACAACACCTCCACGGCGGTGCCGGAAGGCTCGCGCGCACAGGGCGGCATCGGCTGCCACTACATGGTCACCTGGATGGACCGCCGCACCGACACCTTCTCGCACATGGGCGGCGAAGGCGTGACCTGGTGCGGGCAGGCGCCGTTCACCGAGACCCAGCACGTATTCCAGAACCTCGGCGACGGCACCTATTTCCACTCCGGCTCACTGGCGATCCGCCAGGCGATCGCCGCCAAGGTCAACATCACCTACAAGATCCTCTACAACGACGCGGTCGCGATGACCGGCGGCCAGCCGGTCGACGGCACGCTGACGGTGCCCGACATCGCCCACCAGATGCGCGCCGAAGGCGTGCAGACGATCGTCGTCGTCTCCGACGACATCGCCAAATGGTCGCGCCCGGAGATCTTCCCGAGCGGCGTGGAATTCGTGCATCGCGACGAGCTCGACGCAGTGCAGAAGCGTCTGCGCGAGGTCAAGGGCGTGTCGATCCTGATCTACGACCAGACCTGCGCGACCGAGAAGCGCCGCCGCCGCAAGCGCGGCAAGCTCGAGGATCCGAAGAAGCGCGTCTTCATCAACTCGCTGGTCTGCGAGGGCTGCGGCGACTGCGGCGTCAAGTCGTTCTGCGTGTCGGTGCTGCCGAAGGAAACCGAATACGGCCGCAAGCGTGAGATCGACCAGTCCGGCTGCAACAAGGACTACTCGTGCGTGAAGGGCTTCTGCCCGAGCTTCGTGACCGTGCACGGCGGCGGCCTGAAGAAGCGCAAGGGCTCGGCCGATGCGGTCGATTTCGACGCGCTGCCGATGCCGGCCTTCGCAACCGACCTGGCGCAGCCGTGGAACGTGCTGGTCACCGGCATCGGCGGTACCGGCGTGGTTACGATCGGCGCGCTGATCGGCATGGCCGCCCATCTGGAGGGCAAGGGCAGCACCGTGCTCGACCAGACCGGCCTGGCGCAGAAGGGCGGCGCGGTCACCTGCCACCTGCGCATCGCGCGCGCGCCCGGCGACATCCATGCGGTGCGCATCGCCGCCGGCGAGGCCGACCTCGTGCTCGGCTGCGACATGGTCGTCGTCAACGACTACTGGGCGCTGTCGAAGATCCGTGCCGGCCGCTCCAATGTCGTGCTCAATACCTACGAGGCGATGCCAGGCACGTTCACAACCAAGCCGGACCTCAAGTTCCCGGCGCAGAAGATCATCGACGCGGTGAAGCTCGCGCTCGACGGCCACTCGCCGGAGCTGGTCGACGCGACCGATCTGGCGACCGCCCTGCTCGGCGACACGATCGCGGCCAATCTGTTTATGCTCGGCTACGCCTGGCAGAAGGGCTGGGTACCGGTCGGCCACGACGCGCTGATGCGCGCGATCGAGCTCAACGGCGCGGCGATCGAAATGAACAAGGCCGCCTTCAACTGGGGCCGCCTGGGCGCGCACGATCCGGCGCGCGTGCGTGCCGCCGCCGGCGTCAAGCCGCACCTGCCGTCCGGCGCGATCCCGCTCGCCTTGCCGACGCGGCCCGCCGCCGCCCCGGTCGTGACCGGTGCCGACGCGCTCGACGACGCCAGCCTGAGCGGCAGCCTCGACGAGCGCATCGCGCGTCGCGTCGCGTTCCTGACCGACTACCAGAACGCCGCCTACGCACGCCGTTATGCGGATCTGGTCGAGACCGTGCGCAAGACCGAACAGACGCGCACGCCGGGCCAGACTGCGCTGACCGAAGCGGTCGCGCGCTATTCGTTCAAGCTGATGGCCTACAAGGACGAGTACGAGGTGGCGCGCCTCTATACCAGTGGCGATTTCGAGCAGCGCATCCGCGACACCTTCGACGGCGACTTCAAGCTGCACTTCCATCTGGCCCCGCCGCTGCTCGCGAAGAAGGACGCCGACGGCCACCTGCGCAAGGCCGAGTACGGCCCTTGGGTGTTCAAGGCGTTCCGCGTGCTGGCGAAGTTCAAGGGCCTGCGCGGCAGCGTGCTCGATCCGTTCGGCCGCACCGCCGAGCGCAAAATGGAGCGTCGCCTGATCGAGGACTACTACCGCCAGATCGACGAGCTGCTGGCGGGTCTCGATCGCGACAGCCATGCGCTCGCGGTCGACATCGCAAGCGTGCCGGAGCTGATCCGCGGCTACGGCCATGTCAAGGAGCGTCATCTCGCCGATGCGCTGAAGCGCCAGGACGATCTGCTGACGGCCTGGCGCTCGCCGGCGCGCTCGCGCGCCGCGGCCTGAGGTCGCGCCGCGCACCGTCAACCGGTGCGCGGGGTCATCCGCTGTCCCGGCGGGCGCCGGGACATCGCTGTCGTGCGCTCACCCGGACGCCGGCGCGTGCGGGCAAGGACTTTGAGCGCGCCGCGCGCGCCACGATGTCGGATCGACCGGTCTATTCAATCGTCGAGGTTTCACTTAGTCGGTAGTCGGCATCCTTGCTTGTTTTCCGCTCGCCTCCGGGCGAGCGGGTCCTTTCTCTTTGCGTGGCCACAGCGCTGCAGGAGCGGTGCGAACGGCGGAGCCGGCTCGACGCTTGAGTGGTTATTGCTTCTAGGCGGACGGCTTCCCTGCCTGTTTTCCGCTCGCTCCCGCGAGCGGGTCACTTCTCTTTGCGTGCCCAAAGAGAAGTAACCAAGAGAAAGGGCACCCCACAGACGTGCCCTCCGGGCATCCTGCCCTGCGGGTCCGTGGGCCGGGACCGAGGTTCGTCGACAGCACCTCCTGTGCTGACGACGAACGCGCGGGCCTCCCTACCCGCGCCCCTGCGGGCTGTTTCGGCCCCGCCCCACCACGTCTGACGGGACCCGAGCGCGCGCTTCCTGCGCGCAGAAGATCGAGCAACAGCAAAAACAGCGTCGATTGCGCCCTGCCTCTGCTCTTTCGCTGCCGCTTTCAATTAAAGTTTCGCTTTCATCTACACTTGCTCGTGCATGCGCAGACAGCCGTGCATGTTTCGCTTCTCCGCTTCCGTTTTTTGCTTGAGCGCGCAGGACGCGCGCCAATGGGGCCCCTGTGCCGCGGCGAAGGTGCGTAGGGAAAAGCCCGAAGGGTGGGCCACAGGACGTGGCCCAGTCTGCTGTCAGCGCAGGATGCGCTGTCAGCAGACCCCCGCAGCGCCTTCGCGAAGTCGCAGGGCAGGATGCCCGGAGACCGCGGTACCGGGGTGCCCTTTCTCTTGGTTACTTCTCTTTGGGCACGCAAAGAGAAGTAACCCGCTCGCCCGGAGGCGAGCGGAAAAAGGCAGGGATGCCGATCACATACATAGCGAAGCGCCAGAAGTCACGCCTGCACTCCGCCCTTCGGGCCGGCTTCGCCGTTCGCGCCGCTCCTGCGGCGCTGTGGCCACGCAAAGAAAAGTGACCCGCTCGCGGGAGCGAGCGGAAAACAGGCAGGGATGCCGCCCCCCCTAAGAAGTGAAACCTCGCCGACCATCGATCAGTCCGGATCGGACGCCACGTCCGCCAGCGGCGCGAGCGCCGGATCGAGCGCGACGCGCGCATCGAACACGAAGCAGCGGCCGGCATAGCCGTAGCCGCCGACCTGCTCGAAATAACCGAGGATGCCGCCGTCGAGCTGCAGCACGTTGTCGAGGCCCTGGGCGCGCATCCACAGCGCCGCCTTCTCGCAGCGGATGCCGCCGGTGCAGAAGCTGACGACGGTCGCGCCGTCCAGCGTATCGGCCAGCGCCGTGACCGCATCGGGCAGTTCGGTGAAGCGGTCGATCGGCAGCGTCAGCGCGCCCTCGAAGCTGCCGTAGGCGACTTCCTCGCGATTGCGCGTATCGAGCAGGACCAGGCGCCGTCCGGCATCGTCGGCGCCCTGCCCGATCCAGCGCGCCAGCGTCGCCGGCTCGACCACCGGTGCGCGGGCGGCCTCCGGCACGATGCCGCCGCGGCGGAAACTGATGATCTCCGGCTTGATCTTGACCTTGAGTCGCGCGAACGGTGCCGCGGCGCTGCGGCTGAACTTGACCGGCAGCGCGGCGAAGCGCGCGTCGGCGCGCAGCGTCTCGACGAACCGCAGCAGTGCGGCGTCCGCGCCGGCCAGGAACAGGTTGATGCCCTCGGCGGCGACCAGGATCGTGCCGCGCAAGCCGCCGGCCTCGGCTCGCGTGCGCAGCTGCGCGGCCAGCGCCGCCGGATCGTCGATCGAGACGAAGCGGTAGGCCGCGACGTTGAGCACCGCGCCGGCGGTGTCGGCATCGGGCGCCACGGGCGCGACGGAGGTCGGACTCATTGCGCGGTCGACGGCCCGGCCACCGGCACCGTCGCGGCGAACAGGCCGGCGACGTCGACGCGGTCGAGCCGGTAGGTGTGATTGCAGAACTCGCAGGTCACGGCGACCTGCCCCTCGGCGGCGAGCGTCGCCTCGCATTCCTCGCGGCCGAGCGTGCGCAGCATCGTCTCGACGCGCCCACGCGAGCAGCTGCACGCGAACGCGAGCGGCCGCGGCTCGAACACGCGCACCCCCTCCTCGTGGAACAGGCGCCTCAGCAGTTCTTCGGCCGACAGGTTGACCATCTCGTCGGTCATCGCCGTCGCCAGCAGATAGCCGACACGGTTCCAGGCGTCCGGGTCGCCGAGCGAGATGCCGCCGCCGTCGGCGATCGGCTGCAGCAGCAGGCCGGCACAACGGCCGCCGTGCTCGACCAGCAGCATGCGCGTGGGCAATTGTTCGGACTGCTCGAAATAGCGCTCGAACGCGCCCGAGAGGTCATTGCCCTCGCAGGCGATCAGCGCCTGCTGGCGCAGGTCGCGGTCGGGCTGGTCGATCGTCACGGCCAGGATCGCGTCTTCGCCGAGCTGCGGCACCGCCTCCGAGCCCTCGTCCCAGCGCGCCAGCCCGCGCAGGCCGCCGCCGTCGGTGCATTCGGCGAACAGCAGCCGCAACGCGCCTTCGGAACGGAACTGGATCGACAGGCGGCCGCGGAACTTGATCGACCCGGAGAGCAGCGCACTCGCCGCCAGCGTCCGGCCGAGCAGCGAGGCCAGAGGCTTGGGATAGTCGCTCTGCGCACGGACGTCGCGCCAGGTCTTGTCGAGACGCACGAACGCGCCGTGCACGCCGGCCTGCTCGAGCAGGAATCGTTGCAGGAAATCGTGCTTCGCCATCGGCAGCCTGATCGTCGGATGGGATCGCCGAGAAAACGGGTGCGGACCCGCGCGGTGCAGGGGGAGCGGTTCGCGCGAGCGGTCCTGCGATCGGCGCGTCCGGCGAGCGCGCACGACCGAGCTCGCTAGCGTAGCAGAGCCGCGATGCCGGCTCCATCGGGACATGGGACGGCAGGGGCGCGACGCTCAGGCCCGCGGAGATCGACGCGCACGCCGTGGACTGCCCCCGCCGTGCGAACGCGCTCCCGAAGCGCGCTCGGTCGCGGCGACGGTCGTATCCGACCGTACCGGCCTCGATCTGCGGAAATCCCTTCGTATCGCGAAGGGCAGTGAAACTGGCGGAGAGAGAGGGATTCGAACCCTCGATAGAGCTTTTGACCCTATACTCCCTTAGCAGGGGAGCCCCTTCGGCCTCTCGGGCATCTCTCCGGGGATGTGCAGCAGTCGCCGCGGTGTCGGGTGGCGGCGTGATCGCCGCTCCTGCGCGCCCCGAAGGACGCATTCGCCTACGAAGGCGCGCAGGATAACGTCCGCGCGACGGATCGTAAAGTCAGCCTTCTTGGCCGCCGCTGCCCGCCTCTTCCGAGCCGGCGCTCTGCTCGCGCTTGATGCGCTGGTAGATCTCCTCGCGATGCACGGCGACGTCCTTCGGCGCGTTGATGCCGATACGCACCTGGTTGCCTTTCACGCCGAGCACGGTGACGGTGACTTCGTCGCCGATCATGAGGGTTTCGCCGATACGGCGGGTGAGAATCAGCATTTCTTCATTCTCCTACGATGCCTGTGGTCGGTCCGATGTTCGACGCTGCCGGCGCTCACTCCGAGCAAACGAAAACATCAGGGGACCGGATCAGCCTCCCTAGCTGATCACGTGACCCTTCCCCTGTTTCAAGGAACCGGGCCGTGGACGGCCCTGGATGATGCCGTCGGGTGTATGGACGGCTGAAGCACATGCACGAAAAACGGTTGCGATGGTAACCGCAGCCATCGTGCCTGCGCAATCGAGAACGCGCAAGCACACCCCTGTTTTCTCCACAATTTACGCGAGCTGCCGGACTAGCCATTCCGGCACATGCGCCAGCGCCTGATCCAGTGCTGGCGAGTCGATGCCGCCGCCCTGCGCGAGGTCCGGACGGCCGCCGCCCTTGCCGCCGATCTGTGCGGCGACGTGCGCGACGACGTCGCCGGCCTTGACCCTGCCGAGCGCGCTCCCGCCGACGCCGCCGACCAGCGCGACCTTGCCGTCGGCAGCGGCGGCCAGCAGCACGACGCAGTCGCCGAGCCGCTGCTTGAGCGTGTCGACGCCCTCGCGCAGCGCCTTCGCGTCGAGCCCGTCGACGCGCGCGGCGACCAGGCGGATGCCGCCGATCTCGCGCGCCTGCGCGGCCAGATCCTGCGTCGCCGAGCTGGCGGCCTTGGCCTTGAGCGCATCGAGCTCGCGCTCGAGCTTGCGCTGGCGGTCGAACACCTGGCGCAGCTTGTCGACGACCTCGGTCGAGGCGACCGAGAGCAGATCGGCGACCGCGTCGAGGCGGCGCTCCTCCTCGGCGACATAGGCGGTCGCCGCGGCGCCGGTCAGCGCCTCGATGCGGCGCACGCCCGAGGCCACGCCGCTCTCGGCGACGATCTTGAACAGGCCGATGTCGCCGGTGCGCGTGACGTGCGTGCCGCCGCACAGCTCGGTCGAGAACGCACCCATGCGCAGCACGCGCACGCGGTCGCCGTACTTCTCGCCGAACAGCGCCATCGCGCCGAAGTCGATCGCCTCGTCGTAGCCCATGTCGTGCACCTCGGCGGCAACGTTGCGGCGGATCTCGGCGTTGACGATGTCCTCGATGCGGCGCAGTTCGTCCGCGCCGACCGGCTGGAAATGCGAGAAGTCGAAACGCAGCCGGTCCGGCGCAACCAGCGAGCCCTTCTGCGTGACGTGCGTGCCGAGCACCTCGCGCAGCGCGGCATGCAGCAGATGCGTCGCGGAGTGGTTGAGGATCGTGTCCTGCCGGCGCGCCTCGTCGACCGCCGCAGCCACGCGATCGCCGCGGCGCAGTGCCTGCGCGCCGTGCCAGCGGCCGGCGTGGCCGTGGAACGCGCCGGCCAGCTTGTGCGTATCGGCCACCGTGAAATGACCGTCGCCGCTGCTCAACGTGCCGGTGTCGCCGACCTGGCCGCCCGACTCGGCGTAGAACGGCGTGCGATCGAGAATCACGACGCCTTCCTCGCCGTCGGCGAGCGCGTCGACCGCGCGGCCGCCGCGCAGGATCGCCAACACCGTGCCGGTGTCGTCGTGCAGCGTCTCGTAGCCGAGGAACTGCGTCGGCGCGAGGCTGGCGGCGAGTTCGGCCGGCAGCTGGCCCTTCGACTCGAACTGGCTCGCCGCACGCGCGCGCTCGCGCTGCTGCTCCATCGCCGCCTCGAAGCCGGCCATGTCGACGCTCAGGCCGCGCTCACGCGCGATGTCGGCGGTCAGGTCGACCGGGAAGCCGTAGGTGTCGTAGAGGCGGAACGCATCGGCACCGGGAATGACCGTCTGCGCGCGCGCAGCGACTTCGCCGAACAGCTTCATGCCCTGCTCGAGCGTCTCGCCGAAGCGCTCCTCCTCGACTTTGAGCGCGCGCTCGACCAGCTCGCGCTTGGCCGGCAGCTCCGGATAGGCCTGGCCCATGACGTCGATCAGCGGCGCGACCATCTTCCAGAAGAAGTCGCCGCGCACGCCGAGCATCCAGCCGTGCCGCAGCGCGCGGCGGATGATCCGGCGCAGCACGTAGCCGCGGCCCTCGTTCGACGGCAGCACGCCGTCGACGATCAGGAACGAGCAGGCGCGGATGTGGTCGGCGATCACGCGCAGCGAATTGTTGCGAAGGTCGGCGGTGCCGGTCAGCGCGGCCGCAGCACGGATCAGGTGCTGGAACGTGTCGATCTCGTAGTTGGTATGCACGTGCTGCAGCACGGCCGCGAGCCGCTCCAGGCCCATGCCAGTATCGACGCACGGCGCCGGCAGCGGCGTCAGCGTGCCGTCGGCGGCGCGGTCGAACTGCATGAAGACCAGGTTCCAGATCTCGATGAAGCGGTCGCCGTCCTCGTCGGGCGAGCCGGGCGGGCCGCCGGCGATGTGCGCGCCGTGGTCGTAGAAGATCTCGGTGCACGGCCCGCAGGGGCCGGTATCGGCCATCTGCCAGAAATTGTCCGACGCGTACGGCGCGCCCTTGTTGTCGCCGATCCGCACGATGCGTTCGGCCGGCACGCCGACCTGGTCCTTCCAGATCGCGTAGGCCTCCTCGTCGGTGTGATAGACCGTGACCAGCAGCCGCTCGGCCGGCAGCTTCCAGACGTCGGTCAGCAGCTCCCAGGCCCAGAGGATCGCATCGCGCTTGAAGTAGTCGCCGAACGACCAGTTGCCGAGCATCTCGAAGAACGTGTGATGGCGCGCCGTGTAGCCGACCGAGTCCAGATCGTTGTGCTTGCCGCCGGCGCGCAGGCAGCGCTGCACGTCGGCGACGCGCGGACCCGGCGGCTTCTCGCTGCCGAGGAAGGCGTTCTTGAACGGCACCATGCCCGAGTTCGTGAACAGCAGCGTCGGGTCGTTCGCCGGCACCAGCGGTGCCGAGGGCACGATGACGTGTCCCTTGGAACGGAAGAATTCGAGGAAGGTGGAGCGAATGTCGGCGCTGGTCGTCATGGTGTCTGGCAAGCCGTCGAGGATCGTGTCGGGTGCAGCGTTCCGCCGTCACGCAACTTGCGAGGCGCGAGGTGTCCGGGCGGATCGGAGGTGAACCGCGGACCGAAGACGGATGCGGCCTGCCGGCACGGCGGCCCTCGCGGCGGGCCGGGCCGGGCCGAGGCGACACGTCGCTAGTCGGAACCGTCGTCCTCGCCGCCGAAATCGGTGCGGGTTACGGTGCTCACTGTGGGGCCATCGAAGCCGCGGCGCAAGAGAAAAGCGGCCTGGCGGGCCCGTTCGCGCGGCGAAACCGCCCTGCCCGGCCGGTACTGGCGTTCCAGCTGGCGGCGCGCCGACGCCACCCAGTCGACATCGAGTCCGGCCAGCGCCTCGCGGATCAGCGCTTCGCCGACCGCATGCGATTTGAGTTCGGCGACGATGCGCCGCGGTCCGTAGCCCTGGCCGGCGCGGCTGCGCGCCAGCGCCGCGGCGAAGCGCGCGTCGCTCTGCAGAGCGCCCGAACCGAGCGAGGCGATCGCGGCTTCGGCCTCGTCGGCGGCATGGCCGCCGCGTGCGAGCTTGGTCTTGAGTTCGGCGCGCGAATGCTCGCGGCGCGCCAGCAGGCCCAACGCCTTGCCATAGGCGGTACCGGTACCGGTGCGGCCGCGGGTGCCGGCGCCATGATCGCCGCCGGTCGCGTCCGAACCGCGCGGCGGCCGCGCCTTGCTCATCGATCGATGCGCCGCGACCGGCGCCGGCGGTGACGGTCAGTTCGTCGCACGCGTGCTCTGCGGCTGCGTGCCGACCAGCTTGAACTCGTCGAGCAGGCCGATCAGCGGCGTGCCGTCGGGCTTGCGTGCGCCGATCTGGCTGCGGCCGGCCTCGCTCTCGGCCTGGACCACGACGACTACCGTAATGATGCCCTCGTCGTCGAACAAGGCGTACTGCGGGATGTCGATCGCCATCGGCTCGCCGCTCGAGCGCGTACCGTCGCCGAGCAGGAACAGCGCATTGCCGGCATCGACGTCGTCCTGGGTCGCCGGACGCCCGGCGACGAAGCCGCTGCTCGGCAGCGGCGGCCAGACCAGGCTGCTGCCGGTCACCTCGGCGGCGCCGGCGCCGCCGGCCGTGGCTGCAGCGAGACCGGCAAGGATCGCGAAGACGATACGGCTGACGATACGGCTCATGACGCGCTCTCCGGTAATCCGATACGGCGGCCGCAACGGCTGTCCGGCCGGTTCGCGGCACCTTAGTGGCGGCGGACGCGGGGCGTCCAGCCACGCCCGACCGGCGGTCGGCCGTCCAGACCGGCGGCGGCGACCGGACCAGACCGGCCGCAGCGCGCCCGGTCCGATCAGGCTTCCTCGACCTCGACCGCCGGCAGCGGCGACTGGCCGTTGCTGACCAGCAGCTTGGCGCGCAGCTGCGCGTCGATCGCCGCGGCGATCTCCGGATGCTCCTTGAGGTACAGGCGCGTATTGTCCTTGCCCTGACCGATGCGATCACCGTTGTAGCTGTACCAGGCGCCGGACTTGTCGATCAGGTTGTGCGCGACGCCGAGCTCGATCAGCTCGCCCTCGCGCGAGGTGCCCTCGCCGTAGAGAATCTCGAACTCGGCCTGGCGGAACGGCGGCGCGACCTTGTTCTTGACGACCTTGACGCGCGTCTCCGATCCGATCACCTCGTCGCCGCGCTTGACCGCGCCGATGCGGCGGATGTCGAGGCGGACCGAGGCGTAGAACTTCAGCGCATTGCCACCGGTGGTGGTTTCGGGGCTGCCGAACATCACGCCGATCTTCATGCGGATCTGGTTGATGAAGATCACCAGACAGCCGGACTTCTTGATGTTGGCGGTCAGCTTGCGCAGCGCCTGACTCATCAGGCGCGCCTGCAGGCCGACGTGCGAATCGCCCATCTCGCCCTCGATCTCGGCCTTCGGCGTCAGCGCCGCGACCGAGTCGACGACGACGACGTCGACCGCATTGGAGCGCACCAGCATGTCGGCGATTTCCAGTGCCTGCTCGCCGGTGTCCGGCTGCGAGACCAGCAGGTCGTCGACGTTGACGCCGAGCTTCTCGGCATAGGTCGGATCGAGCGCGTGCTCGGCGTCGACGAACGCGGCGGTGCCGCCGTTGCGCTGGCAGGCGGCGATGACCTGCAGCGTCAGCGTGGTCTTGCCGGAGGATTCCGGTCCGTAGATCTCCACGACGCGGCCGCGCGGCAGGCCGCCGACGCCGAGCGCGATGTCCAGGCCGAGCGAGCCGGTCGAGACCGTTTCGATCGCGTCGTCGGTGCGGTCGCCCATGCGCATGACGGCACCCTTGCCGAACTGCTTCTCGATCTGGGAGAGCGCGGATGCGAGCGCGCGGCGCTTGTTGTCGTCCATTGGGCGGTACCTCGATAGGAGTGATCGGCGCGAAAGATGCCGCATCGGCATCTCAGGGGCTGAGACGACGCGGCGAAGTGGCCGTCATTATCCCACAGCGACCGGAGCGGGACAGCGGCCGATGCCGCGTCAGCTGGTAAGAATTCGCCGCACGCCGTCGAGCGCCGCGGCGACCGTGCTGCGCCGTACCGCCTCGCGGTCGCCGGGAAAATGGAACTGTTCGGCGCGCGCGTAGCCGCCGCGCCGCTTCCAGCCGATCCAGACCGTGCCCACCGGCTTGCCGGGCGTGGCGCCGCCGGGGCCGGCGATGCCGGTAACCGCCACGGCGACGCTGGCGCCGTAGCGCGCGAGCGCGCCGGAGACCATCTCGATCGCGGTTTCCTGGCTGACCGCGCCGGTCCGCTGCAGCGTCTGCGGCTGCACGCCGAGCAGGGCCGCCTTGGCCTCGTAGCTGTAGGCGACGACGCCGCACTCGAACCACGAGGAACTGCCGGGGATGTCGGTCAGCACCTTGGCGATCCAGCCGCCGCTGCACGATTCGGCGGTGACGATGCTGAGGCCGCGCGCGATCAGCAGCTCGGCCACGCTACGGCCGAGCAGCCCCAGGCCGGCATCGTCGTGAACGAGGGGGGCCGACATCACCCGTCTCCGCAAGCGCTGAATATCAGGACCCGCGACGGTAGCCGATCGGTCCGCAGGCGTCGAGTGCAGGTGCAAGCGGCGCGACGCAAGCGCTCGCGGCGCCCCGCGCCGGGCCGCGCGGCGTTCGCCGGATCGGCCGGCCGCGATCCGCGGGCGCCGGCCGTCGCCGAACGCGTCTGGACGGGTCTGGCCGCCAAGCCGCGCCCGCGTCGGCAGCGCGCCGACCATCGGCCGATTGCGCGGCGGCACGCGCCATGCGATTCTCGCCTCAATCTCGATCGGTGGATTCATCACGAATTTCAATGATTTGCATGAACTTCCCGATCTCGCGCCCGAGCCACCGCGATCGCGCCACCCGGTGTGCCGCGACGGCCGTGCCGGCGCGGTCTCGGCGGCCGGCGCTCGGCCCGCTTCGGCGCTAATCGGTGATGGATCTCAAGAGCGGCTATCCGTTCTGGGCCGTCAAGAACGGCCTGATGCACGCGTTCCCGGCCTTGCAGTCGGACCTGCGCTGCGAAGTGGCGGTGGTCGGCGGCGGCATCACCGGCGCGCTGATCGCCGATGCGCTCGCCGCGGCCGGCCACGAAGTGGCAGTGATCGAGCAGCGCGACATCGGCTGGGGCAGTACTGCGGCCAGCACCGCCCTGCTGCAGTACGAGATCGACACGCATCTGGTCGATCTGGCCGAGCGCTACGGCGAGGCCGACGCGGTCGCGGCCTACCGCGGCTGCGCCGAAGCGATCGACTCGCTGCGCGCGCTGGCCGGCGCGGTCCGCGACGTCGGCTTCGCGCGCACCGGCAGCCTCTACTACGCGAGCCGGCAGCGCGACCGCGACGCGCTCGAGGCGGAGTTCTCGCTGCGCCGCCGCCACGGCTTCGACGTGCGCTGGCTGGAGCCCGAACCGCTGCTGGCGCGCTACGGATTTCGCGCCCCGGCGGCGATGCTGAGCGCGACGGCGGCCCAGGTCGATCCGTACCGCTTCACCTACCGGCTGCTGATGCGCCTGCTGCGCGGCGGCACTCGGGTGTTCGACCGCAGTCGCGTGACCTCGATCGCGGCGACCACCCGCGGCGTGACGCTGCAGACGGCCGAAGGCGCGACCGTGCGCGCCGGCCATGTGGTGCTCGCAGCCGGCTACGCGACGCAGCAGTGGCTCGGCCCGCGCGTCGCGCGCAACCGCAGCAGCTACGCCTTCGTGACCGACCCGCTCGACGCGGACGCGCTCGGGCCGCTGCGCCGGACCCTGGTCTGGGAATCGGCGCGACCGTATCTGTACCTGCGCACGACCCAGGACGGCCGTCTGCTCGCCGGCGGCGAGGACGACGCGATCGACCGCCCGGCGCGGCGCGACGCCCGCGTAGACCGCAAGGCGCGCCGCATCGCCGCCAAGGTCGGCGCCCTGCTGCCGCATCTGGACATCGCGCCGGCGTTCTCGTGGGGCGGCACGTTCGCCGAGACGGCCGACGGTCTGCCGTTCATCGGGCCGCACCGCCAGTACGGTCCGCGCGTCGTGTTCGTGATGGCCTACGGCGGCAACGGCATCACCTATTCGATGATCGGCGCCGGTCTGGTCAGCGCCTACCTGGCACGCCGCCGCCATCCGCTGCAGGCCTTGTTCGGATTCGGGCGGCTCGAACGCTGAGCAGCCGCGCCGGATGCGGCATGCGCCGCTGCGCTCTGCCCGCTGCCGGCGCTTGCGTCATCGCGTCGCGGTTCGCGCGCAGCGGCTTGCCAAGCCGGCGACACGGCGCGATGCTCGCCGGCCGCATTCTCAGGCATCGGAGTCGTCGGTGATCTTCGCTCGCATCGGCGCCGCGCGGCGCCCGTCCGGCCGCTGCCCTGGATCGGGTCCGGCGCGCCGCGTGCACGGCCGTCGCGCGAGCGGCAGCGGCCGATGAGCGAACTGCCGCCGCCGCTGCAACGGATACCGCCTGCGATCGCCGCGGTCGAGGACTATCGTCCGTTCGCGCGAGAGCGCCTCGGCGAGGCGGCCTGGGCCTACTTCGACGGCGCGGCTGCCGACGAGACGACCGCGGCCGACAACCGCGCCGCGTTCGGCCGGCTGCGCCTGGCCGGCCGCGTGCTGGCCGACCTCGCCGGCGGCGACACCGCGCTGACGCTGTTCGGCCAGCACCTCGCGCATCCGGTCGTGCTGGCACCGGTCGCGTACCAGACGCTGGCGCATCCGGACGGCGAGCGCGCCTCGGTACTGGCCGCGGCGGCGCTGGGTGGCGCGATGGTCGTCAGCACGCAGGCGAGCCTGTCGCTCGAGGAGATCGCCGCGGCGACGCCGGCGCCGCTGTGGTTCCAGCTCTACATCCAAGCCGATCGCATGTTCACGCGCAGCCTCGTCGAGCGCGCCGAGGCGGCCGGCTATCGCGCCCTGGTCGTGACCGTCGACGCGCCGGTCAACGGCGTGCGCAATCGCGAGCAGCGTGCCGGCTTCGCGCTGCCGCCCGGCGTCGAGGCGGTCAACCTGCGCGGGCTGCGCGCGCCGCCCGCAGCGGACGGCGACCGCATCGCGTTCGGCACGCCGCTGCTCGAACAGGCGCCGACCTGGCGCGACCTGGACTGGCTGCGCTCGCTCACGAGGCTGCCGATCCTCGTCAAGGGCATCCTCTGCGCCGACGATGCCGCCCGTGCGATCGAGCACGGCGTCGACGGCCTGATCGTCTCCAACCACGGCGGACGCACGCTGGACACGCTGCCGGCGACGATCGACGCGCTGCCGGCGGTCGCCGCCGCGGTCGCCGGACGCGTGCCGCTGCTGCTCGACGGCGGCATCCGCCGCGGCACCGACGTGCTCAAGGCGCTCGCGCTCGGCGCCTCGGCGGTGCTGATCGGCCGGCCGTACGTCTACGGCCTGGCGGCGGCCGGTGCGACCGGCGTCGCGCACGTGCTGCAGATCCTGCGCACCGAGCTGGAGCTGGCGATGGCGCTGACCGGCCGGCGCCGCCTCGCCGACGTCGATGCGACGGCGATCTGGCGCGGCTGAGCGGCGCCTGCGACCGCCGGTCGCGCGCGCCGGCCTGCCGCAGACCCGATAATCGGCCGATGCGCGCCGCTCCGACCTCGTTCCTCGGCACCCTGTGCACCCTGCGCTGGTTCGCGATCGCCGGACAGGCCGCGGCGATCCTCGCCGCGACCGGGCCGCTGGGGCTCGCGCTCGCGCCGGCGCCGCTGTGGCTCGGCGTCGGCGCGCTCGCCGCGTTCAATCTCTGTGCGGCTTGGCGCGTGCGGCGCGGTGAGGCCGGGCCTGCCGAGACCTTCGTCCACATCGCGGTCGACGTCACGGTGCTGACCTGGCAGGTGGCCTGGAGCGGCGGCATCGCCAATCCGTTCACCTCGCTGTTCCTGCTGCCGATCGCGTTCGCCGCGCTCGCCTTGCCGCTGCGCTGGATCCAAGCGACCGCGGCGATCTGCGGCGCCGGCTACGCGGCCGCGGCCGCCTTCGGCCGTCCGCTGGCGCATGTGCACGGCGCGCCGCTGGACGGCTTCGACCTGCACCTGTGGGGCATGGCGGTCAACTTCCTGATCTCGGCCGGCGTCGTGCTGTACTTCTTCTCGCGACTGGCCTCGGCGCTGCGCGCGCGCGAGCACGAGCTGGCGCTGCTGCGCGAGCGCTTCGCGCGCAACGAGGGCATCGTCGCGCTGGCGACGCATGCCGCCTCGGTCGCGCACGAACTGAACACGCCGCTCGGCACGCTGACGCTGATGGTCGACGAGCTGCTCGAGCGACCGCAGTCGGCCGAACTGCGCGAGGACCACCAGACGATCCGCGAGCTGATCGACGTCTGCCGCGACCGCGTGCGCGAGCTGGCCGCGCCGGCCGAGGGCAGCGATCAGGCGCAGCCGCCGCGCCGCGTCGACCTGGAGCGCGTGATCGAGCGCTGGCAGCTGGTGCGCCCGGCGGTCGAGCTGCGCCGCAGCGGCGCGATCGGCCGCTACGCCAGCGTCGATCCGGCGGTCGGCCATCTGCTGCAGGCCCTGCTCAACAACGCCGCCGATGCCGGCGTGCGCGCCGGCACGCCGCGCGTGGACCTGCACCTGGACGCCGATGCCGACGGGCTGCGCGGGCAGATCCGCGATTACGGCGACGGCTTCGACCAGGCGCGGCCGTTCCTGCCGGCGCGGCTGTTCGGCAGCAGCAAGCCCGACGGCCTCGGCGTCGGCCTCGCGCTGTCGCACGCGACCGTCGAGCGCCTCGGCGGCGAACTCTCGATGCAGGCCAGCGACGGCCGCGGCGTGTGCATCCGCTTCCGCCTGCCGGCCGCGGCCGTGGAGGCGCGATGAAGCGCGGCCTGCTGGTCGACGACGACGCGCTGTACCTGCGCGCGCTGCAGCGCGCGCTGGAGCGCCGCGGCTTCGAGATCGCGACGGCCGCCACCGCTACCGCGGCGCTGGCCTGCGCACGCCGGCTGCGGCCCGATTTCGCGCTGGTCGACCTCAAGCTCGACGGCGAGACCGGCCTGGACCTGATCGCGCCGCTGCGCGCACTGAACGCCGACATGCGCGTGATCCTGGTGACCGGCTATGCCAGCGTCGCGACCGCGGTCGAGGCGATCAAGCGCGGCGCCGACAACTACCTGCCGAAGCCGGCGACGGTGCCGATGATCCTGCGCGTGCTCGACGGCGAGCCGCTGCCGCCGGAAATCGACACGCAGATGACACCGATGAACCGCCTGGAGTGGGAGCACATCCAGCAGGCGCTGAGCAGCACGTCCGGCAACATCTCGGCCGCCGCGCGCATGCTCGGCATGCACCGCCGCTCGCTGCAGCGCAAGCTGGCCAAGCGTCCGGCGCGCGAGCGCACGCCGGCCGACGAGCTGGACTGAGCGCAGGGCCCGCGCGCCCTGGACTCGGGCGCTCTCCTCTGGAGCGCCGGTTCCGGCCCGGTCCGCGGGCGGCTGGTCCTGCTCCCGTGAAATTGGGTTTCACGCGCCCCGGTAAACCGGCGGTTCACCGATGCTTGGTGATGCTGGCTGTGCCCGTGCCGGCCGGCGCGGGACTCGACACTCGATCGGCCCCGGCGTCACCCGACGCCTGGATCGCACGACCGCTCGACAGCCCGCAGCGACTTTTTTCGGAGACGAACCATGGCGGCATCCGCTCAGAAGGCCCTACACGACGTCATCGACCACCTCACGCAGTCGCGCGACGCGTTCTCGGCAGCGCTCGCCGACCTCCACGACAATGCGACGCGCAAAGGCAGCCACATGCTCGAATCGGCCGGCGCGCTGCGCGACGAGGCGCTCGGCGGCCTGACGCGCGCATCGAAGACGACGCGGCGCGCGATCGAGACGCGCCCGGTCGAATCGGCGCTGCTGATCGCCGCCGTCGGCATCGCGATCGGCTGGGTCTGGCGCCGCATGCAGGAGCGCGAGACCGCTGTGGAGCAGCCGGCCAGTCCGCCGCGGCGCCGATCGGGCACGAGGTCGGCCTCGACCTCGCGCTGACGCGAACCGATCGGCCAGCCATGGCGCCGCCGCGTCCAACGGCGGCGCGGGCATCGGGAGGGCGCCGGCATCCGGGCGCGCGGCGAACGAGCAAGCCGGCTGCCGTCGCAGCGTCGAGGCCAGCAGCCGGCGGCTTGCCGGCCGTCCGGCGTCGCGCGACGTGCGATGGATCCCGCCGCATAGCGCCAAAACCACCCTGACTCGGCGATACCTGCACTGCGGCTGGGCCCATCGACGATCGCGGCCGGGCGCGGCTGCGCCCGCCTGCGGTACGCGGCCATCGTGAGCCATCGATGTGCGGATCGGCGCGACATCGGACCCGTCCGCCAGGAACGCGTCGTTGCGGCGAACGCCTATCCCGGCAGATGCGCACGCAGGAGGGCCGCGGTCTCGGCGAGCTGTGCGTCCGATACGCGTACCCGCTGCCGGCGCTGCGCGTCGCCGCTCGGATCGTGCGCCGTCCCTCTTGCACGCCCGGCAGCGTCGAACGTCGCCAGTTGGGGCGGGCCTATGCCCCAGTCGCTGCCCGGCTGCCGCGGCACGACGTGGAAATGGAAGTGCGGCGTTTCCTGCCCGCAGTAGACCCCGTTGTTCTGGAAGGTCAGTACGCCGAGCGGTCGATACGCCGCGACCTGCGCCTGGGCGATCCGCTTGGCCGCGGCCAGGATGGCGACGCACTCCGGCCCGGAAAGGTCGAGCAGCGTCGCGACATGGCGGCGCGTGATGACGCAGCACTGACCGGTCTCGAACTGCCAGGGATTGATCACCGTCAGCGTCTGCTCGCCTTCTTCGATGACCTTCCATCGCTCTTCGCGAGCGGCCACGCACAGGTCGCACGGATCGCGTATCGGAAGTTCGATCATGGTGCCCTGCGCTCCTCGTTCGCCTCAGCCGGCCGGCCACCGGCCGCCAAGCGCCGATCCGGCTCGACCGTTCGACCGCGAACCTTAGCGCCGACGCCCTTTTCGATCCAGGGCATGCGCCTGGCGGGCGGGATGCCGCGTGGTCGCCTGTACGCGTCTCGGCGATCGGCCACCGCGCCGGACGCACCGTCGTACTCGTTTGGCGCGGTGTGAACTGACGACCGCGCCGATCGGACCGGGCAGGCAACGGCGATGCGCCGTCCCGGGTCGCCGATGTGCCGATCGTGCCGATGCGACTGGACTGCGACCTCTTGCGGTCTACTTGTCGATGCGGGGAATCTGCGCGATTAGCTTGTCCAGCGTGATCGGATAGTCGCGCACGCGCACGCCGACGGCGTTGTGGATCGCATTGGCGACGGCCGCGCCGACGCCGCAGATGCCGAGCTCGCCGACCCCCTTGGCCTTCATCGGCGAGGAGATCGGATCGGTCTCGTCGAGAAACACGACGTCCTGATACGGAATGTCGGCATGGACCGGCACCTCGTATCCGGCCAGATCGTGGTTGACGAAGAAGCCGAAGCGCCGGTCGATCGCGAGTTCCTCCATCAGCGCGCCGCCGACGCCCATCGTCATCGCGCCGATGACCTGGCTGCGCGCCGACTTGGGATTGAGGATGCGTCCGGCCGCGCAGACCGCGAGCATGCGCCGCACGCGGATCTCGGCGGTCCAGGCGTCGACGCCGACCTCGACGAAATGCGCACCGAACGTGGCCTGCCGGTAGCGCTCGGCGAGATCGCCGAACTCGATACGGTCCTCGGCGACGAGTTCGGCATCCTGCGCGGCCTCGGCCAGCGCGATGCGGCGGTCGCCGGCGCGCACGATCCCGTCCTCGAACGTCGCGGCGTCCGGATCGAGATCGAGCCGACGCGCGACCGCTTCGCGCAGCTTCGTGCAGGCGGCGTAGACGCCGGCCGTGGAACTGTTCGCGCCCCACTGACCGCCCGAGCCGGCCGAGACGGGGAAGTTCGAGTCGCCCAGGCGCACGACGACGCGCTCGAGCGGTACGCCCATCATCTCCGCCGCGGTCTGCGCGATGATCGTGTAGCTGCCGGTACCGATGTCGGTCATGTCGGTCTCGACCGTGACGATGCCGCGGCGGTCGAGCCTGACCCGAGCACCGGAGGTCATGACGAGGTTGTTGCGATAGGCGGCGGCCATGCCGAGTCCGATCCACCAGCGCCCCTCGCGGACCTGGGCGGGCCGTGCCGCACGGCGCTGCCAGCCGAACCGCTCGGCACCGGTGCGCAGGCACTCGACCAGGCTGCGCCGCGAGAACGGCCGCTCGGGTTTCTCCGGATCGACCTGCGTGTCGTTGAGCACGCGGAACTCGACCGGATCGATGCCGAGCTTCTCGGCCATCTCGTCCATCGCGACCTCGAGCGCCAGCATGCCGGGCGCTTCGCCCGGCGCACGCATCGCATTGCCCTCGGGCAGATCGAGCGTCGCCAGCCGCAGCGCCGTCTTGCGATGGGGGCCCGCATAGAGCCAGCGCGACTGCTGCGTGGCGACCTCGGGGCTGCCGCCGGGGAGATCGCCGGACCAGCTCTCGTGCGCGATCGCCTCGATCGTGCCGTCCTGCCGGCAGCCGATGCGCAGGCGCTGGATCGTGGCCGGCCGGTGCGTCGTGTTGTTGAATATCAGCGGACGTTGCAGCGCGACCTTGACCGGACGCCGCACCGCGCGCGCGCCGAGGGCGGCCAGCAGCGCATCGGCGCGCAGAAAGAGTTTCCCGCCGAAGCCGCCGCCGATGTACGGCGAGTCCAGACGCACCTTGTCCTCGGCGATGCCGAGCGTCATCGCCATGTCCTGCTTGCTCCAGTGGATCATCTGGTTCGACGTCCACAGCGTCAGCCGGTCACCGTTCCAGGCCGCGATCGACGCGTGCGGCTCCATCATCGCGTGCGACTGGTCGGGCGTCGTGTAGGTGGCGTCGAGCCGCACCGCCGCCGCGGCATAAGCGGCGTCGAAATCGCCGGCACCGGTGTCGGGGTCGCTCTTCGGTTCGACCGCCGCGTCCTTGCCGCGCGCCAGGTCGTAGCGGCCGTGCGCGCGCACGTAGTCCACGCGCACCAGCGCGGCGGCGGCGCGGGCCTGCTCGAAGGTCTCGGCGACGACCAGGGCGATCGCCTGGTGGTAGTGCTCGATCTGCGGACCGCCGAGCAGCCGCGCCGTGTTGTGCTTGCCCTTGCCGAGCCTGCCGGCATTGTCGGCGGTCACGACGGCCAGGACGCCGGGTGCGGCGCGCGCCGCATGCGTGTCGATCGATCGGATCCGCCCCTTGGCGATCGTGGCGCCGACCACGTAGCCGTAGACGGCATCCGGCGCCACGTCGTGGCGTTCGTAGGCATAGGGTGCGCGGCCGGTGGTCTTGAGCGGTCCGTCGATGCGGTCGGTCGGCTTGCCGACGACCCTGAGCCGGTCGATCGGGTTGGTCGTGGCAGGCGTATCGAACTTCATGCCTGTGCTCCGGCTTCGGCGAGGACCGCGCCGAGCGTGCGCTCGACCAGGGTCAGCTTGAACGCGTTGTGCGCGGTCGGCCGTGCGCCGGCGAGCAGGCGTTCGGTCACCGCGCCGGCGCTGCGCGGCAGTTCGGATTCGGCGGCCTCGACGCGCCAGGGCTTGGGTGCGACGCCGCCGAGCGCGACGCGGCCGCTGCCGTCGCGCTGGACGACCGCCGCCACCGAGACCAGCGCGAACGCGTACGAGGCACGGTCGCGCACCTTGCGATAGACGTGCCGGCCGCCGAGCGGCGCAGGCAGCACGACCGCGGTCACCAGTTCGCCCGGCGCCAGCACGGTCTCGACCTGCGGCCGGTCGCCCGGCAGCCGATGGACATCGGCGATCGCGATGCGGCGCGTCGTGCCGTCCGGCCGGACCGTCTCGACGGTAGCGTCGAGCAGGCGCATCGCGACCGCCATGTCGCTCGGATGCGTGGCGATGCAGGCGTCTCCGACGCCGATCACCGCATGCTGGCGGCTGACGCCCTGCAGCGCCGCGCAGCCGCTGCCGGGCAGACGCTTGTTGCAGGGCTGGGCGGTGTCGTAGAAGTACGGGCAGCGCGTACGCTGCAGCAGATTGCCGGCCGTCGTGGCGCGGTTGCGCAGCTGGCCGGAAGCGCCCGACAACAGCGCTCGCGCCAGGACCGCGTAGTCGCGGCGCACGCGCGGATGCGCGGCCAGATCGGTGTTGCGCACCAGCGCGCCGATGCGCAGACCGCCGTCGCCCGCGTCCTCGATCCGATCGAGCTCCAGGCCGTTGACGTCGATCAGATGCGTCGGCGTTTCGATCTCGAGCTTCATGAGATCAAGCAGATTGGTGCCGCCCGCGATAAAGCGCGCGCCCGGCGTGCGCGCCGCCTTCTCGGCGGCCTGCGCCGGCGAGGACGCGCGCTCGTAAGTGAAGGCCCTCATGTACGCTCCTTCGCGACGTCGGTGATCGCCTCGAGGATGTTGGAGTAGGCACCGCAGCGGCACAGGTTGCCGCTCATGCGCTCGCGCAGCTCGTCCGGCGTCGGCTGCGGCGCGGCGCTCAGATCGGCGCTGACGTGGCTGGGGATGCCCGCGTCGATCTCGTCGAGCACCGCGACGGCCGAACAGATCTGGCCGGGCGTGCAGTAGCCGCACTGGTAGCCGTCGCGTTCGACGAACGCGCGCTGCATCCGATGCAGGGCGTCCGGCGTGCCGAGGCCTTCGATCGTCGTGATCGAGCCGCCCTGATGCATCACCGCCAGACTCAGGCAGGCATTGATGCGGCGACCGTCGGCGATCACCGTGCAGGCGCCGCACTGGCCGTGGTCGCAGCCTTTCTTGGTGCCGGTCAGCTGCAGATGCTCGCGCAGCGCATCGAGCAGCGTCGTCCGCGTGTCGAGCGTGAGCGTTCGGTCGCGGCCGTTGACGCGGAAGGTCACCTCGGCGTTGACCGGCGCGGGCGTCGCAGGCGTCGACAAGGCATCGGCCGCGGCGACCGCGCACGGCAGCCCGCTCGCCGTGACGGAGACAGCGCCGGCGATCAGCATCTCGCGGCGCGTGAACTTGACGGCAGGCTCGTCTGGCATCGCTGCTCCCGGATCGGTGGCTTTGAATGCATGTCAGGCGCCCGAGCGTCGAAGGCGCCCGGCTCGGTGTGGATCGGGCCGAGCCCGCCGACAGGTCGGCGGCGTTCATTGGTAGCAGCGCCTGCCTTACGTGGCAGTGAACCGGACGATCCGATGCACACATGCCCGGAGCACCAGGCTCTCATCGGCCGGCGCAGCGTGCGACCGACGTCGGAACGATCGGCGCCGCCAAGCTTCGCCTTGCGACAGGCCACGCCAGTACGTCGTGCAAGCAAGCTGCTGCCAACGCGACATGTCCATTTCCGCCCGGACCATGTCGATGCCGATCGACGGTGCCGCGTACGCATACGGTCTCTACGGACCGGCGGCGGCCGTGCGCGCGGTGAGGGACGACCCTCGATCGGTGAGTCTGATTCTCATGAACTCGGCCCAGACCCATTGCCCCAACGTCACCTGACTGCTGGTTCCCGCACTCCAGACGCGCCTTCACCAGCACCAGCCGCAGCGTTCAGGCCCGGATGTGCCATCGAGGCCATGGCGTCGTGGTGCTGCCACGACCGTTGGCCGAGGGCGTGGAGGGGCTGCACCGCATCGACCCGTTCGGGGAACCTCCCGGCCGGGACTTGTGGAGCGGTTATCACCAGGACCTTCGCCACATGGATCGGCTGCGAGCACTGCTCGATATCGCCGAAAAGGTGCTGGGGCATTCTGCGAGCGCTCCGGATGATCCCGACGGTCAGCACTCCAGCTAGACGAGGAGATGATGGATCTGAATGCTAGCCGGGCTATCCCCCTCCCTACGCTCAGACCCGGCATCGAGAAACCGGCGTGCGCTCGACCGTCGATTGCAAGGACAGCTTACAAGGGGCCAGAGATTTCTTCGTCCAGAAGACAGGCGTCATGTGATCAATCAAGAGTGTCGATGGATGTGCCCGGGCGCGGGCAGCTCATAAGCCTTCGGGGTCCGCTTCCGGCTGAGGCTGTGTGAAAACCCCCATCTGGCTGGCAAGATTTCAGCGCCAGTCAATTGGGGCTCTGCATGAAGCGATTCGTAGATGAAGTCGATCGTTCCCAGGGACTCCTGCTCCCTGATCGGCTGGAGGACTACATCCACGAAGACAATCCGGTGCGGGTGGTCGACGCCTTTGTCGAAGCCCTTGATCTGGGCGAGCTAGGCTTCGAGGCCGCCAACCGCGCCGCGGGCGGGCGGCCTGCGTACCACCCGGCTGCCCTGCTCAAGATCTACATCTACGGCTACCTCAACCGCATCCCCTCCAGCCGACGCCTGGAGCGAGAAGCGCAACGGAACCTCGAGCTGATCTGGCTGACCGGGCGATTGGCACCGGACTTCAAGACCATTGCCGACTTCCGCAAGGACAATGGGAAGGCGATCACGGCGGTGTGCAACCGCTTTGTAGCACTGTGTCGGGCAATGAAAGTCTTCTCGCATGCAGTCGTCGCAATCGACGGCAGCAAGCTCAAGGCGGTCAACAGCCGCGATCGCAACTTCACAGCTGGCAAGATCAAGGCTCGCCGGAAGCAACTGGACGAGAGCGTTGCGCGCTACCTGGCCGAGCTCGATCGCGCAGACCGCGATCCCAGCATACTGCCAGAGGGGCGAGTCCCTCACCTGAGGGGCAAGCTGGCGAAGCTGCGCGCGCAGATGGAGAAGCTGGACAGCATCGAGAAGCAGCTGGAGGACGCGCCGGACCATCAAATATCGCTGACCGATCCGGACGCCCGCTCAATGACCTCAAGCGGGCGCGGAACGGGCACAGTGGGCTACAACCTCCAGGCAGCGGTGGATGCCGAGCACCATCTGATCGTCGCCCACGATGTCACCAATGTTGGTCATGACCGCACCCAGCTCTCGACTATGGCGATCAAGGCCAAGGACGCGCTTGGTGCTGGGCGTATGACCGCGCTGGCCGATCGTGGCTACTTCAATGCCCCGGAAATCCTCGCGTGCGAGCAGGCCGGCATCATCCCGCTGGTACCCAAGCCGCTTACGTCCAACAGCAAGGCCGAAGGCCGGTTCGACAAACGGGACTTCACCTACGACCCGACAACAGATGAGTACGCGTGTCCGGCGGGCGAGCATGCGATCCATCGCTTCGCTACCGAAGAGAACGGGCTGACCTTGCACAGGTACTGGTCGTCCGCCTGTCCTGGCTGCTCGATGCGGGCAAGGTGCACAACCGCCAGCTACCGAAGGATCACGCGGTGGGAGCACGAGCATGTGCTCGAGACGATGGAGATGCGGCTTGATGCCAGGCCACAATCCGCCGTGGCGCGACGACAGACGGTGGAACACGTGTTCGGCACGCTGAAATCGTGGCTAGGCACCACGCCATTGCTGACAAAAACCCTTCCAAAGGTCAGAACCGAGGTCAGCTTGGCGGTGCTGGCCTACAACATGAAGCGGATGATCAAGATCATGGGCACGCAGAGCATGGTGCGGGCCATCGCAGCCTGAACTCCACGAACTTCTTGCTGTATTGCCAGCTCTCGAACTGGCCGTACCGCCACTGCAGGCCCATCGCCGACGAGTTTTTACACAACCTCGGCTAGGAGCGGCTCTTCGGCTCCATCAACCAAGCGTCTAGAGATGCTGACTTTGCGCTCCTCTCCAACTCAGCTACGTCACTGCTAACCTCGTGAGCGACACATGGGCTAGCACGTGTGAGCCACATAAGAGAACTGTTCGGCCCGGTTGCGACGGTCGCGCATCTTGACGAAGGCCCCCTGCCCCGGATCAAGTGCTGGATTACCCGGGCTCAGGAATAAAGTAAGCTAGAGCTGGGGCTATTCTGACGCACGGACGGAGGGGTGACATGGATCTACTTTCTGAAATTATCTCGTTCTTCATCGGCGCGGCTGCGGGATCGCTGCTCACTGTAACGGTCAAATCGATGCGCGCTGGTGGGCATGGCACAAATGTCGATCAGAGTAAAGCATCGGCCGGCGGTGACATCGTCGGTGGTGACAAGAAGAATTAACAGAACGCATGGCGCAGCGGGGGACACAAATAAATCAGATGGACGCCGTCGCCGGCGGCGACATCGTGGGCGGTGACAAAGTCGTTCACAACCACCCACCCACACAAAAAAAATCGAAACTCGAATTGCTCAAGGCGCAGCTCAAGAAGGAAGTAGAGGATGGCTCCTCCTCTAGTGACCTTATTGACCAGCTTCAGTGCTACAAGAAGCCAATCCCTGAAGATGGCGTTATTGGTCTAGTGGCGAAGCTTGAGGCTTCCGGGCGGTCAGCACAACTGATGACAGCCCTAGAAATGAAAGAACAATTCGCGAAACTTCTAGAAAAATGGTCCTTATACGCATCTGCGCAAGAGATCTTCGCGCACCTCTTGGCAATGGCACAGTATAAGTACTCACATCAGATTTATCCGATAATCGGAAGTATCACCGACGTTGAAATCGATGAACTTGTCGATCAGAAGATCATTTCTCCTGCGATCGAGGAAGTTGGTATCGATATCTTCTCGCTAGACCATAAGTCGGCAATGGGAATGATCTATTGGCTTGCAGAGCAATGCAGAATTAAGTGGCACAAATGAACCATCTAGCGTTCCAGCCAGCATTCGACGTACTCCACACGGAGTTCCGGTTTCTTCGCATCCGACGCATTCTGACTAGCAACCGCCATTGGCGTTACGATCAGATTCGCATTGCTGACTTCTATCTAGCATTTCCATTTCGCCTAGGCGATGTCCGCCTGAAACCAATTCATCGCTCAGTAAAGCGATTGGCTCAGGAATTTTCGAAAGGTCGCTACGAAAGTCAGCCAGATGACCACCTACTGTTCTCTCGCATGCAACCTATTCATCGAGCAGCGGCTGAAACTCTCATTGCGAACGGATTCTTTGATGAGAAGGCGTTCAAGTCTGAACTAATCGCCGAGACCGGCAAGATTGAGCCTCCAGCGTTGTCAGCCAGGATCGAGCAAGTGAACGCAGACCATGCTTCACTAATGGAGGTGATTCGAACCATGCTTGAGGATTACCCGCTGCTTGGGGCGAATGGCCTAAAGGATAGAACCGGTCTTCTGGAATTTCGCTATGATGCGATTTGATCCGAGTCTCGTTGTCTTGAGAATGAGGATTATGAAGGGCGCCAAGCCCGTCTATGACGAGCGCTTCCATCGTGGCGTCAATGTGATTCGAGGAGAGAATTCCTCGGGTAAATCCACGATCCTAAATTTTATTCATTATGGACTCGGCGGAGACGTCCACAACTGGAGCGAGACTGCACTCCTTTGTGATCGAGTATTCATAGAAGCCCACCTAAACGGGAAGGTTGCGGTTCTGTCTCGACTTGTTTCGCAGGCATCACAACAACCGATGGAAATCTACTTTGGATCGCTCGACAACTCCATGCAGGCGCCTCTTGAGCAGTGGGGGCGATTTCCTTATCGACGCTCGCAATCGAAAGAGAGCTTCTCTCAAGTCCTGTTTCGGCTTTTGGAGATTCCAGAGATCACTGGCGAGGACAGTGGAAACATCACGATGCACCAAGTGATGCGCTTGCTGTACGCGGACCAACTAAGCCCCGTGGACGAAATTTTCGCACATGAGGGGTTTGACAATCCAAAGACTCGCGATGCGGTTGGTCGACTTCTGTGTGGCGCATTCGATGCGGAGATGTATTCAATAGAGTTGCAGATTCGCGACACCGATCGGAAATTCGATCAGATTTCCAGTGAGTTAAACAGTTTGTATCGGGCACTTGGTCAGGCGGGGCACTCTTTGACACTGGACTGGGTGGGCGAGGAACGACTTAGGAGCCAGGAAGACAGGCGCCGTGTGGAAGCAGACATTATTGCGCTTCAGAAATCAACAATGATGGATGAAACTGAGCGTCCTAGCCTTGCTGCCCAGCATGAAGCTTACTCGCTGATTGTTGAAAAGCAGAAGGAGATTGCTGCGGCGCGGGAGAAGAGAGATTCACTCCAGCTGGCGATCGCGGACTCAGCGGTATTTATCGAGAGTCTTCAGGATAAGCTGGTGGCACTCAAGGACTCCGAGCTGGTAGCGCAAGAAATCGGGATTGCGCGCTTTTCGAGCTGTCCTGCTTGCTACACAGAACTGTCTGAAGTTGATATCGGGATTTGTAGCCTGTGTAAGCAACCTTTCGATCCGGAGTTAGTCGGAGAGCGAATCGGAGCACTAATCAATGACACAGCAATCCAGCTGAGGCAGTCGAAACTGTTGCAGGAGAATCGCCGCAGCGAGCTCGCGCTCGCTGAAGCCGTCCTTATCGAGCTCGATTCGGAATGGAAAAATGCTGCACAGAAGTACGCGGAGATTCGGTCACGCCCGACTAGCGAGTATCAGCACAAGCTCAGCGAGCTTAATAAGCGCCTTGGTTATCTCGAGCGCAGAGATGAAGATTTAGATGAGAAGGCACGCATGATCGCTATCGTCTCTTCTTTGTCAGAGCAGAAGCTGGAATTGAATACTCTGCTCGCACTTCTACGAGAGCGTCACGAACAGCTTAAGGCAACTCAGATGGGGCGGCTCTCCGATGCTTACTACGCAATATCTGAAAAGGTACGAGGGCTGCTAGCAAAGGATTTGAAACGTCAAGATTCTTTTGAAAATCCCCAAAAGGTTGACTTCAGCTTTTCAGAAAACAGAATCAGCGTTGATGGACATACTTACTTTTCAGCGAGCTCACGGGCCATTCTTAAAAGCGCATTTCTTTTGGGATTTTTCGCTGCTGCGACAGAGAAAGAATTCTTCCGTCATCCTCGGTTCACGATGCTCGATACGATCGAGGACAAGGGGATGGAGCCAGCACGAAGCCGGAACTTTCAGCGCCTAATTGTGGCGGCTGTCGAACAAGCCCACTCGCAGGGCCAAGTAATTTTCGGAACCGCAATGATTGCTGAAGAACTCGATAATGAGAGCTATACTGTTGGTCGTTTCTATACGCGCGATCACCCGTCTTTAGATTTTTCGTACGAAAGTGGAGGTGGAGTGCTTTTCTCATGAGGCCGCCGACCACTTCGGTTTGAACGCAGACGCGGAAATATCTCGATCACCATATGATCGACAAAAAAAAAGGTTCATCGCAGAAAACCGTGGACCGTTTGAGGCCCTATCCTGGTGCTTTCTTGGCCAGAGTCGGGGGTCGGACGTGTTCGATCGCAAGACGCTGCAGGCGCTGGGCTGCTGGACCGGCTATCGCCTGGAGCGGGT
>NZ_DATKFQ010000005.1:0-281080 GCF_035511235.1 Dokdonella sp.
CAGGCCGAAGAGCTGCCCCGTGTCTGAGCGCCAGCGAGTTGGGGCAGCGTGCCTGGGCGACCGAGAAGCGCAGGGAACCGGCGCGGCGCAGCCGCGCCGGCTCGCGTCAGCGCAGACGGTTTTGGTGACTTTTGACAAGACTAAAGAATGTCCGGGAGACATTCTTGACGTCGCACCAGCGACGGCCCGAAGGGCGGCCGCCAGGGATGGTGGGCCGCCAAAGTCACCCGCTCGCGCAGCGAGCGGAAGCCTTTGATCTGAATTGTTTCCGCTCAGACGTTGCCGAGAAGCCCGTTCCAGAACCCAAGATCAAGCGACTTCATTCGCTCAAGCGCAACAACCGAAGCAGAGCAGAAATCGAAAACGATCCGGCAGATCGGCAAAGAATCCGAAACCGTTGACCGATCAATCCAGCGCGTAGCCGAACTGCTGGCGGAACTGGTCGGCGAACTCGCCGTAGGTGAAGCGCTGGTTCTGCGTGCCGGGATGCTCGACCTTGAGCGCGCCCATCAGCGAGGCCATGCGGCCGACGGTCGGCCAGTCCATACCGTTCATGATGCCGTGGATCAGGCCGGCCCGGTACGCGTCGCCGCAGCCGGTCGGATCGGATACGCGGCGCTCGTGCGCCGGCGGAATCTCGTGGGTCTTGCCGCCGGCGTGGATCAGCGAGCCGCGCGGGCCGCGCGTGACGATGTAGGCCTCGACGCGCTCGGCGATCTGCGCCGGCGTCCAGCCGGTGTTGACCTCGAGCAGCTGCGATTCGTAGTCGTTGACGGTGACGTACTGCGCCTGCTCGATGAATGCGCGGAACTCCTCGCCGTTGAACAGCGGCATCGCCTGGCCCGGATCGAAGATGAAGGGCAGGCCGCGCTCGGCGAACTCGCGCGCATGCTGCAGCATCGCCTCGCGGCCGTCCGGCGCGACGATGCCGAACGTGGCCTCGGGCACGTCGCGCACGTGGTTTTCGTACGAGCGCATCATCGCGCCCGGATGAAACGCGGTGATCTGGTTGTCGTCCAGGTCGGTCGTGATGAACGCCTGCGCGGTGTAGAGGTCGTCGAGCGTCTTGACATAGCGCAGGTCGATGCCGCACTGCGTGAAGTGCGTGCGATACGGCGCGAAGTCCTGACCGACGGTCGCCATCGGCAGCGGATCGGCGCCGAGCAGCTTGAGGTTGTAGGCGATGTTGCCGGCGCAGCCGCCGAACTCGCGGCGCATCCTCGGAACCAGGAACGACACGTTGAGGATGTGCACCTGGTCAGGAAGGATGTGGTTCTTGAACTGGTCCTGGAACACCATGATGGTGTCGTACGCGAGCGAACCGCAGATCAGAGCTGACATGAACGGTGTTGTCCTTCCCCGGATGACGAGAGTGGAGCCGGCGGCCGGCAGCCGCGGGCAAAGCGGCGATTATCGCAGATTGAAGATCGCAGATCGGCGGGCCTTGGATCGCGCGGTGCCGCTCCGCGGCCCGCGCGCCGATGCGGTCGCGCTCACGACGCGGACGGCAGGTCGGCGCCGCTGCCGTCGAGCCGCGTGCGCAGCAAGGCGTTGAGGCGCTGCGGGTTGGCCTTGCCGCCGGTCGCCTTCATGACCTGGCCGACCAGGAAGCCGAGCACCTTGTCCTGGCCGGCGCGGACCTGCGCGGCCTGGGCCGGATGCGCGGCGATCACCTGGTCGATCGCCGCCAGCAGGGCGCCCTCGTCGCTGATCTGGACCAGGCCGCGCGCGGCGATCACCGCATCGGCATCGCCCTCGCCGGCCAGCATCGCCCCGAACACGTCCTTGGCCTGCTTGCCGGAGATCGCGCCTTCTCGCAGACGGCGCAGCAGCAGTGCCAGCGCGGCCGGCGCCAGCGGCGAGCGTTCAATCGGCAGGCCGAGCGTGTTCAGCGCGGCGGCCAGTTCGCCGAGCACCCAGTTCGCGCCGAGCTTGGCCTCGCCCGGCAGCACGGCCAGCACGGCCTCGAAGTAGTCGGACGTGTCGCGGTCGGCGCAGAGCTGGTCGGCGTCCTGCGCCGGCAGGCCGAGCGTCTCGACGTAGCGGCGGCGCCGCGCCTCGGGCAGTTCGGGCAGGCTCATGCGCACCGACTCGACGAGACCGGACGCAATCGCCAGCGGCGGCAGGTCCGGATCCGGAAAGTAGCGGTAGTCGTCGGCCGATTCCTTGCTGCGCATCGAGCGCGTGCGATCCTGGGCCGCGTCGTACAGACGGGTCTCCTGGACGACGGCCCCGCCGCTTTCGAGCACGCGGATCTGCCGCTCGATCTCGTAGGCGATCGCCTTCTCGACGAAACGGAACGAGTTGACGTTCTTGATCTCGGTGCGCGTGCCGAGCGGCGCCTGCGGCGAACGCCGCACCGACACGTTGGCGTCGCAGCGGAACGAGCCTTCCTGCATGTTGCCGTCGCAGATGCCGAGCCAGCGCACCAGCCGGTGCATCGCGCGCAGATAGGCGACCGCCTCGGCCGGCGAGTGCATGACCGGTGCCGAGACGATCTCCAGCAGCGGCACGCCGGCGCGGTTGAGGTCGATGCCGGTCTGCGCCGAGAACGCATCGTGCAGCGACTTGCCGGCGTCCTCCTCCAGGTGCGCGCGCTCGATGCGCACCTCGATCACGCGATCGTCGTCCAGCCGCACCGCCAGGCTGCCGTCGGCGACCACCGGCCGCTCGTACTGGCTGATCTGGTAGCCCTTGGGCAGGTCCGGATAGAAGTAGTTCTTGCGCGCGAACACCGAGACCGGCGCAATCCGGGCGCCGATCGCCAGGCCCAGCGTGACCGCCAGCCGGACCGCCTCGGCGTTGACGCTCGGCAGCGTGCCGGGCAGGCCGACGTCGATCGCCGCGGCCTGCGTGTTCGGCTCGGCGCCGTAGGCCGCCGACGCCCCCGAGAACAGCTTGCTGCGCGTGGCCAGCTGCGCATGGATTTCCAGGCCGATGACCGCCTGCCAGCTCACGGCCGGCCTCCGGGACGGCGCCGGTGCCAGTCGGTGGCCTGCTGGAAGCGATGCGCGGCGGCCAGCAGGCGCGCCTCGGCGAACGCCGGCGCGATCAGCTGCAGACCGACCGGCAGCCCCGCGTGCAGGCCGGCCGGTATCGACAGCGCCGGCAGGCCGGCCAGGTTGACCGCGACCGTGTTGACGTCGGCCGCCGCCATCGCCAGCGGATCGGCGCTCTTCTCGCCGAGCGCGAACGCGGTCGTCGGCGCGGTGGGACCGGCGATCAGGTCGACCTGCGCGAATGCCGCGTCGAAATCGCCGGCGATCAGGCGGCGTGCCTTCTGCGCGCTGAGGTAGTACGCGTCGTAGTAGCCCGCCGACAATGCGAACGTGCCGATCAGGATGCGCCGCCGCACCTCGGCGCCGAAACCTTCGGCGCGGCTGCGCGTGTAGAGGTCTTCGAGGCTGCGCGGATGCGCGCAGCGATGGCCGAAGCGCACGCCGTCGTAGCGCGCCAGATTGCTCGAGGCCTCGGCCGGTGCGATCACGTAGTAGGCCGGAATCGCCAGATGCGCATGCGGCAGGTCGATCTCGACCAGACGCGCACCGAGCCGCTCGTATTCGGCCAGCGCGGCCTGCACCGCGGCACCGACGCCGGCCTCGACGCCGGCGCCGAAGTACGGCCGCGCGACGCCGATGCGCAGGCCGGCCAGCGGCGCGTCGAGCGCGGCGAGGTAGTCCTCGGCCGGCCGTGCGGCGCTCGTGGCGTCGCGCGGATCGTGGCCGGCGATCGCGCCGAGCACGCAGGCGCAGTCCTCGGCGCTGCGCGCGAGCACGCCGGGGCAGTCCAGGCTCGACGCATAGGCGATCAGACCCCAGCGCGAGACGCGCCCGTAGGTCGGCTTGAGGCCGGTCACGCCGCAGAACGCGGCCGGCTGGCGCACCGAGCCGCCGGTATCGCTGCCGGTCGCGAACGGCACGATGCCGGCGGCGACCGCTGCGGCCGAACCGCCCGAAGAGCCGCCCGGCACGCGCGTGGGATCCCAGGGATTGCGGACCGGGCCGTAGTGGCTGGTCTCGTTCGACGAGCCCATCGCGAACTCGTCGAGATTGGTCTTGCCGATCGACACCGCGCCGGCCGCCTGCAGCCGTTCGCCGACCGCCGATTCGTACGGCGGCACGAAGCCGTCGAGCATGCGCGAAGCGCAGGTGGTGCGCAGTCCCGCAGTGCAGAAATTGTCCTTCTGCGCGAACGGGACGCCGGCCAGCGGCGAGGCGTGCGCGCTGCGCGCCGGCACGCGCGTATCGAGGCTGACGAACGCATTGAGGTCGTCGCGCGCCGCGGCGCGCCGACGCGCCTCGCCGGCCAGCGCGTCGGCATCCGTGCGGTTCTCGCGCAGCGCCTCGGCGCAGGCGCGCAGGCCCTCGTCGAGCGGATCGCTCATTCGATGACCTTCGGCACCAGGTACAGGCCGAGTCGCGTCTCGGCGGCGAGCGCGAGCAGGGCCTCGTGCGCGTCGCGCTCGGTCACCGCATCGGCACGCGGCGCCAGCGTCAGACCGAGCGGATGCGCCATCGGCTCGGCCGCGTCGAGCACGGCGTGCCGCAGCTCGCCGACGAGGTCGAGCATGCGCGCGATCTCGCGCTGGAGCGGAGCGATTTCGTCGTCGGCGAGCGCCAGGCGGGCCAGCCGGGCGCAACGCCGCAGGTGATCGGCGTCGAAGGACATGGCCGGGGCGACTCGCGGGATTGGCGAAACCTTAACATATTGCAGAGCAGCGAAGCGCGCCTCGTCTCCCGGTCCGCTCACGTAAACCTTGGCCCCACAAGGCTTTATTAACGCGGCCGCTCCTTGCCTGCACCGGGGGGACTGTCTAGACTGCTCCGCTTTTCCGCCCCTCTTCCTGCCGGCAGCTTTCAATGTTCAAACGCGTTCGTGGCATGTTTTCCAACGATCTGTCGATCGACCTCGGCACCGCCAACACGCTGATCTACGTACGCGGCCAGGGCATCGTCCTCGACGAGCCTTCGGTGGTGGCGATCCGTCAGGATCGCGGACCGGGCGGACCGCGCAGCGTCGCGGCCGTCGGTGCCGAGGCCAAGCGCATGCTCGGCCGCACGCCCGGCAACATCGTCACGGTGCGTCCGCTCAAGGATGGCGTCATCGCCGACTTCTCGATGACCGAGGAGATGCTCAAGCAGTTCATCAAGCGCGCGCACAAGTCGCGGATGTTCCGGCCGAGCCCGCGCGTGCTGGTCTGCGTGCCGTGCGGCTCGACCCAGGTCGAGCGCCGCGCGATCAAGGAATCGGCCGAGAGCGCCGGCGCGCGCGACGTGTTCCTGGTCGAGGAACCGATGGCCGCGGCGATCGGTGCCGGCATTCCGGTCGGCGAGGCGCGCGGCTCGATGGTGCTGGACATCGGCGGCGGCACCTCGGAGGTGGCGGTGATCTCGCTCAACGGCATCGTCTACGCGCAGTCGGTGCGCATCGGCGGCGACCGCTTCGACGAGGCGATCATCAACTACGTGCGCCGCAACCACGGCACGCTGATCGGCGAGGCGACCGCCGAGCGCATCAAGATGGAAGTGGGCTGCGCCTACCCGCAGTCCGAAGTGCGCGAGATCGAGGTGTCCGGTCGCAACCTCGCCGAGGGCGTGCCGCGCATGTTCACGATCAACTCCAACGAGATCCTCGAAGCGCTGCACGAGCCGCTGGCCGGCATCGTCAGCGCGGTCAAGAGCGCGCTCGAGCAGACGCCGCCGGAATTGTGCTCGGACGTCGCCGAACGCGGCATCGTGCTGACCGGCGGCGGCGCGCTGCTGCGCGACCTGGACCGCCTGATCTCCGAGGAGACCGGCCTGCACGTGTTCGTCGCCGACGATCCGCTGACCTGCGTGGCGCGCGGCGGCGGCCGCGCGCTGGAAATGGTCGACCAGCACGGCGGCGACTTCTTCGCGTCGGAGTGATCCGGCATCCGCCGCGCCCGTGACCGGGCGCGGCGGCAGCGGCCCGGCGGCGGCCGCATCGACACAGCATGGCTCCGGCCTGGAATCGGCGACCCGGACATTCGATGGCTCTTGCACCCGGCGACAACGCGACCTTGTTCTCCGCGGGCGCGGCGAGCACGTTGCGGCTGATCGTCTATCTGGCCGCCGCGGCCGTGCTGATGATTCTCGACCATCGCGGCCACTACCTCGAGGCCGTGCGCGGCCATGCCAGCCTGCTGATCGAGCCGCTGTACCGCCTGGCCGCCCTGCCCGCTGACGCGGCGCGCGCGACGCGCACCGCCGTGGCCTCGCAGAGCGCGCTGGCCGCCGAGAACCGCGAGCTGCGCGAGGCGCTGCTGCTGGCGCAGGCGCGCCTCAACCGCGCCGGCGCGCTGGCCGCGCAGAACGAGCGCCTGCAGGATCTGCTCGAGGCGCAGAAGAGCCTGGGTCTGTCGGTGCAGATGGCGAGCCTGCTCGACATCGACATCGATCCGGCGCGGCGCCGCATCGTCATCAACCGCGGCGCGCAGCAGGGCGTCAGCGTCGGCCAGCCGGTGATCGACGCCTCCGGCATCATGGGCCAGGTCGTCGAGGTGCTGCCCAATACCGCGGTCGTGATGCTGCTGACCGATCCGAACCACGCGATCCCGGTCACGATCGAACGCACCGGCCTGCGCACGATCGCCTACGGCGACAAGGACGCGCGCGATCTGCTGGAACTGTCGAACATCCCGACCAGCGCCGACGTCAAGATCGGCGACAAGCTGATCAGCTCCGGCCTCGGCGGACGCTTCCCGGCCGGCTTCCCGGTCGGCGAGATCCGCGACGTGCGCAACGACGACACCGGCATGTTCGCGACCGCGCTGGCGACGCCGGCTGCCGCGATCAGCCGCAGCAGCGAGGTCCTGCTGCTGCACGACTTGCCGCAACCCTATGGCCCGGTGCAGCCGCAGGTCGACGCTTCGGCCCCGCCCGGCGCGGACGCCGCGTCGTCCGAGCCGGCGCAGCCGGAGCCGACGCCGTGAACCGGCTGCGCGCGCAATCGTGGCTGTTCGCCGGCACCGTGCTGCTGGCGATGCTGCTGCAGCTGATGCCGCTGCCGGCGCCGCTGCTGCAGGTCAAGCCGTACTGGCTGGCGCTGGTGCTGATCTACTGGGCGATCGAGACGCCGGACCGGGTCGGTCTCGGCTTCGCGTTCCTGCTCGGCCTCGCCGGCGACGTGCTGGCCGGCCAGCTGCTCGGCGAGCATGCGCTGCGGCTGACGGTGCTGGCGTTCATCGTGCTGCGCTTCCGCGCGCGGCTGCGCTTCTTCCCGGTCTGGCAGCAGACGCTGGCGGTGTTCGCGCTGCTGCTCAACGATCGCATCGTCGTGATGATGGTGCGCGGCTTCTCCGGCGACGCGATGCCGCCGGCCGCGTTCTGGCTGTCGCCGCCGGTCGGTGCGGCGCTGTGGCCGTTCGTGTTCATACTGCTCGACGACCTGAGAGCGCGGCTGCGCGGACGCGAGGCATGAAGCGCGCGCACAAACCGATGAAGGACAATCGCCACGAAGGCGAGTTGTTCCGCCGGCGCGCGGTCGTTGCGTTCGCGCTGGCGCTGTTCGGCATCCTCGGCCTCGGCGCGCGCTTCTACTGGCTGCAGGTGCTGCGCCACGACGACTACAGCGCGCGCGCCGATTCCAACCGCATCTCGATGCGCCACATCGCGCCGTCGCGCGGCCTGATCTACGACCGCAACGGCGTGCTGCTGGCCGAGAACGTCGCCGCGTTCCGGCTCGAGGTGGTCCCCGAGCGCGTCGCCGACATGCCGGCCATGCTCGAAGAGCTCGGCCAGGTGGTCGCGCTCGACCAGGAGGACATCCAGCGCTTCAACACGCTGCGCAAGTCGCGCCGCTCGTACATGAGCGTGCCGCTGCGCATGAAGCTGGCCGAGGAGGAGATCGCGCGCTTCTCGGTCGAGCGCTGGCGCTTCCCGGGCGTGGACGTGGTGCCGTACCTGACGCGCTCCTACCCGCTCGGCAAGGACTTCGGCCACGTCATCGGCTACGTCGGCCGGCTCGACGCCGATGACCTCGCACGCGTCGACGCCGCACGCTACGACGGCACCACGCACATCGGCAAGACCGGCATCGAGCGCTACTACGAGGATCTGCTGCACGGCGAGCCCGGCTACGACCTGGTCGAGGTCAACGCCAACCGGCGGCCGCTGCGCACGCTGGAGCGCACGCCGCCGACCCCCGGCAAGAACCTCTATCTCAGCATCGACGCGCGCCTGCAGCGCGCCGCCGAGGAGGCCTTCGCCGGCGCGACCGGCGCCCTGGTCGCGATCGATCCGCGCAACGGCGAAGTGCTGGCCCTGGTCAGCGTGCCCGGTTTCGACCCGAACCTCTTCGTCAACGGCATCAGCCGCACCGACTACCAGCTGCTGCTGAACGCGCCGGACCGTCCGCTGTTCAACCGCGCGCTGATCGGCACGTTCGAGCCGGGCTCGACGATCAAGCCGTTCATGGCGCTGGCCGGGCTCGAGCTCGGCGTGCGCAAGCGCGGCGACACGGTGTTCTCGAGCGGCGAGTTCCACATTCCCGGCCAGCCGCGCGCGTACCGCGACTGGCGCTCCGGCGGCCACGGCCGCGTCGACGTCGTCGAGGCGCTCGCGCAGTCGGTCAACACGTATTTCTACTCGCTCGCGCTCGACCTCGGCATCGACCGCATGTCGCAGTACCTCGGCCAGTTCGGCTTCGGTGCGCCGACCGGCATCGACCTCGCCGGCGAAGGCCGCGGCATCCTGCCCTCGCGCGAGTGGAAGCGCGGCGCGCAGAGCCAGCCGTGGTTCCCCGGCGAGACCGTGATCGCCGGCATCGGCCAGGGCTACTGGACGACGACGCCGATCCAGCTCGCCCACGCGACCGCGACGCTCGCCGCGCGCGGCGTCGCGCGCCGGCCGCATCTGCTCAAGGCCGTGCAGGACGGCTTCAACGCGCCGGTCGTCGAGGTCGAGCAGCCGCCGGCCGCCGCTTCGCTGATCCGCGATCCGGCCAACTGGGCGCTCGTCGAGCAGGGCATGGTCGCGGTCGTCAACGGACCGTCCGGCACCGCACGCCGGATCGGCGAGGACGCGCCCTACCGCATCGCCGGCAAGACCGGTACCGCACAGCGCTTCTCGCGCACCGAGTCCAACGAACAGGCGCTCTCGGCGCTCGATGCGCGGCAGAAGTACAAGGCCCTGTTCGTCGCCTACGCGCCGGTCGAGGAACCGCGCATCGCGCTCGGCCTGGTGCTCGAGTTCGCGGCCAGCGGCTCGGGCGACGCGGCGCCGCTGGCGCGGCGCGTGCTCGACGCCTGGTTCGCCACCGCGGCCACGCCGGTCCAGCCGAGCGGAGCGGCCGCCCCATGATCGCCGCCCTGCGCCAGGCCGCCCACCGCTGGCTGTGGCGGCTGATGCACCGGCCGCGACTGGACTATCCGCTGCTCGGCGCGATCGCGCTGCTCGGCGCGATCGGACTGGCGACGCTGTACAGCGCCGACCCGCACCTGGTCGTCAACCAGACCGTGCGCTTCGCGCTCGGCGGCGCGTTGATGCTGCTGATCTCGCGCATCCCGCCGAGCACGCTGCGCAACTGGACGCCGTGGATGTACGCCGGCAGCATCGCGCTGCTGGTGCTGGTCGCCCTGCTCGGCGAGGGTCGCGGCGCGCACCGCTGGCTCGATCTGAAGTTCGTACGCTTCCAGCCGTCCGAGCTGCTCAAGCTGACGATGCCGATGATGATGGCCTGGTATCTGAACCGCCGGCCGCTGCCGCCGGACTGGACCACGCTGGCGGTCGCGGCCGCGCTGATCGCCGTTCCGGCCGGCCTGATCGCCGAGCAGCCCGACCTCGGCACCGCGCTGCTGATCGTCGCCAGTGGCCTGTTCGGCATCTTCCTCGCCGGCCTGTCGTGGTGGCGGATCGGCCTGATCGGCGGCAGCGTGGCCGCGGCCGCGCCGGTCGCCTGGATGTTCATGCACGAGTACCAGCGCAACCGCGTGCGCATGCTGCTCGACCCCGATTCCGATCCGCTCGGCCTGGGCTGGCACATCATCCAGTCCAAGATCGCGGTCGGCTCCGGCGGCGTCTGGGGCAAGGGCTGGCACCGCGGCACGCAGTCCCAGCTCGACTTCCTGCCCGAGCACACCACCGATTTCGTGTTCTCGCTGTACTCCGAGGAGTTCGGCCTGGTCGGCGTCGCGCTGCTGCTGGCGCTGTACCTGTTCATCATCGGCCGCAGCCTGTGGATCGCGGCCAATGCCAAGGACACCTACTCGCGCCTGCTGGCCGGCGCGATCAGCCTGTCGTTCTGCGTCTACGTGATCGTCAACGGCGGCATGATCAGCGGCATGCTGCCGGTGGTCGGCGTGCCGCTGCCGCTGATGAGCTACGGCGGCACCTCGGCGGTCTCGCTGCTGGCCGGCTTCGGCGTGCTGATGTCGATCCACGCGCATCGCAAGATGGTCGCGCGCTGAGACCGTCGAGCGGTCCTCCGTCGCATGACGGAAGACCGCATCGCTCACGTCAGCCGGGCCGGCTCATTCGAAATCGTCGGCGAAGTAGCGGTCGGTGACCCACCACGCCACGGCGGCGTTGTTGCGCAGGTCAGCCTCGAAGAAACCGTACGGCGCATAGGCCTCAGCGACGAAGCGCGTCGCCGGCAGCAGCGGTGCACGCAGCGACGCGGTCAGGCTCGCCACGGCGCCCGGCGCCAGATCCAGCTGCAGACGGATGCCGGTGGGCGTCGGAATCGCCTGGCACGAACCGATACCGGTCACGACGCAGCTCGGCGCCGTCTCGATCGAGACCTCGGTGAAACCGGGCACGCTGGTCGCGTGACTGAACCGGACGAACGCCGTGGCCTGGACGCTCTGCTCGCCGGCATGGCGAAGCTCGGCGCTCAGATCGAGCGTCGAGGCTCCGGACGTCACGGACGGTGCAAGCGACAACGCCATCGACAGGTCGCCGCGCAGGCCCTGCGCCGGTGCGACGAGCCGGCCGACCCAGGGGCGCCGGCTCTCGCCGGGGCGATGGACCAGGCCGTAGGCGAGCAGGCTTCCGTCGGGCAGCCGCCGGGCGATCCGCGCATCGTCGTCCGCGACCGCTTCGTCGACCTCCGGCTGCGTGGACAGCATCGTGCCTTCGATGAAGCGGCCGTCTGCGGCATCGAAGCGCGACACGAACCGTCGCGATGCCGAGGCCTGCACGACGTCGACGACGCCGGCGTCGGCGGCGACCACCTCCACGGGCAGCGCGAGCGCACGCGTCGAGGACTCGTCCAGGCGCACGATCCAGCGCTCGGCGCCGGAGTGCCGGTCCAGCCGCACCAGCGCTCCCCTGCCGTCCTCATCGGCGATTCCCGCACCGCCGACGTACAGGTCGCCGTCGCTTCCGACCCGCGCCGAGCGGAAATCCACGTTCGGATCGCTCGACACGTAGCGCCAGCGCAAGCTGCCGTCGGTCAGCGAGAAGGCGACGACTTCGCGATCGAGCGTGGCCAGATACCCTTCGTCTTCGTGCTGCGCCAGCAACCAGCTGTCGCTGCGGGCCAGCGACGGATTGGACCAGAGCACCGAGCCGTCCGCCCCCGCATGGCGGCGCGGGCCCTGACGCTGCGTCGCGCCCTGCGGTTCTCCCGTGACGAGGAGATCGTCGCCGACCGGCCAGAAGCCGACCGGACTGGCGTAACGCGCCGACATCTCCAGCGGAAGCTGCCAGACCTGCCCGGAGCCCGCGTCGAGCTTCCTGACCCAGCGCCGATAGAGCCCCGGCCAGCCGGTGTCCTCCACGTTGGAAACGACGACGTTGCCTGCGCCGTCCTCGGCCAGCTCGAGCGTGTTCGCGGCTGCCAGTGCGCCCCAGAACGACTGCTGCCAGCGCGGCTGCCCACTTGCGTCGTACTGCACCACCTGCATCTGGCGCGAAGCGGCGCTGTGCAGCATCGCGGCGAAATCACCGCCAGCAAGGCGCAGGACCTTGGCGGAATCGAACGGTGCGGACCCTGCCGGGACCGGCAGCACGCGCTCGAGCAGCATCGATCCGGCCGGATCGATCCGCTTGACGCGAATCTGCTGCATGTCCTGGACGTTCTCAATCGAGGCGACCAGCAGCGATTGCGCGTCCACCGCTGCGTCCACGGTTGCCGTCTGCGGCACCGGCGGATAGCTGACGCCCAGCGTCTGACCGCTGGCGGCCTGAATGCGTGCGATGCCGTTGACGCACGCGATCAGCGGCAGACAATCGGCGCCGGCCACGCGCACGACATCGCCCGACACGAGCAGATCGCGAGGATGGAAGACCCGGCCGGCGGTCGATGCCGCCAAGACGGCATGCCAGATCGACGCGCCGCTCGCAAGGTCGATGCGGTCGGCGAAACCGGACGCGCCGGACGCGTCCACGCCGGCCAGGATGGCGACGTCGGCTGTGGTCTCGATCAACGCGTATCGGGCATCGAGCGTGCGCGACCAGCGCATCTGTCCGGTCGCCGGATCGAGGCATCGCATCGCAGGCCCCTCGTCGGCATCGCGCACGCCCAGCACACAGTCGCCGGCGATCCGCAGCGACGACCAGTTCCCCGGTACGGACCACAGCGGATGGCCGTCGGCGGCGTCGAACTTGCTCAGGCCGGGCGATGCGGCCGAACTATTCGCGAAGTAGACGCCATCCCCGGTGACCACGCCCTGCTCGTATCCCGGCGCGTCCAGGGCATTCGCCGGCAGCCCGATGTTCCAGAGCACCGATAGATCCGGCGCCAATCTGACGAGACGCTGGAACCCGTTCGCCGAGCCGATGCCGCACAGCATCGACACGTAGAGATGGTCGGAGGCATCAGTCCCGATCGGCACCGCACGGCAGTCCGCCTCGGCCTGCTCCAGCTCGCGCTGCGCGCGTATCGCGCCGGTCTGGCCGTCCGCCCGCATGATCACGCCCTTCGTCACGGAAGCCGGGACGTCGTAGCGAACCTGAGCCAGCGCGAGATCGCCATTGTCGAAGGCGCGAACGTAGGTCGGCCAGGCAAGCCCAGCGGGAATCGCACGCGACCACAGCAGATGGCCATCGGCGGAGAACCGCGTCGCACCGCCGTGCGTCAGCCAGGCGCCGCCGCCGGACGAACCGCCCGCCAGAAGTTCCGCGTCCGGGCGGATGCTGTGCTGAAGGCCGACGCTGCGGCTCCACACCACCGCATCATCCGATGCGGCATGTCGCGCGAGCGTGGCGTGTCCGGCCGTGTCGATGGCGAACGAATAGAAATCACCGCCGCTGGCCGGACTCAACCGCATCGATCGCGATGGATATCCCATCAGTGACAGGAAAAGCGGATCGGGAATATCGATACCGGGGGCGAACACCGGATCGAACAGCGTTTCCCACACGACCTGTGACGCCGATGCGCTCACCGCGCCGGTCAGCAGCCATACGGCGGCCATACGTGCCGCTTGTCGGTGCATCTTCATGAGATTTCCCCCTGGCAAAGCGTCAGTGAACCTATTGGCATCGAGGCAGCCCGCGTTCCGTTGCAACGTCGCTCCAGGCACTGCCCGCTCGGGCCATCATGGACGAAAAGCCGGCACGATGGTCATCGCCCGCCGGCCGATGCGAGCCCGGACGACCGGCCACGCCCCACTCGCATCAGTCCAAATCCGCCGAGAAGATCAGGTCCGTGACCAGCGTGCGCTCGGCGATTGTCGCGCACCTGCGTCTCGAACCATCCGTACGGCGCATAAGCCTCGGTGATCACGGAGACGATCCCCTCGACGAGCACACGAACCGTGGCGGTCAGCCGCACCGAAGCCCCCGGGAAAAGCGCAAGCGTCACTCTAATACCGGCGGGTGTGCTCATCGCATCGCAAGTGCCGCCGCCGATGACTTCGCAACGGGATCGGATGCGCCCAGACGGCCGTACTGCGCCGGAACCACGGGTCTCCCCACTATCGTGATGCGGCACGGCACGCGACCACACGCTTCCTGATGCCATGCCATTCGCCGATATGAAAAGTTCGATCGAACGACCCCCACCACCAGTGTATCGCCGACGACCTAGGCGGCGTACGCGGACATGCGGCGCGCGTGATCCGGGGCGATGCCTCGAGATCGCGCGAGCTTCGCGAGCCGCGCGACGCGCCCCGACACTGCGCGCTTCGCACTCCGCGCGTAGGCCATCCGGAACGCACGGAGGCTCTCCGAAACGATACGGTTCGCCGCGACGATTGAAACTGCCGGCGCGTCGCGCCGTCATTCGAAACCATCGCACAGGAGCACATCCCATACTTGCGTGTCGACCGCGCGGTTGTCGCGCATGTCAGTCTCGAACAGGCCGTAAGGACCGAAGGCCTCGATCGATATGCCGTCCGCGTCGGTGATTCTCGTCAGAGCGGCCGTGATGCGAGCCGTCGAACCGGGCGACAGCGACTCCAACTCTATACGGAGTCCGGCCGGCGTCTGCGTCAGCCGGCACTGACCGCCTCCGGTGACGTGACAGGCCGGAGCGGACGCGATCAGCGCATCGCCGATCCGCGTGTTCGGCTCGGCTGCCGTCCAGCGCACGTAGGCCAGTGCCTTGTCGACCGTATCGTCACCGGTATAGCTGACCTCTGCCGAGAGAGCGAAACGATCCGACGCGTCCGCCGCAGGCGGCACCGACAGCGATACGGCGAGGTTGCCGCGAGTGCCGGCCTCGGGCGCCGCCAGACCACCGATCCAGGCCGTACGCGGCCGGCCGGGCCAGTAGGCCTCGCCGTAGACCAACATGCCGCCGTCCGGCGTGCGGGGGCCGACGGCCCCTCCGCGAAAGGCGAGTGCTTCGTCGAACGTAGAGCGCAGCGTCAGCACGCTGCTGTCGAGGAAACGGCCGTCGTCGCGATCGAGACGCGTCCAGAGCTGCTTGCCGTTCGAGACCTGGACCAGACCCAGCGACAGCTCCTCGAGGCGGACGAACAGAACCCGGTCGCTCGACATGCCCGCCGACTCGGCGAAGCGATTGATCCAGCGTGGCACCCCGTCACTGCCGGACAGACGCAAGACCACACCGGAACTCTGCGCTCCGGCCAGCGAGCCGCCGACGAACAGATCGCCACCGGCGAAATCGGCGACGGTGAACTGCGGCGTCTCGCCGGCGACAGGCGTATATCGATAGGTCCACCGCTGCTCGCCGCTGTCCAACGATAACGCGCGGATGTCGACGGCGGTCTGCAGGTAGCCTACGCCGCCGCTGGCGGCCAGTAGCGACGCACCTCGTGCAGTCGGCTCGGTATGGCGCCAGCGCACCGAGCCGTCGGTGGTGGACAGCATCGTGACACCCTCGCCGATCACCGACTGCGGAGGCTCGAGCACCAACAGGCCTTGCTCGACGCGATCGAAAGCCGGCGGAGCCGCCTGACCTTCCAGCGTCTGGAAAGGCACGGTCCAGATGGGCTCTCCGGTCGCCGCATCCAGGCGCATCAACGACCGGGCCGAGAGGTAACCCTGTCCACCCGGTTGCGCCAGCGCGATCGACGCGGACACGTAGACGTTGCCGTCCGCATCGGAATCGGCATGGAAGCTCGCTCCTCGCTGCTGTTCGCCTTGCGTCAGCAGGCGTTGCCAGCGCAGCACGCCCGACGTCGAGTACTTGGCCAGATACGGGGAGCCCGGAACGGACGCATCGATGCGTCCGGTGTTGGCACTGATCAGGATGTCACCGTCACCGGTCCACTGCGCGTGCCCTTCCTGCAACGTCAACGGCGTGTCGATCGGAAACAGACGCTCCCATATCGCCACCCCGTCCTGGTCGACCTGGCGCACGTGCACCCGCTGCACACCCTCGCCGCGCTCGAGCGAGGAGATCAGCAAGCTGCCGTCTGCGCCGGGTTCCAGGCGCGCGAGGAGCGACTGGGCGACCTCGGGCCATCGATAGGCTCGAATCTGGCCGTCGACCGAGTCGAGACGCACCAGGGCGCTCGCACACGCTACCCATGGCAGGCAGTCCGAGCCGGATATGCGCACCGACGAGCCGCTCGCGAGCACATCGCGTGGCCGAAACGTGCGGCCGGCGATCGCAGCGGCGATCGGCGTGCGCCATTGCACAACGCCGGTCGCCGGGTCGCGCCGCTCGAGAAATCCTGCGTTCTTCGAGACCTCGGTAGCGGCCACGTAGAGCGCATCCACCGCTCCGTCGACGATCGGATCGCGGCCCGCCTGAATCTGCGTCCACAGCGCCTGGCCAGTTGCGGCATCGACCACGGTGAGGCGATAGGCATCGTCCATCGCGTCGATCGCCAGCAGGCGTCCTGCTGTGTCGATGCTCAGCCGATCGACTTCACCGGCCAGGCGCCACAGCACGGCACCGTCCGCAGCGCTGCGCTTGACCAGCGACGCACCCGTGCCGGCCGAGCGTTCCACCACGTAGACGCCTGCGCCGTCGGCAACGCCGCGCGCCTCGTAGGGCGCATCGAGCGTGACGCCGGCAGGCAATGTCACGGTCCAGACGCTCGAGAAGTCCTCGGCCAGCCTCGCCAATGAGTAGTCGCGGGTGTCGCTGCCGGCTCTTCGACACGCCTGCGTCAGGTACGCCGCGTCATCCGTGCCGACGGCCACCCATGCAATGTCGCACGACGAACCCGGCGTACCGGCGATCGCCCGGGCGGAGACAGCCGCTCCGGTCGACGCATCGACGCGCGCCACCGTCGGCAGCGACGTGGGCGGATACTCCCGTGCCTGCTTGGCGATCAGCGCGTCGCCGCCGCTTCGATACAGGACACGCGCCGGCTCGGGCGCATAGCTGCCGACACCGACCGCCCGCGACCACAGCAGCTGGCCGCTGGCCGAGAACCGCGCGATGCCGCCGAGCACCGCCTGCACGCCACCGTCCGGCAAGGCCTGACCGTCCAGCACCTGGCCCCCTGCCCAGGGGACGAAGCCGCTGACCGAGCCGTGCCAGACCATCGTATCGTCGGTCCCCGACAGCCGCGATACGGACGTCCTGCCGGTGGCGTCGAGCGCAAAGTAGTAGTAGTCGCCCCACGGTCCGGGCGCGAGCTGGGAGGCACGCAAGGCGATCGCGCGCTCGACCGGCGTGTCGGCGATCGCAGGCAGTCGCTCGGTCCCCGGCGCCGGCGGCGCGGAAAGGTTGGTCTCCCAGATCAAACCGACCGCTGTCGCATCACCGAAGCCGGTAGCTGAAATGGTGCCCGTACCGAAGGCCAGCACCATCCGCATGACGAGCGTTCTTTTCATACGCATTGGACCAACTCCTTCGGCATCGTGCTGATGGGCGAGTAGCACGAGACCGCGTCTTCAAAGCAACTGAAATCCATCGACGAACAAGCGGTCGCCGAGCGGCTGAGAGCTGCGATTGTCGAGCAGATCGGTCTCGAAGAATCCGTAGGGCGCGTAGACCTCCGCAATGGCTGTCACTTGCTCCCCCATCGTCCGCGCGTCCGCCGTCAGATGTGCCTCGGCACCGGGCTCGAGCCTCAACGATGCGCGAATGCCATAGGGCGTGGCGACGGCCAGGCAGGTGCCACCGCCCGAAACGACGCAGGCGACGTCCCGAGCACCGGTCAGGTACGGCAGCAACTCGCCAGGCGCCGATTCGCCGAACTGCACGTAGCCGACGGCGCTCTCGATCGGTGCTTGGCCGTCATATCGAAACCTGACCGAAAGACGTTCCGATCCAGGCCCTGCGTGTGGCACATCGAACCGTGTCGAGAAGTTGCCATGCCTGCCGGCATTCGGTGCCGACAGCTTGCCGGCCCAGGGCACACCGGGTTGTCCCGGCTGGCGCTCGGACCCGTAAGCCAGGATCGTGCCGTCGCTCAGTCGCCGACCGTACCGAATGCCCAGCGCCGCGACGGTCTCATCCCGCGTAGCCGCCATATCGACCAGACTGGCATCGATGACCAAGCCGGTCGACGCATCCAGTCGGGTCAGGAACGTCCGATCATCGTCCGCCTGCGTCAGCCAGACCTCGCCTTCACCCGCATAGTGCAGGGTCGCTTGCAAAGCGGGCATACCGACCTGCGCATCGAAGCGTTGCGTCCAGACTGCGGATCCCGTGTGACCGTCGAGCCGTACGACGAAAGCCGGCTGCTCGGAGTCGACCGAGCGAGTACCGGTTGCGTACAGATCGCCGTCGTCTCCAATCAGTGCGGACGTCAGCCAGACATTTACATCGCCGGCCAGGGCCACGTCATGGCTCCACAGCAACGAACCGTCCGACAACGAAAAGGCGACCACGCGCTTGTTGAGACCCGTATAACCGAGGTTTCCGTTGCGGGCGAAAACGTCCGAAGCGCCTATGAGAGTCGTGTTGTTCCACTGCATGACGGCGCTTGCACCCGAGTAGCGGGCAATCCCCCACGTTTGCGATGAGACGGGTGCAAACAGATCGTCATCGAGGAGATGCACGTCAGGCGGCACACCACCCAGGCTCCCTCGAATCGGAATCGACCATCGAGTCTGCCCGTCAGCAGCCGCGAACTTTTCGATGAACGTGGCGAAATGACCACTCACATCGGTAATGCGCCCAACACCTGCAACCAGATCGCCGGCGCCGTCGAGTCTGAAGGACACCTTTCCCCGGCCGTAGCCCTGCTGTGCAAGGCTCCTGGACCACACGGTCGAGCCGTTGGATTCATGACGCGCCAGATAAGGAAGAGCGAAAGCACCCGTATTGGCGGTGACGAACGCTCCACCATCGGCTCGACGCAGCGCGACTGCCCAATCCAGTCCCCGCAGCGCGTTGGCGACTGGAAAAGTCACCTGCCAGGGTGTCGCACCGTGCTCGTCGAACTGGCCGGCACGGACACGCTGCTGCGCACCGATGCCTTCAGCCGACGCCAATACCAGCGCGTTGCTGCCGTCCAGCGTCGCCGACACCCCGACCGAGTGGGGCACATCCGGATAGGGGACGGCAGACTGCGTACCGTTGGCGGAATTCACCCGAGCCAAGCCTGTAAGACACCACGCCGCCACCGCACATTGCGATCCCGAGACGAGAACGCCCTGAGCGGTCGGCAGCAGACCGCGCGGCAGGAACGGCTGCCCCGGAACCTCCGCCTGCAACTGCGTACGCCAGATCTGGGTGCCATCGAGCCGATCGATACGAGCGATGAAACCGGACGTTCCGCTCGCTTCGGTTCCGGCCACGTAAAGGCCATCGCTGGCGGGCGTCACGATCAAATCGACCGCATCCCATGCCGACGACCAGCGCTGCACTCCAGTGGCGACGTCGATCGACTCCAGTCGCGCAGAAGAGTCCTCTTGCTGCCGCGCCAGCAAATGGCCCTCGGCGTCGAAGCCGACGGGCTCATACGAGCCGCTTCTGCGCCACAGGACGGCTCCGCTCGACGATGAGAGCTTGACCAGCTCCCAGTTGCCATCGCTGCGACTTTGCCTGACATACACACCCGATGCGTCGGCGACGCCGGATACGGCTGAGCCGTAAACGCGCCACACGGTCGAAAGATCGCCGCCGAGTCGTTGAACACTGCCATCGCAGGCGCTGACGTAAAGCGTCTCTCCGGCCACGCCGAGCAGTCGGGCCGCGCATGACGTATCGAATCGGCTACCGGCGATCACGGCCCCCGTCGTTCCGTCCACACGCAAAACGCTGGCGCTGCTCCCGCTCCCGGGACGATAGTCGGCGATCGCCAGATCACCGTCGGCATACTCCAGCACCGTGCTTCGATGTTGGGTCCACAACGAGCGGGACCACAGGAGCTGACCTTCAGCGGAGAAGCGGGCCAGCCCACCGGACACGACGAGCGTACCGCCGTCGTGCAGAGCGAAGGTATCGAGCACGTCGCGCTGGGCCCCGGTCGTCTGAAGCGAGCGCTGCCAGACCGCCGTCAGGTCCGATCGCAGGCGCGATACCGTCGGCCGCCCCAGCCGGTCGAGTGCATAGAAGAAGACGTCTCCGTCCGGCGCGGCCCTTAGCGCCGATGAGGGCAACGCCGCGCCGTAAAGACCCGGATACTCGACTCCCGGTGCAACGATCGGATCGAAGCGCGACTGCCACTCGATCGCCTGAGCCTGCGCGAATGCTGCAGCACCGAACAGCGAAACAACGGCCGCCCATTGCCACGGTACTGCCTTTCTCATGTGTCGTTCCATTCCCCATAGATGAAAGCCTTCCGCTTTCGAAAGACAGACCTCGACCGACCGCAGCGCGGATACGCTCTGTTGTACTTACCCCTTGCACGGGTCGGCATTCGCGTGAATTGTAGCGGGCCGTGCGGCGCACGGGCCGCACGGCGCGCTTTTGACACAAACTCTTTCGACGAATCGGCGCATCGCCGCATCCGCCGCCTGCCGCTATGATGCAGGCCGCATCCACACGCTCGCCCCCATCGAATCCGGATCAATGTCCAAGAAAATCGTCCGCCGCCGCTCTCCGATCCACGGCAACGGCGTCTTCGCCGCCGTCGATCTGCCTGCCGACATCGATCTGATCGAATACCGCGGCCGCCGCCTGACCCATCGGCAGGCCGACCGTCTCTACGGCGACACCGCCGAGGACGGCCACACGTTCCTGTTCATCCTCAACGACCGCTACGTGATCGACGCCAACGTCGACGGCAACGTCGCGCGCTGGATCAACACCAGCTGCAAGCCCAACTGCCAGGCCGTGGTCGAGGAATCGCCGGGCCGCGACCGCCGCGAGGACCGCGTGATGATCCGCACGCTGCGGCCGATCAAGGCCGGCGAGGAGCTCAGCTACGACTACGGCATCACGATCGATGGCCGCATCACCGAGCGCCTCAAGCGCATCTGGGCCTGCCACTGCGGCCAGCGCGGCTGCAGCGGGACCATGCTGAAACCCAAACGTAAACGCGCCGGCTGAACGCCGATACGAACCGGAAGGCGCGGACGCGGTATTCTCCGACCGGTCCGTCCGCCGCCGTCGCCGCTCGTTCGGCCGGAAGCGGCGGTCCGCCAGGGACTTCCGGATGCGTGAACGGTGAACGCATGAAGACAATCGCCGCCGTGGGCCTGAGCGACGAAGACGCCGCCCACCTGCGTCTGCTGGTCCGGAAGGCCGACGCCTCGCTGAACGCGCATTGGCGCTGGGGCGTCGAGACCGAAGCGGACCTGATCGTCGTCGACCCGGCGAGCTTCGCCGGCCTGATGGCGCGATCGCGCGCGCGCGTGCAGGGCATCCGCTGCGCGCTGCTCGGCGGCGACGGCGGTACGCCGGCCGGCGACGACCCGATCCTGCACAAGCCGCTCAAGCTCGAGGCCGTCTCCGACCTGCTGCGCCAGGTCGCCGGCGAGCTCAAGCCCGCGCCGGTCGTGACCCCGCAGCATCAGGACTTCTACTTCGGCGATCTGGGCGAATCGCCCGGCGATTCGGTATTGCCGGCCCCGCTCGGCGAGGCGCCCGGCGATCGGCGCGTGCCGTCGACGTCGAGCGGCCTCGACGAACTGCTGCGCGCGCATCCGGACGCCGATCACCAGCCGCGCCGGCCGTCCGGCCGGCTCGACGAGAACACGACGATCGAACCGGGCCGTCCGCCGCCTCCGCCGGCGATGCTCGGTGAGCCGCTGACGCCCGCCGATCCGCTGAGCTCGCGCCTGCGCGACCGGACGACCACCAGCGCACCGCGCGCTGCGCCGCCTGCGCGGGCGGCCGAGGATGCGCGCAGCCAGAGCCTGCGCGAGTACCTGACCGGCGACTGGCTGGCCGGGCCGTCGAGCATCGCCCTGCCGGACGCCCCGGAGCTGGTCGTCGATCCGCGCAATCGCACCTATCACGCCGCCGGCGGCCTCACCGATCTGGAACCGTACTGCCGGCAGCCGCTGCGCCGCGGCGACTGGCACCCGCTGACGACCGGCGGACTGGCCAAGCTGCAGGCCGCCGCGACCGGCCAGCCATACGCGCGCCTGCTGTGGCTGTACGCGCTGCTGGCGTCGGACGGGCACCTCGCGCCGCATCTCGACCCCGGCGGCACCTACCTGCTCAAGCGCTGGTTCGAGATCGATCGCGGCTACGCGCGCCAGTTCCGGATCGCATCTGTCATGGTCCAGCCGCAGCGCATCCACGAGATCGCGCGCGCCGCCGATGCGCCGATGAGCGAGGTCTTCGACACGATCAATGCGTTCGACGCGATCGGCTATCTGCAGTGGACGCCGCGGCCGCCGCGCCACGCGGCCGAGAACACCGGCACGTTCGCCTCGCTGATGCGCCGGCTGCGCAAGCCGATCGGACGCGGTTGAGGCCGTCGCAGCCTCGCCACCGCGTCAGTCTGGCGTTTCGGCCGCGGCGCTGCCGGTCTTCTTCGACAGCGGCTTGCCCAGCGGCTTGTTGATACCGGTCAGGCTCACCGCGTCGATCCGGTAGTAGTAGACCGCGCCGGGCCGCACGTCGCGATCGACGTAGCGATACTCGTTCGTCCCGGTACCGACGCGAATCAGAGCCGCATTGAGGCGCCGGAACGGACCGTGCTCGGCCTGGCTCCGATAGACGATGAAGCCGTAGCTGCGTTCGACGTCGCGCACGGTCCATACCAGCGTATTGACCGGAGGACCGGCCAGCGCCGTTCCGCACAGGCCCAGCAGCATGCCGGCCAGGCCGAGCAGGCTCGACATGCCCTTCATCGCCGGCCCCCGGTATCGCCTCGCACCTGGATGTCCTCCTCGCCGGTGATCACGCCGAGCGAGCGGACCTGCGTATCGGGCCCCACCACGAGGCCCGAGTACGGGATGGCCACCGGATCCTCGCGCCCCTCCAGCCAGACCACGGCATCGCGCCTGGGCAGCAAGCGCCCGCGAGCGGTATCGAGCGCCATGCGCAGACGCACGCAGGCCGCGCCGCACGAGATCGACGCGAACGTCAGATCCTCGCCCTGCTGCGTCACGCGCGCGATCGTCAGCGGCCGGGCGTCCAGCGCGCGCAGGGTCACCTCCTGCACGGCCGGCGCCCCACGCGCCACCGCACCGAAGCTGACCACCGGCGGCATGGCCGATACCTCGCCGTAGACCTGTGCGCGCACGCCGATCGCCACCGTCGGTTGCTCGGGCACGTTGGTCCTGATCACCACGCGGCCGGCGAGCTCGCCGAGCGCGGCCGTCGGCAGCACGACTGCACGCAGTTGCACTGATTGAGGATCGTCCGAGGACGCACGCGGCACGACGATCACCGACAGCCAGTGCGGCTTGTGCGCGATACCGGCGACGTCGAGTGTGTCGGCGCCGAAGCTGGTCAGCGTCAGCTGCCTGGGTGCGGCGTCGCCGCGCCTGACGTAGCCGAAGTCGAGTTCGGGCCGCTCGGGCCGGTATGCGGATTGGACGAAGACCGGAAACCGCAGCCGCTGCGGCCCGGTGTCGGGACTGATCACGTCGAACGAGATCTGCTGCAGGCCCAGCGCCTCCCCGACCGGCTGGCGCAGCGTCACCCGCGCTTCCATTCCGGGCGCCAGCGCCGACGGCTCGAAGCGCGCCGAGCCGGTGCCGCCCGACGGCACGACCTCGGCGATGCGTATCGGGCTGTCCCCGCCGTTGCCGACCAGGAACGTCCGTTCCGCGATGCCGCCCTGGTAGAGCTCCAGCGGCGCGCATGTCCCGGCGCAGCGCGCGGTCAGCTGCGTGGCGACCGCCGACGCAGCCTTGGCAGGGCGCGCGGGACTCGCTTCCTGCTGGGCGCGAGCGGCGGCCGGCAGCATCCCGTCAGCCGCCGCCAGTAGCCAGACGACACGGCCGAGCGTACGCATCCGGAGCGGCGAGGCCGACGAGCGCTTCGACACCGAGCCGAGGCTCAGTCGATCCGGAACTCCTGCAGCGACACCGGGAACGTGCCGCTGACGTTGAGCGTGTAGCTGCCGCAGCAATCGGCGTCGCCGATCGGCCAGAACGAATCGACGTAGACGTAGTACGTGGTACCGGCGGTCAGAGTCGGGGTGACCGACGGTGCGTCGACGTCCGGCTCGTCGTCGCTGCCGGCCACGCAACTGGACGCAACGCCGCAGGTACCGAGGATGTACAGGTGCGGATCGAAAGAAGCGTTGGAAATCGCGAACGTCAACGCATTGCCGGTGCCGGGGGTCACGACCCAGACGTCGTCCGGCCCCTCCGCATTGTCCGGATTCTCATATTCGTTGCACGGGACCGCGCTCTCGGAGTCCGGCACGTTCTCGACATTGTTGGTGCCGCCCGTCGTGTCTCCGGTCACGCTCTGGCCGGCGCTGCCCTCGTAACCGATCGTGCCTTCGGGCGCGGCGCAGGTACCGCCGGCCGGCGTCCCCGACGAAGGCACGCGAACGTAACCCGCCGGGAGCGGCTTCTCCCGCGCCGCAGCGGAACCACACAGCGAAATCAAGGCGACCGAAGCCGCGAGCACACTGGTCTTCATGGAATCTCCCCGTCGAATGGAAGCGAACCGATCGAAGCGCGATTGCCGAATCGGGCGAGCACGGTCCTGTTGGAGAACCGTCACCGACCGGCAGTGGGTGGTACCGGAACACCGGCACACGCAGTATCGATAACGCCTCCGTACAGGGCCTACTGCACGGGGGGAGAAAGCGAATCACGAAACTGGACGTCCCGCTCGAAACTTGCAGTTTTCCGGCACGCGAGTGCGCATTCGAGCATCGCGGGCGCGCCGGACCGAGGCGACCGCCGGCTTCAGGCCGCGCGCATCGGCTCGCCGCGAGCGCGGCCGGTGCCTGGTTGACGACATCGAAGCGGCATCGGTGCGGTGCGCGTTCTCGCCGAGGCTGCGGCGCCAGGCGCATCCGTCCGGACGCACAGGCCGATCAGACGCAGCTGACGCGCTCTCCCGTGCCGCATGGCACCGGCTGCCCCGTTTGAACGGAAATTCACGCCGATCGCCGACCCTGGTCGCCCCTACCCCTGAGCGCGAACGCGATGTCCGATCCTCTTCCCGAGTCTTCCGCCCCATACGAGTCGCGCCGGAGCTCCGCATCGTCCGCCGGCCTGGCCTTTCTCCGCAGCTGGCTGCGCGAGCCGCGCCGCGTCGGCGCGCTGGCGCCGTCCTCGCGCGCGCTGGCACGTCTGATCTGCAGCGAGATCGATCCTGCACAGACACCGGTACTCGAACTCGGTCCCGGTACCGGCGTATTCACCGAAGCGCTGCTCGCCCGCGGCCTCGCGCCGAGCCAGCTGATCCTGGTCGAGTCCTGCGAACGATTCGCTGGCCGGCTGCGCCGGTGCCATCCGCAGATGCGCGTGCTGCAGATCGACGCCGCCCGGCTGGCCGGACACCCGGCGCTCGCCGGCGTCCGCGCCGGTGCGGCCGTCAGCGGACTGCCGCTGCGCGCGATGCAAACGGCCGCGGTCGAGTCGATCGTCGCCGCCACGTTCGGGTGCATGACGGCACAGGCCAGTCTTTACCAGTTCACCTATGGCCTGCGCTGCCCGGTGCCGAAGACGATCCTGCGTCGCCACGGCCTGTCGGCGCGGGCGATCGGACGCGTCTGGGGCAACCTGCCGCCGGCGACGGTATATCGGATCGGACCGAACCGGAGCGTGGCGTCTTGAGCCGGCCGCCGGCGATCGAGCCGGGACGATCGCGTCCGATCGCCGCTCAGGCCGCGTGCGCCAGCTCGCCGCGGCGACGCGCCGCCAGCGCCGCCTCGATCACCTCGAAGCCGGCATCGGCACGGTGCGCGTTCTCGCTGAGGCTGCGGCGCCAGGCGCGTCCGCCCGGCAGTCCCTGGTACAGACCGAGCAGGTGGCGGCTGACGTGCTGCAGTCGCCCGCCGGCGGCGAGATACCGCATCACGTACGGCTGCATCGCCGCGACGACGGCATCGCGTTCCGGCAGCGGCGTGCCCCACAGCGCGGCCTCGATCTCGGCGAGGCGATACGGCTCGTGATAGGCGGTACGGCCGAGCATCACGCCGTCGACTTCGGCCAGATGCGCGGTGACATCGGCCACGGCCGAGATGCCGCCGTTGATGTGGATCTGCAGCTGCGGACACTCGCGCTTGAGGCGGTACACGCGATCGTAGTCGAGCGGCGGGATGTCGCGGTTTTCCTTCGGTGACAGGCCCTGCAGCCAGGCCTTGCGCGCATGCACGATGAAGACCGTGCAACCGGCCGCCTGCACGATGCGCACGAAGCGGCGCAGATCCTCCTCGGCATCCTGCTCGTCCACGCCGATCCGGCACTTGATCGTGACCGGCACGCGCACCGCCGCCTGCATCGCGGCATAGCACTCGGCGACCAGCGCCGGCTCGCGCATCAGACATGCGCCGAAACGGCCCGACTGCACGCGATCGGACGGGCAGCCGACGTTGAGATTGATCTCGTCGTAGCCGCAGTCCTCGCCGATCCGTGCCGCCTCGGCGAGCTCGGCCGGCACCGAACCGCCGAGCTGCAGCGCCACCGGATGCTCGCTCGCGTCGAAGCCGAGCAGCCGCGCGCGATCGCCGTGCAGCACGGCCGGCGCGGTGACCATCTCGGTATAGAGGCGCGCATGCGGCGACAGCAGCCGATGGAAGTACCGGCAGTGCCGATCGGTCCAGTCCATCATCGGCGCCACAGACAAAATTTTATCGTTGTAAGTCAATTACTTATCTCAAAAAATCTGCAACATGGACGACCCCGGAAGCACGCGCGTGTGTATTGGAGCTCGCCCGATTTCGCCCCTCTGCGATGGTCCAGTGCACACGTAGCGCACACGAAATGGCGACGATGCTCCAGCTTCCATCGGGTCGATGGCGCGTCCAGGTCAGGCGCACGCAATCCTATGCGAGCGAGACCTTCTTGCGCCATGAAGGCGCCCGGAAGTGGGCGACGGCCACCGAGCGCCGGATTGATCTTGTGGAGGCGCCGCTGAAGCGGGCCAAAGTGGACCCGACCACCTTCGCACACATCATCGATCTGCATGTCGAAGACATGCGTGAGGTCGGCAAGGTCCTGCGCCGCTCCAAACGGTTCACGCTCGATGCGCTCAAGACCAGGCTCGGCAACGTCAAGATCAAGGATCTCTCCCGCGAGCGCCTGATCCAATTTGGCAAGGACCGCGACAAGGAAGGCGCGGGGCCGGTCACGTTGAGCGCGGACATTGGCCATCTCAGGTGACCTGCTCGGCTACGGCGCGCCCATCTTTGCCTTCACCACGCGGCGCTTCGAAGCCCCGTTCGGGCCGTGCTCGATCTCCTTCTACCGCCGCCGCCGGACAAGACCGCGCGGGAGATTGAACCGGCGTGGCGGGGCGCCCCCCCGACCGGATCGAAGTGCGCGGCAGCGAGTTCCGGGAGCATCAATAGGCCACGGTTCGCATGCCGGCAAATGCGCAACGCAGTCAGCGTGGCGAGGGCGCTGATCCGGATCATTAACCGAGGCCGCACGGCCAGCGAGGCCAGCGCCGTACGCAAGGTTGCGGCAAGCCGGTATCCCTAGACTCACCTCACCGAACGATCGGTCGCTCGGTGCGGCCTCCGCTTCGGCGGCACCTGTCAACACGTCCAGATCCGGAGAATGAAACATGCTCAAGCTGTTCCAGCCCTCATTGAAGGGAACCGCGCTTGTCCTGGCGCTGATGACCTGTGCGTCGGTTACCCCGTCCGCGCACGCGTTGTCCAAAGAGGAAAAGAGAGCCTTGGTAGGCGCCGTGATCGGCGGCTTGGCAGGCTCGCTCGCGTCGAACGGCGATCCGTGGGCGACTGCGGGCGGCGCGTTGGCCGGCGGGGTGATCGGCAATGTCACCACCGATCATGATCGCCGCGACCGGGACCGCCACAGCTGGGATCGCCGCCATCGCGAGCGCCTGGAGTGGGAACGGCGCGAGCGCGAGCGCCGCGAACGCGAAAAAAAATGGCGTCACCGCTAATTAACCGGAGAACGAATACGTGAAGCATCTTTTGATCGTGGCTGCACTGGGTCTGACGGCCGTGGGCTCGGCGTGGGCGCAAACCCCGCAAGAACGTCAGTACATCGACTCGGCGTTCGCCGCCGTCGACGTGGACAAGGACGGACAGATCACCCGCCAGGAATTCGACACGTTCATGATGGCCCGCATCGCCAAGCAGCGCAGCGACCTCGACATGGCCTTCGATGCGGCGGACGAAGACGGCGATGGTCGCCTGAGCCGCGAGGAAGCAGCGGTCAATATGGCCCTCTTCGAGAACTTCGACAAGGTCGATACCAACAAGGACGGGACCGTCTCGCGCGAAGAGCTGGCGAGCGCGCTGGCATCCATCGCTGCGGCGGCCGCAGCGGCCGGTGATCCCTCGACATCACTGAACAAGTAAGCGGGCCGGGGCGGTCGGCACTTGCCGCCGTCCCGAGAATCAAGGTTTGGCAGTGTCCGTTTCCCGAATCTGTGAGGCATCAGTGAACACAGTCTCCCTCCGACAGATGGCGGACCAGATGCTGGGCCTGCTGATGGGCAATCTGTGCCGTGGGCGGCAAGGCACGCTCCATGCCAGGCAGCTGCAGGCTTGCACAGTCGCCTATCGCGTAGATGTCCGGATCAAGCGTGGACTGTAGCGACGGACCGACAAGCAATTGGTTGGCCCGGTTGGTTTCGAGGCCGCCGAAACCGGACAGGAATTCTGCTGCCTTGACACCCGCCGCCCAAACGGCCTCTGTCGGCGCAGAGGATCAGGCCCACGGGCGGGTTCTCGTCGGCAAACGTCCAATGTCCTTCGCAAAATGTCCTGGGCCTGGCCTGCTCCAGTCGCCGCTGCGACCTCAGGCCTGCTAACGGTCCAGGCAAAGAACCCATCTGCAGGCAGGACCGCGGGCTTCTTAATCGAGCGGAAGGTAACGGCCAAGATACGCATCGATCTTCACCTCCAGTGCATGCGACATCTTCGGATCCCGATTGAGCGCATGCCCGGAATTGGGAAACACGAGCGCATCGTGAGGGATGTCTTGCCGATCGAGTGCCTGCAGCAGCCCGGTGCTGGCAGCGAAGGGGGCCACCTTGTCCAACGCGCCGAAAGCCACCAGCGTGGGCGGCGCGCCTGGCGTGAGAAGCCCCGTAGGGGTGATCGGCTTCAGAACGTCCTGGTACTGACCCGAGCGCATCATCTCCACGGTCACCTGCTCGCCGGTCATGATCGACACGAATGCAGCACCTGATGCGGCCGATTCGTCGGAAGCGAAATCATCCTCGATCCCGAACCACCCTCGGGGATCGAACGACGCCGGTCCTACCAACGAAATCACTGCCTTAACCGGCACGGGCGCCCGCTCCGCATCGCGATACGCGTAGATCATCGCGAGCGTACCGCCAGCCGAGCCCCCGCCGATGGCCATGGCGTCCACGAGATAGCCCCGACTCCTGGCCGCCTCCACGATGGCCGCCACACCTCGCCTGACCTCGTCCGACATCGTTTTCACGTTGACGTCGTTGGCATCTCTGCGCAATGAGTAGTTGAGGGTGGCGGCCACGTAGCCCTTGGACGCGAAGTATTTCGCGATATCCTCGTCGTCGGCCTTGTCTCCGCCGGTGAAGCCCCCGGCATGGATATAGACGACCAGCTTTGTGGCGCGGACACGATCGGCGGGAAGATACAGGTCGAACTTGTGAAGGGGTCCGCTGCCATAGGCGATATCCGTCTCGACCGTGCCCATGGCCTCATTCCAGTCAACCTTGCCAAGCCCCCCGAATCCCTCGGCAAACATGGGCGTCAGCGCGACACCGATGCCGAACGACAGCAGAAACACCAGCGTATAAAGCGCGCCCCACGCGGCCTTCTTCATCCGAACGTCCTCCCGCCCAGCAGGAAATCGAGGCCGAGATTGAAAGTCAGCCAGCCTGCGGTCATGCCGGCGACGATCAGAACGCAGATGATTGCGGCGCGCTTCTTGCCAGGGCTCATGCGGTTTCCTCTGAGTGCAACGAACATGGGTTCGATCAGGGGCGGCGTTGGCCACCTGGGGTGGGGCGATGTGCCATGGCGCGCGCACTGCACAAGACGCAGCACAGGAACACCGGCCTCGGAGCATGGCCAACCGCTTCTGCAGGGCCGAGCATCACTTCAGGCGCACGTCCTGCCAGTTGCGCGTGTTAGCCCGGAGTTCCGGGTGAGCCCCCACGAATACACCGGCGGCCTGCGGATCCTTGAGTAGCGTGTAGCGGAACCATGCCGTCATGTACCCATCGGCGTTGGCAAGCATTTCGCCATGGTCCGTATCCTTTCGGCGCGCCAGGGCGGTGGTTCCGTTGTCCTTGAGGCTGTCGAAAACCTCCAACATGGATGACAGCGGAGAAATGGACTCACTGTCCGCGCGCCCGGTTCCGGCAACGATGAAGACGGGAATCTTGATCCCGCCGGTGTCATACCGCCACGAGTCCCATTTCATGTTCTCGATCACCGTCGGCGAGGTCATGCTTGCGAGATAAGCAGACGAGAAATGCCGGCCGTTGCCGCCGCGCGTGATGCCATTGACGGCGCCCACGGCGCCTTGCGAATGGCCCGAGACGCCTATCTGCTCCATGTTGATCTTGTTACGGAAAACCCCTGGCTGCGTGTTCAACGCCCTCAGTTTGTCCACCATCAGGGAGACGGATTGACCGGTGGCGGTACTGTCCACGTCATCGCCGATGACTACGAATCCCCAGGAGGCCAAGTGTTGAAAGGTGGCCTCGTAGGCGCGGTACCGGATGCCGGAGCCATTGGCCATGACTACGGCGGGGAACACGGTGTTTGCGCTCTTCAGCGTGTCTGGGTACCAAACCTTGTAACGATGCCCGGACTCAGTGAATTCGTGCGAATCGACCTGATGGTCTCCATACGCCGTGTATCGTTGCTCCAGCGGGCCACCGGTCGCCACGCTCTTGTAGTAATCGGGCTTCATGCGCAGTGCATTCTCTATCGCATCCCCCAGGCCGGAACATCCCGTTAGTGGGAGGGCAACAGTTGAAAGCATTACGATGGCTAAAAATGTTCTCTTCTTCATGGCTCTTCCTCAGGCGCTATTTGCTGCTTGGGGTCCCGGCGCCCCACAGGCTGAGCCAGCAAGCAGGCCACATGAGAATTGCAGGTAGCGATTTTCTGCGTCATTTTGGGCCTCGTACCTATTCTGGGTCCGGTCGAGTGACAAAGGATTGCGCCAACCTTGCGTACTCGTGGAAATTGCTGAACAGGGCGATGCAGGTCGAGTGTCAGACAGTGGGTGCTCCCCGCGACTCGTTCCTCTGCTGGCTCCAAGCTGCCCGTCTCCTTGAAGGGCACACACGCGCAGCGACGCCGCCCCCAGTTTCCACTGGCGCGACGTCGGTGTGACTTCGATACGCGCTATACCAAGGCTGTCTCGCGCAAGGAGCTGGCGAGCGCGCCGAGGCCAGCGCCGCGCCGACCGCAGCGGCCGGTGATCCCTCGACGTCACTGAACAAGCAAGCGGGCTGGGGCGGGCGGCAGATGCCCCGCCCTGGCGAATCACGATTGTCTCGTGTCCGTTTCCCGAATCACGTAGCCGAGCCCCCGCATGGAACGGATTTCGACGCCGGCGGGCACCAGTGCCCGACGCAGCCGGGAGATGTGCGATTCCAGCGTGTTCGACTCGATCAGGTCGTCGAACGCATAGACCGCGTCCTGCAGGCCGCGCCGGCTGACCGTGCGACCCGCCCTCAGGCACAGGGCCTCGAGTACCAGCAGCTGCCGTCTGGGAAGTTGCAGCGCCTGGCCCTTTATGAGCGCTTGACGATGGCCGAAGTCGTACGTCAACCCGCCGATCGATATCGAGGGAATCTGGGGCTGCATGGGCCTGCGGCAAAGTGCACGGATTCGTGCGAGCAGTTCTTCCGTGTCGAACGGTTTTGTCACGTAGTCGTCGGCGCCAGCATCGAGTCCGTAGACCATGTCGGCCTTGTCGTGCCTGGCCGTGAGCATCAGGATCGGCGAGAGCGGTCGTACCCGTCGGGCGAGGTCTATCAGCTCAAGGCCGTCGCCATCCGGCAACTGCCAGTCCAGGATCAGGGCCCGATAGTCGATCTGATGGATCGCCTGCCGGGCCTGTGCCACGTTCGGGGCGACGTCCACCACCATGCCGTGCAGCTGCAGCGTACTCTTGAGCGCCGCCGCGAGGGCGGCATCATCCTCGACCAGGAGTATCCTCATCGGCGTGGCTTCTCTGTGCCGGCATCCGCTGGCAGCGATACGGTGAAGCAGGCGCCGCCGGACGCCGAATCGCTGACGCGAATGCTGCCTTGGTGCCGATGGACGATCTCCGCGGCCAGGTGAAGCCCCAGGCCGCTGCCTTGCACGGTTGAACTGAACCGCACGAACGGCGAGAAGATCTGTTCACGCTGATCCGCCGGCACGCCCGGGCCCGCATCGCAGACCAGAATCTCCGTGTGGTCGTTGACGATCAGTTGGATCTCTCCCTGGCCGCCGCCATGGTTCATTGCATTCTGCAACAGGTTGATGACCACCCGCTGGAGCGCGCCGCGATCGGCTTGCACCTCGACGACATGTTCGGGCGCATCGAACGAGAATTCGTACCCCGCGTCGAGCAGCAACGGGGCGAAGTCTTCGCCCGCTTCGCGGCACAGCGCCACCAGATCGACCGGTGCCCAGTGCATGGCACCATGATCGATGCGTTGCAGATCCAGCAGTTGCTCGGCGATGTTCTCCAGGCGAACGACATCGCCGAGCAGATGTGTGCGGGCGGGACCGCGCGGCAACGCACTCGCCCGTGTACGCACGATGGCGATGGGCACTCTCAACTCGTGGGCCGCGTCGCGCAGGAACCTGTCGCGTGCCGCAATGGTGTCCCATAGCTTGCTTACGGACTGGTTGAAGGCGTCCACCAGGGACTTGATCTCCAAGGGTACCCGCTTGGCTTTCAGCAATGGGCCCTTGCGCGTCATATCGATGCGAGCGGCATCCTCCGCGAGTTGGCGGATACCGCCCAGAGAGCCTCGAACGATCCAGGGCACGACCAGCATCAGTCCGCCGGCGACCGGGATGGCCAGGACAAGCAAAATGAGCGTGAGGAAGGGACCGATCTCCGCGAAGAAGCCTCGCGTCGTCAGCCCGCCGACCAGCACGTGCAGGCGACCCCAGTCTCGGCGCTCGACCACCAGGCACGCGGCATAGCGCGGGTCGATGCTGCGGATGTCCGAATCACGCAACGCCGGCGAAAGCTTCAAGAATTCGACGTACTCCTGTGGTACATCGCCATAGCGCAATACCTGTCCTCGTTCGTCGACCGCATAGAGCCAGGCTTCGCCATCCGGGTCGCGTACCCGTTCCGGCAGCCTTGCGGTATCCAGCGTAAGCCGGTTGCCCGTCCGGTCGACCGCCCTGGCGGCGTCGACGGCCGTTCCGCGATAGACCAGATGGTCATCGGGCTCCCAGATGAGTGCGCAGAGGGCCGTTATCAGAACGAGAATCAGCGCCGCCACCGCCAAGCCGACGCGCCAGGAGATATGGCGGCCCAAAGAATAGGTTTGCATGGATCAGAAGGCCGGGTCAGAGAAGGGCATGGGCATCGACGCTTGGCGCCAAGGAGTGGTCAATCCCATGATACGCAGGCGGAAAGGTGGGTCAGCACGCTTGGGCCGGGCGCAAGGTTCACGCAAGGGTTTCGGGGCATGCTGGTCAAATGGACAATCATCGTCGCGCGCGACAAGCAGGGTGTATGGCGGGTCAGATCGATGGGGGGCCTCCCGCGCCCTTCGCGGAATTGTTCGATCACATGGCGAATGAACTGGCCTACTGGCGAGACGTGGAGCGCTTCAGAGGGCCACTGCCGGGCGGTGGCCTAGACCAGGTCTGGGACCAGTGCCTTCGGGTGTACGCCATCAGAACGCGGCCCCCGGGGCTCCAGCGCGAACAAGCGCTTCGCCGCTTCCTCTCCGATGCGTGTTCCACCCCTTTGGCAGACAGGGTGGCTCTGTTCGACTTGGTCTGGTCGCGTCTGAGTCGCGAGAGATCCACGATGCTGTCTGCCCCGCATTGAGGTAGCACCCCACTGCCACCTTGGACTGTCCCGGGGACAGTCCACAAAAAGGGCGTCGGCGCCCTTCATTCGACGCCCGGCTGTGCCAGACTTGACCGCTAACGCTGGTCGGGGCCAGCGACAGAGAACAGGCATGGCAGCGGAAGTGGGGTACGCGCCGGTAACCGACTTGCTGGCGCGCAGCCGCGCCGGCGACGTGCAAGCACGCGACAAGGCCTATGCCGCCATGTACGAACAGCTCAAGCTTGCCGCGCGCAGACAACTGCGCGGGCAGCGCCAGGCGCTGGAAACGACCGCACTGGTGCACGAAGCCTGGCTGAAGCTGGCCGGCAACGCCGTGCTGGCGCCCGCCGACCGCAACCACCTGATGGCCCTGTCCACTCGGGCCATGCGTCAAGTGCTGGTCGATCACGCCCGGCATCTGCAGGCCAGCAAGCGCGACGGCGCCATCGAGCCGCTGACGCTTGCCGCCAGCAACATTGCCCAGCCGCAGGCCGAGATGGAGGTGCTGGCCCTGCACGACCTGCTCGAGGAATTGCAGGGCTTCGATCCGCGCGCCGCGCAGATCGTCGAGTTGCGCTATTTCGGCGGCTATGAGGAAGCGGAGATCGCCGCCATGCTGGACACCAGCCTGAGCACCGTGCAGCGCGACTGGCGCCGCACCCGCGCCTGGCTGGCGGCCAAGCTGGGCAACTGAGGTTCGACTTCAGGGGATGCCGCATGAGCACCGATCGCGGCCCGAAGGCCATGCGCATCTTCGAGCAGGTCGCGGACCTGCCGCCGGCGCAGCGCGAAACGGAACTGGACGCACTCTGCGCCGCCGACGCCGATCTGCGCGCGCTGGTGGACGCCATGCTGGCCGCCGACGGCGGAACGGACGAACCGTTCTCCGGCAACGGGGCGCGCTGGAGCGAGGCATTGAGCGCCACCGTGGCACCGGAACCCGGCGCACGGCCCGGCAGGACCGTCGGCCCCTGGCGCATCGTCGGCGAGCTGGGTCGCGGCGGCATGGGCGCGGTGTACGAAGTACAGCGCAGCGACGGCGCATACACGCAGAAGGCCGCGTTGAAGCTGATCCGCAGCGCTGCCGATTCGCCGGCCGCGCGCGAGCGTTTCCTGCGTGAACGGCAAACTTTGGCGCAACTGCAGCACCGGCATATCGCCACCCTGCTGGACGGCGGCTTTTCGATCGACGGCGATCCGTATTTCGTCATGGAGTACGTGGATGGCCAGCCGATCGACCAGTGGTGCGACACGCGCAGGCTGGGACTGCGCGAACGCATCGGACTGTTCGGCCAGGTGCTGGAAGCGGTGAGCTACGCGCACCGCAACCTGGTCGTGCATCGCGACCTGAAGCCGTCCAACCTGCTGGTCGATGCCAACGGCCAGGTGAAGCTGCTGGACTTCGGCATCGCCAAGCAACTGGAAGGCACCGATGCCACCGCCACCGGCGATGGTGCGCTGACGTTCGAATACGCCAGTCCGGAACAGCTGCATGCCGCGCCGATCACCACCGCCACGGATATCTGGCAGCTGGGCATCGTGCTGCATCGGCTGCTGTCCGGCGCGCATCCGTTCGGCCTGGGCCGCGACACGCCGCTGCCCAAGCAGCTGCAATTGCTCGAACGCGAACCGGAACCGCTGACCCGTGCCGCGGCGCAGGCCGATGCGGATACCGCGGCGCTGCGCGGCGGCCTGAGCCCGGCGGCACTGGCCAGAGAGCTGCGTGGCGCGCTGTCCAAGGTCGTGCAGGCCTGCCTGCGCCGCGAACCGGAGCACCGCTACGCCAGCGCCGACGCGCTGGCCGACGATCTGCGCCTCTGGCTGGAGCACCGTCCGCTGCGGATCGCGCCGCCGTCGCGTGCGACGAGCTTGCGCCTGTGGCTGCGCCGCAACCGGGGCCTGGCCACCGCCGGATCGGTGGCGCTGCTGGCGGTGCTGGCCGGCAGCGGCGTGGCCTTATGGCAGGCGAGCGAGGCGCGGCGGGAAAGTGCGCGTGCGCGCGAGTCGTTGCAGTTCCTGTCCGATACCCTTGCCGCCACCTCACCCGAGCGCGCGATGAGCAAGGAAGTGAGCATTCGCCAGTTGCTCGACGCCGCCCGAGCGGAACTGGACAAGCGCAACGTCGACGTGGCAGTGAAGCAGCCGGTGCAACGCATGCTCGGGCATCTGTACCAGTCTCTCGGGGAACTGAAGATCGCAGACGCCTTGTTCGACGCCGGCTTGAAGCACACGGAACCCAAGAACCGGAGCGAGGCGCTGGCGCTCGCCGCCGACATCGACAGTCACGCCGGCATCCTCGCCGAGATGGAGCGCTGCAAGGAAAGCCTTGCGCTTGCCGAACGCGTGCAGGCGATGCGGCAACGCTTTTCGCCCGGCGACGAGACGCAGCGCATGCGCTCGCTGAAGTCCCTGGGCTCGGCCCATGGCTGCATGCGCGACTACAAGCGCGCAGAGCGCGACTGGAACCAAGCACTGGACATTTCCGACTCACTGCAGACGCCACCGATCGCGGAAACCGTCGGCATCTACAACGCGCTATGGCTGATGCTGGACATGCAGGGCCAGCACGATCGAGCCCTGGCACTGGCCGACAAGGGCCTGGCCTTCGTCGACCGGTCGGGGCAGAAGGCGGACACGCCGCTGCGCGTCGGGCTGTTGCGCAGCAAGGCGACGTCGCTGTACCGGCTGGGCAAGCCGAACGACGCCCTCTCCTTCATGCAGCAGGGCATTGCCCTGCAACGCGCCAGCGTAGGCGAAAGGGGCTCGATCACGGCCATCCTCCACAACGACATGACCTTGATACTCAATGCTCTGGGTCGCTACCGCGAAGCCGCCGACGCAGCGCATCAAGCCCAGCGATTGGGCGAAGAGGCCGGCATGGGGCCTGCCGAAGCCGCCATCCAGCTATCGAACCTCGGCGACGCGCTGGAGAATGCCGGCGACTATCCGCAAGCCGTGCAACGCAAGGAGCAGGCGCTGGCCATGCTGGACAAGGCGGGAGCCGACGCCGACGACCCGACACGCAGGAAGATCGAAGTGATGCTCGCCCGTGCGTCGGGTTTCGCCGGCCACTTCGACGAGGCGCTGCAGCGGATGACCCGGGCACGTGAAGCCGCACGCAAACAGGACGGCGAAGACTCCATGCAATATGCCTACGCGACATGGCAGATGGCCGTCCTGGAAAAGAACATGGGCGATGCAATCGACGGCCCGCCGATACTCGAAGAAGCGGCGCGGCGCTGGGAGAAGCTGGCTCCGCCGGAGCACACGGTGTTCACGCAGGTCCATCGTGTCCGCGCGCATTTCGCACGGATGCAGGGCAACCTGGCGCTGGCCGAGCGCGAGCAACGTGCTGCGCTGGCCCGATTTCAAGTGACGCAGTCCGCGCCTGCGGACCTCGCCGCTGCCCAGGCCGAGATGGCCGACATCCTCGCTGCCAAGCACGAAGACGACGCAGCGCGCGCAATGCTGCGGCAGGCCCTGCCCGTGCTGCGCGAATCGGTACTGCCGCAGGAAATCAACCGCGCCGCCGCCGAGAAACTGGCCAGACGGCTGGGCGTGTAACGGCCCGCCCGGCACGTCAACACGTCAGGTCGCCCGCCCGTGGCGACGGCGATCCTGCCTGGCACACGGCTGCCAACGTCGAACACGCGTGGCGTCCGCTGCCCTCGGATTCGACGTTCCGGCGCAGCCGTGCCTGGCGCTCGATCATGAAATGAAGGCGGCTTACTGCCCGCGCTTGAACAGGTTCTTGAACACCTTCTTGCCGATCCCTTCGTTCTGCCGCTCCGGTGACGTGTTGGCGTCCACGCCCAGCACCACGCTGGCCGTGGACTTGGTGCGCACGCGCACGCTCCATTCCGGCTTCCACGTCGCCAGCTGCTTCGGATCGGTGGGCCGGGCCGGGTACACGCGATGGGTTTCCGGTCCGTAGGCGGCCATGTTGAGCATGGTCATGTTGGGCGCACCGTTCCCGCGGGTGAAGATGCCTTGCGGCACGCTGCAATCGGTGGCATTGGCCGGCAGCAGAACCTTCTGCTTGGTCCAGCGATCGATGTGCGCGGCATCGAGGTAGTCGACCAGGGTTTCGCCCGCGCCGGGGACGTCGGAACTGCTCCACACGACCGCGCTGATCTGGTTCATGCCCGGACTGACCGCCGCGTCCATCTGGGTGGCCGCCAGGAAATAGGCCTCGGCGCGTTCCACCGGCTGCCAGCTCAGTTCGATGGGCCTGTCGTCTCCGCCGCTATTGGTCAGTTCGATCTTCGGCATGAAGTCGGCGCGCCGGTCCAGCTCGAACGTCAGCGACGCGGGAATGCCCTCGCCGGCAAAGCGGTGCATGCCGACCAGTGATGCCGCTTCCGGCACGCGCTCGCCATGGGTCGTGTTCGGCCACAGTGCAAAGGCGGGCGTGGTCTGCACGTCGCGCTCCGGCGCGAACAGGCCCGGGGTCATGCCGCCCTGCATCGAAGCTGCGCCGCCCTTGACCGTGTAGGTGCTGACCTTGGGCTGACCGGGGCCGACCTGCGCGCCGCAGCCCCAGTATTCGCGCACGGTGATTTCTACGTCGGGCGGGTCTTGCGGCGTTTCGCCGGCATGGCGCGGGCCGTTGGGCGGAGGCGGCAACAGGACGAGGTCGCCCAGCCCCAGGCCCGACGGCGCGGCATCCTGCACCTGCACGCCCGGCTGGAGCCGGTTGTACACGGCCACGTCCAGGTAACGGCCGCTGGCGCCGGGGCGCTCGGTGGTGGGGAAGCTGGGCCGTGCCTTGTCGCCGCCCATCATCTTCATGGCAAGGCGGCCCGTTCCGCCCATCGCCCCCATGTCCGGCATTCCCGCCATGTCGTGGGTGGCGACGTCGATCCAGACCTGAGTGGGCGGCACCTGCGACGGCGCGCCGTCGGCTGACGGGGCCACCGCAGTGGCAAGGACGACCGCCACGGCGAGCGGCGCGGTGCGGCAACGGCGGGACGGCGTGGACATGCGGTTCTCCTGTGCGGAAACGGCCGCCCCGGGGCGGCCACACGGGAGGTATCGGAAAAGGGAAGCCAGAGCCTTCATGAGCGGGCGGCAGCAGGGCGCGCCGGTCGAGGCCGCCTTGCGACGGCGCTGTCGTTGCGGTCGATCGAGCGCCCGCGGTCCGGCCAGTTCAGTGACCGCGGCTGTGTTTCGACTCGAACCCATGGCTAGAGCGGACGAGTGGCCATGACCGGCGCGTGATGACGCAGCACTGGCCCACCTCCAATTGCCCGGTTTTGATCGCGGCCCGGTGCGTCCGGGCTCGTCGATGAGCTTCCATCGCTCGCTGCGGCCCGCCACGCACGGAGCGCACGGGTCCGTGACGGGAGGTTCGAGCATGGGTCTTTTCTCCGATTGATCCTGCCCCGTCGGAACGGACGCCAGGAAGCGATACATTGATCGCAACCTGGAGATACATATGCAGCACATCACACGTCGTCGTTACACGGACGACTTCAAGACTCAGGCCGTTGCCTTGGCTGAGTCGGTCGGACGCTCTGAGGCAGCCCTGACCTGCGTACGGATCTTGTAGCCAGTGAGGCGATGCTCGATGTCCGCTGGACGGTTATGGATCCACAGCGCTTCCGGTACGAAGCTGCGAGCCGCAGCTATGTCGATCGCCTGCGCCCGCGCGCCGGCTTCCTCTGGCGCAGCGTGGCAATCATGTCCTGCTTGAGCGCGCCACGCGGCTGCACTTAGACCGCCGCGCAGATCGTCTCGTGGGAAATCAGACTGGGGCGTTCGGAGTCGGGCAACTGCCGCAGTCTGGCGGCAATCTGCTGCGGCGACCAGCGCGAGAAGACCAGCCGATCGTGGACGTGCTGGTACAGAGCCGTGGCCGGCATCAACAGACGCGGGCGGCGACTGGCGCTGTGGCGTTCCTGATAGCCGTAGGTGGCCTGCGCCATCGGGCATCGTCGGCCACATGAAAAGGAGCTCCGATATCGGCTGCGCCGAGCCGTGCCGGACGCCGACCAACTAGCTGCCGTAGCGCCGCAGCAGCTCGGTCAGCCCTTCCGGGGGACACGGCTCGCCGAACAGGAATCCCTGCGCCTCGTGGCAAACCTCGCGGTCGAGCATCCGCAGCTGCTCGACCGTCTCCACGCCCTCCACCGTGGCGGTGATGCCCAGCGCCGTGCACAGATGCGAGACCGCGCCGATGATGGCATGGCTTTCGGCCTCGCGCCCGAGTTCGTGGACGAAGGACTTGTCGATCTTGACCTTGTCGAACGGAAACGCGCGCAGATAGCCCAGCGACGAGTAACCCGTCCCGAAATCGTCCATCACGATTGATACGCCGGCAACCTTCAGTTGCAGCAGCGTGGCCGACGCCGCCTCGATGTTGGCGATCAACGCGTTCTCGGTAATCTCCAGTTCCAGCCGGTGCGGCGCCAAGTGCGCGAGCCTGAGCGCACGGTTGACGGTCTCGAGGAGGTCCGGACGGGCCAGTTGCATCGGCGTCAGGTTGACCGCCACCTTGACGTGTTCGGGCCAGCGCGCAGCCTCGGCGCAGGCCTGTTCCAGCACCCAGGCCCCCAACGGCACGATCAGGCCGATCTCTTCGGCAAGCGGCAGGAAATCGGCGGGCAGCAGCAGGCCATGCCCGGGACGGTTCCAGCGCAGGAGCGCCTCCAGTCCGTTCAGCGCGTTCGAGCGCAGATCCACCAGCGGCTGGTAGTGCACCTGGAACTGCCCTTCGGCGAGGCCGCGCCGCAAGTCGATCTCCAGCCGCCGCCGTTCCTGCATGCGCGCGTCCATCTCCGGCTCGAAGAAGCGGAAGCATCCGCGCCCGTCTTCCTTTGCCCGATACAGCGCAAGGTCGGCATTCTGGAGCAGGCGCTCGACACTGCCCGCCTGCGCATCGATGACGGCAATGCCCACGCTCGCACCGATCACCACCTGCTGACCGTCGATGTCGTAGGGCGCGCGCAGCACCTCGACCAGGCGCCCGGCCAGCGTCGATGCCGCAGCCGGCTGGTGGACGTCGGCCTGCAGGATCGCGAACTCGTCACCGCCCAGCCGCGCGACGATGTCGCACTCGCGCAGCACGGTCTGCAACCGGGCCGTGACCGCTCGCAGCAGCGCATCGCCGGTGGGGTGCCCCAGCGTGTCGTTCACCTCCTTGAAGCGGTCGAGATCCAGAAAGAGCAGAGCCGCGACATGCCCCCGCCGCGCCAGGCCCAGCGCTTCCTCGAGCTTCTCCTGGAACAGGATCCGGTTGGCCAGGCCGGTCAAGGCGTCGTGATGCGCCATGTAGACGATTCTGGCCTGCGCCTGCCGGCGCGCATCGACGTCCTCGAGCACGCCGGCCCATTCCAGACCGTCTTCGGACGTCACCGCCGCCCCGCGGGCACGGACCCAGCGCCAGCCGCCCGCCGCGTCACGGATGCGAAACTCCACATCGACCGGTGCCGACTGCCGCACCGCTTCCTCCCAGGAGATCGCGACCTGCGGGAGGTCGGCCGGATGCACGCTGCGCGTCCAGCCGTCGTCGACCGCATCGGCTTCCGGCTGCCCGGTCAGCTCCTCCCAGCCGGTAGCCGCCGTCACGCGTCCATCGGCGCCACGGCGCCAGAACACCAGCGCGCCCGCTTCGGCCACGACCCGATAGCGGCGCTCGCTCGCCTGCAGCATCGCGGCCAGCCGCTGCGCGTCGTCCACCCGGCGGCGCAGAGCCGTTTCGGAGGCGTGCAGGCTGCGGCGCATCGCCTCGAATTCCCGGATAGGGAACGGCTCGTGCGCGCCGCCGGCGTCGCCCGCCCGGCCCGACGCGGTCTCTTCTCCGTGCCTGACCAGCGCGCGGACCGGCCGCAGCACGCGCCGCGCGATCACGTTGGCGAAAACCAGCGCCACGCCCGCGGCCAGCAGCACGGCGGCGATGATGCCCAGCAATGGCTGCAGCCAGCGCGCCTGGAAGACCTGCAGCGGCTCGCCGACGACCACCACCCAGCCAGGGGTGTCTTGCAGCTTGTGGAACGCGAACACCACATCCCCGCCCTCGGTGGTCTCCGCCTCGAACAGCCCCGAATCGCTGCCCAGCTGCGTCAGCTTGTCCCAGTCCGGCACGCTCCGGCCGACGTAGCGTTCCGGACTGCGCGAGCGCGCGACGATCCGGCCGTTGCCGTCGACGACCGCGACCAGAATCGACGAATCCGTCGTCGTATTGGCGTGCGGCATGCGGACCAGGTCTTGCGGCGGCAGGACCCTGACCAGCGCCGCGGCGCCTGCCGGCGCCGACGGATGCGCAATCGCCACCGCCACGCGAGGCTGCCCCGATCCCGGTGCGAAGAACAGATTGGACACCGGCGGCCCCGTGCCGCCCAGCACGTCGCGTACCAGCTGCTGCGGCACGGTTGCGGCCAGCCCGGCCTCCCGCATCGCGCCGGAGGCCGGAATCACCAGGATCGTGCCGAGATCGGCGCCGCCGAAGCCGGGACTGCTTTCATCCCGAGGGCCGGCCTCGGCCAGCAACCGCAGAATCGCCACCGCGTGTCCGATCTCGTCGGCAGCCGCACGCGCCAGCACCCTCGCCGTGTCCTGCAAGCGGTCTTCCGAGGTCTGACGGTACTGGTCCCCGGCCCTCCAGACGGTGGCCATGCCCACGGCCAGGACCGGCACCAGGGCCGATAGCACCAAGGCGACCAGGTAAAAGCGCAACGTCCGGCCGGATGGACGGGCATGGGCCGCTTCTGGCGTCATGGGTTCCTCCCTGCTCCCCGGGCCCGGGCAGGCCGGCCGAGACCGCTGGAGGCTATCTCAAAACCATCCCGGCATCCGAGACCGGCTGCGCGCTCGACCCGCGCCGTCGTGGCGCCGCTCGTTCGTCCGCTGGCATCGAGCGACCAGGCGCAGCCGCCGCTGCGCTGCGCAGATACCCACCCGCTCCGGTACAGTGCGACACGCCGCGGCTCCATCGAGCTTCTTCATCGTCACGATCAGCGATCACCGGCTCGACGGTGTGCGTCCGCGCCTCGTCCAGGTGAGTGTCAATGCAGAAAGTGGGTGTCCCCGCCAGGTTCGTATTCGCCGATTACGAACTGGACGCCGCGTCGCGGTTGCTGACTCATCGGGGTGAGCCGGTCGCCGTCGCGCCGAGGGCGCTGGAGTGCCTGATCTATCTGATCCAGCACGCCGATCGCGCGGTCGGTCGCGACGAGCTGATCTCGGCGGTCTGGGCGCGCACCGACCTCAACTACACCGTTCTGACCCAGACGCTGTGGAAGCTGCGCCGCGCGCTGAACGAGAGCACCGATGCCGATTCGCGCTTCATCCGCACCGTGCCGCGGTTCGGTTACCAGTGGATCGCGCCGCTGAGTGCGGTGCCGGCGGCATCGGCGGCGCCGGCTGCCCCCGTCGCGACGCCCGACCCGTCTTCGCCACCGCCGGCAGCAGCGCGCGAAGACCAACCGCCGCCCGGGCGCCGCGGACGCCGGCCGTTCGCGTGGGGTCTCGGATCGTTGCTCATGCTCGCCCTGCTGATCGTGGCGGCGGTCTGGAAGCGTTCCGACCGCGAGCCGCCGCCGCAGTCCGAAGCCGGAGCCGGCGCCACGGCTGCGATCGTGGGGCATGCTCGGCGCCTGCTCGTGCTGCCGGTCGGAATCGAGGGCGGCGAGGCTCAGGATGCCTGGGTGCGTCTGGGCATCATGGACTACCTGGCGACCGGCCTGAGCCGCGACGATCGGCTGCAGATCGTCGGCAGCGACCGCGTGCTGGCGCTGCTCGACAAGACCGGCGCTTTCGACCCGTCCGATCCGGCCGGGATCGAGCGGCTGCGGCGGGCCTCGGGCGCCACCGACATCGTCGTTCCGGCGATGACGCATACCGAACAGGGATGGCGCCTGGTGGTGACCGTGCACGATGGGGAGCGCATGCGCCGGATCGAGAGCACCGCTCCGAATCCGCTGGCCGCGGCCGACCAGGCGGCTCTGCGTCTGCTGCAGCTCCACGACCCCGGCGCCGACTGGACGGCGGCCTCGCCGCGCGGCTCCGAGCTGATCCAGCGCCTCGATGCGGCCAGCCTGGCCGGCGATTACGCGCACGGCATCGAGCTGGCCCGCACCGCGAGCGCCGAGGACCGCTCCGACCCCCGGTTCCAGCTCAAGCTCGCCCAGCTCCATTTCCGCAGCGGCGACCTCGACGATGCCGGCCGCGTTTTCTCGGCGCTGGCCGAGCCGGCCGCCGACGTACCGGCCGAGATCCGGATCGGCGCGACGATCGGTCTGGCCCATATCGCCGAGCGGCAGCAGCGTTATGCGGATGCCGAGCGCGGCTACAGCGCCGCGATCGCGCTGCTCGGCGACCGCGGCGACCCGGCCCTGCTGGCGCAGGCGCTGTCGATGCGCGGCCTGGTCAACACCTATCTCGGCCGTGCCGACCAGGGTTTCGCCGACTTCGCGCGGGGGCGCGTCGCGTTCGCGCGCAGCGGCGACGAGGTCGGACTGGCCGGACTCGATGCCAATACCGGACTGGCCGAACGCGCCCGCGGCCGCCATCAGGACGCCGCCGACGCGTTCGATCGCGCACTGGAGGTCTACGACCGCTTCGGCATGCGCGATCGCGCCGCCACGGCCCTGATCGGCGCCGTCGGCGAACGCCTCGCGCTGCTGCAGATCGCGCGCGCGCTGGCGCTCAGCGACCGCGCCGATACCCTGTCACGGGAGGTCCAGAGTCCGATCCTGAAGACCTATCTGCTGCTCGTGCGCGGCGAGAGCCTGCTGGCCGACGGCAGACTGCGCGCCCTGGCCAGCCTGCTCGAACGCCTCGGACCGGCTGCCGATCCGGCCAGTCCGGCGGCGATACCGGATCTGCTCCTGCTGCGGGTCGGGCTGCGCCTGGAGACCTCGCCTGCGTTGTCGGCGGCCGAGATCGAATCGATCCGGCAGCGCATCGAGCAGCCGCCCGAGCCGGCCTATGGCACCAGCATCGCCGGCGCGATGCTGCGGCTGACCGATGCCGCCCTGCGCATCGGCGATCTCGATCTCGCGCGCCGGCTGCTCGAGCGCCTGCAGCGCGTGGATGCCACGGACCGGTTGCGGCCCCTGGCGCTGCCGCTGGTTCAGGGACAGGTCTTCGCGCTCGCCGGGGATCCGCGCGCGGCGGCGAGTTTCCGGGCGGCGCTCGCCGAGGCGGATCGCATGGCCTATCCGGACGCGATCGTCACGGTAGCATCGGCCTGGGCCGCACAGCTCGGACCCGCCGACGATCGCGAGACCCTGACGACCGTGGCCGGCCGTCTGCAGCCCTACGTCGAGGTCGATTTCCGGGCCGCGCGGGCCGCCGCCGCGCTCTATGCGGCGCTCGGCGAGACGCGCCTGGCGGACCAGGCACGCGCACGGGCGTCGCGCCTCGCCCACGAGCGGAATCCGCACGGCGAGCGCTAAAAAAACACCGCTCGCGCCGCCAGAACGGGGGCGGAGACCGAAACGAGATCGTTCCGAGAGGCCGCGCGAACGGCCTGCCGCCGCGGCCGGACTAGGCTCTGGGTGCGTCGCCGCCCCCTGCACCCTCGACCGGCGGCCAGACCCGAGGAGATTGCGCTTTGTTCAGTATCCTGCTCCGACTCGCCGTGTGCCTGCTCGCGATCGCGACGCTTCCCGCCCTGGGCCAGGCGGTGCCGGCGGCGGCCACGATCGACGAGGGCTTCGAACGGGTCGACATTCCCAATGCCGGCCTGTACCACGAGGGCTGGACCCGGATCGACACCAGCGAGATGCCGCTGCGCGATCCCGCCCGCGGTCACGGCTGGCACCCGCCGCAATTCGGCGGCTTCACCGCCTACGACGCGCCTGCCGGCTCGATGATCCAGCCGATGAGCCCGTCCGAAGTGCCCGTGGCCGGCGTCGTCAGCACCTGGCTGATCAGTCCCCCGATCGCGTTCGGGCCCGCTTTCGCGCTGAGGTTCCGGACACGCAGCTTCGGCGCCGACGTACCCGGCGACGGCGGCGTCGACCGGCTGCAGGTGCGTTTGTGCGCGGCCCGTGATTGCGCCGACGTCGGCAGCACCGCCGAGGAGGTCGGCGACTTCCAGCAGCTTCTGCTGGACATCAATGCGGCCGAGTCGGAGACCGGCTTCCCGACCGAATGGACGCAGTACCTGGTCGGCGGGGACGGCCTGGTCCCGACCGAAGGCGTTGGCCGCATCGCGTTCCGCTACTACGTGCACCAGGATGCCCTCAGGCGCGCCGCCGGCAAGATGGGCCTGGACCGGGTGACCGTCGCGACCGCACCGGCGGAAGGCCAGGGCATCGCGCTCGGCCTGTACGCCTCGCCGTACGACCCCGCCGCGCCGCAGGCCTGCTCGGGCACCGACGCGCTGTCGGTCGCGCGCGGGGATCGCGTCAATCTGTGCTATGCGGTCACCAACACTTCGACCGGGACGCTGCGCTACCACTGGCTGCGCGACGACGACCGGGGCCCGCTGCTCGCGCGCGAAACCGGCGATCTCGCGCCGGGCGAGACGCGCCGGTTCAATCGCGTGTTCAAGGCCGTACAGAGCGGGCCGATCGCGGCCACCTCGACCTCCACCCCGGATGCGCCGGACTATCGCCTCGACGACGGCCAGCCGGCGGCCTATGTCGACATCCACCAGACCGGCACGCCGATCGCCGCCGGCACTGTCGATACGATGCCGTTCCCGTTCGAGTTCTACGGCAAGCCCGTCGAGCGCTTCTGCGTGCGCGACGATGCGACCTTCGTCGTGGTCAACGAGAGCGCATGTCCGCAGCAGACCGTCGGCGAGATTCCGACCGAATCGGGCGAATACGTCGTCAACAGTCCGTTCGCGGCGGTCTACGCGGAGCGGTTCTGGCCGAATGTCGGGCGGACCTACCGTGAGGTACTCGGCACCGCGCCGAACCGGCGGCTGGTGATCCAGTGGTATCAGAAGGTACCGATCACCGTGCCGCCTGCGGCGATCGATCCGAGCCGCGGCCTGGATGCCGCGATCGTCCTGCACGAGGGCTCCAACCGGATCGAGTTCCTGTACCGCAACACGCAGTTCGGCGCAGCGCAGAGCCAGAACGACGGCGGCAACGCCAGCATCGGCATCCAGAAGGATCTGACCGGCGTCCGCTATGCCTATCGCGAGCCGGCGCTGACCTCGGTCCGGCGCATCGTCTGGACGCCGGTCCGGCCCGACTTCCACGTCGACAGCCGCATCGCGACGATCGAGGTGCGCAATCCGGCGATCGACGCCGACACCTCGGCGCTCTGGGTCGCGGCGCCGTCGCAGGGCGCCGCCACGCGGACCCTGCGCATCGCCAACGCCGGGCCGGGGCGGCTCGACTGGTCCAGCGCCACCTCGGCGGCGCCGGCCGGCGCCGGCACTGGCGACATGGCGTTCTACACCTTCGACCTGTGGAACTCGTTCGTCGGCACGGGCTACGGCCAGCTGATCCGCTTCTCGCCCGGACAGACCAACTACCAGCAACCCGGCGGCGCCACGGTCGTCGCCAATCTCGACGGACGGCTGATTCTCGCGACGGCCTTCATCGACGACGACTTCTCGACGCTCTACGGCATCGACGCCGATACGCGCGAGCTGCTGCGCTGGCGCCACGTCGACCAGCCCTACCCGGCCGCCGACTACGAGGTCGTCGGCGTCGTTCCGCTGCTGCTCGATCCGATCACCGGGCTGCGCGAGGATCCGGCCACCGGCGCGGTGTACCTGACCACGTCAGACGGATCGTCGAGTGCGCTGTGGCGGATCGATCCGGAGACCGCGACCGTCGACCCGGTCGGCGTCATCGCCGGTGCGGCCGCCGTGGACGACATCGCGTTCGACGGCGACGGGCGCCTGTATGGCATCGACGAGGCACTCGACGCCCTGCTGGAGATCGACACGGCCAGCGCGCAATCGCGCGTGATCGGCGCGCTCGGCATCGACGCGGCCAACAGCTCGGCGCTCGCGTTCGATCCCGGCACGGACACGCTGTATCTGATCACGTTCGACCGGCTCGGCACCGCGCTCGGCAATCAGCTGTTCACGGTCGATCGCAGCACCGGCCGAGCCGCTGCCCGCTCCGAGATCATCGGCATCGAGCCGGCACTGCCGATCGCGCTGTGGGAAACCCTCGCGGTTGCGCACCGGACCAGCGCCTGCACGGCGCCATCGAGCGTTCCGTGGCTGACGGTCACGCCCGCGCAGGGCTCGATCGAGCCGGCTGCCGCCGGCCAGGACGTCACGCTCACGTTCGACGGCGCCGCGCTGCCGGACGGCATCTACCGCGCCAACCTGTGCCTGCGCAGCAACGATCCGCTGCGGCCGCGCATGGCGGTGCCGCTGCATTTCCTGCTGGGCACCGACGTCCTCTTCAAGACCGGCTTCGAACCCTGACCGATGCGGCAGCCGGCGCCGCCGCCCTCGACGCCCGAGGGCCGCGACCGCCGGTCCATGCGCGCCGCCGCCGAAACCGGTTGCGGACGCGCCGATACCCACCGTCCACGGCACGCCGTGCCCTCACCCGACGAGGTTCTTCCGTGAGCTCCTACCGACCCGCCCCACCCTCGACGTCCCGTCCGCCGCACCGTCCGCGCCTGCGCCCGATCGCCTCGGCACTCGCGCTCGCGCTGGCGTTGCCGACCCAGGCTGCCGTCATCACGGTCGACACCGCCGCAGACGGCTCGCAACCCGGACACTGCACGCTGCGCGATGCGATCGCCGCTGCCAACGGCGACGTCGCGGTCGCCGGCTGCACCGCCGGTTCGGGCGCCGACGTGATCGAATTCGCCGCCGGCGTGGACACCATCGAGCTGACCAGCGCGTCGGGTGGCATGCTCACGGTCTCCGATGCGCTGAGCATCGACGGCGCAGGGACGCTGCGGACGCTGCGCCGCAGCGCCGAGGATGCCGCGTTCCGCATCCTGATGACGACCAAGGGTACGCCGCTGACGCTGCGCTGGATCAAGCTCAGCGGCGGCCTGGCCAATGCGCAGGTTCCGGACCGCGGCGGAGCGGGCATCCTGGCCTGGGGCCCGCTGGCGCTGCACGACAGCGAGGTATCGGGCAATCTGACCGATGCGCAGTACGGCCGCGGCGGCGGCATCAACGCGCACGACACGCTGGAGCTGACCGACAGCGTGATTACCGGCAACGCCACGACCAACCAGGATGCCAGCGGAGGCGGCTTCTACGCCTACGCAGATGCGACGCTGACCACCTCGGTCGTGTCGAACAACGCCACCGCCGGCGTGGTCGCGTTCGGCGGCGGCCTCGCCACCTATCCCGGCACCACGCTGCAGGTGTCCGGATCCTCCGTGGTCGACAACCTGACCCTCGGCGATGCGTCCTACGGCGGCGGCCTCTATGCCGGCGGAGCGCTCGAGCTGCGCAGCAGCCACGTCTCGGACAATGCGACGCTCGGCAGCGATTCGGGCGGCGGCGGTCTCTATGCCTATATGCTGACCGCGACCGACTCGACGATCGCCGGCAATCGCACGGCGGCGAGCGGCTCGGCGGGCGGCGGCATCTTCGCGGCGAACGTCAGCCTGACCAACAGCACGGTCTCGGACAATGCGACCGACGGCGAGAGCGCGCCAGGCGGCGGCATCCTGTTCGGCGTGACGCTCGAGGCCCGCAATACCACGATGACCGGAAACGCGGCCGCGCTGTCCGAAGGCGGCGGTCTCTTCGCGTTCACGTTCGGGCAGACCTCGATCGACCTGTCCAGCACGATCGTGTTCGGCAACACCGCCAGCGCGGCGCCGGAAGTGGCCTTCCTCGATACCGACTCCGACCTGATCGTCGCCGGCACGCACAATCTGATCGGTGCGGTCGGTTCGAACGTGCAGCTCCCCGGCGACACGCTCGACTGCGATCCGCTGCTGCAGCCGCTCGCCGCCAACGGCGGTGCGACGCCGACTCACGCCCTGAGCGAAGGCTCGTGCGCGATCGACGCCGGCACGGCCGAGGCGACGCTGATGTTCGATCAGCGCGGCTCACCGTTCGTGCGCGAGGCCGGGGCGGCACCCGACATCGGCGCGTTCGAGGTGCAGGCCGCGATCGACGACGCGATCTTCATCGACGGCTTCGAGCCACGCTGATCCCCGGCTTCGCGCCGGACAGCGCGCAGGTCGGGCTCGGTGCGGCTATTCGGCCGCCGTCGCCGCATGCGCGCCGCCGGCGCGGCCGGGCGACGCAGGCATCCGGCCTCGACCGGCGATCGAACCGTGCGCGGGATGCCGGGCCCCTCGGCCCGGCCTCAGCGCGGCGCGCCGACGCCCATCAGCGCCTGCAGCGCGATGCCCATGGCGATCGACAGCAGCCACAGCGCAGCCCCTTCGAGCATGCGTTCGAACCGCTTGTTCTCGCGATGCGGATAGTTCGCACGCTCGCTCTTCCTGAGCAGCTCGTGGCTCTGACGGATCCGGTCCATCAGCGAGAACTGCACGAAGAACGCCGCCAGCGCCGACAGGAACAGCAGGCCGGTCGCGACCATGATCTTGTAGAAGAACTTCTTGTCGCCGTCGACGAACTGGACCAGCGCGATCAGGCCGGCGGCGGCCGTCATCGCGATCGTGCCGAGCTGCTTGAGATAGTCGAACGACAAGGTGACGGCCGTGTCGAGGCTGACCTGCGGCCTCTGTTCGGGCGGTGCTGGATCCATGAGTACTCCGAATGCGGGTGATGCCAGGGGACGATCCGGTTGCCGGACCGGCGCGATCGCGGGCGCGAATGCAGCATGGCGCCTCGCCCTTCGCCTCGGCGGCTCCGGACACGACGCGATGCGCGGCGGGCGCGCATTCTCCCACGGCCGCGCAATGGCCGGGCGGGCGCCAGGCGCGGATGCGCGTGGCCGCGTCAGTCGCGGCGCGCCGCGCGCGCATAGCGGCCCGGCGGCAACCCGACGTGGCGATGGAAGGCGACGCTGAAGGCGCTGCCCGATCCGTAGCCGATGCGATCGGCGACCTGTGCCGCCGAGAGTCCGCCGCGGCGCAGCAGATCCTTGGCGATCTCCATGCGCCAGCTCAGCAGATAGCTCATCGGCGCGGCGCCGACCAGGCGCGTGAAGCGCTCGAAGAACGTCGAGCGCGACAGCGCCGCGATCCTGGCCAGCTGCGCGACGGTCCAGGGCCGCTCGATCTGCGCGTGCATGCGGCCGAGCGCGGCCGCCAGCCGCGCGTCGCCGAGCCCCCTGAGCAGGCCGGGCGGCGCGCTCGGCGCGGTCGCCGAACGCAGCGCCTCGACCAGCAGCAGGTCGGCCAGCCGCGTGCGCGCGAACTCGACGCCGGGCCGCGGCTCGGTCGTTTCCTCGGCGATCATGCCGACCAGCCGCGCCAGGCGCTTGGATCCGCGCACGTGCACGACCGCAGGCAGCAGCGAGACCAGCAAGGCCGGATCGGCGCCGTCGAACACGAACGCACCGCCGAGCGAACGCATGTCCGGCGTGCCGTGCGGCTCGCCGTAGCGGACTTCGCGGCCGTCGTTCGGCAGGGCATCCGGATCGCGCAGCACCGGCGCGGGCGGATCGAAGCTGGAGATCGTGAAGGCCGGCGTCGCCGGCAGCAGGATGAAATCGCCGGCCGCGATCTCGAGCGGATCGTGCCCGTCGACCGCCAGACGGCAGCGTCCGTCCAGCACGATGCAGAAGCCGGGCTTGCCGTACGCCGTGTAGCGCACCGCCCATTCGCCCTTGCCGCTGATCAGGTTCGCGAAGATCGCGCGTGGATGCAGCAGGCCGACGACCTCGGACAGGGGATCGGCCATGCCGGACTCCTGATGAAGGAATGGAGACGAATGATTATTCATCATCCGGCTCTCGCGGCCTAATCTGGGGCTCCGTCGCAGCGCACAGGAGCGCTCATGAAAACCGTGCTGATCACCGGCTGCTCGTCCGGCTACGGGCTCGAGACCGCGCGCCACTTCCACGCCCAGGGATGGCAGGTCGTCGCGACGATGCGCCGGCCGAGGCCGGACCTGTTCACCGATCAGGCCGGCGTCCGCCTTCTCGCGCTGGACGTCACCGACCGCGACAGCATCGCCCAGGCGCTCGACGCGGCCGGTCCGGTCGACGTGCTCGTCAACAACGCGGGACTGGGCCTGTTCGGCGCGTTCGAGACGACGCCGATGGCGACCGTGCGCGAGATCTTCGAGACCAACACCTTCGGCACAATGGCGATGTGCCAGGCCGTGCTCGCCCCGTTCCGCGAACGCGGCGCCGGCACGATCGTCAACGTGACCTCCAGCGCCACGCTGGCGCCGTTCCCGCTGGTCGCGGCCTACACGGCCAGCAAGACGGCGATCGCGGGATTCACCGCATCGCTCGCGCTGGAGCTCGAGCCGTTCGGCCTCCGCGCGAAGCTGGTCGAACCCGGCTACTGCCCCGATACGCGCTTCGCCGAGAACGGCGCGGAGCGCATGCAGGGCCTGGTCGGCGCGCCGTACCGCGCATTCGCCGAGCGCATCTTCGCGGGGCTGTCGCAGCTCGCCGCGGTGACGCGGCCGATCGACGTGGCGCAGGCGGTCTGGCAGGCCGCCCACGATGCGTCGCAGCGCCTGCATTTCGCGGCGGGCGCCGATGCGGTCGCGCTGTCGGGCGCGCACTGAACGGGCAGCGCGCGTCCGGCGCGCCGCGCCGAATGGGGCCGGGACGTCCGCCGCCGCGATCGGCGCGGCGTGCGGGTGCCGGCCACCGTACGCCGCCGCCGAGGCCGGCCGCCGCCAGCCGCAGTCATGACCGTTGCGTCCGCACCGCCGACCTGGGATCGTCTGCCCTCGCGCCGGCTGCGCGTCCTCGGTATTCGCGTCCGGCCCTCACCCAACGGAGCGCCACGATGGCCCGACTCGACATCTCGAGGATGAAGTTCTCGAAGGTCTATCCGATGTACGTCCAGAAGGCCGAGCGCAAGAACCGCAGCCGCGACGAGGTCGACCGGGTGATCCGCTGGCTGACCGGCTACGACCAGGCCGGACTGCAGCGCCAGCTCGACCGGGAGGCCGACTTCGAGACCTTCTTCGCACAGGCGCCGGCCCGGCATCCGAACCGCTCGCAGATCAAGGGGCTGATCTGCGGCGTGCGCATCGAGGACATCGACGATCCGCTGATGCGCAACGTGCGCTATCTCGACAAGCTCGTCGACGAGCTCGCCAAGGGCAAGGCGATCGGGAAGATCCTCAGAGACTAGGGCCGCGCGCCCGCCAAGCGCCGTATCGCCGCATCCCGTACCGGCCGGAGGGCCGCCGATGAAGCCGATCGAAGGCATCCATCAGATCACGCCGTTCCTGCACGTCCCGGACCTGCCGGCGGCACTCGCGTTGTTCTGCGACGTGCTGCGCTTCGACCTCCGATATCGGCACGGCAACTACGCCTACGTGGAACTCGGCGGCTGCGGTCTGCGCCTGCTCGAGGAACCGGGGCGCCGGCTGACGCCCGACGGCAAGGCGCGCGTCAGCGTCTGCATCGACGTGGCCGACGTCGACGCGCTGTATGCGCAGCTCGCGCCGGCGCTGCAGCGTCTGCCGGAGGACCGCCGCGAACCGCTCAAGGACATGCCGTACGGGCAGCGCGAGTTCCAGGTGCGCATGCCCGACGGCGACTGGCTGAACTTCACCGCGCCGCTGCGCTGAGAGACAGCGCCGGCGCAGACCCGGCCGGACGCGATCGGCGCCGCGCGGCGCGGACCCGCACGTCCCGTGCGCGGCCGCCGCGCGCGCGACTCGGTACCGAAGCACGCAGCGCGCTCACGGGCCGTGCCGGGCCGCCCCGGCACGGCGGCGCTTCAGCGCGACTGGTCCGCATCGCGGGCGCGCCGCCGCATGCGGCCGAGCATCTCGAACAGGCCGATGCCGAGCACGGCCGCGCTGGTCCACATCAGCGCCTCGCTGCTGAGTGCGGCCGCGATCGCGAAGGCCAGCCGCCACGACGTGTCGACGCCGAGGCCCAGGCCGATGCCGAGCGCGATCCACGAGGCGATGCAGCATGCCGCGACCGCGGCGAGGATGCCGTAGCGGCCTTTCAGGCGCTGCTTCATGCCGCATCCCCCCAGATCTCGCCGGCGACGCGCACGTAGTTGCCGCCGAGGATCTTGTCGATCCGCGACGCCGAATGGCCGCGCCGCTGCAGCCGGTCGGCCAGCGTGCGGAACTGGTCGACGCCGTACAGATCCGGCACCAGAAACAGGATCTCGCCCGATTCGCCGCTGGCGGCGATGCCCTGGCGGCGGCGCAGCTCGACGTATTCGCGCTGCGCCTTGCGCATCAGGTCCAGATCGACCGGCGTGGTGCCGCCGTCGGTGCCGATGCCGACATGATCCTCGCCGCAGATCTTCACGGCGTGCTCGATGTGAGCGATCACGTCGTCGGCCATCGCCTGGCGGCCCGGCGTCAGCAGCGGCATGAAGTAGACGCCGAAGAAGCCGCCGCGGTCGGCCAGATGCCGCAGTTCGGCGTCGGTCTTGTTGCGCGGCGAGTCGCCGAGCGCGCGGCAGCCGCTGTGGCTGATCGTCACCGGACGCGTCGACTGCGCGATCGCGTCCAGGCAGGTGCGTTCGTTGCTGTGCGAGAGGTCCACCATCAGCCGGCAGGCGTTGGCACGCGCGACCACCGCGCGGCCGAATGCGGTCAGGCCTTGTGCGGGATCGGCCATCGAGCCGCCACCGACCGCATTGGCGGTGTTGTAGGTCAGCTGCAGCACGCGCATGCCGAGGTCGGCGAGGATGTCGACGCGCTCGACACGATCGCCGAGCATCGTGCTGTTCTGCGTGCCGTAGATCACGCCGACCTTGCCGGCCGGCCTGGCGCGCCGGATGTCCTCGGCGCTCAGCACCTGGGTCAGCTTGCCGGCGTGACGGCGCATGATCGCGTCCCAGCGCCCGATCTCGGCGATCGTGTGCTCGAACGGATCGACCTCGCCGGCGACGTGGCCGATCGTCACGGCGACGGCCGAGAGGCCGGCGCGGATCGCATCGGCGATGACCGCCTCGTCGACCATGCCCGGCCGCGTCTCGACGATGATCGTCGGCGGTTTCTCGCCGGGCGCGGGCCGGTAGTGCGGACTGAACAGCGTACCGAGCGCGTTGACGACGATGCGATCGGGCGCTGCGCTGCTCTGCGCGGGTGCCGGCAGGCACGCCAGCAGCGGCGCGGCGGCGCCGGCCAGCAGCAGGCGGCGGCGTGCGGTATCGACGGGGGCGGACGGGTTCATGGCAGTACGTGCTCCATCGGAAGGCTGGGATCGGATATGCGCGGATGCGCGGTCTGCGCGTCGGTCACGGACGCGGTGCGGGCGCGACGCCGGCGGCCGCGAACAACGCATCGGGCGCGTAGCTCACGCCGTCCTTCATGACCAGCCGGGTGCGGCGCAGCGTGCCGAGATCGCGCGCCGGATCGCCGTCGACGAGGACGAGATCGGCGAGCTTGCCGGCCTGGATCGAGCCGATCCGCGCGTCCTCGCCGAGCACGCGCGCCGCGCCGAGCGTGGCCGTGTACAGCGCGTCGGCCGGCGACAGGCCGGACGCCACGTAGCGCTCCAGCTCGTGTTCGAGGCTCAGGCTTGCCGCGTAGCCGTCGGTGCCGGCGACGATCGGCACGCCCGCGGCGTGCAGCCGCTGCAGCATCTGGCGCATGCGCTGCGCGGACTGCGCGTAGCGCTCGCGCTGCGCCGGATCCTTCGCGAAGCCGGTCGCCGACACCGCGCGCAGGATCTGCGGCGGCAGCCGATCCGCGACCGCGGCGAGGCTCGCCGGCGGCTGGCCGGCCGTGCCGGTCAGCACGTCCTCCATCGCGGCCAGCGTCGGATCGAGCACGGTGCGGTGCTCGCGCAGCAGCGCGATGAACGCGCGCACCTCGGCCGAGTCGAGATCGAGGTCGGCGCCGCGCTGGCCGGTATGCGTGAAGCGGCCCAGGCCCTGGATCTCGGCGGCGACCGCCGGTCCCATGAAGTTGAGCAGCCAGAAGTTGGCGTGCTGCACCTCGTCGTAGCCGGCACGCACGACGTCCTCGAGCGTCATGCCGGCCGGCACGTGTCCGCTGACCCGCAGACCGCGCGCATGCGCGGCCGCGGCGATCACCGGCACCAGCTCGGGCTTGAGCGAACTGTAGAGCTTGACCTGCGGAATGCCGGCATCGGCCAGCGTGGCGACGGCCTGGCGCGCCTCCTCCGGCGTCGAGATCAGCAGCCGGGTCGGTCCGGCCTGCGGGCCGGGGCCGTCGACGAGGCCGGCCATGAAGATGCGCGGTCCGATCAGGCGGCCGCTCGCGTACGCCTCGCGTCGCGCGCGCAGCGTGTCGAGGTCGTTGCCTAGGTCGCGCACGCTGGTGACGCCGGCGGCGATGTCGATCAGGCCGTCGCTGTCGGCGGCGATGTGCACGTGCATGTCGATCAGGCCCGGCAGCAGCGTGCCGCCCCGCCCGTCGACGATCTGCGCACCGTCCGGGATCGCGACCGTCGCGACCGGTCCGACCGCGGCGATGTGGCGGTCGCGCACGACCACGGTCATCGCATCGGCGAAGGTCCTCGCGGCCGCGTCGTAGAGGCGTACGCCGCGAAACGCGACCGGGGCGTCCGGGCGCCGTGCCAGCGAGCGTGCGCGGGCTTCCTGACGTTCGCGCAACACCTGGTCCTGGGCCGCGACCAGCTCGCTCGCCGCGGCGGCGGCCAGATCCTTGCGCGCGACCGCCAGCCAGACGCTGCCTTCGAACACCAGCTCCAGACGATCGTCCAGCCAGATCGGCGCCGGCGCGAAGCCGACGCCTTCGATCAGATACAGCGTCGCGGCGACCTCGCCGGCATCGCTGCGCAACGTGCGGCTCAGGCTGCGCTCGACGCGGGCACGTCCGGCCGGCAGCAGCGGCAGGCTGCGCTCGGGCGCTTTCAGCAGCGCGCGCACCAGAGCCGCATTGAGCTCGGGCGAGGACTCGTGCGCGACGTAGAAGTGATCCGCATCGCCGCGGCCGCGATCGGCCGCGCTGGTCCAGTGCGCTTGGCTCGCGTCGCGACCGAAGCGCTCGGCGACGCGCGTCTTGAAATAGTTCTCGCCGTCGACCTCGAGCAGGGTCGGCCGGCCCTGCGCATCGACGCGCAGCCGCGTGCGCGTATCCGGACCGCGGCCGCGATCGGCGAAGCGCAAGCCGATGCGGCGCTCGGCCGGGGCGACCTCCACGCGCATCTCGCCGCGCGTCTGGCCGGCGATCGACACCACGTAGTCGGCCGTGCCGGCAGCCGTCGCGCCGAGGGCTGGCGCCGCGCCGAGCGGACAGGCGAAGATGAAGGCGAAGAGGAATTGGATGCGCAGCAGCGGAGCCAGAACGTGAGATCGCACGGGAATGTCCTGTTCGGTGACCGGTTCGCCGTATCAGTCTCCGAGCGCCGGCGAATCTTTCAGGCCGCGTGCACAGGCCGGTGCCGGCATGGGGCGTGATCCCGATTTCGAGCGCGTCGTCGCCGAGCACCGGCCGATGCTGATGCGCATCGTCGCCAGCCACGAGGCCGACCCGGAGCGTCGCCGCGATCTGCTGCAGGACATCCTGCTGGCGATATGGCGTGCATTGCCGGGCTACCGCGGCGACGGCGAGCTGCGCGCGTTCCTCGCGCGCGTCGCGCACAACCGCTGCGTCAGCCACGTCGCGCGCGCGGTGGCCGAGCCGGCGGCCGCCGAGCTGCACGATCAGCTCGCGCAGGCCGCCGACGGGATCGAGTCGGCCGATCGCCAGCAGCGCCAGGAACGGCTGCTGGCGGCGGTACGCCGGCTGCCGCTCGGCCTGCGCCAGCCGGTCGTCCTGACGCTGGAAGGATTCGGCCCGAAAGACATCGCCGACATCCTCGGACTCAATGCGAACACGGTGTCGATACGCCTGACGCGGGCCAAGGCCGCGTTGCGCTCGGCACTGACCGGAGGAGGCCTCGATGAGCGTGAATGACGATCCGCAATGGCGCGATCTGGCACAGGACTGGACCGCGCCGCGCGACGACGACGACGCCGAGGCGCCTTCGCTCGCCGAGGTCCGGCGGCGCGCCCGGCTGCAGACGGCGGTCTTCGGAGCCGAGCTGACCGTGTGCGCCGCGGCGGCGGCCGTGCTGGCGTGGCGCGCCGTCCATGGCGCCGCCTGGCTGCCGACGCTGACCGGCGCCGCGTTCACGGCGTTCGCGCTGCTCGCGGCGATCTGGGCCTGGCGCACGCGCGATGCCGGCAGCGCCGACAGCGTGCGCGACGCGCTGCGGATCGCGATCGCACAGACGCGGACCTGGCTGCGCTGGATCGTGGCCGGCTACGCGATCTGCGCGGGCGCGCTGCTCCATCTGGCCGTGATGCTCGGCGATGCCGCGCCTCCCGCGCCGCCGATCGCAGCGGCCGCCGCGGCGTTCGTGCTGGCGACCCTGATCGCGCTGGCGGCCGCGCAGCGCCGGCAGCGCCGGCGGCTGTCGAACCTGCGCGCACTGCAGGCCGATCTCTACGAGGCCGGCGAAGCGGACCGCTGAGGCCATCCGCGCCGCACGCCCAGCGTCCGCGGTCCGGCGCATCGCGCACGACCGCGACGAGTCTGCCGGCATCGCCCTCGCCGCCGTGCTGCCGGTCGGCGATGCCGGCGTCCTCGCTTCCCGGATCCGGTCCCACCGTGCCGCCGCGCCGGGACGCGGCCGGACCGGCTCGCCGCGCCGGGGTGTGCGCTCACGCCAGCCGCGATTAAGCCGCGCCGAGGCATATCTGCCCGGCGGGCGACGGCGCGCCGGTGCCCGTATTCGTTCCCGATCCGGAGATCGTCATGAAGCGTCAAGTCCTGCACGTCGTACACGCCAGCGCCGACGGACGCTGGCATCTCAATCACGAAGGCGGCTCGAACGAAGGCAGTTTCGACACCAAGCAGGCCGCGATCGAGGCCGGCCGCAGCCGCGCCAAGGACGTGCACACGCGCGGCGGCCTCGCGCAGCTGGTCGTGCACCGCGAAGACGGATCGTTCGAGACCGAGTACACCTACGGCGACGATCCACGCCGCACGCCGGGCTGATCGCCGTGGGTCTGGCCACCTACGCGCGCAAACGCGATTTCACGTCGACGCCGGAGCCGGCACGCGGCGGCAGGCGCGGCGGACGCATCTTCGTCGTCCAGCTGCATCATGCCTCGCGCCGCCATTTCGACTTCCGGCTCGAGCTCGACGGCGTGCTCAAGAGCTGGGCGGTGCCGAAGGGGCCGAGCTTCGATCCGGCGGTCAAGCGTCTGGCGATGGAGGTGGAGGATCACCCGATCGCCTACGCCACGTTCGAGGGCGACATCCCGAAAGGCCACTACGGCGCCGGTCACGTCGACGTCTTCGACTCCGGCACCTGGGAAGCGATCGGCGACGCGCGCAAGGGGCTGGCCGCCGGCGAGCTCAAGTTCATGCTGCACGGCGACGTGCTGCGCGGCTCCTGGGTGCTGGTGCGCACGCGCAAGCAGGGCAGCCAGCAGCAGTGGCTGCTGATCAAGCACGACGACGCCTATGCCGGCGATCGCGATGTCAACGCCTTCGTCGATCCGAAGACCGATCGGCCGATCGCGCTGACGCGGCGCCGCAAGGTCTGGGCCGGTCATGCGGCGGCAAACCCCGATACGCCGGCCGCAGCGGCCTCGGCCGGCGAGCCGGCGCGCGGCCGCCGCGCGGCGATGCGCGTGCCGTTTGCGCCGGAGCTGTGCCGGCCGGTCGCTACCGCGCCGACCGGCGCGGCCTGGCTGCACGAGGTCAAGTGGGACGGCTACCGCATCCTCGCGACCGTCGAGCGCGGCAAGGCGCGGCTGTGGTCGCGCAATGCGATCGAATGGACCGCCAAGGTGCCCGAACTGGCGCGCGCGATCGAGTCGTTCGGCTTCAGGAACGCGCAGCTCGACGGCGAGATGGTGGTATTGCACGGCGAGCGCGAGAGCTTCAATGCGCTGCAGAGCCGCCTCGCGGCCGAGACGCGCGAGCCGGCGATCTACATGCTGTTCGATCTGCTGCATGCCGACGGCCGCAGCTTGTGGGAGGTGCCGCTGATCGAGCGCAAGCGTCTGCTCGACCAGCGTCTGGCCGCGCATCCGCATCCGCTGCTGCGCTATTCCGAGCACCAGGTCGGCGGCGGCGCCGCGGTCTTCGCGCAGGCGATCGAACACGGCCTCGAGGGCATCGTCAGCAAGCGCATCGACAGCGCCTATACCGGCACGCGCAGCGGCGCCTGGGTCAAGGTGAAGGCGCGCCGCTCCGACGAGTTCGCGATCGTCGGCTATACCGAGCCCAAGGGCAGGCGTGCCGGCATCGGTGCGCTGCTGCTGGCGGCGCCCGGCGGCAACGGCGCGCTGCGCTACGTCGGCCGCGTCGGCACCGGCTTCAGCGACGACGAACTGCGGCAGCTGCGGCGGCAGCTGGCACGCAGCACGGTCGACGAGCCGCCGGCCGACGTGGAACTGATGGCGGCATCCGACCGCCGCCTCGCGATCTGGGTCCGGCCGCGCCTGGTCGCCGAGGTCTACTATCAGGGCTACGGCGGCCAGGGTCTGCTGCGCCAGGTCGCATTCAAGACGATTCGCGCCGACAAGACCGTGGAGGATCTGATGAAGACCACCGCTTCCCCGGACCGCAAGCGGCCGGCGCGCGGCGCCGGGAGTACACCCCGCCGCCGCGCGGCGGCGGACGCGAAGGCGAGCGCGGCGAAACAGGCCGGCGCCGCCTCGGTCACGATCACGCATCCGGACCGCGTGGTGTTCCCGGAGGCCGGCATCACCAAGGGCGAGGTCGCCGAGTACTACCGGCAGGTCGCGCCGTGGCTGCTGCCCGAGCTGTCCGGACGGCCGGTATCGGTGGTGCGCTGCCCGGACGGCATCGCCAAGGCCTGCTTCTTCCAGAAGCACGCCGGCCGCGGCTGGGGCGAACACGTCCACGCGATCACCGTGCAGGAGAAGAACGGCAGCGACGAGTATCTGTGCATCGACGACGTCGAAGGCCTGCTCGAACTGGTGCAGATGAACGTGCTCGAGTTCCATCCGTGGGGATCGCCGTCGGGCGATCCGGATCACGCCAGCCGCGTCGTCTTCGACATGGATCCCGGCAAGGGCGTGACCTGGAAGCGCGTGGTCGCCGCCGCGCGAGAGGTGCGCAAGCAGCTCGAGACGGTCGGCCTGACCGCATTCGTGCGCACGTCGGGCGGCAAGGGGCTGCATGTCGTCGTGCCGCTCGATCCGCCCGCGCCTTGGGATGCGGTGCGGCGGTTCGCGCAGGGCGTGGCCCAGGCGCTCAGTGCGCTGCACCCGGACGACTTCGTCGCGACCGCCGGCGAGAAGAATCGCAACGGCAAGATCTTCGTCGACTGGCTGCGCAACGGGCGCGGCGCGACCAGCGTGGCGTCCTATTCGCTGCGGGCGCGGCCGAGCGTCGGCGTCGCGATGCCGCTCGGCTGGAACGAGCTCGGCCGCGTGAAGAGCGGCGATGCGTTCACGATCGCCAATGCGCTCGCGCGGCTCAAGCGGCGCCGCACCGACCCGTGGGCGGCGATGGCCGATACGCATCAGTCGCTGCCCGATCTGGACTGAACCGCGCCGCGATCGGCCTCGCAGCGCGCCGAGTCGTACCGGGGCCGCGTGGCGAGACCCAGCGAACCATCGCGCCGCGCGGCGCCGTGCGCGATCGCCACGATCCAATGACGCGTGCACGCCGCGCGATGCGTCGCGCGCGCGGTCGCGCTGCCGGCCGCGATGCGGCGCGAAACATCGGGCTCAGGTGGCGATGCGCTGAACGGCGCGCGGCGAATCGGCGCCAGTGCAAACGAGGTTCATATCGCGCCGTGTCTACTCGCTGCACCGACGGAATGAGACCGTCAATGCTCACGCGAGGACAGATCCATGACTTTGATTGCAAGGGGACTCGTATTGGCGAGTGCCGGATTGATCAGCCTCAGCGTCGCCGCCGATCCGGCCTGGTCGCCGGCCGGTGCGGACGAGGCGCGCAAGACGACGACCGAGGATCGCGGCATCACCGCGACCGACCAGCCGAACAACCCGCGTGACCTCGACCTCGCCGCCGCCGTACGCGCCGCGATCGTCGACGACGAGACGCTCTCCACCGCCGCCAAGAACGTGACCCTGGTCGCCGCATCCGGGCAGGTCACGTTGCGCGGCACGGTCGACAGCGCCGAGGAGAAGGCCCGGATCGAGCGCCTGGCCGCCGGCGTCGCCGGCGTCACCGAGGTCCGCAACGACATCACCGTCAAGGCTCGCTGAGCCCCATCCAGATCACGTCAGGAGAAGATCACATGAAGGCATCCGTGTACTGCACCGCCCGCACCGTCGAACAGGCCGAGCGCATCATCGGCGACCTGAAGCTGGCGGGCTTCGGCAACAACGACATCTCGGCGCTGCTGCCGGACAAGCGCACGACCAAGGATTTCGCGCACGAGCACAACACGAAGGCGCCCGAGGGTGCGGTCACCGGGGGTGCCGCCGGTCTCGGCGTCGGCGCGGTGGTCGGCTGGCTGGCCGGCATCGGCGCGCTGGCGATTCCCGGTGTCGGCCCGCTGATCGCGGCCGGCCCGATCATGGGCGCGCTGGCCGGCGGCGCCGTCGGCGGCGCGACCGGCGGCATCATCGGTGCGCTGGTCGGCATGGGCATTCCCGAGTTCGAGGCCAAGCGCTACGAGGAGAAGGTCCGCGACGGCAACATCCTGCTGTCGGTGCATACCGAGGACGGCAAGCAGCGCGATGCCGCGAAGGAGATCTTCAAGCGCCACGACGCCGACGACATCTCGACCGGATCGGAGGCGAGCGCGCCGCGCGCCTGACCGCTCTCGTGCGGGCGGACTTCAGGGCCGGACCTCGCGTCCGGCCTTGTCGTATCCGGGTATCGTGCCGGATCGTGTCCGGGCCGGTTGCCCGCCATGCGTCATCCGATACGTCACGTGGATCGAACCTCGATCAGGTGGCCCTACCATCGGGCAGCTGCACGGCCTCGCCCTTCCGTCGTTCCGGCACCGAAGACGCCTCGCTCAGCGCAGCTGCCCGGCCGGCCGGCGCTGCCAGCCGCGATCGCGAGCCGGCCGCGCGGCATCGGTGCCGGCACGCACGCGGAACACCACGCTGATCCGCGCCGGCTGATCGCGCCGCGTCTTCGGGATGCCATGCTCGTGCGTGAGCTGCGAGGCATGGCTCATCGACAGCACGCTGCCGGGCACGAGATCGACCGCGAGCGTGTCGCGCGCACCGCGGATCGCGCGGATCAGCATGCGCCGCGGCGCACCGAGCGAGACCAGCGTGATCGGCCAGCCGGGCGCCAGCGTGTGCAGCTTGTCGTGATGCATCGCGACGCTGTCGCGGCCGTCGCGATACAGGTTGAGTCCCGCGTGCGTGTACGGCGCCGGCGCGCAGGCCTGCACGCAGGCGAGCAGATCGGCCAGCGGCAGGCGATCCGGCAGCGCGTCGAGCGCGTAGCCGGCCAGCAGGCGCGGCACGTCGACGATGCGCTCGTACATCGGCCGCTGCACGCAGGACCACTCCGCCTCCGCGCACAGCCGGTCGAAGCAGGCGCGTGCACGCGCCGCGTCGAGCACCTGCGGCCAGTAGCGGATGCCGCCTTCGGCGTCGTCGACCAGCCGCAGCATCGCCGGTGCGAACAGGTCGTCGGTCAGGGCGGACAGGGCGTGCACGTCAATGGAAATCGCGCGAGACGGTCTGCAGCTCGCCGAGCAGATGGCTGAGGTCGGCCAGGTCGCTCGCGATCAGGTGCCGCACCCCGTCGACCCGTTCCCAGCGTCCGCGCGCGGCGAGCAGACGCGCACCGAGCAGGGCCTTGCGCCGGCGCACCGCCAGATCGGACCAGACCACGAGGTTGACCATGCCGTGCTCGTCCTCGATCGTGACGAAGATCGTGCCCTTGGCAGTGGCCGGGCGTTGCCGCTGCGTGACCAGACCGGCCGTGCGGACCTGGCGGCCGTGCGGCAGGCGCTCGAGCTGGCGCGAATCGAGCAGCCGCCGCTGCCGCAGCTGGCCGCGCAGCAGCGCCAGCGGATGCGTGCGCAGCGTCAGGCCGGTCGCGCGGTAGTCCGACAGCACGTCCTCGGCGGCGGTCGGCGCCGGCAAGGCGACCGCATCCTCGTCGGGACTGCCCGGAAACAGCGGGCGCTGCCGCTCGATGCCGGCGACCGCCCAGCGCGCGGCGTGGCGATGCCCGGCCAGCGTCTGCAAGGCGCCGGCCTCGGCCAGGGCGCGGCGCGCCCTCTCGTCGAGTCCCGCACGCAGGCACAGGTCGCGCACGTCGCGGAACGGCCGCTGCACACGCGCGGCGAGCACCGCCTGCGCCATCGCCTCGGACAGGCCGCCGACCTGGCGCAGCCCGAGCCGCAGCGCGGCCTGGCCGCCGTCGTCGACGCCGCGCTTGACGTATCCGCCTTCGAGCGTGTTGTCCCAGTCGCTGCAGGTCACGTCGACCGGCCGTACCTCGATGCCGATGCGGCCGCCGCGGCCGCGCCGCGCGTCCTGGACGATCTGGCTCGGCGAGTAGAAGCCCATCGGCTGCGCGTTGAGCAGCGCGCACGCGAACGCGGCCGGCTCGTGGCGCTTCAGCCAGCAGCTGATGTAGACCAGCTTCGCGAACGAGGCCGCATGCGACTGCGGAAAGCCGTACGAGCCGAAGCCCTTGATCTGCTCGAAGATCTGGTCGATGAACGCCGACGAATAGCCCTTGGCCTCCATCAGCTCGCGGATCCGCACGCGGTGCGGTTCCATGTCGCCGCCGTGCCGCCAGGCCGCCATCGAACGGCGCAGGCCGTCGGCCTGCTCGGCGGTGTAACCGGCATGGATCACCAGCTCCATGACCTGTTCCTGGAACAGCGGAATGCCGAGCGTCGGTTCGAGGATCGCCCGGATGTCCACCGACGGATACGTGACCTTCTCCTTGCCCTGCCGCCGCCGCAGATACGGATGCACCATGTCGCCCTGGATCGGCCCCGGGCGCACGATCGCGACCTCGACGACGAGGTCGTAGAAATCCTTCGGCTTGAGCCGCGGCAGCATGCTCATCTGCGCGCGCGACTCGATCTGGAACACGCCGACCGTGTCGGCGGCCTGGATCATCGCGTAGGTCGGCGCGTCGCCGGGCGGCAGCTGCGCGAGGTCGATCCGGTAGCCGCGATGGCGCTCGACCAGATCGACGGCCTTGCGGATGCAGGTCAGCATGCCGAGCGCGAGGCAGTCGACCTTGAGCAGGCGCATCGTCTCCAGATCGTCCTTGTCCCACTGGATGATCGTGCGGTCCGGCATCGCGGCGTTCTCGACCGGCACCACGGTCGACAGCGCCGCGTCGCTGATCACGAAGCCGCCGACGTGCTGCGACAGATGGCGCGGATGCTCGCGCAGCTGCTCGGTGACGGCGAGCACGCGCGCGATCAGCGCATTGTCCGGATCGAAGCCGGCCTCGCGCAGACGCTGCTCCATCGGCGCCTCGCCGTTGCCCCAGCCGTAGCATTCGGCGAGCAGGGCGACCTGGTCGGCCGGCAGGCCGAACGCCTTGGCGACGTCGCGCACCGCGCTCTTGCCGCGGTAGCGGATCACCGTCGCGGCCAGCGCGGCGCGCTCGCGGCCGTATTTGGCGTAGACGTACTGCAGCACCTCCTCGCGCCGCTCGTGCTCGAAATCGACGTCGATGTCGGGCGGCTCGTTGCGCTCGCGCGAGAGGAAGCGCGCCATCAGCAGCCGGCTCTCGGCCGGATTCACCACGGTGATGCCGAGCGCGAAGCACACCGCCGAATTGGCCGACGAACCGCGTCCCTGACAGAGAATGCCGCGCGAACGCGCGTAGCGCACGATGTCCTCGACGGTCAGGAAGAACGCCTCGTACTTGAGCTCGGCGATCAGCGCGAGCTCGCCGTCGATCTGCGCGGCCACGTTCGCCGGCACGCCGCCGGGCCAGCGCTCGCGCATGCCCTGTTCGGTCAGCGCGCGCAGCCAGCTGGCCGGCGTGTGGCCGTCGGGCACCAGCTCGGCCGGATAGGCGTAGCGGATCTGGTCGAGATCGAACGTGCAGCGCCGCGCCAGCCGCACGGCCGCCTCGAGCAGCGCGTGCGGATAGATGTGGCCGAGCGCGCGCCGCGTGCGCAGATGGCGCTCGCCGTTGCGGAACAGATGCGCGCCGCAGTCGGCCAGCGGCGTGTTGTGGCGGATCGCGGTCATCGTGTCCTGCAGCGCGCGGCGGCGCCGCACGTCCATGTGCACGTCGCCGGCCGCGACCGCCTCGATGTCCAGCTCCGCCGCCAGCGCCAGCAGCCGGGCGAGCCGCGCGGCGTCGTCGCGGTCGCGGTGCAGCTCCACCGCCAGATGCATGCGATCGCCGAACAGTCCCTGCAGCCAGCGTGCCTCGGCTGCGTCGGGCAACTCGGCCGGCAGCCACAGCACGAACAGGCCGCAGCTCCCGGTCTCGCCGGCGCGCGCCGCCAGCACATCGGCGAGATCGTCGCGGCCCAGCCGGTACTCGCCCTTGCGCGCGGCGCGGCGTGCGCGCGTGATCAGCTCGCACAGCCGCACGTAGCCGGCCTGGTTCTCGATCAGCAGCACGCAGCGCAGCCCGCAGCTCAATGCGAACTCGCTGCCGACGATCAGGCGCAGGCCGGTCGCACGGGCCGCTTCCAGACCGCGCACGATGCCGGCCAGCGAGCACTCGTCGGTGATCGCCAGCGCCTCGTAGCCGCACTGCGCGGCGCGCGCGAACAGCGCCTCGGCGCTGGCCGCACCGCGCAGGAACGAGAAGTCGGACAGGCAGTGCAGCTCGGCATAGGCCGGCAGATCGTCCGCGACATCGTCGTTGGCCGCGCGCAGGCCGAGCCGCTGCGCGACCTCCCAGGCACGCGGCGGTCGACCGCCGGGCGTGTCGCGGTCCACGCCGACGACGGCGTCGTCCCGGCTCATGCGAACCAGCCGTGCAGCATCCAGCCGCCCTGCTCGCCCGGCGGCGCGAACGCCCAGGCACGCTGCCCCTGCGAGGTCTCCAGCACGTAGTAGTCGCGGCGCGCGTCCTCGCCGTCCCACCAGCCGCTCTCGAGGCGCTCGGGACCGGCGACCAGGCGCAGACGCACGTCGCGCAGCGGCACCGGCCGCGGCAGCAGCCAGGCCGGCCGCGGCGGCCGCGGCGGTGCCGGCGCGATCGCGCCACCGTCGGCATCGACGCGCCGCCAGGCCCGCTCGGGCCGCGGATCGCAGGTCGGCGCGACGCGGTGCACGGCGGCGTCGCCGAGCCGCGCGCGCAGGCGCTCGCGCAGCTGCGGCCACGGCAAGTTCTGCTGCGTGCGCACGTCGAACAGGTCGCGCGTGGCCGGCACGAACGGCGGCAGCTCGTGCGCGATCAGCCGCAGCGCGAGCACCGGCCGCTCCAGCTGCACGCGCTCGAGCCGGCTGCGCGTCAGCTCGAACAGCAGCCCCGGCGCGCGTTCGGCCGCGAGCAGGCCCACGTCCACATCGGTGTGTGCGGTCTCCTGCTCCAGGCGCAGCGTGAAGCGCTGCACGCCGCCGTCGCGGATCGACAGGTACGTGCACAGGTCACCGATCATGCGCCGCAACGGAAACAGCAGCGGCGTATGGCTCTCGACGTCGTAGCCGAGCTCGATGCGCAGGTCGAAGCGATCGGGCGGCCGGTACAGCGTCAGCGCGTCATCGGCCTCGCCGTAGAGCCGCGCGAGATGGTCGAGCAGGGCCGCGCCGAAGCGGCGGCGCAGGCCGCCGGCCGGCAGCGCGCGCACGCTGCGCAGATCGCGCAGGCCCATCCGGTGCAGGCGCTCGCCGGTGTCGTCGGGCAGGCGCGCGCGCCGCACCGGCACGCGGTCGAGCAGCTCCCGTATCGCCGCCGGATTCGATACCGACAGCCCGTCGCGCAGGCCGGCCAGCACATGCGCGGCGCGCGGCGTCGGCGCCATCGCGATGCGGTGCGAGAACCCCAGCGCGGTCAGCTCCTCGCGCAGCCGCGCCTCGATCCGCGGCCACGGTCCGAGCAGGCCGAAGCTGGCGCGGACCTCCAGCAGCAGGCAGCCCGGCCACTGCGCGCCGACCTGCGAACTGTGCCGATAGGCCCAGGCCGCGAGGAACTGCTGCCAGCGCGACTCGGCCTGCGCGTCGTGATCGACCAGGGCCGCTTCCGGCAGCAGCGCATGCGCGGCGGTCAGGCGCATGCCGGCACGCAGGCCGGCCGCGGCGGCCGCGGCGTTGACCGCATGCAGCGTGCGCAGCTGGGCCGGACCGCCGACCAGGGCCAGCGGTCGCGCCGGATCGGGCAGGCGGCGCAGCACGGCGTCGAGCGCCAGCTGCGGCAGCAGGATGCAGGCCCACAGCATGCGCGCGCCTCAGCACGGGTCCGGCGCGAACGCCTGCAGCGGCGCCGGGCCGCCGCGGCACTTGCGGACCTGCCAGGCGCCGGCCCCCGCACCGGCGCCGGCATGGACCAGGCGCAGCGCGGCCGGCGACGGGTTGTCGGCATGGCGGCGGTCGCGCAGCGCGAAGCCGAGGCAGGCGCCGCTGTCGGCCGCCACCTGCAGGCGCCGCAGTGCGGCGGCATCGGCCTGCGCCGGCCAGCCGAGCACGGCCGCGCAGGCGCCGCTGCGCAGGCACTGCTCGAACGCCCACAGCGCATCGCGCGCGGCCGCGTCGACCAGCTGCAGATGGTTCAGATCCACGCCGCCGGCCTGCCAGGCCGGCGCATACGGCAGGTACGGCGGCGCGATCAGCGCCACCGTGGCGCCGGCCTGCGTGAAGCGCGCCAGCGTCGGCATCAGCAGGGCCAGTTCGCCGACGCCGTCAGCCGGCAGCAGCAGCTCGGTCAGCGCCCGGCGCGGCCAGCCGCGCTGCGGCAGCAGCGCGTCGAGCGCGGCATGCCCGGTCGGCTCGCCGTCCGCGGCGATCGCAGCGCTGCGTCCGGCATGCCACAGCGTCTGCGTGGCCAGCAGGGTCTCGATCGCGATCGCGCCGCCCATGTCAGCCGCGCCGCACCAGGCCGCAGTAGAGGCCCTCGATCGCGAAGTCCTGGCCGGGCTCGATGCGGATCGGCGCATAGGCCCGATTGCGCGGCAGCAACACGATCCCCCCGTGCGCGCGCTGCAGACGCTTGATCGTCATCTCCCCGTCCACGCGGGCGACGACGATGCGGCCGTCGCGCGCGTCGGCGCTGCGGTGCACGCCGACCAGGTCGCCGTCGAGGATGCCGTCCTCGATCATCGAGTCGCCCTGGACGCGCAGCAGATAGTCCGGCCGCAGCGCGAACAGCCGGGCGTCCAGCCACAGCGCCTGGTCGAGCGCGACGTCGGCGCCGATCGGCGCACCGGCGGCGACGCGGCCGAGCACCGGCAGCGCGATCAGGTCGTCGGCGCGAGCGCCGGCCGGCAGCCGGATGCCGCGTTTCTGGTTCGGCGCCAGCTCGATCAGCCCGGCCTCGGCCAGCGCCTGCACGTGCTTGTAGGCGGCATTGCGCGAGGCAAAACCGAACGCGGCGGCGATCTCGGCCAGGCTCGGCGGCTGGCCGGCCGCGATCCGGTGCCGGATGAACTCGAGGATCCGGCTGCGCCTGGCGGAGGGGTCGGCTGTCATGGTGGTCATTTGTACACCGGCCGGCACCGAAAGACGAGTGCCGCGATCGATCGCCTGGTACGCCTCCGTCTCCTCGACATTAATTCAATGATCGTTGTACTATCGAACAATGAACGAAACCCAGGCCCTGTCGGCACTCGCCGCCCTTGCCCATCCGCAACGCCTGCGCGTGTTCCGCGCCCTCGTCGTCGCCGGTCCGGCCGGACTGCTGCCGAGCGTGCTCGCCGACCGGCTCGGCGTCGCGCGCAACACGCTCTCGTTCCACCTCAAGACCCTGGCCCATGCCGGACTCGTCACGATCGAGCAGCAGGGCCGCAACCTGATCTATCGCGCCGAGTACGGCCACATGAACGACCTGATCGGCTATCTGACCGAGCACTGCTGCGAAGGCGGCAGCTGCGAGGTTTCCGCTTTCCCTCCCTGCGCGAGCTGACACCATGACCTACCACGTCCTGTTCATCTGCACCGGCAACTCGGCGCGCTCGATCCTCGCCGAAGCCTTGCTCAACGATCTCGGCAAGGGGCGCTTCAAGGCCTACTCGGCCGGCAGTCATCCCAAGGGCTTCGTGCACCCGCTGGCCCTGGCCACGATCGAGCGGCTGCAGCTGCCCGCTGCCGACTACCGCAGCAAATCCTGGGACGAGTTCGCGGCGCCCGGCGCGCCGCCGCTGGATTTCATCTTCACCGTCTGCGACAACGCTGCCGGCGAGGTCTGTCCGTTCTGGCCCGGGCAGCCGGTGACCGCGCACTGGGGCATACCCGACCCGGCCGCGGTCGAAGGCAGCGACGAGCAGCAGCGCAAGGCCTTCACCGATGCCGCGATGACGCTGCGCCGGCGCCTCGAGCTGTTCCTGTCGCTGCCGCTGGAGCGTCTGGACGCCCTGTCGCTGCAGCGCGAACTGCGCGCCATCGGCGAGCGCTGAGGCCGGCATGGCCACCGACACCCCGGCCGCGTCGGGCATGAGCGTCTTCGAGCGCTATCTGAGCGCCTGGGTCGCGCTGTGCATCGTCGCCGGCATCGCACTCGGCCAGCTGATCCCGGCCCCGTTCCGCGCGATCGGCCGCTGGGAGATCGCCCAGGTCAATCTGCCGGTCGCCGTGCTGGTCTGGGTGATGATCGTGCCGATGCTGCTGAAGGTCGACTTCGCCGCGCTCGGCCGGACCCATCGCCACTGGCGCGGCATCGGCGTGACGGTGTTCGTCAACTGGGCGATCAAGCCGTTCTCGATGGCGCTGCTGGCATGGCTCTTCATACGCCACCTGTTCGCGCCCTGGCTGCCGCCGGAACAGCTCGACGGCTACGTCGCCGGCCTGATCCTGCTCGCCGCCGCACCGTGTACGGCGATGGTCTTCGTCTGGAGCCGCCTGAGCGGTGGCGATCCGGGCTTCACGCTGTCGCAGGTGGCGCTCAACGACACCATCATGGTGTTCGCGTTCGCCCCGATCGTCGGCCTGCTGCTCGGCGTGTCGTCGATCGCCGTGCCCTGGGGCACGCTGACGCTCTCGGTGGCGCTGTACATCCTCGTCCCGGTCGTGGTCGCGCAGCTGTGGCGCCGCACGCTGCTGCGCCGCGGGCCGGCCGCGCTGGACCGGACGCTGTCGCGCCTGGGGCCGTGGTCGACCGCCGCGCTGCTGCTGACCCTGGTGCTGCTGTTCGCGTTCCAGGGCGAGGCGATCCTGCGTCAGCCGCTGGTGATCGTCCTGCTGGCGGTGCCGATCCTGATCCAGGTCATCGTCAACGCCGGTGCGGCCTACGTGCTCAACCGCCGCCTCGGCGAACCGCATGCGGTCGCCGGGCCGTCCGCACTGATCGGCGCGAGCAACTTCTTCGAGCTGGCGGTCGCCACCGCGATCGGCTTGTTCGGCTTCGAGTCCGGCGCCGCGCTGGCGACGGTGGTCGGCGTGCTGGTCGAAGTCCCGCTGATGCTGCTGGTCGTCCATGCCGTCAACCGCTCGCGCCCCTGGTACGAGCGCGGCGCCGGGCGGCGCCGGGCGGCATCGGCATGAGCGGCATCAGCGCGCACCCGCGCGCGATGCCGGCGGCCGACGCGCCAGCCGATCTGCCGCATCTGGACATCGCGCACTTCCGCAAGCCCTCGCATGACGCACTGGCGGCCGAACGCGCCGCGCACGCGCCACGCTTCCTGCTGCTCTACGGCTCGCTGCGCGCGCGGTCCTACAGCCGGCTGCTGGCCGAGGAGGCCCAGCGCCTGCTGCGCGCGATGGGCGGCCAGACCCGCGTGTTCGATCCGGCCGGACTGCCGCTGGTGGACGATACGAGCGAGGATCATCCGAAGGTGCGCGAGCTGCGCGAATGCGTGCAGTGGTGCGAGGGCATGGTGTGGAGCTCGCCGGAACGGCACGGCGCGATGACCGGCCTGATGAAGACGCAGATCGACTGGATTCCGCTGTCGATCGGCTCGCTGCGGCCGACGCAGGGCAAGACGCTGGCCGTCATGCAGGTCTCGGGCGGCTCCCAGTCGTTCAACGCCGTCAACCAGATGCGTCTGCTGGGGCGCTGGATGCGCCTGCTGACGATTCCGAACCAGTCCTCGGTCGCCAAGGCCTATCAGGAATTCGACGAGGCCGGCCGCATGAAGCCCTCGGCCTACTACGACCGCGTCGTCGACGTCGTCGAGGAACTGGTCAAGTTCACGCTGCTGACGCGCGAGGTCGCGCCTCATCTGGTCGACCGCTACAGCGAGCGCAAGGACAAGGCCGCACGCGCGAATCGGATCGTCGATCCGGCATCGCTGTAGCGGCGGCTGCCGGCGCCGGACGGCGCGAACGCAGGCCGGCCCGACGACTTCATCCAACGTCCATTCGTGCGCGGCTACGGTGGCGTCATGGCCCGCCGCGTCGCCGATGCTCCGCCTCCGCTCGCCAAACCGGTGGACGAGATCCCGGACGGCAGCCTGGCTGCGCTACGCCGGCAGGCCCGCGGCTGCCGGCGCTGTCCGCTGTGGCGCGCTGCGACGCAGACCGTGTTCGGCGCCGGGCCCGGCGATGCGCCGATCATGCTGATCGGCGAGCAGCCCGGCTCGCAGGAAGACCTCGCGGGCCGGCCGTTCGTCGGACCGGCCGGCCGGCTGCTGCGCGAGGTCCTGGCCGAGGCCGGCCTCGACGCGGACCGGCTGTACCTGACCAACACCGTCAAGCATTTCAAGTTCGAGCCGCGCGGCAAGGCGCGGCTGCACAAGCGCGCCAACGCCGCCGAGCAGACCGCCTGCCGGCCATGGCTGGCCGCCGAACTGCTGCGCGTGCGGCCGGCGCTCGTCGTCGCGCTCGGCGCGATGGCCGCGCAGACGCTGTTCGGCAACGCGTTCCGGCTGACCGCCGAGCGCGGCCGCTGGCACGCCCTCGACGCGCGAACGCAGGCGCTGGCGACCTGGCATCCGTCGGCGATCCTGCGCATGCGGCCGCCGCAACGCGATGAAGCGCGCGCACAACTGGTGGCCGATCTGGCGCTGGCGGCCGATCGCCTGCGGCGCTGACGAAGCGTCTCGGCGCGGCGCTCGCGACGACGTCGACTGAACGCCGTTCCGCGGCTCAGGGAGCGTTCGGGCACAGGCGTTTCCACTCGTGCGGGCGTCGCCGCCATGCAGGCGGTGGCGCCCGCACCGCAGACACGAGGACGCATGATGAGCCTGGCATCGAAGTCCGCCGGCGGCATGGGGCGCGCGGCACAGGTCGCGCGCTTCCTGCTGGCCTACCGCCAACTGCTGACCGCCGATCCGGCGGCCCCGATCGACCGGCACGCGATGCCGGACCCGGAAGCCTTCGTGCGCGACATCCAGGCGCTCGGGCCGGCGTTCGTCAAGATCGGTCAGGCGCTGTCGGTGCGGCCCGATCTGCTGCCGGCGCCGTACGTACGTGCGCTGGAACGGCTGCAGGACGCGACCGATCCGGTGCCGTTCGAGGCGGTGCGCGAGGTTATCGAGGCCGAGCTCGACGCGCGTCTCGGTGCAGTGTTTCCGGACTTCGATCCGGAACCGCTGGCCAGCGCCTCGCTGGCGCAGGTGCATGCGGCCACGCTGCGCGACGGCCGCGAGGTCGTCGTCAAGGTGCAGCGGCCCGGCATCGTCGAGGCGATCGCCGAGGATCTGGCCGCGCTGCGCCGGCTGGCCGGCGCCGCCGACCGCTGGACCGACGAGGGCCGCCGCCTGCGCCTGTCGGACTGGATCGAGGAGATGGCCGAGACGCTGGCCGAGGAGCTCGACTACCGGCTCGAGGCCGACAATCTGCGCACGTTCGGCGAGCGCCTGCGCGACCAGCCCTCGCTGATCGTACCGGCACCGCTGACCGACCTCAGCACCGAGCGCGTGCTGACGATGGAACGCATCCACGGCACCAAGATCAGCCAGGCGATCGGCCTGCGCCGGCTCGAGGCGCCGCTGGACCGGCTCGCGGCCGACCTGGTGCGTGCGTATCTGGACCAGATCTTCATCCACGGCCTGGTCCACGCCGATCCGCATCCGGGCAATGTGATGTTCGCGCAGGACCGGCTCGCCTTGATCGATCTGGGCATGGTCGCGCGGATCGGACCGCGTTCGCGGCTGGCGCTGTTCCAGCTGTTCTCGGCGGCGATCGACGGCGACGGCGACGAGGTCGCGCAGCAGGCGATGCGCATGGGGGAATGCCTGGACGTGTTCGACGAGGCGGCCTGGCGGCGCCGCTGCGCGCGTCTGATCGGCCGCTTCGCGACGCGCGCCGACGGCGAGGGACCCGGCGGCGGCGCCTTGCTGATCGAGCTGACGCGGGTCGGCGTCGCCTGCGGTCTGCGGCCCGCCGCCGAGATCGCCCTGCTCGGCCGCACGCTGTTCGCGCTCGAAGGCGTGATCCGGCTGCTCGACCCGGATCTGCCGTATCGGCACCTCGTGCGCGAGCACGTCCATCAGGTGCTGGCGCGCCAGGTCGAGCACGCCTGCTCGCTGCGCGAGACGCGGCGCCGCCTGGCCGAACTGGCCGAGCTGGGGCGCGACCTGCCGCGGCAGGCGCGCTCGGTCCTGGACCTGCTGGCCGCCAACCAGCTGCAGGTGCGCATCGGCGGCCTGGAGGAATCCAGACTGCTCGAGAACCTGCAGAAGATCGCCAACCGGATCACCACGGGCCTGATCGCCGCGGCCCTGGTGATCGGCGCCGCACTCGCGCTGCGCGTCGACGCCGGACCCCGCCTGTGGGGCTATCCGGGGCTCGCACTGACGATGTTGATCCTGGCCTCGCTGCTGGCCGGCGCCGTGCTCGTCAGCGCCCTGGGATCGGACCGCGCCTCGGACCGTGCACGTCGGCGCACACGCTGACGGGCCTGCCGCACGCAACCGCTGCGGCAACGCCGGCGGACGGCCTGCCTTTTCGCATGAACAGCGCACCCTGCGCGCACCGCGGAGACGTCCCGGCGCGGCTACGCCGGGGCGGTTCGTCGGAGCGCGTCGAGCCGCGCGCCCGGTCGGCCCATCGTCCGGCGACCGCGCCTGCCAACGCGCCGGGCTCGATGTGCGCGGATCAGTGCGGCTGCGCGACCGCCTGCAGAAATTCGTCGGTCGCCTTCCCGTCGGTCTGCGTCAGATTGCTCAGCGACACCATGCCGACCAGACGCTTGTCGCGGTCGACGACCGGCAGACGGCGCACGGCGAGTTCGGCCATGTTGCGCGCGACGGCGTCGGCGTCCTCGTCGTCGTAGCAATACTTGATCTGCGTCGACATGAACTGTTCGACGCGCCCTTCGGTGACGCCCTCGGCGACCGCACGCAAGACGATGTCGCGATCGGTCAGCATGCCGACGAGCTTCTCCCCGTCATGGACCGGGAGACTGCCGACGTCGCAGGTACGCATCATCTGCGCCGCCTTGCGCAGATCGTCGGAGGTGCCGATCACGTGGGTGTCGGGGGTCATGATGTCTCGGATCTTCATGGATGAATGCTCCTCTGTGGCTGGCCGGCTCGGACCGCGCAAGACGATGCCGGGCCGGCGGGATGGCGCGCGTCGAAAACGGCGTCAGTGCGAGGTATGGGCGTGCCGCGCTCGGTGCGTGGGATCCAGTAGCGTGATCTCGCGGCCGGCGATACGCACCGCGCCCCACTCCTCGGTGAAGCGCACCAGCATGTCGAGGTCGAGCAGTTCGATCGCCGGCGCGCCGAACGGCTTTTCCTGCCACGCGCCGGTGACCCGCGCGTCGTCGACCTCGAAACCGAGCCGGCGCAGCGCCTCGATGGTGCGCGCGTCGTAGCGGGCCGGATCGGAGGTGGCGGTGTCGATGCGCAGCGTGAACGCCGTGCTGCCCTTCGGCTGCGCTGCCTCGGGCACCTTCGCCGGGACGAACGGACTGATCGGATCGGAACAGTCGCTGGTCTCCTCGAGCGCGTGATCGAGGTTGTCGGACTCGTGGCGCTTGCGCGCCGCGCGCTCGGCCGCCGTCTCGCGCGGCTTCACGTCGCCGCCGGCCGGTGGCGGATCCTTGCGGTCGCGCGTGCTCACGACTGGCCCCTCCCGGCCTGCCGCCGGCGCGACTCGTAGTCGGGCTGATGCGCACCGACGGTCGCATTGGTCTGGGCGTTCTGGCCCTTCTTGACGCCGGTACCGCGCGGCGACTTGGCGGCCGCGGGCTTGCCGTCGCGCGGCACCGTCGAACGCGGATCGGACGAGGGCTGATGCTGGCTGCGCATGATCGGACACTCCTGCTGCTGTCGGGAGGCCGATGGTGCGCGCTGGGGTCGTGCCCGGCGATGAATCGGCCCGCATCGCGCGTGCCGCGTTCACGCCGGAGACGGGTGCCACCGCCTGGGCCGATCGCGCCTGCGCGGCGGGAACGGAACGATCATACGGCCGCGGCCGAACCGGCGTTGAACGCGCGCGCACGCGCGCCCGGCACGACGCTCTGGGTTCAGTCGTCGGCCGCTTTACTGCGGCAGGCCCGCAGACGCGGTACTGGCCGAGGCGAGACCGCCAGCGTCCCGCTCGTCTGCCGGCGCGGCGGCACGTCCGCGACCCGCGGGCCTCGCCGATACCGCCGGTACGTTCCGCCGCGCTGCGGCGAAGAGGGAGCATCGCGAATGTCCAAGCGCGTTTTTTCGTTCTGGCAGGCGAACGGGCTGTCGCTGGTCCTGTCCGGCATCTTCCTGGCCTGCCTCGCCGGGCAGTTTCTGGCCGGCCACCGGACCTGGAACGAGCAACTGCGCGAACACGGTCGGGCACCGGTGACGCTCGGCGTCTATGCGTCCAGCGGCCATTTCCTCGGCGCCATGTTCGAGAACTGGGAGAGCGAATTCCTGCAGATGGGCATGTACGTGCTGCTGACGGTCTGGCTGCGCCAGCGCGGCTCGGCCGAATCGCGACCGCTGCCCGGCGAGCCCGAGGAGGAGCGCATCGACGCGGGCCCCAAGCCCTGGCCGGTCCGCGTCGGCGGCTGGTGGCGCGCGCTCTACGGCGTGTCGCTGTCGACCGCGCTGCTGACGCTGTTCGCGCTGTCGTGGGGCGGCCACGCCTGGGGCAGCTGGCACCACGCGATCGACGAGCAGCGTCTGAAGGCGCTGCCGCCGCCGGGCTTCTGGGAACACGTGGGCAGCGCGCAGTTCTGGTTCGAGTCGCTGCAGAACTGGCAGAGCGAATTCCTCGCGGTCCTGGCCCTGGTCCTGCTGTCGATCGTGCTGCGCCAGGACAAGTCGCCCGAATCCAAGCCGCTGGAGGCGCCGCACGCCCAGACCGGCGGCTGAAGCACGCCGGACCCAGCACACATCGCCCGCCCGAGGACATCATGCGAAAGCGCAATCAGGCCGCCCTGCTGCTCGTCGACGTGATCCACCCGTTCGCGTTCGAAGGCGCCGAGCGGCTGCTCAAGCAGGCGCTGAAGACGATCGAGCCGATCCAGCGCCTGCGCGAGGCGTTCGACGCGGCCGGCTGGCCGGTCGTGTACTGCAACGACAATTTCGGCAAATGGCGCTCGGACGCCCGCGCGATCGTCGAGGCCTGCTGCTCGGCGCATGCCAACGGCGCCCGGTTCGTGCGCGCGCTGCAGCCGCGCCGCGAGGACTATTTCATCCTCAAGCCCAAGCACTCGGCCTTCCTCGCGACGCCGCTGCAGCTGCTGCTCGAATGGGCGCACGTCCGGCGCGTCTACGTCGCCGGACTGGCCGGCGACAACTGCGTGCACGCGACCGCCGTCGATGCGCATACGCATGATTTCGAGGTCACGGTCGTCTCCGATGCGACCGCTTCGGAGACGGCCGCCCGCAACCGGCGCGCCTTGACCCAGCTCGAGGATCGCGGCGCGGCGCGCGTGCTCGACGCGGCCGCAGCGATCCGTAGCCTGGGCTGAGATCGGCGCGGACACGGTATGGCTCGCGCTGCGCATTGCGTCTGCGCGCAGCGATGCCATCGGCGAGAGCACGTCGCGTGCCCAGGCGCACGGGGGTACGGCGCCGCCGATGCGAACGCCCCTTCACGCCTGCCGCGAACGATCACCGTTCGGCTCGCGCGCCTGCCCGAGCCGCGCGCGGGCGCCGCGCGGCGCCGCGCGTCGATACGGCCGTTGAACGGCCATGCGCACGATGCACCGGAGTCATCTTCTGTTGGCGCGCGACTGTTTTCAATCGAGGTTCCTCAGCCGGAGTCATCCCCATGCAGCGCAAATTCGATACGAACCAGGTCAATGAACTCCTGTTGCAAGCGCTCGAGACCGAGCGTGGCGGCATCCAGGTCTACACCGCCGCGATCGAGGCGGCGGTCAACGAGGACCTGCGCAAGGAATGGGAGGAATATCTCGACGAGACGCGGACGCACGAACAGGTGCTCACGCGCGTCTTCGAACAGCTCGAGCTCGACACCGAAGCGTCCTCGCCCGGCCGCCAGATCGTCGCGCATCACGGCCGCTCGCTGGTCGAGGCGATCCGGCTGGCGCAGGAGGCCGGCGATCCCGACGCCGCGCAGCTGGTCGCGGCCGAGTGCGTGGTGCTGGCCGAGACCAAGGACCATCAGAACTGGGAATTGATCGGCCATGTCGCCGAGCGCGCCAGCGGCCCGACCGCGAAGGTGCTCAAGCAGGCGCACGAGGCGGTCGAGAAGGACGAGGACCATCACCTCTATCACACCAAGGGCTGGTGCCGGGAGCTGTGGATCGAGTCGCTCGGCTTCCCGGCCGTGCTGCCGCCGCCGGAGGAGGTCAAGAACGTCGAGACCGCGATCGGCGCCGCGCGCGCCGAGAATGCGCGTGATTCGATGCTGTGAATCGCGGGCGCGCAGGGTTTCGAATCCGCGCGCCCCGCCTTCGCGGTACGAAGAAGGGCCGGTCGACCGGCCCTTTTTCTTGAGCGGCGGGTACGGCCCGCCGGGAATGGCCGATTCAGGCCGGCTGCGCGCCGAAGACCGGCAGCAGCCGCCGCGCCGCGGCCTTGCCGTCGCCACGGTCGGGCCGGCGGGAAGCCGCGGCAGGAGTTGTCGCATCGCCCGGCGGGGCCTCGGGCACCACCGCGATCACGCCGCTCGGCGGCATGCTCGGTACCTCGTCGAGATGGTCGAGCGCGATCAGCGCATTGAGCGTCGCCAGGGCGACGGCGTCGCAGTAGAGCTCCCGGCGTTCCGGATCGGCGTAGACATGAGGCAGCGACCCGCTGCCGGACGGCAGCCTTCTGCTGTCGGCCACGACCTGCTCGAGCAACGCCGACCACGCCGCCTCGTCACCGAACTGCGCTTTGAGCCACGTCATGAGCGATCCCCGTTGTGTACTTGTGCCAGTGTGGCACCCGCCGATGCACTGCACGCTGACTCGCCGACCCGCAACCAATCGCCATGCGATGCCGGCGCGGGCCGCTGCGGCACCGGCCTGAACGGAGACGGCGCGGCCTGCGGCCCTGGCGCCGCGGCCCGATTTCATGGCAGCCTGCGCGCGCAGCGCGCCCGCGGCGCCTGCGCGATACGGCGACGGCAGGGGCCGCGATCGCCGCCTCTCTGACCACCGCCCGGACATCAATGCCATGCGCGCGCACGACCGAAACCTGCCCCGTCTCCTCGCGCTGGCGCTGTTCGCGGCCGCCCCGGCCTGCCATGCGCACGGCGGTGCCGCAGCGGCCGATGACCGCGGTACCGTCTACGTCCTGACGTCGATGCAGACCTACGCCGGCATCCAGCCGGTCGCGCCGCTCGGCCAGGTGCGATACGACAGCCTCGGCACGCCGCTGATGCTGCTGCCGGTCGACGAGGCGCAGCGCGCGCGCATCACCGCGTACGTGCACGAGGTCGAGCGCCGCTGCGGCGGCTACTTCGCATTCGACTCGCTCGAGGACGCCGAGGCGTTCCTCGCCGGCGACAAGAGCCTGTCGGCGGTGACGGCGCCGACCGGCGGGCGCTACACGATCGACAACGCGGCCACGGTCGATCCCTGGCTGCCGCAGGTCGACGACCTGGCGATCTACCGCACGATCGAGCACCTGTCCTCGTATCGCAACCGCTACTACGCGAGCAGCTACGGCCGCGAGTCGGCCGAATGGATCCGCGACACCTGGGCCGCGCTCGGCGCCGGCCGTGCCGACGTCAGCGCCGAGCTGTTCACCGGCTGCACGAACTGCAGCACGCAGCCGTCGGTGATCCTGACCGTGACCGGCAGCGAGCGGCCGGACGAAGTAGTCGTCGTCGGAGCCCACCTCGATTCGATCAACGGCTCGGCGTCCGGCAATCTCGAGCAGATCGCGCCCGGCGCCGACGACGATGCCTCCGGCATCGCGACGATCACCGAGATCGTGCGCGTCGCGCTCGGCAGCGGCTGGCGTCCGCAGCGCACGGTCAAGTTCATGGGCTATGCGGCCGAGGAAGTCGGCCTGCGCGGCTCCAACGCGATCGCGCGCCGCTTCGCGACCGACGGCGTCGACGTGGTCGGCGTGCTGCAGCTGGACATGACCAACTACCGCTCCGGCGACGTCACCGATTTCAAGATCATCTCCGACTACTCCAATGCGGATCTGCGTACCTTCGTCGGCGAGCTGTTCGACGCCTACCTGCTGCCGCTCGGCCTGACCCGCAGCAGCTACGCCTGCAACTACGGCTGCTCGGATCATGCATCCTGGACCAGCTCGGGTTTTCCGGCGGTCATGGTGGCCGAACCGGGCAGCCCGCAGGCATCGTTCTTCCCGCGCCTGCACACCACCGGCGACACGCTCGCGAACATGGGCGACTCGGCCGTCAACAGCGCCAAGTTCGCGCGCTTCGGCCTGGCCTTCGTCGGCGAGCTGGCCAAGACCTCGGCCGAGTCGGGCGACCGCATCTTCGGCGACGGCTTCGAGCCGGTGTCGGCCCGGTAGCGGCACGGCCGGGACACGGCGCGCGCCCTCAGCCGGTCCACTCGCGGATCAGCTCGACGAACGCGCGCAACGACGCCGGTACGTGGCGGTTGGCCGGATAGAACACGCACAGCCCCGGACAGGCCGGCGTCCAGTCTTCGAGCACGCGGATCAGGCGGCCGGCCGCCAGATGCTGCGCGACCGCGAACTCGCGGCTCCAGGCCAGCCCGACGCCCTGCAGCGCGGCCTCGATCATCAGCGCGTGGTTGTCCGGCGTGAGCGGGCCGGTCACGTCCACGGTCTGGACGCGGCCGCGCTGCTCGAACTCCCAGCGGTCGATCGTGCCGCGTGCGCGCCGCGAAACCTCCGAGGACGCCTGCCTCGCGCTGATGCGCGAGACGTTCGCGGTCGCGCCGAACGGCTGAGACCCGATCGGGACGGCGCGGGGGCCGGCAACGGCCGGCACCCGCGCCGGAGGGCGCGCCTCAGCGGCGCCGCGCCGCAAGTGCCTCAGCAGCGGCCTTCAGTTCCGACGGCGACAGCCTGGCGTCGCCGTCGGCATCGAGGCGGTCGAAATGCTTGGCGATGCGCGGCAGCGCCGCGTCGGCTTCGGTGCGGTCGATGTAGCCGTCGCCGTTGCGGTCGGCGGCCTTGAGATGCTCGCGCACGGCTTCGGCGCGGTCGGCGCCCGGCTCGGCGTGGGCGGACGCGGCGAAGAGACAAGCCGCGAGGGCGACGGGGGCGAGCGCCGGCAGCAGGCCGGCATGGATCGGTGTTTTCATCGGATGGTTGCCTCGGATTCGGAAAGGGCGGGGTGGGACGCGGTGCGGGCTCAGCGCCGGCAGGCGACCGGCTGGCCGGCCGCATCGCTGCAGCTGTGGCTGTGCTGGACGCTGCCGTCAACGAGCGTGGTCGAGCCGGTATAGGTCCCGCCGTTCGGACCGGTCGCCGACGTGCTGCGGCCGCCAGCGACGCTGCCGTCGGCGCCTCGCGTGATCGCACCGGCGGTCGTCGCGCTGCCGCCGCGCGGGCCGGCCATGCTGGCGCTGCGGTAGCGGCCGGCGCTGCCGTCGGCATTGCGCCAGGCGCCGGCCGTGCGCGCCGCGCTGCCGCCGCCAGCGCCCTCGATGCGGGCATCGCGCTCGATCGAAGCCTGGCCGTGGCCATCGGTCTGCCAGCGGCGCTGGCGCTGCGCATCGAAACGGGCGTTGCTGCGGGAGGCCGAAACCTGGCCGCCGTGCGCGTCGCGCTCGACACTGCGGCTGCGCTCGCGCGCCTGGCTGTCGCTGGCGGCCGACACGCCGGCCAGTGCGAACAGCACGGCACCGATCAGGGGAAGAGTCTTCATCGCGTACTCCTTGAGAATGGGCGGGACATGCGCCAGCCGGAACGGCGGCACGAACCGCACCGTAGCGGCCGCGGCTCGGGCAGATGTGAGTGGACTGTCAGTGAATGTTGCGCCTGCGCGCGCCGGACACATCCACTTACATATCGAGCGCCGGCCGGGTTTGCCGGCCGCCTTCGCGGCGGCGATAGTGGCGACATGAACGAAACGCCCGCGAGCATCCTGCTGGTCGACGACGATGCGCGCCTGCGCGAGCTGCTGGTGCGCTATCTCGCCGGTCAGGGTTTCCAGGCGCGCGGCGTCGCCGACGGCACGCAGCTGCGCCAGGCGCTCGATCGCGGCCACTACGATCTCATCGTGCTCGACCTGATGCTGCCCGGCGAGGACGGCCTGGAGATCTGCCGGCGCCTGCGCGGCCAGGGCGATACCGTGCCGATCGTGATGCTGACCGCCAAGGGCGACGAGATCGACCGCATCGTCGGCCTGGAGATTGGTGCCGACGACTACCTGCCCAAGCCGGTCAACCCGCGCGAACTGCTGGCGCGGATCCGCTCGGTGCTGCGGCGCACGCGGACCGTGCCGGGAGCGCCGCAGCCCGACGGCGGCGAGATCCGCTTCGGCGCATTCCGGCTCGACCTCGGCCGCCGCGCGCTGTATCGCGGCGACACCCTGCTGAAGCTGACCGGCGGCGAGTTCGCGGTGCTGTCGGTGCTGCTGCGTCATCCGCAGCAGCCGCTCAGCCGCGACCGCCTGATGAGCCTGGCGCGCGGACGCGGACACGAGGCTTTCGAACGCAGCATGGACGTGACGATCGCGCGGCTGCGCCGTCTGCTCGAGGACGATCCGCGCCAGCCGCAGCTGATCCAGACGGTATGGGGCGTCGGCTACGTCTACGTGCCGCAGGAGAACGCGCCGTGACGCGCCGGGCCGGCGCCGGCGTGGTCGCGCAGCTGGTGCTGGTCGTCGCGCTGACGCTGGCCGGCGCGATCGGCTTGGCCGCGCTGCTCGGACGCGAGCTGGCGACGCGGCCGGCGGCCGAGCAGCTGCTGCGCGCGCTCGACGGCTTCGCCGCGGTCGTCGAGGCACTCGCGCGCCACCGCACGCCGGACCAGCTCGCCGCGCAGCTGCAGGCCGCGGGCCTGGCGACGCGCACCACGCCGCCACCGGCGCCACCGCCGCGGCTGGCGCCGTTCCTGCGCGAGCTGCAGGCCCAGGCCGGCGACGGACTCGGACCCGGCCGCACGCTGGCACTCGCGGGCGACGGCCGCACGCCGGTGGTCTGGCTGCAGCTGGCGACCGAACCGCCGCTGTGGGTGTCCTTCGCCTATCCGCATCGCGCCGCGCGCCGTTTTCCGCTGCTGCTGCTGTCCGGCTGCGTGATCCTGGTCTGGCTTGCGGCCGCCTATCTCGCGCGGCGGCTGGCATGGCCGCTGCGCCAGCTCGCCGAGGCGGCACCGGCCCTGATCCGCGGCGAAGCGCCGGCCGAGCCATTGACGAAGGCGCCGCGCGAAGTCGCCGATCTGGCCGATGCGCTGACGCGCGCCGGCGAGGACGTGCGCGGCGCGGCCGCGGAGCGCGCGTTCCTGCTCGCCGGCATCTCGCACGATCTGCGCACGCCGCTGACGCGCGTGCAATACGCGGTGGAGCTGCTGCCCGATACCGATCCGGCCCTGCGCAGCGGCATCCAGCGCGACATCGAGGAGATCGACGCGATCCTCACGCAGTTCATCGCCTATGCGCGCGACGGCCGCGACGAACCGACCCAGCTGCTCGACCTGAGCGCGATCGGCCGCCAGGCGCTGGCGGCCGCCACGGCGGACTGGACGGTCGATCTGCCCGACAGCGCACCGATGCGCGGCAAGCCGATCGCCCTGCTGCGCGCGATCGAGAACCTGATCGTCAATGCGCAGCGTCACGGTGCGCCGCCGTTCTCGCTGTCGCTCGGCGCCGACGGCGAAGGCTGGCGCATCACGGTGGCCGATCACGGTCCCGGACTCTCGGCGACGATGGCCGGGCGCGCCGCGCAGCCGTTCGTGCACGGCGGCTCGGGCGGCGGCGCCGGCCTGGGTCTGGCGATCGTCGAGCGCGTCGCCCGCCAGCACGGCGGCACGCTGACGCTGCAGACGGTCGCGCCGCACGGCCTGAGCGCGCTGCTGACGCTGCGCGGGGCGCGGCGATGAAGCATCGGCTGGTGCACTGGCTGCTCGCGTCGGCGCTGGCGGCCGCCGGCACCGTCGCGGCGGCACCGCCGGCGGCGCGCGAACTGGCCTACGGGCCCGATCCGCGGCAGCGCGTGGATCTCTACGCGCCCGCCGGCGCGGCGCGCGCGCCGATCGTCGTGCTCGTCCACGGCGGCGCCTGGGCATTCGGCGACAAGCGCAGTCCCGGCATCGTCGGCGCCAAGCTCGCGCACTGGCGCGAGGCCGGCTGGCTGGTCGCGTCGGTCAACTACCGGCTGCTGCCGCAGGCCGATCCGCTGATCCAGGCCGGCGACGTCGCGCGCGCGGTCGCCGCCGTGCAGCGCGCCGCGCGCGAGGCCGGCGGCGATCCGGACCGCGTCGTGCTGGTCGGCCATTCGGCCGGCGCTCATCTGGTCGCGCTGCTCGGCGCCGCACCGGCCCGGCTGGCCGCCGCCGGCGCACGCCGGCCGCTCGGCGTGGTCGCACTCGACAGCGCGGCGATGGACGTCGTCGAGATGATGGAGCTGCCGCGCCGTCCGGCCCTGTACGACCGGGCCTTCGGCCGCGACCGGGCGTTCTGGACTGCGGCCTCCCCGTATCACCAGTGGACCGCCGAGGCGCTTCCGCTGCTCGCGGTCTGCTCGACACGCCGGCCCGACGCCTGTCCGCAGGCGCGCGCCCTGGCGGCACGGGCCGCCGCGCTCGGCACGCATGTGACGGTGCGGCCCGAGCCGCTCACGCACGCGGCGATCAGCCGCGAGCTCGGCTCGCGCTCCGCCTATACCGATGCGGTCGATGCGTTCCTGCGCGCCCGATTCGAGGCATACCGGCGCGACTGAGGCCGCGCAGCGCAGCGCCGCCCGGCTGCTCCGGTGCGACCGCCGGTCACATCCCCGCTGCGAGGCGGTCTGCTGCAATCGGAGGTTCCGCCGGCTTTCGCCGCTGTCCTCCGATTCTTCGCCATGCCGCACCGCCCTCTCTCCACGGCGCTCGCCGCCGCCCTGCTGGCCTGCCTGTCGCCCGCCCACGCGGCCGATGCCGGCCGGTCCGCCTCGCCGGATGCCCCGACCGAAGACGACATGCTCGCGCCGGTGATCGTGACCGCGCTCGCGCCGGCCTCGGCGCTGAGCTTCACGACCGATCCGAAACTGCCGCGCCAGCCGGTGCCGGCCAGCGACGGCGCCGACTACCTCAAGACCGTGCCCGGCTTCGGCGCGGTGCGCAACGGCGGCACCAACGGCGATCCGGTGCTGCGCGGCATGTTCGGCTCGCGCATCAACATCCTGACCGGCGACGGCGCGATGGCCGGCGCCTGCCCGGCGCGCATGGACAATCCGCTCTCGTACGTGGCGCCGGAGACCTACGACCTGCTCCACGTGATCAAGGGACCGCAGAGCGTGCGCTGGGGACCGGGCGCCTCGGCCGGCACGGTCCGCTTCGAGCGCCGCACGCCGGCGTTCGAGACGCCGGGCGCGCGCCTGTCCGCCAGCGCGCTCGGCGGCAGCTGGCACCGCAACGACCAGGTCGCCGACGCCACGCTCGGCGCGCCGGCCGGCTACGTGCGCGCGGTCGCCAACCGCTCCGAGCAGGACGACTACGAGGACGGCGACGGCCGCACGGTGCCGTCGCGCTGGAAGAAGTGGAACGCCGACGTCGAGGCCGGCTGGACGCCCGATGCCGATACGCGCCTGGCCGCGACCTTCGGCCGCGGCGACGGCGAGGCGCGCTACGGCGGCCGCGGCATGGACGGCACGCAGTTCAAGCGCGACAGCGCCGACCTGCGCTTCGAGCGCGGCGGCTTCTCCGGTCCGCTCGCGCGCGTCGAGGCCAGCGTCTACTACAACCGCGCCGATCACGTCATGGACAACTTCCGCCTGCGCGATCCCGACCCGATGGGACCGATGCCGATGCCGATGGAGGCGCGCCTGGACCGCCGCACCGGCGGCGGCCGCGCCGCCGCGACCTGGCAGCTCGGCGCCTGGGAGTGGGTGACCGGCCTCGACCAGCAGACCAGCCGCCATCGCAACCGCGAGGCGATCGACATGATGGGCATGGGCGGCCCGGCGCGCTGGGTGCCCGACGCGCGCTTCGAGAACCTCGGCGCATTCGCCGAAGGCACCTGGCGCATCGCCGCCGACAGCCGCCTGATCACCGGCGCGCGCGCCGACCGTGCCCGTGCCAAGGATCTGCGCGCGAGCACCGGCGGCATGATGCCGATGCCCAATCCGACCGCGGACCAGACCCGCCGCGAGACGCTCGGCGCCGGCTTCGTCCGCTACGAGCGCGATCTGGCCGCCGCGCCGGCCACGCTGTACGCCGGCATCGGCCGCAGCGAGCGCCTCGGCGACTACTGGGAGCTGATCTCGCCCGACGCCGGTCCGGCCGCGGCGGTCAACGCGTTCGCCGGCGTGAAACCGGAGACGACCACCCAGCTCGACGTCGGTGGCGAGCTGCGCGGCCGCAGCGTCGATGCCTGGGTCTCGCTGTACGCGGCGCGGATCGAGGACTACATCCTGCTCCGCTACGGCGACGGCGGCATGATGGGCCAGCGCTCGCAGGCGCTGAACGTCGATGCGCGCACGCGCGGCGGCGAGGCCGGTCTGCGCTGGCGCGTCGCGCCGGGCTGGCGCATCGAGGCCAGCGCCGCCTACGCCTGGGGCGAGAATCGCGACGAGCACCGCCCGCTGGCGCAGATGCCGCCGCTCGAAGGCCGCCTCGACATCGGCTACGTCCGCGAGGCCTGGTCGGTCGGCGCGCTGTGGCGCGTGGTCGCGCGGCAGAACCGCGTCGCCGTCGACGAGGGCAACGTCGTCGGCCGCGATCTCGGGCCCAGCGCCGGCTTCGGCACGCTCGCGCTCAATGCCGGCTACCGGTTCGCGCCGTCGCTGAGGCTGAGCGGCGGCATCGACAATCTGTTCGACCGCAGCTACGCCGAGCATCTGAACCTGGCCGGCGACGCCGGCTTCGGCTATCCGGCCGATCCGGTGCGGATCCGCGAGCCGGGCCGCATGGTCTGGGTCAAGCTCGCGGTCGACTACTGAGGGCTGCGCCGGGCGCGGCCGGCGCGTTTGATTCCGGCTTCACGGCCGGCGGCGATGCTGGCGGCCCCTCCCCCGCCGAGACCGCGATGAAAACGCTGCTGACCGCCGCCCTAGCCTTCGCCTGTATCCTGCCGTCCTCTGCCGCGCAGGCCGGCGACACCGTCCTGATCGTGCTCAGCGGCGAAGGCCGCGACGCCGGCAAGGCGCGCCCCGGCTACGAGATGGACGAGCTGGCCCAGGCTTGGTCGGTGTTCGCCGACAACGGTCTGACCGTCGAAGTCGCCAGCCCACGCGGCGGTGCCGTCGAGGCCGACCGCTACGATCCGGCCGATCCGTTCAACGCGCGCCTGCTCGCCGACGCGGCGAAGACCGCCCAGCTCGCCGACACGCGGCCGATCGATGCCTTGCAGGCCGAGGACTACGCCGGCGTCTTCGTGGTCGGCGGCAAGGGCGCGATGTTCGATCTGCCGCGCGATCCGGCGCTGGCCCGGCTGATCGGCCGGATCGCCGCGCAGGGCGGCATCGTCGCGGCGGTCTGTCACGGTCCGGCCGCGCTGACCGCGGTGCGCGACGCGGCCGGCCGGGCGCTCGCCGCCGGGCGCGCGATGACCGGCTTCACCAACGAGGAAGAAGCGCTGTTCGGCAAGCGCTGGAGCCGCCAGTATCCGTTCCTGCTCGAGGACGCGCTGCGCGGCCAGGAGGCGCGCTGGAGCGAGGCGCGGCCGATGCTGCCGCACGTGGTCGTCGACGGCCGCCTCATCACCGGCCAGAACCCCTACTCCACGCTCGGCGCCGCCGAGGCCCTGGTCCGCGCGACCGGACGCGTGCCGGTCGCGCGCACGCCCTCGCGCGACGAGCGCAGCCTCGAGCGCGTGCAGCAGGTGCTGCGCGGCGAGGCCATTGCCGCCGCGGACGCGCTCGCCGCCGACATCGACGGCCATCACGCCGCACTGATCGGCATGCTCGGCTACTACCACCTGCAGGCGGCTTCCGACGACGCGGCCGTCGCCGATGCGGTCGCCGTGATGCGGCTGGCCGAGCCGCACTTCGCCGAGCCGCGCCTGCAGGTGGCGATCGCCGATGGCGAAGCACGGCTCGGCCACACCGCATCGGCACGCGAGCGCCTGGGCCGCGTGCTGGCGGCGCATCCGCAGATGAACGAAGCTAGGCAGCTGCTGGCCCGCATCGACGGTTGAACCGTGTCCGAACCGCTGCGCATCCTGGTCGTCGAGGACAATCCGGCGCTGCGCGACAGCCTCGCCTCGCTGCTGGCGTTCCACGGCCATCGCGCCGACTTCGCGGCGGACGGCCGCAGCGGCCTCGCGCTGGCGCTGGCCGATCCGCCGGACGTGCTGGTGCTCGACCTCGGCCTGCCGGGCCTCGACGGCGTGCGCGTCTGCGAGGCGCTGCGAGCGCGTGCCGACCGTCATGTGCCGGTGCTGATGCTGACCGCGCGCCACGCGATCGAGGACAAGCTGCGCGGCTTCCAGGCCGGTGCCGACGACTACCTCGTCAAGCCGTTCGCCGGCGAGGAACTGCTCGCGCGCTGCCTGGCGCTGTCGCAGCGCCATCGGCTCGGCCAGGCGCACCGGCTGGTGATCGGCTCGCTGGTGATCGACCGGCGCAGCGGCGAGGTCACGCGCGCCGGCCGGCGCCTCGCGCTGACCGCGATGCCGTACCGCATCCTGCTCGCGCTGGCCGAGGCCTGGCCGCGCACGCTGACGCGCTCGGAGCTCGTCGAGCGCCTCTGGGGCGATGAGACGCCGCCGTCCGATCCGCTGCGCTCGCATCTGTATCTGCTGCGCCGCGCGCTCGACCGTCCGTTCGAACGGCCGATGCTGGTCACCGTGCAGGGCGTCGGCTTCCGCCTGGATGCGGCGGCATGAAGCCGCGCCGCCGCCTGCAGCGCCGGCTGCTGGCCGCGTTCGCGGCGCTGACGCTCGGCGTCGCCGGCCTGTTCGCGTTCTACGCGATCGCATTCGTCTACATGGTCGAGGACCGGTTCTTCGTCGCGCAGCTGCACGACGAGGCGGCGTATCTGCGCCAGGCGCAGGCCGCGAGCGGCCGCTGGCCGGCCCCGCGCGCCGCGCATCTGACGCTCCATACCGACAGCGCTGGCCTTCCGTCCGATCTGCGCGTGCCATTCCTGGCCGAACCCGGGCGCAGCGAGTTTCCGGGACGCGACGGCCGCCACTACCACCTGCTGGCACTGAACGGCAACGACGGCCGGCCGGCCTGGCTGGTCGCCGAGGTCGGCGACCGGCTGGTGGTACGGCCGATGCGGCGGCACATCTTCGCGCTGCTGGCGTGGTCCGGCGCAATCGTGCTCGCGCTGGCGTTGCTGCTCGGCGCCTGGATCGCGCACCGCAGCAGCCGGCCGCTGGCCGAACTCGCCGACGTCGTCGCCGGACTGCAGCCGGGCGAGCTGCCCGAGCGCCTGCCGGCCACGCGCGGCGACGACGAGATCGGCACGCTGACGCGCGGACTCGAGGCGCTGATCGGACGCGTGCGCACCTTCGTCGCGCGCGAGCAGGAGTTCACGCGCGACGCCAGCCACGAGCTGCGCACGCCGCTGGCGGTGATCCGCAGCGCCGGCGAGCGCCTGGCCGCCGAGGCCGATCTGGACGCCGCGCAGCGCCGGCACCTGGACCACATCCGCCTGTCGGCCGCCCAGCTCGAGCAGACCGTGACGACGCTGCTGGCGCTCGCGCGCGAGCAGCCGCTGGCCGCCGCCGGTCCCACGCGCCTGCTGCCGCTGATCGAGCGCGTGATCGTCGAGCAGGCGCCGCTGATCGGCGACCGGCCGATCCGGGTGGATCTGGACGTCGCGCCGGCCGCGGCCACGCCGCAGCCGGCAGCCGTGCTGCACATCGTGCTGTCCAACCTGATCGGCAATGCCTTCGCCCACACCGAGCGCGGCAGCGTGCGCATCGATCTTGCCGACGGCACGCTGCGCATCGCCAACCGCGGCCACGCGATCGATGACGCGCTGCGCGCCGCGCTGCACCAGCCGTTCACGAAGCGCGAAGGCAGCGCCGGCTTCGGTCTCGGCCTGGCGATCGTGCAGCGCCTGTGCGACCGCCACGGCATCGCGCTCGCGATCGTCCACGATGCCGACGGCACGCAAGCGCGCATCGGACTCGGCGCCTGACGGACGGCGGAGACCTGCCGGCCCAGGTTCGTCGCCGGATGCGCCGCCTAGGGAATCGTGATCGCGTTGCCGCTGCGGTCGTAGGCGTAGTCGAGCACGGTGGCCGGAAAGCCGGCGACGATGCCGGCGGCGCGACCATGGCGACGGCTGCCGTGGCCGGGTCGATCGTGTGGCAGCCGATGCCGACGACGTGGTTGCAGGCGACCGCGAACACGGTTTCGGTGGTCGGATCCCGCTTCATGCCGACCCGGTATTCGCCCTCGACCTGCGCTGCGGCCGGGCCGACGTCGGCGACCGTCGCATCGACGGTGCCGATGGTCCGCAGCACGTTCGCGTCGCCAAGCAGGTACCGCCTGCTGAAATCGTCGCCGACGAAGGTCGCGGTCCACAGCAGCGCGTCGGCGGGCTGCGGTCCGATCGCGGCCGCGTTCGACGGCGAGGAGACGTCGAACGACGAGTGCCGGCGGGCAAAGCCGAGATTGATCTCCAGCGCATAGACCGGCACCGAACCGAGCAGGTGCCGGATCGCCGCCGGCGTCGGCTGCGCCACCACGGCCGCTTCGGCCGGCCATGCCGGCTGCCGGTCCGGCGGAAGCGTCGTGCGCGCCTGGATCGGCGCCACGGCGCCGGCCAGCGCTAGTGCCGCGAAGGTCGGCAGGCGGGCGGGTGATCGCTGCCGAGGCAGGGTCGATTTCGGCGCCGAAGCCGCCGACAATGCGCTCTTCCCGCAGGATCCGCCGCCGGTGTCACGCACTGCCTACCGCTTTGGCGATTGCCGGATCGACCTTGCCGCGCGCGAGCTGCGTCGTGCCGGCGAGCTGGTGGTGCTGCCGCCGAAGGTCTTCGACTGCCTGGCCTATCTGATCGAGCGGCGCGAGCGCGCGGTCGGCCGCGACGAGCTGGTCGCCGCGGTCTGGGGCAAGACCGAGATCAGCGACACCCTGCTCGGCCAGACCCTGCTCAAGGCACGCCGCGCGGTCGGCGACAGCGCCGGCGCGCAGCAGGCGATTCGCACGATCCCGCGCTTCGGCTACGCCTGGGTCGCCGAATTGACCGTCGATGCCGGCACCGAGCCGCCACCGGCCACTGCCCGCGAGCGGCCGAAGCGCGACACCGCCCGGCCGCGCCGCCTGGCCTGGCTGGCGGCGCTGGCGATCGCCGCCGCGGCCGGCGGTCTCTGGCTGGCGCTGCGCGGCATGCCGCGCGTCGACCCGGTCCCCGCCGGCAGCGCGGCGGTGCTGCCGGTCGATGTCAGCGCACCGGCCGAATGGTCCTGGGTGCGCCTGGGCCTGATGGACGCGATCGCCTCGCGCCTGCGCGCCAGCGGCCAGCCGGTCGTGCCCAGCGACAACATCGTGGCGCTGATGCGCGCGGCGCCCGACGGCCGCCGGCCGCCGGACCTGCGCGCCGCCTCCGGCGCGACGCTGCTGGTCACGCCGAGCGCGACCTGGAGCGACAGCGGCTGGATCGTCCGCCTGCGCTGGCAGGGCGCGGGGCCGCCGGTCGAAGTCGACGAGCGGAACGCGGACGTCCTCCTGGCCGGACGCGCGGCGGCGGATCGCATGCTGGTGCGGCTCGGCAAGACGCCGCCGGCCGACAGCGGCGATGCGCAGGCGTGGTCGGACGCGCGACTGCTGCAGCGCGCCGAGGCGGCGCTGCTGACCGGCGACCTGGACGGTGCGCGGCGCCTGCTGCAGACGGCGCCCGAGGCGCTGCGGCAATCGGGCGAATACGGGCTGCGCCTGGCCCGGATCGACTTTCGCGCCGGACGATTCGACGCTGCCGGCGAACGCCTGCACGCGCTGCTGCCGCAGGCCAGCGCCGAAGGCAGCCCGCTGCTGCGCGCACGCATCCTCAACGGCATCGGCCACGTCACGCTGCGGCAGGGCCGGCTCGACGAGGCCGCCGATGCGTATGCGGAGGCGGCCGGGCTGCTCGAACGGGAAACCGAGCCTGCCGATCTCGGGCAGGCCTACATGGGACGGGGCAGCGTGGCGCAGCTGCAGAGGCGCTACGACGCGGCGCAGGCCGACTTCTCACGCGCCCACGTCGCCTTCGACCTGGCCGGCGACGGGCTGGCGCTCGCGCGCCTCGAGGCCAACGAGGGCATGCTCGACGCAGCGCGCGACCGCCCTGCCAGAGCCGTGACCTCGCTCGAACGCGCAGCCCGGCGCTTCGAGGCGTTCGGGACGACGAACGAGCTGGCGATGACGTCCGGCATCGAGATCGCCGCCCACCTGGCCCTGCTCGAGCCGGCTGCCGCGCTGGCCGCCAGCGAGCGTGCCTGGTCGTTCCGCGAGCGCCCGAGCAATCCGCAGATGCGGCATGCGCTGGCCTTCCATCGCGCCAACGCGCTCGACGCGAACGGCCGCCGGCGCGAAGCGGTGGCCCTGTTGCAGGGCATCGCGGACGGCGATGCGCCCTCCGACGGGACCGTCGTGCAGGCAGCCGCCCGCAGCGAGCTGGCGCGGATCGCGCTCGCTGCCGGCCGCGCCGAGGACGCCGCCGCACTGGCGCTGGCGGCGATTCCCGCGCTCGATGCGCTGGAAGATCCGCGCGGCCGGTCGGCCGCTTCGCTCGCCGCCGCACGCGCCCTGCGTGCGCTCGGGCGCAGCGCGGACGCGGCCCGGGAGACCGCCGCGCTGGAGGCCTGGGCGCGGCCGCGCCCGCAGCCGGCCGCGGCGCTCTACGCGAGCCTGGCGAGGGCCGAACAGCTGGCTGCGGAACGGCGAGACGGCTCGGCCGAATACGAGCGCGCGCTGGCGCTCGCCGCGGCCGGCGACGTACCGGCCGACGTCGCCGAGGTCGTCGTGTCGTACGGCACGGCGCTGATCGGCGAGGGCCGGCTCGAGCAGGCGACGGCCGTGGTCGGCCGGGTCGCACGCTGGGCGGACCGCGATCTCGGCTGCGCCCTGCTGCAGGTCCGGCTGCACGCCGCGCTCGGGCAGCGTGCGGCCTGGGAGCACGCGATGACGGCCGCGCGCGCGATCGCCGGCGATCGCGACATCTCCGCCGAGCTGGCGGTCTTTCCGGCCGGCGGCATCTGAGCCCGGGCATTCAACGAACGCGAAACCGGCGCGAAAGACGCGCGAATGGCGTTCCGCCGCGATTCCGTGCAGCGTGTGCACTTCCTTGTTTCCGCTATGGAATATCCGCATGCGCGTCCCCCTCGTCGCGGCGCTCGCCGCCCTCATCGCGGTGCCGGTCCAGGCCGGCACCTTCCGCGTCCTGCTCGAGAACAGCGGCGTCGCCGGCCTGTCCCACAACGGCCGTATCGCCACCGGCGTGTACGCCACCGGCCTGAACGGCGCGCAAGCCTGGCGCTGGACGCCGGAGACCGGCGTGCAGCCGGTCCCGGGCTTCCTCGACGCGATGGGCATGAGCGCCTGGGCGCAGCCGATGGCCGGGGCGTCCCTGGATGCGGACGGCTACCAGGTCGCCGCGATCGCCTACAGCAACGCATCCGTCGTCGGCCCGGTCGTCATCGGGCCCTACCCGGGCGGCTCGAACGTGGACGGCTATCTGAGCTCGGCTTTCGGCGTCTCCGATGACGGCACCGCCGTGGGGCTGGCCTACGATGCGGACGGCAGGGCCCTGGCGTTCTCGTGGACCGCCGCGGACGGCATGTCGCGCCTGCCGGTCAATCGTCCGGGCACGGCCTCGCGCGCCAACGGCATCAGCCGCGACGGCCGCCTGGTGTACGGCTGGAACGACCTGACGGACGGTTTCCGCTCGGGCGTGATCTGGCGGGACGGCGTACCGACCGACCTCACCGATGTGCTCGGCGGCCCGATCGGCGAGGCGCTGGCGGCCACCCGCGACGGCGCCGTCGTCGTCGGCGGCGGCTACTACACCGAGAACGGCAGCGAGGCCTGGCGCTGGACCGCGGCAGCGGGCGCGCAGCCGATCGGCGTCCTGCCCAATGCGATGGCCCATGCCGCCGCAGCGTCCGCCCCGGTCGCCAGATCGCCGCGGACCGACCTCGCCAGTCCGTTTGCGGGGCCGGTCCTCGAGGGCTTCCTGCCGCCGGAGTCGTTCGCGTTCGCGGTCAGCGACGACGGCAACGTGATCGTCGGCGCCAGCGGCGTCTGGCCGGTCCGCACGGCCAGCATCTGGACGCCGGACACCGGGCTTCAGCCGCTGGCCGACTACGTCACGGCCCGCGGCGTCGTCCTGCCGGAGAACTGGACGCTCGCCGCCGCCACCGCCGTCTCGGCGGACGGCCGCACGATCGGCGGATGGGGCCTCGACGCCGACGGCATCATGGCCGCGTTCCTGATCGACCTGCGCGACGACCCGCCCGGCGACGCGATCGTCGAGGCACGCGGCACCATCGGCCACAACGACCTGGCGAGCGGCCCCTTCGCGGGCATCGCGGCCGGTACGCCGGTGACGCTGTCGTTCGTGCTGTCGCACCAGGGCACCGAGATCGCGCCCGGCCGGGCGACCGTCTACCCGATCCGCCTCGACACATTCGAGCTCCGCGCCGGCAGCGCCGTCGAGACCCTGGTCGCGTCGGCCGAAGGCCCCTCGGTGATGCTCACCAACGACTACCCGCGCTCCGACGGCATCCACCTGTTCGCCACGCCGACGGCCTCCGGGCAGAGCTTCGAGTTCGAGCTGTTCAATCCGGGCGGCGACCTGTTCGATTCGGACGACCTCAACCGCATCGACCGGCGCTTCGGACCGGCGTCGTTCGAGAAGGCGTCCTGGCAGATCACCGCCGGCAACACCAGCCTGTGGGTCCAGCTCGAGGAAGTCGGCATCCACGACGCCGCCGCGGCCGACACGATCTTCGGGAACGGCTTCGAGCCCTGAGGACGGCTCGGCGTCGCCGGCCGGCCAGCGGCCGTGGCGCGATGCGCGTGCAGCGTCTGCGCACGCGCGTCGCTGCGGCACGCGGCGTGCGGCAGGTTCGCCCGTCGGCGCGAGATCGCCGCAGCGCTGGCGCCTGCCGCGGCCGTGCGCCGTCCGGGCCCGGCGCCCGCGCCTGCCGCTCATCGCCGCCCCCGCCGCGCGGTAGCATCGTGTTCCACACGCTTGCCGAGACCCGACCGATGCAAACCCAGGAACTGCACCGCGGCCGCCTGATCGACCACATCCAGCTGGTCGTACGCGACCTCGCCGCATCGCGCCGCTTCTACGCGGCGATGTTCGACGTGCTCGGCGTACCGCTCGGCGGCGAGAGCGAGGACTACTTCTGGGCCGACGAACTGTTCGTCTCCAGCGCCGACAGCGCAGCCGCGCAAGGAGCGCTGACCGGTCGCCATCATCTGGCGTTCCAGGCCGCCGACCGGGCCACCGTCGAGGCGTTCCACCGCGCCGCGCTGGCCCACGGCGGCACCGACAACGGCGCGCCCGGCGAGCGTCCGTACCATCCGGGCTATTACGCCGCGTTCGCGCTGGACCCGGACGGCAACAACATCGAGGTGGTCTACCACGGCGAAGCCGAGCGCAGCGCAGCGTCGGTCAGGATCAGGTTCTGACCGACCGCGACGAGGCCCCGCGAGTCGGCGCCGCGGGCACCGAATGTCGCCGGTCGTCCCTGCCGGCGCTTCGTACCGGCCGGACCGGCGTCCGTCGGCCGACGGCGGACGCCGGTGCGTGCCGCCGTCAGGCTGGGCCGAGACGAGCGCCGCCGGCGGTCGACGCATCTGCCGCACGCGGCGGACTTGACTATCCTTGCCCCATGTCCGCCGTCCCGCCTCCGCGAAAGCCCCAAGGTCCGGCTGCGCTGTTCGCGCCGCGGCGCGTGCGCTTCACGCTGATCCTGGCGATCGCGATCGGCCTGCTGTTCACGCTGACCTGGGAGTCGGGACGGCTCGGCCTGCTGATGCGCACGGCCGGCATCGGCCTGTGGCTGATGCTGGTGTTCGGCCTGTTCGAGCAGTGGCCGCGGCGGCTGCCGCGCTGGCTGGCGCGCTGGGTGCTGCAGGTGCTGGCGGTCGCGGTGGCGGTACCGGTCGCGACGATCACCGTCTACATCGCGAGCACCGCCGAAGGCGCGCCGCCGTTCTGGGAGGAAGGTTCGCGACTGTCGGGCTTCGCCTCGCTGACGGTCACCGGGTTGCTGGTCGCGCCGTGGACCGCGCTCGGCGCGCTGGTGCGCCAGAAGGATGCCCTGGCGCGTCATCAGGCGCTGGCGTTCGCGCTCGAGCGCAGCGAGCTCGAACGCCAGGCGATCGGCGCGCGCCTGCACCTGCTGCAGGCGCAGACCACGCCGCATTTCCTGTTCAACACGCTCGCCAACGTACAGGCCCTGGTCGATGCGGGCTCGCCGCGCGCGGCGGCGCTGCTGCGCAGCCTCATCGCCTATCTGCGCGCGGCGGTGCCGCGCCTCGACGAACCGGCGGCGACGGTGCGGCACGAGCTCGACCTGGTGCGCGCGTATCTGGATCTCATGCAGATGCGCTTTCCGGACCGGCTGGCGTTCGCGCTGCACGCCGATCCTGCGGCACGCGGCCTGCACTGCCCGCCGCTGACCGTGCTGACCCTGGTCGAGAACGCGGTGCGCCACGGCATCGATCCGAGCGAGGACGGCGGCCGCATCGAGGTGACCGTGCATCGCGACGGTGCGCGCTGCCGGATCCGCGTCGCCGACACCGGCGCGGGCCTGGGCGAGACCGGCGGCAGCCTCGGCACCGGCCTGTCGACGCTGCGCGAGCGGCTGGCACTCGCGTTCGACGGCGACGTCCAACTGACGCTGCGCGCGCAGACGCCGCGCGGCGTGGCGGCGATGCTCGACTTTCCCGCCCGCGAGGTATCGCCGTGACCGGGCCGACCGCCCTGATCGCCGACGACGAGCCGCTGCTGCGCGAGGCGCTGGCACGCCAGCTCGCCGCCGCCTGGCCGGCGCTGCGGATCGTCGCCGAAGCGCGCAACGGCCGCGAGGCGATCGCGCGGTTCGAGGCGCTGCGCCCGGCGGTCTGCTTTCTCGACGTGCACATGCCGGGCCTGTCCGGCATCGAGGCCGCGCAGCGGATCGGCCGGCGCGCCCATGTGGTCTTCGTGACCGCGTACGACCACTATGCCGTGGAGGCATTCCGCCACGGCGTGCTCGACTACCTGGTCAAGCCGGTCGAGCCGGAGCGGCTGGCCGATACCGTCGCGCGGCTGCGCGAACGCCTCGGCGCCGCCGAGCCGGTGCGCGACACCGAGGCGCTGTTGCAGCGGCTGGCCGCCGAGCTGCAGCGCGCGGCCGCGCCGGCCGCCGCGCCGCTGCGCTGGATCCGTGCGCAGAGCGGCGCGACCGTGCGCCTGATCGCCGTCGACGACGTCGACTATCTGCGCGCCGACACCAAGTACACGCGCGTGGCCTGGCGCGGCGAGTCGGGCCGGCCCGACGAAGCGCTGATCAGCGTGCCGCTGAAGGAGCTGCTCGCACAGCTCGATCCGCAGCAGTTCGCGCAGGTGCACCGGGCCGTGGTCGTCAACCTGCGCGCGGTCAGCCACGTCACGCGCGGCGACAACGATACCGCGCGTCTGCATCTGAAGGGCCGTCCCGACGTGCTGCCGGTCAGCCGCAGCCATCTGCATCGGTTCCGGCAGATGTGAGGCCGCGGCGCCGCGCCGGCGGGCATCGTTGCGCCGTACCGGCCGGAAGCCTGCGTGGAAGCGTCGGCAGCGGGCGGAGCACCCTTGCGGAGGGTCGCCGCGGTGGCGATCGGGCCGGCGTCGATCGAGATGCGGTCCGGCGCGCGAAGCGCGCGATCCGCAGCGCGGCACGCAGCATTCTCTGATTTCCCGGTGCCGGGAAACGGTCCGCCTTCTCGGCCGCGCACGCGTTCTGGCGCCACGCAGCGCCGGCGCGTCGCGCCCGGCAGCGTGCCCGAGGGCATCGGCCGCCGCGGCGCTGCCGGTGCGCGCCTCGTTGGCCTGATGCCGATCGCCCGCGGCCTGCCGCGATCAGCTCGCGCTACGCCACCGGACCACCGGCCGGCGGTCGCCACTCCAGCCGATCGGACAGCAGTTGCCACGCCGACCAGCGGTTCGCCGAATCGAGCCGATTGCGGCGATAGACCGTGGTCCGCTCGAAACCGGCGTCGCGCTGGTGGTAGGTGATCGAGTCGACGGCCGGATCGACGTCGTCGAGCGGCGGATCGGGCATCGCAGGTACCTGGATGCCGCTGCCGCCGGTCAGGAAGGCGGCCTGCGCCAGCGGCGTGAACGACAGCGCCGAAGCGGCGACGAAGAAGGTGCGATTCCTGGCGCTGCCGTCGGCCAGGGTCATCGTCTCGACGATCTTGACCGCGCTCGACACCGGAGGCACGCCGCCGCGGGCATCGCGCACCGCCGGCGGATGGCCGGATGCGGCCAGAACGCCGAGTACGCCGTCGGCCACTCTGCGTGCCAGATGTCGGGTGATCACGGGCCTCCTCCTCTGCGATGGCCGGATCGCGCACCGTGCGCGCCCGACCGAACAGAACGCGCGGCGGACCGCGCCCCCTACCCCGATCGGACAGACGCCGGCCGGCGCCGGATGCGGCGCGCAAGGCGGCCGCGCCTCGACGACGCAGTGCGGCCTGGCGTCGATCGGGCCGCGCCACGTCCGACGCGGCGGTCCGCGGATCGCGCGCGCCACGCCCGCGCGGCGCTGGCCTACAATGCCGGCGCGGAGCAAGCCGCACCCGGGTCCGCGGGCAGGGTCGAACCCACTTGCCGATACGCCTCGATCCCCAGACCTTTATGCAGCCGGCGATGCGGACCTTCGGCGCTCGATGCATGGAGGTTGTCCCGTGAACACGCTCCCCGAACGCCCGGACCTGGACCACCTGCGCAAGCAGGCCAAGGATCTGCTGCGCGCCTGCCGCGCCGGCGATGCGGCCGCGCTGTCGCGGCTGCGTGCGAACCTGCCCGCACATGCGGCGATCGCACCGCCGCGTCTGCACGATGCGCAGTCGTGCATCGCACGCGAATACGGCTGCAGCAGCTGGCGCGCGCTGCTCGACGAGGTCGCCTGGCGGCGCGACCGGATCTGACGGCCGACGATCCCTACCTGGCCTGCGCGATCGGCGACGAGGCCGCCGTGCGCGCGGCGATCGAGGCCGATCCGGCCTGGGTCGACCGGCCCGGCGGCCCGCTCGCGCTGCCGCCGCTGGTCGCGGTCACGCATGCCTCGCTGCTGCGCGTGCCGGCTTTCTCCGCGCGGCTGCGCCGCTGTGCCGGCCTGCTGCTGGAGGCCGGCGCCGACCCGAACGCGTCGATCGGCAACCGCTGGCCGCCGCATTCGCTCGATGCGCCCGGCAAGGACCGCCTCAGCGCGCTCTACGGCGCCGCCGCGCAGCACGACCTCGAACTGGTGACGCTGCTGCTCGATGCCGGTGCCGATCCGAACGACGGCGAATCGCTGTACCACGCGGTCGCCAGTCCCGCCTGCGTCCGGCTGCTGCTCGAACGCGGCGCGCGTCCGGCCGGCACCAATGCCCTGGGCCACGCGATCGATCAGGACAACCTCGCCTCGGTGCAGGTCCTGCTCGCGCACGGCGCCGATCCGAACGAGATCACCGGTCAGGGCCATGCGCCGCTGATCGACGCGCTGCGCGCACGGGCATCGGCCGACATCGTGCAGGCACTCATCGACGCCGGTGCCGACGCGCACGTGCGCGCGCCCGACGGCCACGGCGCCTACGTCTACGCGCAGTCGCTCGGCCTGACCGACGCGGCCGGGCGCATCGCCGCCGCCGGCGCAGCCGAACCGCTCGGCGAGGAGGACGCGTTCGTCGCCGCCTGCGCGCGTGGCGATGAGAGCGACGCGCGGGCGCGCCTGGCGCGCGCTCCGGACCTGATCGCACGGCTCGGCCCGGAGCGGCTGACGCGCCTGCCCGAGCTCGCGATGACCGGCTGCGCGGTCGCGGTACAGCTGATGGTGACGCTCGGCTGGCCGGTCGCCACGCGCGGCGGCGGCGCGCCGTTCTCGGGCTCGGCGCTGAACTGGACGGTGTTCCGCGGCAACGCCGAGCTCGCCGGCTTCCTGCTCGACCACGGCGCGCACTGGCACGAGACGCACGGCTACGGCAGTGACGTGCTCGGCACGCTGTCGTGGGCCTCGTGCAACCGGCCGCACGGCGAAGGCGACTGGCTCGGCTGCGCGCATGCACTGGTCGCGCATGGCCTGCCGCGCGCAACTCCCCTGCCCGGCTCAGACCCGGACGAGGGTCCTCAGCGTGTGCTGCTCGAAGGCCGCACGATGGAGTTTGCAGAGGACGTGACGGCGTATCTGCTCGATCCGGACGGCTGAGGTCCGGTGACGACGGCCGGCGCATCGCTGCGCCGGCCGTGGATCGTCAGCGGCGGCGGCCGATCGGCCGCTGGCACCCGACGCCGAAGCCGGCCAGCAGCAGCACCAGCAGCGCCAGTGCGGCCTGCGACAGCGTCGGCACCGCGACCGGCTCGCCGACCAGGGTGACCGGCTGCGACACCGGCGCGGCCGGCGCGTAGAGGCCGCCGCCGGCCTGGCTGGCGGTGATCACGCAGACGCCGGGTCCGACCATCGTCACCGTGATGCCGGAGATCGTGCACACGCTCGGCGGACCGGCCGTGTAGGTGACCGGATTGCCGGAGGCACCGCCGGTCGCGAGCGGATCGACCGTGAACGTGCCGCCCTGCACGAACGGACGCTGCGTCACCGCCTGCGGCGGGAATACGATCGTCTGCGCCTGCAGGCCGACGCTCAGCGTGTAGTCGCGCGTCGCGGTGCCGCTGACGCTGTCGGTGACGGTCACCGTGAAAGCGAACTCACCGACTTCGCTCGGCGTGCCGGCGATCGTGCCGTCGCTGCCGAGCGTGAGGCCGGCCGGCAGCGCACCGCCGGTCAGCGCGTAGGTGTACGGCGGCGTGCCGCCGACCGCCGGCTCCAGCGCCGCCGCATAGGCGACGCCGGCGCTCGCATCGGGCAGATCGGTGGCCGGCAGGCTCAGTGCGTCGACGATCTCGAGCGTGTAGGCGCGTTCGCCGGTCTGCGCGTTCGCATCGGTCGCGGTGACCGTGAAGGCGAAGCTGCCCGAGGCCGTCGGCGTGCCGGACAGCGTGCCGTCGCCGGCCAGCGCGAGTCCGCCCGGCAGCGCGCCGGCGCTGACCGCATAGGCGTACGGCGCGGTGCCGCCGCTCGCGGTCAAGGCCTGGCTGTAGGCCGTGCCGACGGTGCCGGCCGGCAGTACCGCCGGCGCGATCTCGATCGTCGGCGAGCCGATCTGCAGCGTATAGGCCTGCGTGCCGGTGAAGTCGTTGGCATCGGTCGCGGTGACCGTGAACGTGAAGCTGCCGCCTTCCGTCGGCGTACCGGCGAGCGTGCCGCCGCTGCCGAGCGTGACGCCGGCCGGCAGCGCGCCGGCGCTGACGGCATAGGTGTACGGCGCGGTGCCGCCGCTCGCGGTCAGCGTCGCCGTATAGGCCTCGCCGACGACGCCGTCGGGGAGCGTCGCCGGCGCGATCGTGATCGTCGGCGCGCCGATCGTCAGCGTATAGGCCACCGTGACGGTACCGGCCGTGCCGCTGGTGCTGTCGGTCGCCTCCACGCTGAAGTCGTAGCTGCCGTCGGCGGTCGGCGTGCCGGACAGCAGGCCGGCGGCGCTCAGCGACAGGCCGGCCGGCAGCGTGCCGCTGCTCAGCGCATACGTGTACGGCGCGATGCCGCCGCTGGCCGTGAACTGCTGCGAATAGGCCGTGCCGGCCAGGCCGTTCGGCAGCGTCGCCGGCAGCAGGGTCAGCGGCGGCGGCGCCACGGTGAGCGTGTAGGCCTGACTGCCGCTCTGGCCGTTGTCGTCGCTGGCGGTGACCGTGAACGCGAAGCTGCCCGATGCGGTCGGCGAGCCGCTGATCTCGCCGGCCGGGCTCATCGACAGTCCGGTCGGCAGCGTGCCGGCCGATACCGCGAACGTATACGGCGCGGCACCGCCGCTGGCGGTCAGCTGCTGGGCATACGCGGCGCCGACGGCCGGGTCTGGCAGCGTCGCCGGCGCGATCGTGATCGTCGCGGCGCCGACGCGCAGCGTGTAGGCCTGCGCGACCGAGAACGGCGCGCCGCTGCCGGTGCTGGCATCGGTCGCGGTGATCGTGACCGGGTAATCGCCGGGCACGGTCGGCGTGCCGCTCATCAGACCGGCGCTCGACAGCGAGATGCCGGCCGGCAGCGTGCCGGCGGTCACCGCATAGGTATACGGCGCGGTGCCGCCGCTGGCCTCGAAGCTCTGGCTGTACGGCGCGTTGTAGACCAGGGTCAGGTCGCCGGCCGGCGGCGTCATCGTCAGCGTGGCGGCACCGATCGTCACCGCGAAGGTCTCGCTGTGCGTGAACGGACCGGTGCCGGTGCTGCTGTCGGTACCGGTGACCTCGACCGAGAACGTGCCGGCGGCAGTCGGCGTACCCGAGACCGTCACCGTGGTCGCGGTACTGGCATCGACCGACAGGCCGGCCGGCAGTCCGGTGACCGCATAGCTGCCGTACGGCGCCGCACCGCCGGCGAACGTGAAGCTCAGCGTGTACGGCGCACCGACCGGCGCGGTCAGCGCGCCATCCGGCGTGATCGTGATCGTCGGCTCGCCGACCGTGATCGTCACCGTGGCCGGCGCGGACGTGCCGGTGCCGTTGCTCGCGGTGTACGTGAACGTGTCGGGGCCGGCATAGCCCGAGACGGGCTGGTAGGTGATCGCCAGGCCGCTGGCGATCGCCGTGCCGTGCGTCGGCGCGGTGCCGATCGCGACGGCGTCGGGCGTGCCGCCGCTGATGTCCAGCGTGATCGGCGTGGCCGGCGCGTCGTAGGCCACGCTGGCGCTGACCGGGTTGGCAACCGGTACCGCGTCGACGACGACCAGGCTGTAGCCGCGCGGGGCCGAGCTGTAGGGACCGTCGCCGGTCGTGCTGTCGGTCGCGGTGACGCTGAAGTCGAACGTGCCGATCGCGGTCGGCGTGCCGCTCAGCGTGCCGTCGGCCGTCAGCGTGATGCCGCCCGGCAGCGTGCCGGCGGTCAGCGCATAGGTGTACGGGGCGGTGCCGCCGGAGGCCGGATTGAGCGCGGCCGTGTACGGCGAGTCGAGCACGGCCTGCGCCAGCGTCGTCGCCGGCAGCACGACGGTCGGCGCCGCGACGATCAGCGTATAGGCCTGCACGCCGGTGAACGGTCCCGGCGACGGACTGCCGTCGGTGGCGGTGACCGTGAACGCGAACGTGCCCGAGGCGGTCGGCGTGCCGGACAGCGTGCCGCCGCTCGCCAGCGTGAGCCCGGCCGGCAGTGCGCCGGCCGTCACCGCGAACGTATACGGCCCGCCGTTGCCGCCGCTGGCGGTCAGCGTCTGGCTGTAGGCGGCGGCGACCGCGGCGTTCGGCAGCGTCGCCGGCGCGATCGTGACCGGCTCGTCGTCGTCGAGGATCGTGCCGGTACCGGTCGCGCTGCCGAGCGTCGCATTGGTCGGCGCCGACAGCGCGACCGAGAACGTCTCGTCGGCCTCCGGCACGATGTCGCCGACCACCTGCACGGTGACCGCCTGCGTCGTCACGCCGGGCGGGAACGTCAGCGTGCCGCTGGCCGGCTGGTAGTCGGCCGGCGCGGCGGCGGTGCCGTTGGCGGTCGCGTAGCTGACGGTGACCGTCTGGCCGCTGACGGCGCTCAGCGACACGGTGAACAGAGCCGGCGTGGTGCCGCTGTCGCCTTCGGAGACGTTCACGTTGCCGATGCCGAGGGTCGGCAGCGGATCGTCGTTGACGATCGTGCCCTGACCCTGGGTGTCGCCCGCGACGGCACCGCTGATGTTGGTGACGTTGACGAAGAACGTCTCGTCGGCCTCGTTCAGGGTATCGCCGTTGACCTGCACCGTGAACGAGTAGGTGCTCGATCCGGCCGGAATCGTCTGCGCGGTCAGCGAGCGGGCCACGTAGTCGCTGCCGGCGGTCGCGGTGCCGTCGGCGGTCGCGACGTCGAACGTGACGCCGCCTGGTCCGGCCGGCTGGCTCAGGCTGACCGTGAACGTGAAGCTGGTCGTGCCGGCATTGCCTTCGGCCTGCGAGACGTCGTTGATCGACAGCGACGGCGAGTCGTCGTTGACGATGGTCGCGGTGGCGGCGCCCGGCGATCCGACCGTGTAGGCCGCGCTGGCGGTCAGCGTCACGATGACGGTCTCGTCGGGCTCGATCGCCGCGTCGGCGGTCGGCGTGACGGTGATCGTCGCGCTGGTCGTATTGGCCGGAATCACCAGCGGCGAGGCCGGACTCGTGAAGTCCGTGCCGGCCGTCGCGGTGCCGCCGAGCGTGTAGCTGACCGACACCGCGCTCGGTGCGGCCTGGTCGAGCGTGACCGTGTAGACGAAGGCTCCGCCGCCGTCCTCCGGCAGCGAGGACGGTGCCACCGCGATCGTCGCGGTCGGCCGGTCGTCGTTGGCGATCGTGCCGGTCGCGCTGGCCGGACCGCCGACGCTGTAGCCGGCGCCGGCCGCCACGCTCAGGACCACGGTCTCGTCGGCCTCGACCGTGGTGTCGGCGACCGGCACGATGCTGATCGTCGTTGTGGTCTGACCGGCCGGAATCGTCGCGACCGCAGTCGCGCCGGTGTAGTCGATGCCGGGGGTCGCGGTGCCGCCGACGGTGATGTTGACGGCCGTCGGCGAGGACAGGTTGAGCGTGCGCGTGACCGTGTAGACCAGGGCCGTGCCGCTGTCCTCCGGCACGCTGGCCGGCGCGACCGCGATGCTGACCGCCGGCGGCGGGCTGACCGTCAGCGTGAACGGCTCGAGCTCGAAGTAGGTGCCCGGTCCGCTGCTCGCGTCGGTGACGCGCAGCGTGACCGGATAGTTGCCGGGCGCCGCGTTGGTGAGGCCGCTGAGCAGGCCGGCCGACGACAGCGTGATGCCGGTCGGCAGCACGCCCGATTCGATCTGGAACACATGCGGCGCCAGACCGCCGCTGGCGGCCAGCGTCAGCGAGAACGACACGCCCTGGATCGCGGTGGCCGTGGGCGGCACCAGCGTCAGCATGGGGTTTTCGACCACGCCGGTGTAGCCCTTGATCACGAAGTCGCCGATCGAGTCCTGCGAGCGCACCGAGAACGCATACGGTCCGCGCTGGGTCGGCGTGCCGGACAGCACGCCGGCCGGCGTCAGCGTGATGCCGGGCGGCAGCGATCCGGCCGACAGCGCGTAGGTGTACGGGGCGACGCCGCCGCTGGAGGTCAGCGTCTGCGAGAACGGCGTGCCGGCGCGCATCGCCGGCAGCGTCGCCGGCGCGACGACGATCGTGGCCGTCGGCGGCCCGATCGTGATGTTGATGTTGATGCGACCGCCGTCCTCGTCCTCCAGATAGAAGCTGTCGGATGTCGCCGAATTGCCGTTGTGCGAATAGGTGACGAACTGCGTACCGAGCGGCCCGGTCTGCGGACCCACGGTATAGGTGCCGTGCGTCGGTGGAATGCCCGGATCGCCGACGCCGATGTTGAGCGGGCCGTCGCAGTTGCTGACGTCGATCGGCACCGAGTCGCCGTTGGCGACCGTGGCGTTCAGCGTGGGACAGTAGACCGAGTCCTGCGCCGAGGCCGGGGCCGCCAGCACGATGCCCGCGCACAGCAGCAAGACCGACCAGATCCAGTGCGCGAACCGCTGGTTTGCGCGTGGTGCCGCGGCACGAATGACGTCCTTCATGGCTTTGCTCCCCGACGAACCCGATGTATCCGTCACGCACGCGCCGATAGCCGGCGAGGCGCCCCTCGGACCGAACGGATGCCGCTGCGATCTGACCCCACGCCGCGACGCCCCCGCGCGAATTGGAACAGGATCGCGCCTGCGACGGAAGTCCCGGCCGCCGTATACCTGTGAACAAGCGCTCAATTGGGCACGACGCTAGCGCGGCCTCTTGCCTGCGGCCGTGGCGTGGTTCACAGTGCGTACTGCGCCGCTCCGGGGACGGGGCAAATCGATCGGGGGACACGACGGTGGCCGAAAATTTCATGGGGCGGATCATGCCCGCCGGGTTCAATTTCGCGCCGCGCAATTTCGCGCTATGCAACGGCCAGCTGATGGCGATCGCGCAGAACCAGGCGCTGTTCTCGCTGCTCGGCACGCAGTTCGGCGGCAACGGGACGACCAACTTCGCGCTGCCCGATCTGCGCAGCCGCACGCCGGTCGCCTTCGGCAATTCGGTCGATCCGAGCTGGAATCCCAGCCCGTACACGATCGGCGAGATCGGCGGGAGCGAGAACGTCACCCTGCTCTCGGCCCAGATGCCCGCCCATACCCATCAGGCGATGGCGACCAGCAGCGACGCCACCAGCCGCAACCCCAGCGGCCGGCTGCTGGCGACCAGTACCGATACCGCGATCGAGCCGGCGATGCTGTACGCACCGGCCGGCGGTTCCGTCGTGCCGATGAATCCGACCTCGGTCGCGCTGGCCGGCGGCAGCCAGCCGCACAACAACCTTCAGCCATACACGACGATCAATTTCTGCATCGCGCTGACGGGCATCTACCCGTCGCGCAACTGACGGCCTGCGTCGCGGCGCATTTCAGGACGAACGGTCGAAGGACACTGTCATGAGCCAACCCTACATCGGCGAGATTCGCCTGTTCGGCTTCTCGCGCACGCCGGTCGGCTGGCAGAGCTGCGATGGCAGCCTGCTCAGCATCGCCCAGAACGACGCGCTGTTCGTCCTGCTCGGCACCACATACGGCGGCGACGGCATCAATACCTTCGCCGTGCCGGATCTGCGCGGCCGCGTGCCGATCCATCAGGGCCAGGGCCCGGGCCTGAGCCCGTACGTGATCGGTCAGAAGTCCGGCAGCGAGAACGTCACGGTGCTCGGCACGCAGATGCCCGCGCACACCCATACGATGATCGCGACGCCGGCGGCGGCGACGGCGCGAACGCCCGGCACCAGCCTGCTGCCGGGCGCGATCAGCGGCGACACGCTGTACGTGTCGGACGTGGGCGGCGCCACGCCGATCGGCATGGCGCCGGCCTCGACCAGCAGCACCGGCGGTACGCAGCCGCACGACAACACGATGCCGACGCTGACGGTGCAGTACTGCATCTCGCTCTACGGCATCTTCCCCTCTCAGTCGTGACCCTGCGCGACGGCAGCCCGCGCGCGCCGCAGCACTCCGGAGACCTACCATGACCGAACCCTTCATCGGCGAGATCCAGCTGTTCGGCTTCAACTTCCCGCCGCGCGGCTGGAGCTACTGCAACGGCGCCACGCTGGCGATCCAGCAGAACACGGCGCTGTTCTCGCTGATCGGCACCTATTACGGCGGCAACGGTCTGTCCACGTTCCAGCTGCCCAATCTCATGGCGCGCGCAACCTGCAGTCAGGGCCAGGGACCGGGACTGGCGACGCGCTCGATCGGAGAAGCGTTCGGCAACGCCCAGGTCACGCTGACGCAGCAGCAGATGCCGGCGCACGTGCACGGCATGGTCGCCTACTCGCAGCCGGATCTGAGCAAGCGCACCAACATCCCGAGCGCCAATGCCGCGCTCGGCCTGCCCGGCTCGGCCACGGCGCGTGCCTACAACGGACCGCCGGCCAATGCCAGCTTCGCGCCGACGATGCTGCAGCCGGCCGGCGGCGGCCAGCCGCACGAGGAGCGGCAGCCGTACCTGGCGGTCAATTTCGCGATCGCGCTGCAGGGCGTCTTTCCGCCGTTCGACTAGGCACGCCCCGACGATGCTGCCGTTCCCGGCTGCGCGGGCGGACCGGTTCGCGCTGCCGGCGGCACTGGTCGATACCGGGCACGCCGTGCGCCCGCTCGGCGCGAGCGATCTGCCGTGGCTGCGCGCGCTCTACGCCGAGAGCCGCGCCGACGAGCTGGCCGGCGTACCGTGGCCGCCGCAGATGCTGCAGGCCTTCCTCGACCAGCAGTTCCAGGCCCAGCACGCCCACTACGTGCAGCACTATGCCGAGGCGGATTTCCTCGCGATCGAGCGCCGCGATCGCCGGCTCGGCCGGCTCTACCTGCTGCGCGCGGCGCCGGACCACCTGATCGTCGACATCGGCCTGTTCGCGCAGGCACGCGGCCAGGGCCTGGGCAGCGCCGTGCTGCGGCAGATCCAGGCCGACGCCGCTGCGCTCGGCCGCGGCGTCGCGCTGCACGTGACGAGTACGAACAGCGGCGCACGGCGCCTCTACGAGCGGCTCGGCTTCGTCGAGGTGCCCGGCGGCGACGGGCTGTACCGGCCGATGCGCTGGGACGCACCGGCAGCGCTCAGTTGAAGACCGCCTCGTAGAGGAAGCCTTCGCGCTCGCGCGCGATCGGCACGATGAAGATGCCGACCTCGCCGATGCGCGGATGGTGCATCGGATAGATCTGCTGCGGGAACAGGAACGCGGCGGTATTGCGGAACAGCAGCGAGAACGGCGCGCGCCGCGCATCCGGCACGCGCGTCGGCAGCGGCCGCGCCTCGACCAGCACGAACTCGATGCGCATGTCCTCCAGCGTCGCCGAGAACGTCTCGTTGACGCAGCCGGCGAAGTGTTCGAGCGTCAGCAGCTCCATGGTCGGGACGGCACGCCGGGCCGCGGCCTCAGGCGACCGCTTCCATGCGCAGCGCGAGATAGTCGAAATCTCCGGGTCCGGCCAGGGGGCGCAGCGGATCGCCGCTGTGCACGAGGCCATGCGTGTCGACCGCGCTGCCGTCGCGGCGCGGACTGGCGATCAGGTAGTGGCCCGGCATCAGCACGCGCGCCTCGGCACGCGTCAGCGCCAGCGTCTCGCGCACGTCGGCGGCCGCACCGGCCGGCCGGTAGGTCAGCTCGAAGCCGCGCATGCCGGCGCGCGGCGCGACGAAGCGCGTGCGATGCCGGTTGTCGCCGGCCGCCTGCCAGGCCAGGAACGGCACCCGCCCGCCTTCGAGCGTGTCGAACAGCGCGGTCAGCGTGAAATCGGCCAGTACCGGTGATTCGCCGGCCGCATGCAGGCCGTCGACGCAGACGCGCAGCGCCTCGGCGCCGCAGGCTGCGCAGTCGGCCGTCGCGAACGGCACGAACGGCGTGCCCGGCGCGGCGGAGGCGGCGTAGAGCAGGCTGAAACGCGAAGACGGCGCCGCCCGGCTCAACGCCGGCGGCAGACAGGCGGCCGCGCCGATGACGGCGGCCGAACGCAGGAAATGACGTCGTTGCACAGCAGGCTCTCCCCTCGATGCAGCTCGCCGGTCACCCCTGGCCGGCACGGCGGGCCGGCCCGCGTCGCGGGTCGGCTGCGTCGGGGATTGTAGCGGTGAACTTGTCGTGCCCGCCATGCAACTACTACCCGAAATACAAAAGTCACTCAGAGGGGCACGACGAGCGCCTCAGTTCGACCCGGAGGTAACTCTTTCGGGAAGCTGTTCGGCCGAGTACGATCAAACGCCTGACTTGCCCGTCCGGTCCGCCCGATCAGCGGCCAAGCAGGACCGGCAGTTTGGGGATAGCAGGAGCACTTTTTCACCGAGTGGACGGTACACGTCCGACAGGGAGAGATTTCATGCTCATGGATGTGCAACTGGTCTTGAAGGGTGTCGTGCTGATCGTCCTCACCTATCTGGTCGCTCGAATCATGCTGCGGGTTACAGCAGCCCCTCGCGATACGAAATGGGAGCTGCTGCCCGCAACTGATGGGACGTCCACCACCCTAGTGGTACTGGTGCACGGCTTGCTGGGCCGCGAGACGCTCGTCGGCGCAGATGATCTCGTCGCGCGTGTCCTGCCCGACGCCGACCGCCTGGTGATCGACTATCACGCCGGCTTCATCACCAATCTGGATGCCTACGCGACCGCCGACGTGATCGAGCAGGCGGTCGCCGATGCATTCAGGCACAAGCGCTACGGCCAGATCGTATTGTTGGGCCACAGTGCCGGTGCGGCACTGCTGCGCAAAGTATTCGTCTGGGGTCACGGCCATGAGGAGGATCGTGAACGATTCGGCCGTCGCGGCAAGCGCGAATGGGTCGATCACGTCGATCGGATCATCCTGCTCGCAGGCATGAACCGTGGATGGTCCACCTCGCCGCGCCCGAGGGAGATGCCCTTGGGGACGTTCCTGAGCATGCGCCTCGGTGAGTACGCGGCACGGCTATTCGGCATCGGTCGGTTCGCGCTGGCCTCGCGTCGCGGAGAGCCTTTCATTGCCGATACTCGCGTGCAATGGATCCGGCTGGCGCGATCGAGTGCGGTGATCGACGGACCCCAGCCGTTTCCCAGGGTCATCCAATTGATCGGCAGCCTGGACGACGTCGTTTCCAGAGAAGACGGGCAAGATCTGCTGGCCGCACGCGGCACGCTGTTCAAGACACTGCCCCAAACCACCCACAAGGACATCTGCAGGGTGTTGAGCGGAGACGACTCGCCCGGTGCCGCCCACCGCATCGCGCGCATCACCCAGGCGCTGCTGGGCGACGTGGAAGCGCTGGAGCCGGACAAGATCCTGATGCGCCAGGAGGACCGGCAGACCACGCGCATCGTCTACGTGATGCACGGCATCCGCGACTACGCCAACTGGACCGACGTACTTCGGGCAGACATCGAACATCGCTGTGCGACGGCGGACGGCGCGACCGTCGTCGTGAATCCAAAGTACGGCTACTTTGCGATGGCGCCGTTCCTGATCTACGCGGACCGCCAGCGCAACGTGCGCCGCTTCATGGACCAATACACCGAAGACCTTGCTTGCCGCCCCAATGTGATCACCGTCGACTTTGCCGGTCACAGCAACGGAACTTACATCCTGGCCAGCGCCTTGCAGAAGTATGCGACGCTGCGCGTTCGCCGCGTATTCTTCGCCGGCAGCGTGGTGCCCAAGCATTACCCCTGGCTTGCGCTTCTGGACGCAGGGCGCGTCGACCGCGTGATCAACGTGGTCGCGACCCGAGACTGGGTCGTGGCCCTGTTTCCCAAGCTGTTCGAGCAGATTGCCGATTACCTGGGCGTTCGCCCTACTTCCGGCTGGCTGGATCTGGGCGCCGCGGGATTCCGCGGTTTTCTGGACGCCATCGGACCGTCGCGCGTGGACGATCTCAAGTTCGCGTCGGGCGCCCATTCCACCGGTGTGGACATCAGCACGCAAGCCAAGCTCGACGCGATCTCCGCGTACCTGGCGACCGGAGAGGAAGCCGGCTTCGCGGCTTTCCGTTCCGAGAAATCCCAGCATCGCGCGCTCAGCTTTCTTTCCAACGTCACGCCGTTCATTTGGGTGGCCATCATCCTGGTTCTGATGGCGCTCGGCATAGCTGCTTTCGTTTATACGGGATGGGCCGGACTCCTGATCTTCCTCGCGCTCGTCGTGATGCTTCTCTACTCGGCCTAAGCACGCTCCCTCTTACCCGCCGAGGCCCACCGGCAAGGCACGATGTCACTGCGCGGACTAGCGCCAATTGGAGCCGAGAAGCCGGCGCTAGCCAAACCGTCGATGCTCGACCTGAGCACCCCGTGGACTCGATACGGCAGCCCTGTCAGAGGATCTGGAGCAACGAATGAAGCGGCGTCACCTCGCATTCTGGGCAGCCCTCTCGCTTTCCTGCATGACCTCGGCCAGCGCGGCTCTCGATGACGTCCGGGAGTCCATCCAGTCACTTGAATTCCGCCCTATCGACGTCGATGGCTTCGTCGCCTGCACACGACACCCATCGCCGCCCGACGGCTTTCGGATTCGGCTCTACACGGTCGATCCCACGACAGGGCTGTCGTCCCCGATCGAGGCATGGCAACTGCCCGGAGGAGGCACCTTCCGCTTCAGATCGGAACGCTTCTTCTGCTCGGAGCGAGAGGTGCAAGGCACGCTCTGGACAGCCCCTCCGCCCGCAGGCCTGGCTCGAGTCGAGCTGACTTGCGAAGGCTGCAGGACCTATTCGGCCGATGTCGACCTGGACGAACTGGAACAAGTCAACGGCGTGTTCCAGCTGCACCTGGGAACCGTGGAGGTGGCTTGCGGCGTCCCGTAGCGGAGTCTAGGCAGTCGTCCGCACCTGCCCAATAATCGGACACCCAGGGGGAGGGTGGCATGAGCCAGCTGCACAGGATCAGGGGCTGCGACAATCCGAATCGCGAGATGGACGTCGTGTTCATCCACGGGCTCGGCGGTGATGCATTCGGAACCTGGCGACACGGCGGCGACGAATCGACGTCCTGGCCGCATTGGCTAGGCGCAGACACTCCAAACGTCGGCGTCTGGTCCTTAGGTTATGCTGCAGCCCCCTCGAAGTGGCCGCGAATCTTCGGCTGGTTCGGACTCACGTCGCGCGATGCGGGCTATGCGATGTCGCTGCCTGATCGCGCACGCCAGGTCGTCGATCTGATGATCCAGAAGGGCCTGGGGCAACGTCCGCTGATTCTGGTAGGTCACAGCCTCGGCGGTCTGCTGACCAAGCAGCTCCTGCGATACTCGGTCGGTGCCGACCAAGAGAGCGGCCATCAAATGATCGCCCAGGCCACCAGCGCCGTGCTGTTTCTCGGCACACCGCATACCGGCGCAGCGCTGGCCTCGATCGCAGACCGGTTTCGAACGGTGTTCGGCGCCACCGTGACGATAGAAGCCCTGCGCAAGCACGATCCCTATCTGAGAGACCTTTTCGACTGGTACCGCAACAATGCGCCGCGCCTGAGGATCGAGACGGCGACGTACTACGAGTTGCGTGGCGTCGCAGGAGGAACGATCACGATCGTCGATCCCAGCTCTGCGCATCCGAGTGTGGGACGCAATCCGGTCGGTCTCGACGAAGATCATCTGACGCTCGCCAAGCCGCGCGAGCGCGACGCGCAGGTTTGCGCAGCGTTGCGAAGATTGATCTCCAACACCCAATCGTCATCGCGACCGAAGCCTACGCCAGTCGCTTCACAGTCATCGCCATCCCACACAATCGTGGTTCAAGTCAAAACCCCGTCCGACACCCCGTCCCTGACGCCGCGCGTCCCACGCGAGTTGCCCCCACGCGCCGAACACTACTTCGGACGGCAAGCGGAGCGTGAAAAGCTGATCAGCCGAGTGCGCGGCAGGCGCAACACGACGATCGTCGGGCCCGGCGGCCTCGGCAAGACAGCACTCGCCGCCGAGGTGCTGTACGCGATCGGAAGCGCAGAGCTCGAAAGCCTCTATCCCGACGGTACCGTCTATCTCGATCTCTACGCGAGTCGCGCCAACGCCGACGCGATCTGGTCGATGCTCGCGAATCGGCTCACCGGTGCGGACTTCCTCGAACATGAGCCGCCTCGAATCCGCGCGGAGCGCGCCTGCAGCGGAAAGCGACTCCTGCTGATTTTTGAGGGATGCGAAGAGGCCGACGGCAATGACGGACGTGCGGATCTTACGGACCTTCTATCGGTAATTCCCATTGAAAGCGTCCGGCTCTTGCTGACCCGCCCACCCGGCCGGGCGGCTCCCGCCGAGTCGATTCATCTGCGAGACGCGCTGGAGCCGGCAGATGCGGCTGCACTGCTGGGCGCGCTGAGTGGCGACCGGCTGACAGTCGGAGCCAAACGAGACTTGCTGGTTCTTCTGGCAGGTCATCCGCTGGCGCTGACCTGGGCCGGCAACCTTCTGGCACGAGACGACGAGCATCCAGATACTCTGCTGAGGGACTGGAGCGCGGCGGTCCTGCCGCCACTGACCGACCCCGTCAACAGCACGCGCACCTTGCGCTGGCTCTATGACCGCTCCATCCGAGGCTTTGATGCCGACGCCAAGAACATCCTGATCGGTGCGGGACTTCTCGCTCATGCGCCGATACCCATTGGCCTGCTCGAAATCGCAATCAACGGTGGCGAACGCCACAGCCGCGCCCGTAGGAGTCTTCGCGCGCTGACCGCAGGCGGGCTGATGCGTTTTGAAATTGCGCTGCCTGACCACTGGCAGTTTGCTCACGTCCTTGCCTATCGCTATGCACGGGATCACGCCACTGATGCGGATGCGCTGGCGCTGGCCCTCGCTGAGGGCTTGCACGCATCCATTGCGACCGACTGTGTCCGCGCAAACGAGTCGGAAGCCCGCGCGCGGCTTCTCCGCAGTCTCGACCATGTCGCAGCTTTACTGCGTGCGGGGCCGCTGACACAGGAGGCAGGCTGGCACTCCATAGCCAACACGCTGCTCTATGACTGGCAAGCTGAATTCATGGCACGTGGACGCTCCGACCTCGTGCGCCAATCTCTCCATGCGGTCGAAGCCTGGGTGGAGCATCCATTTGCCGCCCAGGCAGAACATCTCCCTCTCCTGCGCGAAAACGGGGTGCTGCACAACAGGTGGGGTGATCTGTTGGTTCTGCAGGGTGATCTGCCGGGCGCGCAGACACGCTACGACCTAGGATTGGCTATCTCGCAACGACTGGCCGAGCTCGACCCAGGCCATACCGAGTGGCAGCGAGACCTCAGCATCAGCTTCATCAAGCTCGGCGATGTGCAGTCGGCGCAGGGTGACCTGCCGGGGGCGCAGGCGCGCTACGAAGCGGGGCTGGGCATCGCACAGCGACTCGCCGAGCTCGGCCCAGGCCATACCGAGTGGCAGCGAGATCTCAGTATCAGCTTCAACAAGCTCGGCGATGTGCAGTCGGCGCGGGGTGACTTGCCGGGGGCGCAGGTGCGCTACGAAGCGGGGCTGGTCATCGCGCAGCGACTGGCCGAGCTCGACCCGGCCAATACTCTGTGGCAACGAGACCTCAGCATCAGCTTCGACAAGCTCGGTGATGTGCAGTCGGCGCTGGGTGACCTGACGGGGGCGCAGGTGCGCTACGAAGCGGGGCTGGTCATCGCGCAGCGACTCGCCGAGCTCGACCCAGGCAATACCCAGTGGCAGCGAGACCTCAACATCAGCTTCATCAAGCTCGGCGATGTGCAGTCGGCGCAGGGTGACCTGCCGGGCGCGCAGGTGCGCTACGAAGCGGGGCTGGTCATCGCGCAGCGACTGGCCGAGCTCGACCCGGCCAATACTCAGTGGCAACGAGACCTCAGCATCAGCTTCGACAAGCTCGGCGATGTGCAGGCGGCGCGGGGCGACCTGCCGGGGGCGCAGGTGCGCTACGAAGCGGGGCTGGTCATCGCGCAGCGACTCGCCGAGCTCGACCCGGCCAATACCCAGTGGCAGAGAGACCTCGGCATCAGCTTCAACAAACTCGGCGACGCGCAGTCGGCTCAGGGCGACCTGCCGGCCGCGCAGGTGCGCTCCGAAGCGGGGCTGGTCATCGCGCAGCGACTGGCCGAGCTCGACCCGGCCAATACTCGGTGGCAACGAGACCTCAGCATCAGCTTCAACAAGCTCGGCGATGTACAGTCGGCGCAGGGTGACCTGCCGGGCGCGCAGGTGCGCTACGAGGCTGCGCTTACTATTCGGCAGCGATTGGCCGAGCTCGACCCAGGCAATACCCAGTGGCAGCGAGACCTCAGCATCAGCTTCAACAAGCTCGGCGATGTGCAGTCGGCGCGGGGTGACTTGCCGGGGGCGCAGGTGCGCTACGAAGCGGGGCTGGTCATCGCGCAGCGACTGACCGAGCTCGACCCGGCCAATACTCGGTGGCAGCGAGACCTCAGCATCAGCTTCGACAAGCTCGGCGATGTAGAGTCGGCGCAGGGGGACCTGCCGGGCGCGCAGATGCGCTACGAGGCTGCGCTGACCATTCGGCAGCAACTGGCCGAGCTCTACCCAGGTAGTGCCCAATAGCGGGGCGCCAGCATCAACTTCAGCAGGCCGGACCCTGTGCAGCCAGCGTAGGCCGGCCAAGCGCATAGCAGCGCATAGGAAGGCGCGCTGGCACGCTTCGCCGATAGAGATAAGAATTGCTTGCCTACCACCTCGCACGCCGTGCCGGTTCGCTGAACCCGTGCCCAGTATGGATGAGGGGGCGAAGGGAACGAGCGCTTATTCCTTTGCCAGGCCGTTGCCACCAGCCCCTAAATCCTTGCACATCGGCCCCGAACAATCAGCCATCTCCATCCAGCCGACCGGCGTAGCCACGGCCTTCTCGCCGCCACACCACGCCCGATCAGCGCGAGAATGGCGCCCGGCTCCGGTTGCTCCGGGCTTCCATCGTGCGCCCACCTAACGAGGGAGATGACTCATGGGCATTCGTACTCCGAACACGACGATCGCGAACGATCCGGTCTGGCGCACGCTGCGCTGGGTGGTCTGGGGCGGCGCGGCGCTGCTGTTGCTGGCGCCGCTGATCGCGATGCGGTTCACGCGCGAGGTCGACTGGTCGCCGTTCGATTTCCTGGTCATGGGCGTGCTGCTGGCCCTGGTCGGTGGCGCCTACGAGCTGGCGGTGCGGACCGCGCGCTCGCACGTCTACGTGATCGCGTTCGGCGTCGCGGTGGGGACGGCGTTCCTGACCGTCTGGGCCAACCTGGCGGTCGGCATCGTCGGCGAGCCGGCCGAGCCGATCAACCGGATCTACTTCGGCGTGGTCGCCGTGGCGGTGATCGGCGCGGCGCTGGCGCGGCTGCGGCCGGCCGGCATGGCACGCGCGATGCTGGCGGCCGCGGTCGCGCAGGCGGCCGGCAGCATCGTCGGGCTGGTCGCCGACGGCGCCAGCGTCTTCGTGCTGACCGCCGTGTTCGCGGTGCTGTGGCTGGTCTCGGCGGCTCTGTTCCGCCGGGCGGCGGCCCAGCCCGCGCCGACCGGTGCCTCGCGCTGAACGGTACGGATCGGCGACCGTCCCGCCGCTGAGGTCCTCGGCTTTCCGGCACGCATCGAGCCGGCCACGGCGTGCCGCGCAGGCCGGCTTGCGGACCTACCTGCGGCGCCGCGCGATGCCGCGCCGGCCTCCACGACGACCGTCCGCCCCCGCCCCGGGTGTGATCGAACGCGCGATTTCGACCGTCAAACCCCGTCCGATCAGTCACTTGTCGGCATCGGCCACGAAAGGGCCATGCACCGGACAGGCGTTGTGGTAGACGCTCGACAATAGTCGATCGCCAGCCGCGGGCTGGCCGTCCGCCGCGCCGCCGCCGTCGATGCTTCGACCACGCGCCCGGCCACGATCACCTTACGATTCCGGAGCAAGGGGCAATGAGAGCAGTCATCGTCGGTGTTTCACTGGTCGCCATGGCGGGCGCAACGAACGTGGTCGCCGAAGCGCCGACGGGGGCCGCCGCCACCCTGGTGACGCCGGCCGGCCTGACCGTCACCGCGCAGGCCGGCACGCAGGCGAGCGCCGCGCTGGTGCTCGGCAACGGCGGCAGCGGCACGCTGAGCTGGGATCTGCGCCAGGCGCCGGCACAGTCGCACTTCCCGTCCGGCAGCAGCCCGCACCTGCCGCTGCCGAACCCGGCGCTGCCGGCCGGCACGACGGTCCCGACCTATGCGCTGCACAACACCGGCGCGGCGACGACCTACATCTTCGAGGACGCGCTGCATCCGGAGAACCTGACCACGATCGGCCCGGCGCCGAGCGGCACCTGGGTCAGCGGCACGTTCATCGGCGACGATTTCGCGCATCACTACATGCTCGAGTCGCACTGGCAGGTGCCGACCTATGCGCTGATCGCGATGGACACCGCGACCGGCCAGAACACGACGGTCACGACGTTCCCGCTGACCGAAGGCCAGTGGGCCGGCATCACCTGGGACGCGACCACCAGCACGCTGTTCGGCGTGGCCTGCGCCGAGGGCATCTGCACGCTCTACTCGCTGGACCCGTCGACCGGCGCGCAGACGCGCATCGGCCAGATCGTCGGCGCGGAGGACGCCAAGGGCCAGACCAGCCTGCTCGATCTCACCGTCGACTCGGCCGGCCGCCTCTACGGCGTCAACTTCTTCACGCGCAGCCTCTACGCGATCGACAAGACCTCCGGCGTCTCGCAGACGATCGGCGCGCTCGGCGTGGCCGAGACGCCGATGTACATCCAGAGCATCGACTTCGACAAGCGCAACGACACGCTGTACTGGTACGCGTTCGTCAGCACCGGCGGTCCGAACGTGCAGGGCCGCATCTACACGATCGATCCGTCGACCGGCGCGGCGACGCAGCAGACGCTGATTCCGGGGCCGGCCGAGCAGTTCGCCGCGGCGATCGCGACGGTCGGCCCGTGCGCGGCGCCCTCGACGGTGCCGTGGCTGGCGACCGCCGAGATCAGCGGCAGCACGGCGCCGGGCGCCGAGTCGAGCGTCGCGGTGACGCTGGACGCGAGCGCGCTCGAACCGGGCACCTACACGACGCAGATCTGCGTCTACAGCAACGATGCGAGCCAGGGTCTGCGCGCCGAAGTGCCGGTCACGTTCACGGTCACGCCCGATACGCTGTTCGCCGACGGTTTCGAGGCGGACTGAGCCTCGATCGCACTGCGGCCTGCGCGACCGCCGTCCGCCCGGGCGGCGGTCCGCACGCGCGTCGAGCCGGCAGCCGGGCCTGCCGTGGCGGCGCTCCGGCCGCATGCCCCCGCCGCCGCAGCCTTCGTCACGCCCGCTGGCTCGACGCAACACCGGCGGCGCGGGTCTCGCAGCTTCAGCCCCCATCTTCGAGGCGTGGCACCGAATCGGCAGCGGACGCGAGCGCCGGCGCGGTCGCCATGGCCCCGCCGGCTGCTCGCAGGTGATAGGGAGCGCCGGCGGCTTGCGTAAGAGAAGTCGCCCTTCCCTGCGCAGGCGAGTCCCATGCTGACACGCACGACCGGCTCGGCCATCCGCCTCGCCGACGACGACGCGGCGATCGCCGCCTGCTACGACACGATGGTGCATCTGCGGCCGCATCTGAGCCGGCAGCACTTCGTCGCACGGATCCGCCGGCAGATGGCCGAGGGTTACCGGCTGGCGGCGCTGCGCGATGACGATGCGGTGGTCGCGGTGGCCGGCTTCCGGCTGGTCACGATGCTCTACAGCGGGCGCCAGCTCTACGTGGACGACCTGGTCACGCAGCCGGCGCGCCGCGCGGAAGGCCATGGCGCGCGGCTGATGGCCTGGCTGCGCGAGCACGCGCACCGGCAAGGCTGTGCCGAGCTGCATCTGGACTCGGCGCTGCAGCGCGAGGCGGCGCACCGCTTCTACCAGCGCCAGGGCCTGATCGTGGTCGGCTATCACTTCACCGTGGCGGTCTGAGCCTCCGCCGGCTCGACGCCGGCCGCGACGGCAGCGGCAGCCGGACCCGGCCGCGTCCGGCCTGCGTACCGGATCGACCGGCGGCCGTTCCCTGCGCTGCCGGCGCGGGTCCGCATGTCTCGCCGCGGATCCAAGCCCCTGCGCTTTCCGAGCGCGCCGCCACGGCCGCAGGCCACCGATCGCGCGCGACGCGTGTCCGCCGGTCGCGCACCGTGCATCGCGCCTGCATCCCGATCGCGCCGGTCTGCGTATCGGCGCCAAGGCCGGCATGGCCGCGCCCGGGAGAGATCCGATGTCGATGCTGCGTCCGCTGCTCGTCGTTGCCGCCGCGATCGCCTGGGGCACGGCCGCGGCGGCCGCGGCCGGTCCGTCGCGGGAGATCGCCCGGGCCCTGGCGCGCGAGGACGGCCGGCTGCTCTATCGCGAGGAGCACTGGCACCTGCCCGGCGGCGGCCGACTGGTGCTGTACCGCTGCCCCGACGGCACACCGTTCGCGCGCAAGACCGTCGCGGCCGGCCCCTCGGCCGAGGCGCCGGACTTCGCGTTCGAGGACGGACGCGACGGCTACCGCGAAGGCGTACGCAGCGGCGCGGCCGGCCGCGAGGTCTACGTGCGCGACCGGGCCGACGCGGCGGAACGGCAGGCGCGGCTGCGCATCCCGGACGACGCGGTCGTCGACGCCGGCTTCGACGCGGCGGTGCGCACGCGCTGGGATGCGCTGGCGGCCGGCACGCGCCTGTCGTTCCTGCTGCCGAGCCGGCTGGCGTTCGTGCCGGTGCGCATCGTCGACCACGACCGCGCCGCGGACGACGCGCGGACGCGGCGGCTGCGCATGACGCTCGACACCTGGTTCGGCTTCGCGGTGCCGGCGGTCGACCTCGTCTACGACGCGGCCAGCCGGCGGCTGCTGACGTTCAGCGGCACCGGCACGATCCGCGACGGCCGCGGCCGTCACCGGCCGGTGCGGATCGTCTTCGACGCGGCGCCGCCGGCGCCGGTCTCCCCCGCCGCACTGGCCGCCGCGCAGCAAGTGCGCCTGGACGGGCGCTGCGCGCTGTGAACATCACGGCGGCCGCCGGCTGATCGCCGGCCGACCGCGCCGCCGACCGATCGCGGCTGCGGCTCATCCGGATCCCGCGCGCCCGATGCCGCTTCGACACCGTGCCGCGTCGCGACGGTTCCGGACCGCGGCGTCGCGAACGCCGGCCGATCCCCGGCCGCGCGGCAGCGGCAGCCGTCGACCGCATTCTCGGCGCGTCTGCATCCGCGGCGTGCCGGCCTCCGTAGAGCTCGATGCACTGCCCACCGGAGACCCCGATGCCGCCCCCGTCCGACGCACCGCCCGTGCCTGCGCGCGCCGCCACCGCGCTGCGGCGCTGGTTCGATACCGCCGCCGAGGCGCCGGACGAACCCGGCGACGGCCGCCGCATCGACTGGCTGCGCGCGCTGCCGTTCGTCGGCCTGCATCTGGCCTGCCTCGGCGTGTTCTGGGTCGGCGTGTCGCCGACCGCGCTGATCGTCGCGGCGGCGCTGTATGCGATCCGGCTGTTCGCGATCACCGGCTTCTATCACCGCTACTTCTCGCACCGCACGTTCCGCACCTCGCGCGCGGTGCAATTCGCGTTCGCGCTGATCGGCGCCTCGAGCGTGCAGCGCGGCCCGCTGTGGTGGGCCGCGCACCATCGCAACCACCATCGCCATGCCGACACGGCGGCCGATCCGCATTCGCCGCGCGAGGGCTTCTGGTGGAGCCATGTCGGCTGGTTCCTGACGCGCCAGCGCTTCCGCACCGATCTGGCCCGGGTGCCCGATCTGGCCGGCTATCCGGAGCTGCGCTGGCTCGACCGCTACGACACCGCGGTGCCGATCGCGCTGGCGGTCGCGCTGTGGGTCGCCGGCGCGCTGCTCGAGCGCTACGCGCCGTCGCTCGGCGTCAGCGGCGGCCAACTGCTGGTCTGGGGCTTCTTCGTCTCGACCGTCGCGCTGTTCCACGTCACGGTCACGATCAACTCGCTCGCGCATCGCTACGGGCGGCGCCGCTACGACACCGCCGACGACAGCCGCAACAACCTGTGGCTGGCGCTGCTGACGTTCGGCGAGGGCTGGCACAACAACCATCACTTCTTCCCGGGCAGCGCGCGCCAGGGCTTTCGCTGGTGGGAGATCGACGCGACCTGGTACGGGCTGCGCCTGCTCGCATTGCTCGGCCTGATCCGCGACCTCAAGCCGGTGCCGGACTGGGTGCTGGCGCGGAGCAGACGATGAGCCAGCGCATCGCGGTCGTCGGATCGGGCATCGCCGGCCTTGCCGCCGCGTGGTGGCTGTCGCGCCGCCACGAGGTCACGCTGTACGAGGCCGAGCGCCGCTTCGGCGGCCACACCCATACCCATGCGGTGACGCTGGGCGACCGGCTGTACGCGGTCGACAGCGGTTTCATCGTGTTCAACCCGCTGCACTATCCGCTGCTGAGCGCGCTGTTCGACGAGCTCGGCGTCGCGACGCGGCCGACCACGATGAGCTTCTCGGTGCACAGCGAGCGCAGCGGCGTCGAATACAACGCCACCTCGCTGAACCGCCTGTTCTGCCAGCGCCGCAACCTGGTCTCGCCGCGGTTTCTCGGCATGGTCGCGGACTTGGTGCGCTTCTACCGGCAGGCGCCGGCGCTGCTCGACACGGCCGGTCCCGGACCGACGCTCGGCGAGTACCTGGCCGAGGGCCGCTACGGCGAGGCGTTCCGCGACGAGCACCTGATTCCGATGGCCTCGGCGCTGTGGTCCTCGCCGCCGCGCGCCGTGCTCGATTTCCCGGCGCGCCATCTGGTCGCGTTTCTGGCCAACCACCAGATGCTCGACCTCGGCGCGCGCGCGCCGTGGCGCGTCGTCGACGGCGGCTCGGCGCGCTACGTCGAGGCGCTGCGCCGGCGCTGGCGCGTGCGCGAGCGGATCGCCTGCCCGGTCGAGTCGGTCACGCGCGAGCACGACGGCGTCACGCTGCGCTCGCGTGCCGATACGCTGCGCTACGACCAGGTCGTGCTGGCCTGTCACGCCGACCAGGCGCTGGCCGTGCTCGACGACGCCGACGACACCGAGCGCGCGATCCTCGGCGCGCTGCGCTACCAGGACAACGATGCCGTGCTGCACACCGACGCGCGCCTGCTGCCGCGGCGGCGCGCGGCCTGGGCCGCCTGGAACGCGCATGTCCCGCGCGATCCGGATGCGCCGTGCACGGTCAGCTACTGCATGAACCTGCTGCAGGGCCTGGACGCGCCCGAGCCGCTGATCGTCACGCTCAACCGCACTGCCGCGATCGATCCCGGCCGGGTGATCGCGCGCATGCGCTATGCCCATCCGCTGCACGATCACGCGACGCTGGCCGCGCAGGCGCGCCGCCACGAGATCCAGGGCCGGCGCCGCAGCTGGTTCGCCGGCGCGTACTGGGGCTACGGCTTCCACGAAGACGGCATCCGCAGCGCGCGCGCGGTCGTGCAGGCGCTCGATCCGCAGGCGGTGCCGGCATGAACGCGCCGTTGAACAGTGCCGTCTACGAAGGCTGGGTGCGCCATCGCCGTCACGCGCCGCGGCCGCATGCGTTCCGCTACCGGCTGGCGCAGCTGTGCCTGGATCTGGACGAGATCGACCGCGTGTTCGCCGGGCGCTGGCTGTGGTCGGCGCGCGGCCGCGCGCCGGCCGAGTTCCGCCGCAGCGACTATCTGGCGCCGCCCGAGCGTCCGCTGGCCGAGGTCGCGCGCGAGCGCGTCGCCGCGGCGACCGGCACGCGGCCGGACGGACCGGTGCGCCTGCTCGCACATCTGCGCACCTTCGGCTACGTGTTCAATCCGGTCAGCTTCTACTACTGCTACGCCGCCGACGGCACGACGCTGCAGGCGGTGCTGGCCGAGATCACCAATACGCCGTGGCGCGAGCGCCACGCCTACGTGCTGCCGGTCGACGCGGCGACGCGGCGCGGCCGCGCGCTCGAATGGGCGTTCGACAAGACCTTCCACGTCTCGCCGTTCCTGCCGCTCGATCTGCGCTACCGCTGGCGCCTGACGCCGCCGGGCGAGGACCTGCGCGTGCAGATGGACGTGCTCGACGGCACGGCCCGCACGTTCGACGCGACTTTGACGCTGGCGCGCCGTCCGCTCGACGGCGCCGCGCTGGCGCGCGTGCTGTGGCGCCATCCGGCGATGACCGCGCGCGTGATCGGCGCGATCCACTGGCAGGCGCTGCGTCTGTGGCTCAAGCGCGTACCCGTCCACGACCACCCCAACCGATCCGCCGGAGCCTCGCCATGAACGCACCCGCCTCCGCCCTGCCACCGGCCTCCGCCGCGCCGCTCGGCTTCGACCGCTGGCTGCGCCGGCGCCTGTTCGAGCATCTGGCCCCGCTGACCGGCGGCCGCCTGAGCGTGCACGACCCGTGCGGGCGGCAGGTATTCGGCACGCCCGGCGGGCTCGACGTCACGGTGCGCGTGAAGGATCTGCGCTTCTATCGCGCCCTGGCCGCGAACGGCAGCGTCGGCGCCGGCGAGGCCTACATCGACGGGCTCTGGCAGTGCGACGACCTGGTCGGCCTGGTGCGGCTGCTGGTGCGCAACCGCGCACTGCTCGACGGCCTCGAAGGCGGCGCGGCCCGCGTCGGCGGCTGGGCGCTGCGCGCCTGGCACGCGCTGCGGCCCAATACGCGCGCCGGCAGCCGCCGCAACATCGCCGCCCACTACGACCTCGGCAACGACTTCTTCGCGCTGTTCCTGTCGCAGGACCTGATGTACTCCTCGGCGCTGTTCACGCACGAGGCCGAGGATCTCGAGCTGGCCTCGTGGCGCAAGCTGGACCTGATCGGCCAGACGCTCGCGCTCGGGCCCGGCGACCGCGTGATCGAGATCGGCAGCGGCTGGGGCGGCTTCGCGCTGCACGCGGCGCGCCGCTACGGCTGCCACGTCACGACGACGACGATCTCGCGCGCGCAGTTCGACGAGGTGCGCCGCCGCGTCGCCGCGGCCGGGCTCGAGGACCGCGTGACCGTGCTCGCCGAGGACTACCGCGACCTGACCGGCCAGTACGACAAGCTGGTCTCGATCGAGATGATCGAGGCGATCGGCGCGCGCCATCTCGATACCTACTTCGCGACGCTGCAGCGCCTGCTGGTGCCCGGCGGGCGCGCACTGCTGCAGGCGATCACGATCGAGGACCACCGCTACGAGCAGGCGCTGCGCAGCGTGGACTTCATCAAGCGCTTCGTCTTTCCGGGCAGCTTCATTCCGTCGATCAGCGCGATGCTGTCGGCCAAGACGCGCGCCAGCGATCTGCAGGTGCTCGCGCTGCAGGACTTCGGCCTGTCCTATGCGCGCACGCTGCAGGCCTGGCGCACGCGCTTCATGACGCGGCTGACCGGGGTGCGCGCGCTCGGCTACGACGAGCGCTTCATCCGGCTCTGGGAGTTCTACCTGGCCTACTGCGAGGGCGGCTTCCGCGAGCGCTCGATCGGCGTGGCACATCTGCTGCTGGGGCGCCCCGGCGCCGACGGCGGCGACGCAGCGCGGGTCGCGCCGTGAAGCGGCCGGTCCTCGCCGTCGCGATCGGCTACCAGGCGGTGTGGCTGTGCGCGGTCGCCGGCGCCGGCCGCGGCCTGGCCTGGCCCGGCATCGCGGCCGCTGCGGCGTTCGTCGCGGCGATGCTGATCGCGGCGGCCCGCCCGATGCACGAGGCGCTGCTCGCGGCCGTGGCGGTCCTTGCCGGCGTGCTGCTCGACGGCGGTCTGGCCGCGAGCGGCTGGCTGCGCTACGCGGCGGCCTGGCCGACAGCGGCGTTCGCGCCGGCCTGGATCCTCGCGCTGTGGGCCGCGTTCGCGACGACGCTGCCGGTCCTGCTGCCGGCCTGGCTGAGCAAGCCGCTGCCGGCCGCCTTGTTCGGCGCGATCGGCGGACCGCTGGCGTATCTGGGCGCCGCGCGCGGCTTCGACGCGGTCGCGTTCGTCGCGCCGGGGCCGGCGCTGGCGGCGCTGGCGCTCGGCTGGGCCGCCGCCCTGGCGCTGCTGGCGATGCTGGTGCGATCGGCGCCGCACGCCGTCGAAACGGAGACCGCGCGATGAGCCTCTGGATCACCCTGGTCGCGGTCTGGCTGCCGGCCGCGGTCGCGATGACGTTCGGCTGGCTGTGGCAGCGCCGTCGCGCCAATGCCGGCATCGTCGACGTGATCTGGGCCGCCGGCGTCGGCCTCGCCGCGGTCATCGCCGCTGCGCTCGGCGACGGCGCGCCCGCCGCGCGCGGCCTGCTCGCGCTGATCGGCGGCCTGTGGGGCCTGCGGCTGGCGCTGCACCTGTGGCGGCGCGTGCGCCACGAGTCCGAGGACGGCCGCTATCGCCATCTTCGCACGCACTGGAACGGCCATCAGGGCAAGTTCTTCGCGTTCTTCCAGGCCCAGGCGCTGCTGGTCGTGCTGTTCGCGCTGCCGTTCGCGGCGGCGGCGCGCAGCCCGCAGGCAACGGCCTGGCCATGGCTGGCCGCCGCGGTCGCGATCGCGCTGATCGCAATCGCCGGGGAGACCGTCGCCGACCGCCAGCTCGCGCGCTGGCGCGCCGACCCGGCCCATCGCGGCCGCACCTGCCGCAGCGGGCTGTGGCGCTACTCGCGCCATCCGAACTATTTCTTCGAGTGGCTGCACTGGTTCGCGTACGTCGCGCTCGCGGTCGGCTCGCCGCTGGCCTGGCTGGCATGGAGCGGCCCGCTGCTGATGTACGGCTTCCTGCGCTACCTGAGCGGCGTTCCGTATACCGAGCAGCAGGCGCTGCGCACACGCGGCGAGGACTACCGCCGCTACCAGCGCACGACGCCGATGTTCTTTCCCTGGTTTCCCCATCCCGACGACGAGGACGTGCGCCGATGAATGCGATCGCCGAAAGCCACCTACGCGTGCCGCAGGTCGAGGCGGGCCTGATCGGCCTGGCCGAACGCGGCCTGATCCCCGATGCCGTGCTGCGCCTGGGCATCCGCCGCCTCTGCGCGGCACGTCTGGCGGCCGAGCGCGCCGGCGGACCCGAGGCCGAATCGGCGCGCGCCGCCGCGCGCCTCGATGCGCTCGCGCAGGGGCCGCTGGCCGTGCATACCGATGCAGCCAACCGCCAGCATTACGAGCTGCCGCCGGCGTTCTTCCGGCTGTGCCTGGGCCGCCGCCTCAAGTACAGCGCGTGCTACTACCCGGCCGGCGGCGAGACGCTGGACCAGGCCGAGGAGGCGATGCTGGCGCTGACCGCCGAGCGCGCGCAGCTGGGCGACGGCCAGCGCATCCTCGAGCTCGGCTGCGGCTGGGGCTCGCTGACGCTGTGGATGGCCGAGCGCTACCCGAACGCGCGCATCACGGCGGTGTCGAACTCGCACGCGCAGCGCCGCCACATCGAGGCCGCCTGCCGCGAACGCGGCTTCGACCACGTGCGCGTGATCACCTGCGACATCGACGCGCTGGAGCTGGCGCAGGCGACGTTCGACCGCTGCGTCTCGGTCGAGATGTTCGAGCACCTGCGCAACTACGACCAGCTGCTGCAGCGGATCTCGCACTGGCTGGTGCCCGACGGGCGCCTGTTCGTGCACGTGTTCGTGCACCGCACCCTGCTCTACCCGTTCGAGACCGACGGCGAGGACGACTGGATGGGCCGGCACTTCTTCACCGGCGGCCTGATGCCGGCCGCCGACACGCTGGCCTGCTTCCAGCGCGACCTGACGCTGGAGACGCGCTGGCTGATCGACGGCGACCACTACCGGCGCACCGCCGAGCACTGGCTGGCCAACCAGGACCGCCGCCGCGACGAGGTGCTCGCGGTGCTGACCGAGGCCTACGGCGCAGCCGCCGCGCCGCTGTGGCACCAGCGCTGGCGCATGTTCTGGATGGCCTGCGCGGAGCTGTTCGGCTACGCCGGCGGCCGCGAGTGGATGGTCGCCCACTACCGTTTCGTGCGCCACGCGCGCTGACCCCAAGGAGAATCCGATGACTCTGCGCATGTCGCTGCTGGCCGGCCTGGTCGCCCTGGCGACCGGCTGTGCGCATCACCCGCCGCTGCCGGCGGTGCCCGCGGTCGACCTGCCGCGCTTCATGGGCGACTGGTACGTGATCGCGCATATTCCCTCCTACCCCGAACGCGAGGCCTACGACGCGATCGAGTCCTACGCGCTGGCGCCCGACGGGCGCATCCGCACGACCTTCACGTATCGCAAGGGCAGCTTCGACGCGCCGCTCAAGACGATGCATCCGGTCGGCACGGTGCGGCCCGATACCGGCAATGCGGTCTGGGGCATGCAGTTCGTCTGGCCGATCAAGGCCGAGTACGTGATCGCCTATCTCGACCCGGACTACCGGCAGACCATCGTCGGCCGCAGCAAGCGCGACTACGTCTGGCTGATGGCGCGCACGCCGTCGATCTCCGAGGCCGACTACGCCGAGCAGGTCGCGCGGATCGCCGCGCTCGGCTACGACACCTCGCAGCTGCGCCGCGTGCCGCAGTCGGCACCGCGCTAGGCGATGCGGCGGCGCCGACCGGAGCGGCGCCGCCTCAGCCGAGCGGCAGCCTGACCGTCGCGCGCAGGCCGCCGAGCGCCGGTGAATCGTCGAGCGTGATGCGTCCGCCGTGCAGGGCGAGCGCCTGCGCGACGATCGCCAGGCCCAGCCCGCTGCCTTCCACGCCGCTGCCGAGCTCGCGGTGGAAGCGCTCGAACACGCGCTGGCGCGCCACCTCCGGAATGCCGGGACCGGCATCCTCGACGACCAGCCGCGCCTCGCCGTCGGCCGCGGCGAGCGCGACCGCCACCGCGCCGCCGGCCGGTGCGTAGCGCAAGGCGTTGTCGATCAGATTGCCGACCAGGGCGTCGAGGCTGCGCTCGTCGCCGGCGACGACGGCCGGTCCTTTCACCTCGAATGCGATGCGCAGCGCGCGCGCGGCGCCGAGTGCGACCGCGTCGGCGCGATGGCGTTCCACCAGTGACGCCAGATCGACCGCGACGCGCGCCGGCGACGCGCCGCTCTCGAGCCGCGACAGCGCCAGCAACTGCGCGACCAGCCGCTCCATGCGGCGGATACTCGCGTCCAGATGCGCCTGCGCGTCCTCGCGTTCGGCCGCGACCGGCGCCTGGCGCAGGTTGTAGGCATGCACCTTCAGCGCCGCCAGCGGCGTGCGCAGCTCGTGCGCGGCATCGGCGGTGAAGCGCCGCTCGCGCGCCAGCGCAGCCTCGAGCCGCGCGAGCAGACCGTTGACCGCACGCACGATGCCTTCGATCTCGCGCGGCACGCGCTCGAGCCGGATCGGCGCCAGATGCTCCGGCGCACGTTCGGCGACCGCCGCCGAGACGCGCTCCAGACTGCGCCCGGCCCAGCCGACCGCCAGCCACACCGTCAGCGCCAGCAGCGGCAGCGCGATCAGCAGCGGCAGCAGCGTGCCGAACGCGACGTCCTCGGCCAGCTCGGCGCGGATGCCGGCCTGTTCGCCGGCCTGGTACCAGCGCCCGGCCGGCCTGTGCAGCGTGAACACGCGCCAGCGCTCGCCGCCGAGATCGACGTCGGCATAGCCGGGCACCAGGGGGCCGAGCGGATCGGCCGGGCCGCTCTCCGAGCGCAGCAACAGGCGGCCGGCGCCGTCGCGGACCTGGAACGCGAGCTTGGTCTCGTAGGCGTGCCCGGTCGGGAACGCCAGCGCCGTGCCGACACCGTGCGCCTCGCCGTGCCAGACGTCGATGACCAGCGGCGCGCCCGGATGCTCGGCCAGATCGGCCAGCGGCTCGTCGACCAGGCTCGCCAGCACGCGCGCCGAATGCGCGAGCTTGGCGTCGAACAGCTCGCCGGCCTCCTGCAGCCCGGCGCGATAGCTGAACGCTGCAGCGACCAGCATCACCAGCGTGGTCACGCCGATCAGCGCGACCAGCAGTACGCGGCGGATCGACCTCACGGCTGCCCCTGCGCCTCGCCGCGCGCGGTCGGCTCGTCGAGCGCGTAGCCGATCCCGCGCAGGGTGCGGATCAGCGCCGGATCGAGCTTCTTGCGCAGCGCGTGCACGTGCACGTCCACCGCATTGCTGGCGACGTCCTCGTCCCAGCCGTACAGGCGCTGCTGCAACGACTCGCGGCCGATCGGGCGGCCGCGCTGCTCGAGCAGAACGCGCAGCAGCGCGAACTCGCGCCGCGACAGATCCACCGGCCGGCCGCGCCAGCGCACCTCGAGCGTGGCCGGATCGAGCTCGAGCGCGCCGAGCGCGAGCAGCGGCGCGGCGCGGCCGCCGGCGCGGCGCAACAGCGCGCGGATCCGCGCGAGCAGCTCGTGCGTGTCGAATGGCTTGCCGAGGTAGTCGTCGGCGCCGGCGTCGAGGCCGAGCGTGCGCTCGCTCGGCCGCTCGCGCGCGCTCAGCACCAGGATCGGCACGCTCGCGCCGCTACGCCGGGCCTGGCGGATCAGCTCCACGCCGTCCAGGCGCGGCAGGCCCAGATCGAGCACGACCAGATCCAGATCGCCGGCGCCGATCGCGGCCAGCGCGGATGCGCCGTCACGCAGCCAGTCGACCGAATAGGCCGCGCGCCGCAGCGCGGTACGGATGCCCTCCCCCAGTGATTCGTCGTCCTCGACAAGCAGGATGCGCATGCGCCCAGTGTCGGCCGCCGCTCAACGGCTGGCAAGATGCGAGCGCACCTCGGCCAGTGCCGCCGTCGCCTGCTCGCGGCGGCCGCGGTCGGCCAACTCGCGGCCCGGCCGCGGCGGCGCGGCCAGTGCCTTCTCGAGCGCTGCGGCGGCGCCGACGTAATCATGCTGATCGCGCAGGAAATCGCCGTAGAAGTAGTTCGAATCGATGCCGTCCGGATTGACCGCCAGTCCCTGGTTCAGCAGCTTGCGCGCGGTCTCGTCGTTGCCGAAGCCGATCGGCCAGCCCGGCACCTGGTAGTACAGCGCGCCCAGGCTCGTATAGGCCGCGCCGTTCAGCGCGTCCGGCTGCGCGGCCAGCGCCTCCTCGAAGTCCTTGCGCGCCTGCTTGACCAGGCCGAGCGCGCCGATGCCGCCACGCTCGCCGGCGTAGCTCGACAGCACGATGCCTTCCCAGATCAGCGCCGGCACGTCGCCCGGATGCGCCTCGCGCGCGGCGGCGGCCTGCTTGACCAGCGCTTCGTAGGCAGCCTGCCGGTCAGCCTTGGGCACCTCGTAGGCGACCTCGGCCCAGCGATCGCGCACCGCCGAGACGTCCGGCGCCAGGGCGGTGTCGGACGCCGCGGCGAATCCGCCGCCCAGCAGCGGCAGCAGCCACAGCGAAGCGAGCAGGCGGCCGGCGATCCGGGTATGCGAATGACGAACGATGGCAGTCATGTCCAGCTCCTCGGGAAGACGTCAGGAACGCGCGTGCTGCCGCACCAGCGGCAGACGCGATTTGAGATTGCGGTCGATCAGACCGGGCCAGGCGCCGTTGAGCCGCGCGAACAGCTTCTCGGGCCAGCCCAGCTGCAGTCGCGGACGGCCGCTGCGGATCGCCGCGACGATCTGCGCGGCGACCGCGGCCGGCTCGTCCTCGGCGACCTTGAGCGCGCGGTTGAGTGCCTCGACCGCGGGCGGGTTGAACGCGGTGCGCGTCGCGCGCGGCGACAGGTACTGAAAGCGCAGCGCGGTGTCGGCGTGCTCGCGCGCAAGTCCTTCGATCAGGCCGCGCAGGCCGAACTTGCTGGCGCTGTAGGCCGCGAATCCCGGATAGGCCAGGCTGCCGAACGTCGAGCCGATCGCGGCCACCGCCGCCTGCGGCTGCGCGCGCAGCAGCGGCAGCAGCGCATGCACCAGCAGCGCCGAGGCGACCAGATTGGTCTCCAGCAGCGCACGCACGCGCTCGGCGCTCTGCTCCTCGAACAGGCCGAACGCGCCCTGCGCATGCGCGAGCACGAGCACCGACGGGCGCAGCCGTGCAGCGGCCTCAACCACGCGCGCGCGGCCGCCCTCGTCGGACAGGTCGGCGGCGATCGGCAGCACCGCCGCGCCGTGCCGCGCGACCAGCACGCCGAGCCGCGTCGCATCGCGGCCGACGGCATGGACGCGCGCGCCGGCCGCGACCAGCGCATCGGTCAACGCCTGGCCGATGCCGCCCGTCGCGCCGGTCAGCACGACGCCGGCGCCGTCGAGATTCATGCCGCCTCCGCCCATTCGGGTGCATCGCGCAGCGTGCGGAAGATCTCGCCGTACAGGTGATAGAAACGCCGCGCCGCGTGCACCACCGCGGCGCGATCGGATGGATCGTCGAGACGGTTCATCAGGCCCTCGAAGAAGCCGGTGTGCTCCACGTCCAGATCGCCGTGCGAGAGCAGATAGCTGAACGCATTGCGCGGCAGCTGCAGTGCCTGCTCGATCGACTGCGCCGCGCGCGTGGCCAGCGCGACGCTGGTGCCTTCGAGTACCAGCACCATGCCGAAGAAGCCGACCGGATTGCCGCGCGCGATCGTGTCGTAGGCGTAGGCGACCATCAGCTCGGTCGCCGCCGACGGCGCCGAATGGGCCGCGGCGGCGCGATCGCCGCCGGCCGCGGCGATGTCGTCGAGCACCCATTCCTGGTGGCCGGTCTCTTCGCGGATGTACTCGCCGATCGCCTCGCGCAGCCACTCCAGACGCGCCGGCAGCCGCGCGCCGCAGGCCATCAGCAACGGCACCGTGTGACGTACGTGGTGGTAGGCCTGGGTCAGGAATGCGAGATAGTCGGACCGCTCGATGCGGCCCGCCAGCGCGGCCTGGATCAGCGGCGTGGCGATCAGCGCCGCGCGCTCGCGCGCGGTCGCTGCCAGCAGATCGTCATGAAAGCTCATTCGTAAGCTCCTTCGGAAAACTCGGGTGCGTTCGCGTAGCAGGCAGCGATCGCCTCGGCGTAGCGCGCGGCGATCGCGGCGCGGCGCGGCCGGCCGTTCGCGGTCAGCAGGCCGTCGACGAGACCGAACGGACGCTCGGCTCGCACCAGCGCGCCGATTCGCGCGTAGTCGGGCAGGCCGCGATTGACCGCGACGCGGGCGCGCTCCAATGCGGCATCGTCGGCCTGCGAGACCACCACCGCCACGTTGAACGGCCGCGCCTCCCCGAACACCGCGGCCTGCACGAACGCCGGATGCGCGAGCAGTTCGCTCTCGACCCATTCGGGCGAGACGTTGCGGCCGAACGCGGTGATGAACACCTGCGAACGGCGGCCGGTGACGAACACGTAGCCGTCGGCGTCGACGTGGCCCAGATCGCCGGTCGCGATCGGTCCGGGCGGCGGTCCGTCGGCGCCGAGATAGCCCAGGCAGCGCACGCCCTCGACGATCAGCTCGCCGTCGACGACCTCGACGCGCGCATGCGGCAGCGGCCGGCCGACGCTGCCCGGCCGTATCGCGCCGGGCCGGTTCAGACAGACCACCGAGCCGCATTCGCTGAGGCCGTAGCCCTCGTAGACCGGCAGGCCGAGCGCGGCCGCACGCGCCAGCAGCGCCGGTGCGACACGCGCGCCGCCGACCGCGAGGAAGCGCAGCGACTCCGGCAGCGGCGCACCGCGTTCGAGCGCGCCGACCAGCGCCGCGAGCAGCTGCGGCAGCACGATCGCACTGTGCGGCTGGTAGCGCAGCAGGCAGGCCAGCAGCTTCGACACGTCCAGACCGGCCGCGCCGGAATAGCCGATCTCGGCCAGCGACGGCACCGCGATCTCGGCGCCGGCGATCAGCGCGGCGTAGAGGCCGGCCACGTTCTCGAGCAGCGTCGACAACGGCAGCAGACACAGGTGGCGGCGCGGCGCCAGCGGCCGCGCCGCCTCGGCCAGCGAGGCCGCCACGGTCAACAGGGCGGCCGCGTCGAGGCACACGCCCTTGGGCGTGCCGGTCGTGCCGGAGGTGTAGGTGATGCACGCGGTGCCGGCCGGCAATTGGACCGGCTGCGGCGGGGCCAGCACGACGCCGGCCAGATTCGCGCCGAGCGCGATCGACGCCTGCGGCGCGGCCGCGGCCGCCAGCACCAGCAGGTCGGCCCCGCTGCCGGCCAGCGCATGCGCGATCTGGCCGTCGCTGAAGAACGTCGGCAGCGGCACGTGCACCGCGCCGAGCCGGCGGATGGCCAGATCGAGCGCGAGCCAGTCCGCTCCGTTGTCGAGGCGGCTGGCGATGCGCGCGGCGCCGCTGGCCGCCAGCGCGTCGGCCAGTGTCGCCACGCGCGCGGCGAATACGTCGCCGCGGAACACGGCATCGGTCGCGAACACGCGCGGACGCGGCTCGTCGAGACGGCCGATCAGATCGGCGAACTCGGGCAGGCGCCGGCTCACGGTGATCCCGCCGACGCGATCTGCGCGGCACAGCATGCCTGCACCGCGCGCGTGCGCCTCGTCAGGCACGCATGACCGGCCGCGATGTCGCCGAACATCAGCTGCGGCTGCGTCTGGTAGTAGCTGCCCCAGTGCGCGCCGCCGTCGGTGAGACGATCGGGCCGCGCCGGCGCCAGCGGCGTCGGCACCAGACCGAGCCGCTCGAACGCGTTGCGCAGCTGGCGCGTCGCCGTGAACAGCACCCAGCGCAGACCGGCCGCATGCAGCAGATGCGTGACGTCGACGATGACCGCTCGCGCGTCGCCGGCACCGACCGCCGCGAAATTGCCGACCTCGACCAGGCTGCCGCGCAGGACCGGCCGGCCGAGCGCATCGGCCAGCGCGTCCTCGACATGGCCGTCGAGATAGTTCTCGACGAACAGCCGGCCGTGCGCGCCGCCGCGCCAGCCGACCGCCGCGGTCAGACGCCCAGCCACGTCGCGATAGGCGAGCAGTTGCGGCAGGAAATGCGTGAGCTCGGCGCCGTAGCGCGCGCGGTAGACCGCGGCGATGAAGGCTTCGGTCTCGGCGCGCTCGGGCGAATCGGGCCCGACCAGGCGCGCGGCGCCGGTGGTCAGGCAGGTCGTCGGTGTCGTCATGGCCGCGCATGCTCGGCGCGGCCGATTAAGACACGATGAGACGCTCGTTAGTCGATCGTGAGCGCGGGGTTAGCGCGGTGTTGCGATGCAGCGGCGCACCCGCTCGGGCGGATACGCCGCTGCCTGCGGCTCAAGGTGCCGGGCAGGCCTGCACGGTCAGATCGTCGATCGCCCAGTTGATGCCGGGGCGATGATCGAAGCGGTCGTGGCCGAGGCGGAAGCGCAGCTGCACCGTGCGCCCGGCGTAGCCGTCCAGCGCGGCGACCGTGCGCACGTAGCCGCGCGGATCGCCGCACCAGGCCTGGCGGCCGGCCAGCGGGTTCTGGAAAGCGCCGCTGACCGGTCCGTCGTAGGGCGTGGCTTCCAGTCCGGCCGTCAGCTGGGTCCAGGTCTGACCGCCGTCGGCCGTGATCTCGACGATGCCGGCGTCCTGGCAGTTGGCGCCGCTGACCGATGCCTTCAGCGACTGGCGGTGCCAGAACCGCAGGCTCGGTCGCGTCAGATCGGACGGCAACGCGATCGGTCCGGTCGCCAGCCACTGGTCGTTGGCGGCACCGGCAGCCGGCGCGGAGGCCTGCCAGGCGCGCAGGCCGTTCAGCGCGGCGGAACCGAGCTGCCAGCCGTCGCTGCCGGCGATCGCGCCATGCGTCCAGCCGGGCGCACCGGTCTCCAGGTCGTCAGCGTATACGCGCACCGGCGTCTGCTCGAGCGGGCAATCCGACGGCACGGCGGCCGTGACGAAGGCCTGCGCATCGGGGAGTGCCGCCGCGGCCTCGAACCCGTCGCGGAACAGCGTGTCGGCCGGCGCCAGCGGCGTGCTGGTGCCGCAGGCGTTGACGGCCGCGACGCGCCACCAGTACCGGCGGTTCGAATCGAGCGCCTCGGCCGGGCCGAGCGTCCACTGCGTGTCGGCCGTCTCGATCTGCGCGACGAGGTGCGTGAAGGCGGCGTCGGTCGCGATCTGCACGCGGTAGCCGTAGGCATCGGCGGAGCCGGTCCAGCTGAAGGTCGGCATGATGTCCACGCTGCTGCTGCCGTCGGCCGGCAGCGGCATCGCCGCGGCGGCCGGCAGGCCGGCGTACACGCCGAGCGGGAGCTCGAGCGTCTTCGTCGTGGCACCGGTCTGACCGGTCACCGTCAGCGCCTGCATGCCGGCGGGCGCGCCGGCCGGTGCGGTGATCTGCAGCATGCTCTCGGTGCCGGGCACGGCCGGGTTCGGATCGAACGCGAACGCCGCACCGGATAGCGAGCTGGTCGCGGCCAGCGTCACCGGATCGGCGAAGCCGGCGATCTGGCCGATGCGGATCGGCGTCGGCACGGTGCGCCCGGCACAGGCATGGGCAACCGGCGCGGCCGGCTCCAGCGTGAAGCCGGGCGCGCGCACGCAGTTGTAGCAGACCAGCGCGAAATCCTGCCCGAGGCCGCCGGTATTCAGCGCGTCGCCCGCGATGTTGCGCGCGGTCACCGTGATCTGCACGTCCTCGGCGCTGCCCGGCGGCAGGAACACCGCTTCGTAGTTGTTGACCGCATCGGCCGTTCCGCCGTGCTGACTCCAGCCGCCGTCGAAGACGTTGCCGAGCCAGCTGCGCGCGCCGGAGCTGACCACGAGGTCGAGATCGTTGACCTGCGGACTGGTGCCGAGCAGACCCGGCGCGTCGGTGTAGGCCAGGGCGATGCGCAACGGCCGGGCCGGATCGAGCACGGCCCAGCGGTAGGTCGCGCTCTGCCCGCTCGCGGTCAGCACCTCGGTCTGGTCGACGACCACCTTGGTCACCGTGTCGAACATCTGCCCCATGTCCGGCATGCCGTAGCCCTGGGTCGGGCTCGGCAAGGTGTCGTTGGCATCCAGACCGGTCAGGTAGGCCGGATGCGCGATCAGCCAGGCCTTCATCGCGGCTGCGCTCGGCGCATGGTCCGGATCGTCGACGCGGTCGACGCTGCCGGCCGCGCTGCCGGCGCCGCCGTGCTGCATCCACCAGTAGGCCAGCGAGGCGATGCCGGCGACCGCGGGTGCCGAGTGGCTGGTACCGGAAGACGCCGCGAACTCGGTCTGCCCGGCCGGATAGTAGGCATCGCAGATGCCGTTGCCGGCGTAGCCCGAATACACCGAAGCGCCGGCCTGCACGTGCGTGCCCGGCGCGATCGCCTCCGGCTTGGCACGGCCGTCGCGGGTCGGGCCGCGGCTCGAGAACGGCGCGACGTCGTTCGGGTCGTCGGCAGCGCCCGCCGCGATCTGACAGCCGTCGGTCCAGGACGGCCGCACGTTCTCCGATGCGCCGACCGCGATGACGTTCTTGGCCGCGGCCGGCGAACTGACCGTGTACGCGCCGCCGGCGCCGAGATTGCCGGCGGCCATCACGTAGATCATGTCCTGGTTGCCGGCCTGGGTGGCGTCGGCATCACGCACGCCGGCGTCGTAGGCCTGCTGGACGGCCTCGTAGGTGGCCGGCGGCGGATTGCTGCCCCAGGAGTTGTTGCTGATGCGCGCACCGGCACGCCAGTTGGCGCGGATCAGGCCGGCCGGCCCGTTGCCGCAGGCGCTGGTGTCGAAGCCCGGCACGAAGATCGCCGTGGAGCCGACGCGTCCGAACGGGTTGACGCCCTGGCCGCGCAGCCATCCGTCGGCATCCTGGAACGGCGCGCCGCTGCGCGCGTCGAAGCCGGCGACGATGCCGGCGTTGAGCGACCCGTGGCCGCCGACGTCGCCGGGCGCGGAGGCCGACGAGCAGTTGGTGAAATAGACCACGCGCGACGCATTGGCGGTGTCGCCGCCGGCGTAGAGCTTGCGGTCGGCGGTGGCGACCGCCGTGGCGCCGCTGCCGCCTTCGTGCAGTGGGCTGTCGGTGACGTCGACGACCGGATAGTCCAGCGGGTTCTCGCTGAAGCCCCAGGCGCGCAGGCGGTCCAGGTAGCGCGTCGAGGCGGGACCGGGGAACAGGTCGCCGGTCAGGATCAGGTTCTGCTTCTCGTCCATCGGCTGCATCGTCAGCTGCTCGCCGACGAAGACCACGTCGGGGCGCTCGGCGATCGCCGGCAGGTCGGCCACGCGCACGCGCAGCGCGAGGTTGTCGAACGCCAGCACCGGCTCCCAGAGCGGCGCGAACGTCCCGGGACCGAGCGGACCCTGCTGCGCCGGCGCGAGGCGGGCGAGCCGCTCGACGAAGTCGCGCGTGGCCGCATCGCCGCCGTGGCGGTAGATCTGCACGATCACGTCGACTTCGCCGTCGGCCGCGGCCTCGCCGCGATCGAGACGCCGCTGCAGCAGCGGGTCCACCTTCAGAAAGCCGTACAGCGGTGCGGCGTACTGCAGCCACGGCTGCGCGCCGCGCAGGGCGTCCAGACGCGTGCGGGCGGCCGCGTCGACCCAGACCACGTAGCCATGGCTGGCCACGTAATGCACCGGCACGATGCCCTGCGCCCGCAAGTCGTCCAGCCATTCCTCGCGCACCGGCCCGACGAACTGCACCACCTGCAGACCGGCGCCGGCGGGCGCGTCGAGCGCGAACGGCGCCGGCGGCGCCAGGGCCTCGCGCTGGGTGTCGAACGGCTGCGCGCTGAAGCCGAGCCGGTCGAAACCCGGGTCGGCCTGCCGGCGGCCGCCGGCCAGCTCGAGCACCGGCGCGGACGAGGCATACAGGGCGAAGCTGCCATAGTCGTACAGCTTCACGAGGCCGGACACGCCGGCCGCATCCTGGTCGGACAGCAGGAACTTGAACGAGGATGCCGTGACGGGCGTACCGAAAGCGGCCAGCAGCGCCAGCGGAAGCGCACGTCGGAATGGCTTGAGCATGAGGATCGTCCTCTCAGGAAGCGGAGCCGTCGGATCGGCACGACGGCGGGCGGTCGAATCGTCGGTATCCGGCGCCGGCGGCCGCGCGAGGCGGACCGCCGGCACCGGTCGGTCGGGCTCGCTCAGGGCGCGCCGTCAAAGCCGTCGCGGAACACGACGTCGTCCGCGCTGACGGTGAGCGTCAGCGGCAGCGTCACGCGACTGCGGCTCGGCTCCGGATCGTTGCTGTACAGGCATAGCGTCGCGCTGTACACGCCGGGTGCGAGCGAGGTGGCGTCGATGCCGATACCGGTCGTGACCGCCATCGCGGGATCGACCGTTCCGTCCGGCTCGGCATAGCTCAGCCAGGGCGCCTCTTCCGGCGCGGTGCAGATCGGGGCTTCCGCCGCGATCGAGAAGCCGCCGATCTCGCCGAACGACGGACTGACCAGCGCGGGCTGGCCGGTCTGCGGATCGATGGCGTAGACGAAGTAGCCGTTGTCACCGGCCGCGGTCAGGTACAAGGTGCCCGTGCGGTCGTCGAAGTCCAGGCCCTGGGTGTACCACAGGTTCAGTCCGGTCGGACCGATCACCTGGGCTTCCGCCGTGGTCTTGTCGACCGCGACCAGCATGTCGTTCTGCACGTCCATGCCGTACATCAGGCCGTTGACGTCGACCGCGATGTCGCCGAGCAGACGTCCCGCGATCGTGCCGATCTCCACGGTGTTGCCGTTGGTCAGGTCCACGGTGTAGAGCGTCGTGGAGATGTCGCCGTAGTTGTTGGCCGCGACGAAGAACGTCCCGGTGACCGGATCCCAGGCGCCGCCGTAGGCGAAACGCGTCGGCGGAATGTCCACCGGCGCGATCAGGCGGGCCTCGCCGCTCGCCGTGTCGATCGCGAACAGCCGCGGACTGCCGTCGAAGCCGGTGACGCCGAACTGCGTGTCGAAGTGGCCGTAGGCGAAGTCGGCCGCCCACGCCCAGACCTGGTTCGACCGGATCAGATCGTAGGTGTAGGGCTGCAGCACGTCGAAGCTGACGTAGTCGATGACGCTGCCGCTGAGCAGCCCCCGGGCCGGCACGCTGTCGACGCCGTCGGGCAGCGCGGCCCGGCGCCCGCGCCGATCCGGTGCGGTCTGCGCCTGGCCCGCCGGGGAGCGAACGAAGGCCTCGACCGCGTGGCGCGGCTGGGCCGGGAAATGGCTGCGCGCAGCAGGCGGCGACCAGCTCCACAGCAGCGTTCGATTGCCCGTGTTGGCGATCTGCAGCGTATCGGTCCCGCTGGTGCCGCTGAGGATCGTGGGCGTCAGACCGGCCGCAGGCGACACGCCGATCACCGGTGCGCCCACGGCCACGGTCGCGTCGGCGACGGCCTGGAACGTGGCGCCGGCGACGAACGTCCAGGTGATCGCCAGCCCGTCGCTCAGGCTCGGGGTATCGAACGAAAACTGCGAAGCGGTGACCGGATCCCGCTGCATGCCGACGGTCGCCGAGCTGCCGTTGTCGTTGGCCGCGCCGCTACCGCCGAACGTGGCGGTTCGATACACGTAGGTGAGGGTCGGACTGGATTCGTTGAAGATCACCTGGAACGTCGCGCCGTGCTGGCCGGTCGGCAGGCCGGCCCGGTTGGTCTTGTCGTGCCAGGACACGACGAAACGCCGGTTGGGCGCCGCACCCACGCTGCCGTAATAGACCATTCCCGACGGCCAGAACGCGTCCCAGTGCGGCAGCAGGCTCGGGCCGGTCAGCTGCGCGGTCGGCAGCTCGTAGTTCACATAGGGAATCAGGCAGCTGCCGACGCCGAGCATCAGGCCGCCGTTGTTGCCGACGCACAGGTCGGTATAGGTATCGCCGTAGAACTCGAGCGGGAACGGGGCCGTCGCCGCCAGCGACTCGCCGTCGCCGATGTCCAGCGCGGTACCGGTGGCGCTGATGTCGACGAACGGCTCGGGGTTGGTGGTGTTCGGCGCGTACGTCGGCACCTGCTCGGCCGCGGTCCAGGTCGAGCGGAAATCGCCGGTGGTGGCGGTCTCGCTGGTGCTGGCGACGATCACGCGGTTGTACTGGAAGCTGGCGTGGGGCGCCACTGCGTGCTGGTAGTTGGTCAGCAGCGTGCCGACGTCGCCGTCGACCAGCGTGTGGTAGTTGAGCGTGGCCGAGGAGTGGTTGGTCAGCGTATAGCAGATGTTGACCTCGTCGCCGACAGTGACGTCGAGGCTGGTCGCGGTGCCGCACAGCGCCGGATTGCCGGCATCGGCCAGCGCCAGCGTGACGGTCAGGCACAGATCGCCGCTGCAGCTGCCGCGGCCCGCGTCCTGGGCGACCTGGGCGGACTCGCCGAAGTCCAGAACCCGGCCGGCCTGGTTGTAGCTGCCGTAGGGAAGTGGCTGGGCCGACGAGGCGGCGGCCAGGGCCAGCGCCAGCGTCGAGAGCGCCGGCAGGAGGGTGGATCGGTTCATTGCGTCTCCGGATCAGCACGGCGTCCGCAGCTCGGTACGTCTGCCGCTTGGATCGAGTCGATCCGGCGCAGTCCGGCGCCGGCCCCGGGCAACGTCGACGTCGCCACGGTCCGAAGATCGCCAAAGCGCTGCGGCGATGTCTGTGTCAATCCTGTGTCAGATGTGAATCCTTGATGTGTCGTCCGGATAATCAGGGCTTTAGGTCCGGCAGCGACGCCTGTTCGGGGGGCAGCGCGCGCTCGCCGGCCAGCGCGCGCGCCTGCCGCAGCGCGCGGTCGGCGCTGACGCGATCGCCGAGCGCGCGATGCACCCCGACCTGGATCAGGGCCGCGCGCAGGTCCTGCCCGGCCCACGGCGCGAGACGCCCGGCGATCGCTCCCGCCTGGTCGCGCAGCCCGGCCGCGAGCAGGGCCGGCACGTAGGACTCGCCGACCACGACCAGGTTCTCCGGCACGCCGGTGGCCTCGGCCAGCGACATCGCGGTCGCGTAGGCGTCCAGCGCCTCGTCGCGGCGGCCTTCGACGGCGGCCTGCTCGGCCTCGGCCAGACGGATGAACAGCACGCGCCAGTCGTCCGGCGCGTCCAGCGCCTGCGCCTGCAGATGGCGCACGTCCTCGGCGGCGCGGGCGACCTGGCCGAGCCGGTGCAAAGCGCGGATCCGGGTCAGCCGCGTGGTCACCATCGTCAGGCGGTTCGCGTTCTCCGGCTCGGCCTCGAGCGCCACCTCGGCCTGCTGCACGGCCGCTTCGGCATTGCCGCGCAGCAGGGCGATCGAGGCCAGCAGCGAATCGGCCTCGGTCCGCACCATCGCGTCCTGTTCGGGGCTGCTCAGATCGCGAATCTGCGCGGCCACGGCTTCGGCGTCGGTCAGGCGTCCGTTGGCGGCCAGCGCGACCGCGCGCGACAGTGCCAGCCACCAGCGCTCGCGGGCATTGCGCGCATGCGATTCGGCCGGCCAGAAGCGTTCCGAGGTCGCCAACGCATCGGGGTGCTGCAGCAGCATCAGCTGGGCGTCGACGATCGAACGCAGCGCGAACATCCACGCCTCGGGCACCGCCAGCATCTCCAGCTGCGCCGCGGCGCCCTGCAGGATCGGCAGCGCGATCGCCGGCTGGGCACGGTCCATCGCGACGACGCCGAGGTTGAGGTCCACGCGCGCGACGCCGAATGCGTCGTTGCCCTGCTCGTGCAGCGTGCGCGCGATGCCGAACAGCCGCACCGCATCCCCGAGCCGGCGCGCCCGCCCGGCCACCGCGCCGCGCCCGGTGTAGGCGCCGGCCAGGACGTTGCGATCGTCGAGCGGCTCGGCCAGCCGGATCGCCTCGGCGAAGGCGGCATCGGCCTCGTCGAGGCGGTCCTGGCGGAAATAGCTCGAGCCCAGCGCATGCAGCGTGCGTGCGCGCAGCAGCGGCGCCCGGTCCGCCGGCAGCCGCTCGAGCAGCGCCTGCGCGGCGTGGATGCCTGCCTCGTAGCTGCCGGAGAAGAAATCGATGCTGACCTGTGCGAAGGCGATCTGCGGCGTCTCGCGCACCTGCGGCGGCGCCGCCTCGATCAGCTCGCGCGCCACGTCGAGCTGGCCGGCCAGCACCGCCGCGCCGACGCGCTGCACGAGCTCGTCGGCGACCCGCGGCAGACTGGTCTCGGTCGTCGACGGCGGCACCCGGCCGAGCTTGACCAGCAGGCGGTCGGCGGCGCTGCGCACCGCCTGCAGCGGGTCCTCGCCGGCTGCGTCGGCGTAGAGCGCGCGGCGGCCGTCGCCGGCCTGCAAGCTCACGTGCCAGCGCGCGCCGGCCAGCGCGATGCGCGGCCGCACGATCCAGGCCTGCGGCGCGGCCATGCGCTCGCGCACCCAGCCATCCCCGTCCGGCACGTCGTGCTGGGCGTTCAGCAGATTGACGACGGTTTCGCTCGGCGTCACCGCCAGACCGCTGCGGCGCAGCTGCGTGGCGACCAGATCCATCGCACCCAGGCGCAGCCAGGCCCAGCCGTCCGGTGCCTCGACCTGCACCGGCAGCACCAGCGCCGCGGTCGGCGCCGCTACAGCGGTGGCCGGTGTCTGCGCGGTCGCCTGCGCATCGGCGGCCGCCGGCGGTGTGGCGCGATACAGGCTGAGAGCCCAGCCGGCCAGCAGCAGCCCGGCCAGGGCCACCAGCGCCCAGGCCGCGCGATGGCGCGACGGGGGCTGCGGCGCCTCGCCGGCCTCGGCCGGCGCAGCCGCGCGCTCGACGACGGGCGCGACCGGGTCCGCGGTCCCGGCCGCCTGCGGCGCGACGTCGTCGCCGGTGTCCGCGGCCGCGGCGGGCGGTACCGGCGCCAGTGCCGGTGCGGCCGCGGGCGCGGTCGTCGCCGGTACCGGTTCCTCGGCCTCGACGACGGTCTCCATGACCCAGCGATAGCCGACGCCCCAGACCGTGCGGATGCCTTCCTGCTCGCCGCCGGACAGGCCGAGCTGGCGGCGCAGGCGCATGATCGCGTGATTCAGCGAGACGTCGCTGACGTCGACGCGGCCCCAGACCGCCGCGGTCAGCTCATCGCGGCCGACCGGCCGGTCGCGGTGCTGGATCAGATAGCTCAGGCAGTCGATGTGGCTGGTCGGCAGCGCGACGCGTTCGCCGGACCGCAACAGTTCGCGCGCGTGCGGATTCAGATGGAACGCGCCGAAGCGGTAGCAGACTCGACTCATGCCGACAGAGTAGCAAGCCGACTGTCGGCGCGCGCCGGCGCGACCAGCGCTCGCAGCGGCGCACGGTCGCGGCCGGTGCGTGCCGAACGGCGTTCGCCGATGCCGACGTCCGGGCGTATCAGATGCGCGGGCGCGGCTTGAGCTCGGGCGGCGGGCGCGGTGCGCGCGTCTGCGGATCGACCGGCGACGGTGCGCCCGCGCGTGCGGCCGGGCGCGCCGCGATCGTCGCGGCGATACGCCGCGCGATCGCGCGCAGCTGGCCGAGCATCCAGTGCGCGAGACCGGCCTGCGTCGCCGGCAGCCCGTCGACCGGATCGTCGTCGAGCCGTCCCAGTCCGCGCAGCCGATAGCTGTCCGGGCCGGCCGCCTCGGTGAAGAAGCGCGCATAGTCCGACGCCGTGCCGTCGACCGCGGCGGCCGAGGTCTCGAGCCGGCCGAGCATCTCGGACATCGAGGCCAGCAGCAGGCGCAGCCGGATCAGCTGGTGGTTCTCCCAGTTCATCGGCGAGGCGGCCGCGTCCGCGGGCCAGCACGCCGGATCGCCGAAGCGCACCACGAACTGCTGGCCGGCGTAGCGGCCGTAGGCGGTCAGCGCGGCGATCAGCGGCGCGTCCATCGTCAGATTGAGTCCGCCCTCGCGCTCGGACAGGCGGATCAGGCCGATGCGGTCGCGGAAGCCCGGCAGGTTCGACAGCGTCTCGTGGTTCCAGTCCTTGGCGACGCCGAACAGCGTGCCGAGAAAGCCGAGCACCGAACCGACACCGCGCGACTCGTCCCAGCGCCGCCACGGCGAGACGTGCGCGGCGGCGTTGTCGGCCGGAAAGCGCACGCGCTGGTCGGGGCGGTCGCCGCCGCCGGGCTCGGCCTGGCCGAGATCCAGGCCGAAGGTCGGCCGCGTCGACAACGGCGCGTCGAAGAAGTGGATCGGGAAGTTCGAGCCGACGCCGCCGTCGGTGAACCAGCAGCGCTCGGGCCGGCGCAGCACGCCGGCCGCGGCGCCGGGCCGCGTGAAGTCGACCGAGTACAGCGGCACCGCCGAGAGCAGCAGCGGAAAGCTCAGGCTCATGCGCACCGCGACGACCACCGGCAGATCGTCCGGCGCCGGCAGGCCGAGATGGCCGTCCAGCGTGGCCTCGCGAAACACGCCGCCGACCTCGGCCGGGGCGTGCGCGACCATCCAGTCGACGATGCGCGGCGGAAACAACTGCGCGAAATCCTCGCGCCGGAACAGGAAGCGGCCGTTCTCGCGCACGTGGATGTCGTCGCCGAACGGCAGCTGGAACGGCCGGCCCAGCGTCAGGCAGGTCGTCATCACGCGCAGCTCGATGCCGTGCGCGCGCAGGTCGCCGAACGTCAGCGGCCGGGCCGGGCCGGCAAGCGCGGCCTGGCCGGCGAGCCGGTCGAAGTAGTCGCTCATCCAGACCGTCAGCGCCTCCTCGGCATGCGCATCGCCGGGCTCGGGCATGCCTGAGCACACGCCGTAGCCGCGTGCCGGCAGCTCGCGGAACAGGCGCAGCGTCATGCGCGCGACGACGCCGAGCAGCGCCAGCACGCAGGCGATCGCGACCACCCACGCGACCAGCGGCAACAGGCTCCAGCGCAGCGGCACGAACGCCAGCGCGAGCAGCGGCAGCAGGCCGATCAGCGCGCCGGCCAGCGCGGTGCCCGGGTTGCGCCGGACCAGCGCGAACAGCGCGCGGCGCAGGCGCGCGCCGCCGCCCTTGACCGCGAGCGTGTCGACGAATACCTCGAACGCCGCGCGCAGCCGGCGCGCCGGCTTGAAGAACGCGAGCAGGCGCGTGCCGGCACCGCTCGGGGCCGAAGCGCCGAGAAAGCCCGGCAGCTCGCGCAGCAGACCGAAGCCGTCCGGATCCTCGGCGAGCTCGCCGGCGCGATGGCGCTGCCGGCCCAGTTCCGCCGCGGCCGCGGCCGCCGCCGCGATCGCGCCGGCGCTGGTGCCGCCGATCGAACGCAGCCGGAACGCACGCGCGATCTCGGCGATCGCCAATGGATAGACCACGCCGCTGGTGATGCCGCCCTTCATGACCAGATCGCATTCGCGCGCGAACGGTGCATCCGCGGCGGTCGCAGCGGCACCCGCCGGCGGCGTGTCGGAACGATCGGGATCCGCGGTGCGACTCATCGAAGACTCCTTGTCGAGACCGGTGGACGGCGGCGGCGGTTCGCATCGGTCGGCGCGCCGCGGCGGCGGCGCGGCCGAGCGGGCGGGATCGTGTCGCGTTATAGCAAACGCCCTGGACCTGCGATACCGCGCCGCGCCGGCAGCGCTGCGCGAGCGCGGCGGTCGCGCTTCGTCGCATCCGAACGCGAGCCGAACGGCGATCGGCACGGGGATTGAACGCATCGCCGCGCTCGGCTGCAATCGGGCGGCGCCGTCGCCGGCGGCGCCACCGCGAAGGAGATCGACATGCGCCGCGCCGCCTGGATCACCCTGTTCGTACTGGTCGCCTTCGCTGTGCTCGGCTGCCGGCTGCGCTACGCCGAACGCGCGACGCTGAGCGTCGCCGACGGCACCGGCCCGGCGCCGGCCCTGCCCGAGCCGCGCCGCACCTGGCTGCCGACGCTCGAGATCGCCCCGGCGGTCGGCTGGCCGGCCGATGCCGCACCGCTGCCGGCGCAGGGGCTGTCCGTCGGCGCGTACGCGCGCGGACTCGATCACCCGCGCTGGCTGTACGTGCTGCCGAACGGCGACGTGCTGGTCGCCGAATCGAACGCACCGCCGCGCCCGGCCGATGCGCCCTCGGGCGGCCTCAAGGGCTGGATCGCCGGCAAGGTCATGCGGCGCGCCGGCGCCGGCGTACCGAGCGCCGACCGCATCACGCTGCTGCGCGACGCCGACGGCGACGGCGTCGCCGAGCTGCGCACGGCCTTCGCCGAAGATCTGCACTCGCCGTTCGGCATGGCCCTGGTCGGCGCGGATTTCTACGTCGCCAATGCCGACGCGGTCGTGCGCTTCCCCTATCGCGACGGGCAGACGCGCCTGGATGCGCCGGCGCAGAAGGTCGCCGACCTGCCGGCCGGCCTCAACCACCACTGGACCAAGAACCTGATCGCCAGCGCCGACGGCACGAGGCTGTACGTGACGGTCGGCTCCAACAGCAACGTCGGCGAGAACGGCATGGCGCTGGAGGAAGGCCGCGCGATGATCTGGGAGCTCGACCGCGCCAGCGGCCGCATGCGTCCGTTCGCGACCGGCCTGCGCAACCCGAACGGACTGGACTGGGAACCGGTCACCGGCGCGCTGTGGACCGCGGTCAACGAGCGCGACGAGATCGGCTCGGACCTGGTGCCCGACTACGTGACCTCGGTGCGCGACGGCGCCTTCTACGGCTGGCCGTACAGCTACTACGGCGATCACGTCGACGTGCGCGTGCAGCCGCCGCGGCCGGACCTGGTCGCGCGCGCGATCGCGCCGGACTACGCGCTCGGTCCGCACACCGCCTCGCTCGGCATCGCCTTCATGCAGCGCGCGGCCGCTTTGCCGGAGGCCTGGCGCCACGGCCTGGTCGTCGCCCAGCACGGCTCCTGGAACCGCCGTCCGAAGAGCGGCTACAAGGTGATCTACGTGCCGTTCGAATCCGGCCGGCCGGCCGGCGCGCCGCGCGATCTGCTGACCGGCTTTCTCGATGCCGACGAGCAGGCGCGCGGCCGGCCGGTCGGGGTCGCGATCGACGCACGCGGCGCGCTGCTGATCGCCGACGACGTCGGCAACGCGATCTGGCGCGTCGCCGCCGCGCGCTGAGCCGCATCGCCTGCGCGCGGCAGGCGAGCGTGCACCGCGAGACGATCGGAGGTTCGCCCGTCGTCGCAGGGCCGGCGGCGCTCTTCTCCGTACGTCTCTCCCGTACGTCGCCGCCGGCCCGGACACCGGACCGGATGCCCCGGCACGGCACCGCACCTGTCGAGTGCTCCGGTGCTCTGCCGCGACGTTGCCCGGCGCCCCTTGCCGGCGTCGAATCCGCAGGGGCTTTGCGGACTCGACGCCCCTCCCTCAGTTCTCGAAGTCGTCGGCGAAGATCCGGTCCTCACCGTCGAGACCGAGCGTGATCCCGTCGAACCAGCCGGTCGGTCCGCCACTGGGCACCTCGCCTTCGCTCAGGCCCTTGATCGGGTTGCCGTTGACGACCTCGAGGTAGACCGTCAGCGAGGTGTCGCGCGACCAGTTGGCGGCGGGCACCACGATCGCCGCCGGTGCGGTCGGCCGCCGCCAGGTCGCGCCCTGCGCCAGCGTATGCAGGCCCTGCGCGTTCGGCGCACCCTGGCGGCAGGACGCCGGCGCGTCGTTGTGGCGCAGTTCCCAGCGCAGGCGCACCGTGTTTGCGAACGGCGAGCCCGCGGTCACGCGACCCCAGCCGTTGAGGTAGTAGTTGCCCGGTCCGGGCAGATGGATGCACTGCGCACGCGCGGCGACGACGAAGTCGTCGCCGCCGACGGCCGACTGCACCGAACCCGAGCCCGCCGGTCCGGACGCGTTCTGCGTGCCGTCCCAGCTCGACACGCCGGTCGCGTCCCAGAGCTCGAGGTTCGCGTCGAAGTCGCCGTTGAGCACCAGCGGCTGCACGGCCGGCCGCTCGTAGGCCCCGGCGTCGGCGGTGCGATTCAGCGTGCCGCCGATCGGCATGTCGATGTCGTGCGAGCGTCCTTCCAGATCGACGCCGCCGGCCGTCGGAGCGAAGTCCACCGCCATCGAGCCGGCACGCAGGTGGTAATCCCCGTGGTCCGGGTCGACGAAACGCGGCGCGCTCAGCGCAAAGGCACCGGGCATGTTGACGTTGTCGTTGGTCAGCACGTATTCGATGCTGCGCGCGCCGCCGCCGGCGGCCAGCGTCCGCTTGCCCGGCTGAGCGACGAGACTGCGGTCGAAATAGAACTCGTCCTCGACCACCAGCACGCTCGCCGCGCCGATGGCATTGCCGGCGATCGTGACGTGACTCATCGCCAGATGGGATTGGCTGTCCTCGGCATTGAGCCGTACCAGTTCCTCGGCGACCACGTTGTCCGCCAGCAGGCTGTTCGCCAGGCGTACGAAGGCCCGCTCGTCGGTCACATGGAACAGGCGGCCGCCCTCGTTGTCGTGGATCGCCACACGCGATGCGGTGAGGACGCCACCGCGCATGCGGATCACCGCACCGGTGGGATTGCCGGTATGGTTGCCGGTGATGGAGCCGCACGGCGTGCCGAGTGCGCAGGCGGCGGCGGAAGGCGGCGGATCGACCGGATTCCAGGACTCCCCGCGCGTGTTGAAGTAGAAGTTGGTCCCCTCATCGGGGTTGCCGGGAGCCGGCTGCGAATCGTAGTCGAGGAAGACCGCCGCGCCGTCGGGCGCGGTATTGTCGGCGATCGCCGTGTGCCACAGCCGGGCATAGACGAGCGCGTCGCCGCTGGTGATGTCCGCGTCGGGCTTGAGGTAGATTCCGCCGCCGCGCGCGGTGGCCGTGTTGGCGTTGATGCGGACCGGATTGGCGCTCTCGGTGCTGAAGATCCGCACCTCGGCCAGGCTGGCCGATTCGATGCCGCCGAGCACGGCGATGCCGCCGCCGTTGACCGCGGTGTTGCCGTAGATCGCGCCGATGCCGCCGATGCCGTTGGAGCTGATGTAGGCGTACGACGGGAATTGCTCGCTGACCACGACGAGCCCGCCGCCGTTGCCGCCGCCATCATTGCCCTGGGCGACGTTGAACATCAGGCTGCTGGCGGGCCCGAGCAGCGACATCTCGATGCTCTTGGCGACGACGCCGCCGCCGCTCTTGCGCGCGGTGTTGTAGCCGACCGTGACGTTCGCGCCGAGCACCAGCTCGGCCAGGATGCTGGTGCCGACCGCATAGATGCCGCCGCCGTCGTAGGCGACGTTGTTGCTGATCGCGCTGTCGGCGATGTCGAGGATGCCGCCGCCTTCGTAGTAGATGCCGCCGCCATTGTCGTCGCCGTCCTGGTCGCCGCCGGTGATCGTCAGATTGCGCAGCCGGAAAACACCGTTGCCGCGGATCGTCAGCACCGGCCGCCGGTCGCCGCCGGTACCATCGAGGATCGTCTTGACGCCGTCGGGCGCGGTCGCGCCGCAGGTCGCGAAGCCGCCGATCAGCTCGATGTCCTGCGGCGAGTCGATGCCGATCTGCTGCGCGGTCCAGGGCTGGCTGCGCGAGATGCGGATCGTGTCCGATCCCGGCGTCGCCTCGGCGGCGTCGACCGCCGCCTGCACGCTGGTATGCGTGCAACCGCTGCCCGCCGCGCCGACGGTCAGCACGGCCGCCGCGGCGGGCCCGGCCAGCCACACCGCCAGCAGGCCGCACGCGCCGGACAGCAGCGGCCAGCGGCTGGCGGCGGCATGCCGGTGGCGGCCGGCAGCGGAGGCGCGGGTGCGCGCAGAGAACAGGGAAACGGACATGGACGCACCTTCGACGGTAAGAGGTGCACCGGGTAACACCGAAACCGGACCGGTTGCGTCATGCGGCGGGACGCCTCGGCGGCGACGCGACGGGACGGACCCTGATCCGGCGCAGCCGCGTCGATGTCGGCCGTCCGGCCATCGGGCGTGGCTGCGCACCGCGTGAGGCCCGCGCGGCATGTGCGAGGTGAGGCACGCCAGCGGCCGGCGCCCGCGCCACGCGAGCGTCGATTCCCCGCGCACACGCACTGACTTCCGCGCACGATCGATTCATCAGTTCTCGAAGTCGTCGGCGAAGATGCGGTCATCGCCGTCCAGACCGAGCGTAACCCCGTCGAACCATCCGGTCGGTCCGCCATTGGGCACCTCGCCTTCGCCGAGACCTTTGATCGGGTTGCCGTTGACGACTTCGAGAAAGACCGTCAGCGAGGCGTTGCGGGTCCAGTCCACCTCGGACAACTCGATCACGGCCGGGCCCGGCGGTTGCCGCCAGGTCGGCCCCTGCGCCAGCATGTGCACGCCCTGCAGGATCGGCGCACCATCGCGGCAGGTCAGCGCACCGCCGTTGCTGCGCAGCTCCCAGCGCAGCCGCACCGTGTTGCTGAACGGCGATCCCGCGGTGACGCGGCCCCAGCCGTTGAGGAAATAGGTGCCCGGACCCGGCAGGTGCACGCATTGCGCACGCGCGGCGACGACGAAGTCATCGATGCCGATGGTCGACTGCACCGAACCCGAGCCCGCCGGACCGGCGGCATTCTGCGTACCGTCCCAGTTGGACGCGCCGCTCGGCTCCCAGAATGTCAGATCGACGTTGAAATCGGCGTTGAGCACCAGCGGCTGCAGCTGCGGCCGCTCGTAGGCGCCGACGTCGGCGGTGCGATCGAGAATGCCGCCGATCGGCATGTCGGTGGTGTGGGCGATGCCGTCGAGATCGACGCCGCCGGCGGACGGCGCGAAATCGACCGCGTAGGAACCTGCTCGCAGATGGTAGTCGCCGGCCGGCGGATTGATGAAGCGCGGATCGCCGAGGACGAACGCACCACTCATGTTGTCGATGTCATTGGTCAGCACGTACTCGATGTTGCGCGGACCCGGGCTGTCCGCCAGCGTGATCTTGCCGGGCTGCGCGACGAGGCTGCGGTCGAAATTGAAGATGTGGTTGACGAACACCGCGTGCGGCGCGCCGATCGCATTGCCGGCGATGGTGACGTGGCTCATCGTCAGGTAGCTCGATTGCTCGCCCTCGTCGGCGGAGCGCAGCAGTTCCTCCGCGGCGGCGTTGTCCGCCATCAGGCTGTTCCTGATCGTGGCAAAGGGATAGTCGGTGCTATAGAGCAGCCGCCCGCCTTCGTTCTCCCGGATGTCCACGCGGTGCATCACAACGATGCCGCGATTGCGCAGGATCGCGCCGGTGGCATTGCCCGTCGAGTTGCCGATCATCTCGTTGCAGGGCGCGCCGACCGGGCATGCCGCCGCCTGCTCCAGCCCGCTGATCTGGAAAATGCCGCGCCTGAAGCTGCCGAGGGAGCTGTCCTGATCGACGTACGCGGCGGCGCCATCCGGCGCGCGGTTGTCGTTCAACGCGGCGCGCCAGAGGATCGCGTACGCGTCGGCACTATCGGGGCCCGCGTCGGCGTCGGACTGGACATAGATGCCGCCGCCGCGGGCGCTGGCCTGGTTGTTGTTGATGCGGACCGGCTGCGCGGTGTCCGTGCTGTAGACCAGTGCGCGCGCTTCCTGCTCGGAGTCCTGGCCGGCCAGCACGGCGAGACCACCTCCGTGGACCGCCTCGTTGCCGTAGATCACGCCGATGCCGCCGATGCCATTCGAACTCAGATAGGTGTTCGATTTGAACTGGTCGCTGACGACGACGAGTCCGCCGCCATAGCCGCCGCCGGCCTGTCCGAGGGCCTTGTTGAACGTCAGCGCCGTTCGGGGGCCGACGATGCTCGTCTCCAGGCTCTTGGAGACCATGCCGCCGCCGCTGTTGCGCGCGGTATTGCCACTGATGACGACGTCGGCGCCGAGGACCACTTCGGCGAGGATGCTGGTGCCCACGGCATAGAGGCCACCGCCGTCATGGGCGACATTGTTGCTGATGCTGGTGCTGGCGATGTCGAGGATGCCACCGCCTTCGTAGAACAGGCCGCCACCGTTGTCGTCGCCGCCTTGGTCGCCTTCGGTGAGGGTGAGGTTGCGCAGGCGCACGATACCGTTGCCGCGCACCGTCAGCACCGGCCGCGCATCGCCGCCGGCGCCGCTGAGCACGGTCTTGACGGCATCGGACGGTGCGCCGCAGCTGGAGAAGCCGCCGAGCAGCTCGAGGTCCTGGTCGGTGTTGATGCTGATCTGCTGCGCCGTCCAGGCCTGGCTGCGCGAGATCTGGATCGTGTCGGGCCCGGGACTGGCCTGCGCGGCATTGACCGCTGCCTGCACGTTGGCATGGCTGCAGCTGCCCCCCGAGCCGACCGTCAGCACCGCGGCCTCGGCATGGCCGGCCGCCAGGGCGCACGCACCCAGGCCGGCCAAAGACAGATACAGAACTGCGGCGCGCCGGCCGGCGCTGGCGGACAGAGACGCGCGGGCACGCGCAGAGGAAGCCTGGACGGACATCGGTACACCTGCTGCAGGGAGGGATGCACCGGGTAACACCGAAACCGGACCGGTTGCGTCATGCGCCGCCAGGCGCGCGGCATCGGCTTTGGGCCGAGCGCCGTCATGCCCGCCGCACCGGCTGCGGCCCATGCTGCCGAGCGAGTCGATCCGAGCGGCATGGCGGTCCCGGTGGTGGAACCGCCTCGCAGCCCTGCGCGGAGCGGCAGGCTGCGCCGCAGCGCCGCGCGCCGCCGCGTCAGCGCGGCGGCTGGCCGAGCTGCGCGATCAGTGCGCGGGTACGCGGCGACAGCGAGCCGTCCGGCACCGCCAGCGCGCCGATCGTCGCCAGCGTGCTGCGCACCGCGTCCTCGCGCGCGAGCGCACGCTCGATCTGCGCCTTCTCGACCAGTATCACGACCTGCCAGGTCTTGGCATCCGGCGCCAGTTCACGCCACTCGGCCAGCGCGCGCTCGGACAGTGCGAGCGCCTCGTCGAAGCGGCCGACGAGCCGCAGCGCCTGGACCAGCGTCCCGCGCACCATGACCGCCTCGCGCGAACGCCCGTAGCCGGTCCTTTCCAGCTGTGCCAGGGCCTGCTCGGCGAGCGCCACCGCGCGGCCATAGTCCTTGGCCTTGGACGCGACATTGGCCAGCGTCGCCAGCGAATAGGCGACCGTCGGATGATCCTCGCCGAGCAGTTCGCGCCGTTCGGCCAGTGCCTGCGTCATCGCCTGTTCGGCTTCGGCCAGGCGCTCCTGCCGGTAGTAGGCCTGGCCGAGGTTGTTGCGCGCGCGCGAGCACACTTCGTCGCGCAGCGCCATCTGCGCGCAGATCTCCAGCGCGGCACGGTATTCGCGTTCGCCTTCCTCGTAGCGCTGCCGGCCGGTCAGCAGCGCGCCCAACGTGTCGTGCGTGATCGCCAGCTCGCGGTGAGGGCCGCCGAATACGGCCTGCTGCATCCGCAACGCCTCCCGCAGCAGCGCTTCGGCCTCCGCCGGGTCGGAGCCGCGCGCCAGCACCGAGGCCAGATCGCGCAGCGCGCCGGCGATCGCGTCGTGCTCGGGCGGGTAGATGCGGCGCTTGAGCGCGAGCAGCTCACGATAGCGCTGCTCGGCATCGTCGAGGTCGCCGAGCGCGTCGGCGGCGACCGTCAGGCTGCTCAGGCCGCGCACGTAGCGATCGTCCTCCGGCCCCTGCGTCCTGCGCCAGGCCGCCAGTGCCGGGGTCAGCTGTGCGACCGCTTCCGGATAGCGCTGGCTCAAAGCGAGCGTGCCGCCGAGGTTCAGCGCGGCAGCCAGCGCCGGCGGGCTGTCGCGGCCGTGACGCCGCGTCGCCACCGCCAGCGCCTCGCGCTGCAGGCTCAGCGCGGCGTCGGTGGTGCCCACCGCCAGCTGCGCGGCCGCCAGCACGTTCAGCGCGCGCAGCAGCGCCGGCGCATCGGCTTGCCTGAGCGCCGGCAGCACCGGTTCGATCGCACCGATGGCCTGCGCGTTCTCGCCGGCCCGCTGCCAGCCGTCGGCACGCACGATCGTGACCTCGCCGACCAGCGCGTCGCGTCCGATCGCACGCGCCGTGGCCTCGGCCTCGGACAGCGCCGTATCGGCCTGCGCGAATGCCGACAGCGACAGCCAGACCTCGGCCATCGACGTCAGCAGATCGACGCGCGTCTCGGGCGCGACGTCCGGCAGCGCGGTCAGCTGGCGCTGCGCACGCGCGACCAGCGCTTCGGGCGTCGGCCGCTGGTCGCGCGGCAGGCTCGCGCGCGCGCTGTCGAACACGTCGATCAGGAAGTCGCGCACGGTATTGGCGCGCTGCGCCTGCTGGCGCGCCGCGTGACCCTGCCACAGCGCGGCCGCGAGCGCCGCCAGCACGGTGATCGACAGCGCCAGCACGGCGGCCACCGATGCGCGATGGCGCATGACGAACTTGCGCATGCGGTAACGGCGCGACGGCGGATGCGCGAGCACCGGCCGTGCGTCCAGATGGCGTTCGATGTCGTCGGCCAGGTCGGCGGCCGACGCGTAGCGCCGGGCCGGCTCTTCCTCGAGCGACTTCATGACGATGTTGTCGAGGTCGCCGGCGAACGCATGCGGCGGCAACCGTCCCGGGCCGGTGTGTTCGGCCGCGCGCGCCGACGGGCGCCGCGGCGGCCGTGCCGGGCGTTCGCCGAGCATCAGCTCGTACAGCAGCACGCCGAGCGCGTAGACGTCGGTGGCGGTCGAGATCGCGCCGCCGCTGAACTGCTCCGGAGCCGCGTAGCCGGGTGTCAGCGGCGAATGGCCGGTGCGCGTCGCGTGCTCGTGCGCCGGCGAGTCGTCGAGCAGCTTGGCGATGCCGAAGTCGACCAGCTTCACGGTGCCGTCGGCCGTCACCAGGATGTTCGAAGGCTTCAGGTCGCGATGCACGATCAGGGCGCGATGGGCCGCCGCCACGGCACGGCAGACGACGATCATCAGACGCAGCCGCGCGCGCAGATCGAGCTGGTGCGCGTCGGCGTGGCGCGTGATCGGCACGCCGTCCACGTACTCCATCACCAGGTACGGTATGCCCTCATCGGTGACGCCGCCGTCGATCAGATGCGCGACGTTCGGATGCGACAGCGCGGCCAGCGCCTGCCGCTCGCGCCTGAACAGGCGCCGCGCATCGGCCGAATAGACGCCGCTGCGCAGCAGCTTCAGCGCGACCTGCTGGCGCGCACCGTCCAGATCGCGCACCGCACGGAACACCGTGGACGAGCCGCCCTCGCCGAGCGTCTCGAGCAGCTGGTACGGTCCGATCGGACGGCCGGCCGCCCAGGGCGTCTCTTCGCGATCGACCACGCCGATCGCCTCGGCCAGCGTGGCGGCCGGCCGATCGGACCAGGGATCGCCCGGGCTGGCATCGGCCGCGAACAGCCGCTCGAGCCGGGCACGCGTGGCCTCGTCCGGACAGCGCTCGCGCAGATAGCGCGCACGCGCCGCCGGATCGAGCGCGGCCGCCGCGTCGAACAGCATGCGCAGCGACGGCGCCGGCCCGGACGTCATGGCGCTGCCGCGCCGGCGGCAAGCGGCGTCATCGCGAGTCCAGCTCGGCCTTCAGGAACGCGCGCGCGAAACGCCAGTCGCGGTCGATCGTGCTGCGGCTGCAGCCGAGCGCCTCGGACGCCTGCTCCAGCGTCACCCCGGCGAAGTAGAGCAGCTCCACCACCTGCGCCGCACGCGGATCGGCCGCGGCGAGGCGGTCGAGCGCGGCGTCCATCGACAGGGCCTGCTCGGCGCTCTCGAGCGCGAATCGGTGGTCCGACGCGGTCAGCGTCACGCGCACCCAGTCGCCGCCGGCGCGCTGCCGCAGGCGGTCGCGCGCCCGGTTCTGCAGCAGGTGGCGCATCGCGCGCGCGGCATAGGTCAGGAACTGCGCCGGGTGTTCGAACAGCAGCCGGTCGCTCGCGCTCAGGCGCAGATAGAGCTCGTGCACCAGCGCGGTCGCGTCGAGCGTGGCCGGCTCGCGGCCGAGCGCGCGTCCGGCCATCGCCTTGAGGCGATCGTAGACGCGCACGAACAGCACGTCGGCCCCCAGGGCCGAAGCCGCCGGGTCCGCGAGCGGCTGATCGAGCGGTGCGTTGGCGTCGTTCATAGTCGAATCCCGTTCGATTCTACTCCTGCCGGCTTCGGAGCCGGCGAGCACGCGATCACACCGTGCTTTCGGCCCGGCGCCGGACACCGCAGCCGCCGCGCCGGCCGGCCGGCGCGGATGGCCGGGCGCGAGCGTCGCGCGTGCGCATCGGCCGTCCTGCACGAATGGCGCAGGCGAGGACGCGGCGCGAGCTCGCGCCTCACCACGGCGTCACCCGCCATCCGTCGGCGCGCGGTTCGATGCGCGTATCGAGCGCGAGCCGGTCGAGAAAGGTCTCATCGTGCGAGACGACCATCAGCGCGCCCGGATACTGCGCCAGCATCCGCTCGAGCGCTTCCAGCGCAGCCAGGTCCAGATGGTTGGTCGGCTCGTCGAGCAGCAGCAGCTCGGCCGGCTCGCTGCGATAGAGCGCGCCGGCCAGGGCGGTCTTCAGGCGTTCGCCGCCGCTGAGCAGCCGGCTCGGCACGTCGACGGCCGCCGCATCGAGGCCGAGCAGCGCCAGCCAGGTCCGCGCCTGGGTCTGCGCCGCGGCCGGATGCCCGCGCTGCAGATGCATCAGCGGCGTCGCCTCCGGATCGAGCCCGTCGAGGCGCTGGCCGAGGTAGGCTGCCGGCACGTGCACGGTGCAGCGGCCTTCGCGCGGTTCGGCAAGTCCTGCGACCAGCTTGAGCAGAGTCGACTTGCCGCTGCCGTTGGGACCGGTCACGGCGATGCGCTGACGCCCGCTCACGGCCAGATCGAGCCGATGCCGGCCGGCCGCGCCGTAAGGCGCCACGACGCCGTCGAGCACGGCGACGCGCCGCTGCGCGGCCGACGCCGGCAGCGGCGCGAACAGCGCGAGCGGCGCGTCGTCGTCGACCCGGCTCGCCGCCACGGCGACCGCCTCGCGCAGCGTATCGACGCGCTCGGCCTGCCGGCGCAATGCCTGGCCGGCACTGGCCTCGCTCTGCTGCCGGCGCCGGCCGAGCAGGATCGGCGCCTGGTTGGCCGTGCGGCCCTCGCGCGCACCGCGCGCTTGGCGCCGCGCCAGCGCCTCGCGCTGCGCACGCACCTCGGCCTCGCCGCGGCGCCGCGCATGCCTGCTGCGCGCCAGTGCCTCGCGCGCCTGCGTGCGCTCCTCGCCGCGCGCCTGCGCATAGAACGCGTAGCCGCCGCCGTAATCGCGCAGGCCCGCCGGCGACAGCTCGACGATGCGCTGCATCGACTCGAGCAGCTCGCGATCGTGACTGACCACGATCAGGCCGCCGCTCCAGGCCTGCAGGGCATCGCGCAACGCGCCGCGCTGCACGCGATCGAGGTGGTTGCTCGGCTCGTCGAGGATCAGCATGTCGGCCTCGGCGAGCCAGGCGCCGATCAGCGCCACGCGCGTCAGTTCGCCGCCGCTGGCAGCGGCGGCAGGCTGCCCGGCCTGCAGATGGCCGAGGTCATGCGCATCGAGCGCCGCGGCCAGGCGCTCGCGGACGTCCCAGCGGTCGCCGACGGCGGCGAAATCCGCCGGATCGACGCCGCCGGCCTCGATCCGCGCCAGCGCCGCCAGCACCGGCGCGATACCGGCGACCTCGGCGATCGTCGCGTCCGGCGCCGGCAGCACCTGCTGCGGCACGTAGTGCACGCGGCCGTGACGCAGGCAGCGCCCGGCCGTCGGCTTCAGCCGGCCGGCCAGTATGCGCGCCAGCACGCTCTTGCCGACGCCGTTGCGTCCGAACAGGCCGGTCGGGCGCCGGTCGAAGCGGACGTCGAGCGCCGGGAACAGGGGCCTGCCGTCGGGCAGCGAAAACGAGACGCCTTGCAGCGTCAGGGACGCAGTCGTCATGCACACACTCCACGCGATGCCTGGACACGATCCGTCCGGCAGGACGGAAACGGACGGGCCGTCGGATCGACGGCGGCATCACTGGCGCATGGCACGACCTGTGGGTGCGGAGGAAGGGCGGCCAGTATAGCCGCCCGCCGCGCGACATCCGTACCCGCCATCCAGGCACGGCCGCCGCGCCGATCGGCCGTAGAGTGACCTGGATCAAGGTCGCATTGCCGCATCGCCGCGAAGCTGGGTGTCTCGCCCCCAGGCCTCCATCATGCCGATGTCCGTCCAGGCTACCGCCGATCCGGCTGCCGCCGCGCCGCGCGGCACCGCTGCGCGCCACGGCCGCCGGCTCGCCGCGCTGGTCGCCGGGCTCGGCGTCGTGCTCGGCGGATGTGCCTCGCTGGCCCCGCACGAGCCCCTGCCGGCCGCGCCGGTGCCCGCGTCGTGGACGCAGACGGCGCCGGCCGATGACGGCCAGCCGGCGGCGGCGCTCGCCTGGCGCGACTACTTCACCGATCCGGTCCTGCGCCAGCTGATCGACACCGCGCTGGCGCACAACCGCGACCTGCGGCTGGCCGTGCTGCGGGCCGACCAGGCCCGTGCGGCGTTCCGCATCCAGCGCGCCGACGCGTTGCCAGGGCTCGGGCTCGGCGCCCAGGCCGCGCGGGCGCGCGTCCCGGGCGACCTCAACCTGAGCGGCGTCTCGGCGGTCGGCGGCGAATATCGCGCCGAAGTCGGCCTCAGCAGCTGGGAGCTGGACCTATGGGGCCGCGTGCGCAGCCTCAACGAGGCGGCGCTGCAACAGTGGCTGTCCGGCGAGGCCGGCCGCCGCGCGGCCGAGCTCGCGCTGATCACGCAAGTGGCCGCGGGCTACGTCGGCCTGCGCGAGTCCGACGAGCGCGTCGCCCTGGCCCGGCGCACGCTGGCGACACGCCAGGAGGCCCTTCGCATCTTCAGCCGCCGCGAGGCGGTCGGATCGGCCTCGCGGCTCGAACTGACCCAGGTCCAGGCCCTGCTGAGCCAGGCCCAGGTGCTGCTGGCGCAACTGGAGCAGACACGCGCCGGCCGCCGGCATGCGCTCGAGCAGCTGGTCGGCGCGCCATCCGGCGTGCTGCCGGCCGCGGCACCGTTCGACCAGACCCCGGCGCTGGCCGAGCTCGCACCCGGCCTGCCGTCCGCGCTGCTGACCGCGCGCCCGGACATCGTCGCGGCCGAACATCGCCTGCGCGCCGCCGAAGCGGACATCGGCGCGGCGCGCGCGGCGTTCTTCCCGCGCATCGCGCTGACCGGAAGCTGGGGCAGCGCCAGCGCCGAGCTCGACGGTCTGTTCGAGTCGGGCAGCCGCGCCTGGACGTTCGTGCCGACGCTGTCGCTGCCGATCTTCGACGGCGGTCGCCGCCGTGCCCATCTCGACCTGGCCCGGCTGCGCCGCGACGGCGCGGTGGCCGAGTACGAGCAGAGCATCCAGGCCGCATTCCGCGAAGTCGCCGACGCGCTCGCCGCGCGGCACTGGCTGGCCGAACAGCGCGACGCGCTGCGCGAGGCGCTGGCCGCCGCGCGCGAACGCGCGCGGCTGGCGCGGCTGCGCTACGAGAACGGCTCGGCGGCCTATCTGGAAGTGCTCGACGCCGAGCGCGACCTGCTCACCGCCGAGCAGCAGCTGGTGCAGGCGCTCGGCGCGCTGCAGTCGAGCCAGATCGCGCTGTACTCGGCCCTCGGCGGCGGCTCCCAGGCAGCCGCTTCGGCATCCACCCGGTAACCGGACACCCCCTGCGATGGCGATGCTCTCCTCCCTCAAGAACCGGCTGCTGCCGGTGGCCTTCCTCGCCGCGGTCGCCGTGCTGGCGATCTGGGCCTGGCAGCGGATCGGCGACGACGGCCCCGGCGCCGGCTTCGTCAGCGGCAACGGGCGCGTGGAGGCCACCGAGATCGACGTGGCGACCAAGCTGCCCGGCCGCATCGAGACGATCGAGGTCCGCGAAGGCGACTTCGTCGCCGCCGGCCAGCCGGTCGCGACGATGCAGATCGACACGCTCGACGCGCAGCGCGCCGAAGCCGAGGCCGGCCGCCGCCAGGCGATGCACGCCGCGGTCGCCGCCGAGGCGCAGGTGACGCTGCGCGAGGCCGAAGTGGCCGCCGCCAAGGCGCAGGTCGCGCAACGCGGGGCCGAGCTCGACGCCGCGCGGCGGCGCCTGGCGCGCTCGCAGACGCTGGCGGCCGAAGGCGCGGCCTCGACGCAGGAACTGGATGACGACCGCGCCCGCGTGCACGGCGCCGAGGCGGTGCTGGCCGCCACCCGCGCCCAGGTCGCCGCCGCCGAGGCCGCGGTCGCCGCGGCGAAGGCGCAGGTCGTCGGCGCGCACGCCAGCGTCGACGCGGCCGGCGCCACCGTCGCGCGCATCGAGGCCGACCTCGACGACAGCGTGCTCAAGGCGCCGCGCGCGGGGCGCGTGCAGGTGCGCGTCGCTCAGCCCGGCGAGGTGCTCGGCAGCGGCGGGCGCGTGCTCGGCCTGCTCGACCTCACCGACGTCTACATGACCTTCTTCGTGCCGGAAGCCGCGGCCGGACGCATCGCGCTCGGCAGCGAGGCGCGCATCGTGCTCGACACCGCACCCGACGTGGTGATCCCGGCGACGGTCTCGTTCGTCGCCAGCCAGGCCCAGTTCACGCCGAAGACCGTCGAGACGGCCAGCGAGCGGCAGAAGCTGATGTTCCGCGTGCGCGCGCAGATCGCGCCGGCCCTGCTCGAACGCTACATCGACCAGGTCAAGACCGGCGTGCCGGGCGTGGCCTGGCTGAGGATCGACCCGCAGGTCCCCTGGCCGGCGGCCCTGGCCGTGGATCCGCGCCTGCTGGCGCCGGCGGCGGACTGAGCGGCGATGTCTCCCACGCCCGAACCGGCGGTGGTCCGGCTGCGCGGCGTGCGCCTGCGCTACGGCCGCACCGAGGCGCTGGCCGGCATCGACCTGGACCTGCCGGCCGGCCGCATGGTCGGCCTGATCGGACCGGACGGAGTCGGCAAGTCGAGCCTGCTCGCGCTCGCTTCGGGTGCGCGGCGGATCCAGGAAGGCTCGGTCGAGGTGCTCGGCGGCGACATCGCGCGCCGCAGTCACCGCCGCGTGGTCTGCCCGCGCATCGCCTACATGCCGCAGGGCCTGGGCCGCAATCTCTACCCGACGCTGTCGGTCGAGGAAAACCTGCAGTTCTTCGCGCGCCTGTTCGGCCACGACGCCGGCGAGCGCCGCCGGCGCATCGACAGCCTGACCCGAGCGACCGGCCTGCACGCGTTCCTGTCGCGGCCGGCCGGCAAGCTCTCCGGCGGCATGAAGCAGAAGCTCGGCCTGTGCTGCGCGCTGATCCACGACCCGGACCTGCTGATCCTCGACGAGCCGACCACCGGCGTCGACCCGCTGGCACGCGCGCAGTTCTGGGATCTGATCGCGCGGATCCGCGCCGACCACCCGCAGATGAGCGTGCTCGTCGCGACTGCCTACATGGACGAGGCGCAGCGCTTCGACTGGCTGGTCGCGATGGACGCCGGCGCGATACTGGCGACCGGCACGCCCGCGGCGCTGCTGGCGCGCACCGGCACCGGCTCGCTGGAAAGCGCGTTCATCGCGCTGCTGCCCGAGGCGCGCAGGCGCGGCCACGCACCGGTGACGATCCCGCCGCTGGATGCCGCGGCCGACGACGTGGCGATCGAGGCGAAGGACCTGACGATGCGCTTCGGCGACTTCGTCGCGGTGGACCGGGTGACGTTCCGCATCCGCCGCGGCGAGATCTTCGGCTTCCTCGGCTCCAACGGCTGCGGCAAGACCACCACGATGAAGATGCTGACCGGCCTGCTGCCGGCCAGCAGCGGCGAGGCCTGGCTGTTCGGCCATGCGGTGACCGCCGCCGACATCGACACGCGCCGCCGCGTCGGCTACATGTCGCAGGGCTTCTCGCTCTACGGCGAGCTGACCGTGCGCCAGAACCTGGTGCTGCATGCGCGCCTGTTCGACGTGCCCGAAGCGGACATTCCCGCGCGCGTGCAGGCGATGGCCGATCGTTTCGGCCTGAGCGAGGCGATGCAGCGCCTGCCGGCGAGCATGCCGCTGGGTCTGCGCCAGCGCCTGTCGCTGGCGGTGGCGATGGTGCACGCGCCGGACCTGCTGATCCTCGACGAGCCGACCTCCGGCGTCGATCCGGTCGCGCGCGATGCGTTCTGGCGGCTGCTGATCGAGCTGTCGCGGCGCGACCGCGTGACGATCTTCATCTCGACCCATTTCATGAACGAGGCCGAGCGCTGCGACCGCATGTCGATGATGCATGCCGGCCGCGTGCTCGACAGCGATACGCCGGCGGCCCTGGTCGCCCGGCGCGGCGCGGCAACGCTGGAGGAGGCCTTCATCGGCTACCTGCTCGATGCCGGCGGCGGCGTGCCGGACGCGCCGGCCGGAATCGAGTCGCCGCCGGCCGCGGCGACGTCCGGCGCATCCTTGCGAAGCCCGCTGTTCAGCCCGCGCCGCATGCTGAGCTACCTGTGGCGCGAGACGCTCGAGCTGCAGCGCGATCCGATCCGCGCGACGCTGGCGCTCGGCGGCTCGATCCTGCTGATGTTCGTGATCGGCTTCGGCATCAGCATGGACGTGGAGGATCTGCGCTACGCCGTGCTCGACCGCGACCAGACCACGCTGAGCCGCGACTACGCGCTGCAGCTCTCCGGCTCGCGCTACTTCCTGGAGCGGCCGCCGCTGGACGGCTACGAGGCGCTGGACCGGCGCATGCGCAGCGGCGAGCTGGCATTGGCGATCGAGATTCCGCCGGGCTTCGCACGCGACGCGCTGCGCGGTCACGGCGCCCAGATCGGCGCCTGGGTGGACGGCGCGATGCCGCAGCGTGCCGAGACCGTGCAGGGCTACGTGCAGGGCATGCATCTGGCCTGGCTGGCGACGCAGGCCGCCGAACGCGGCCTGCGCGTCGGCACCGGCGCCGACGTGCAGACGCGCTTCCGCTACAACCCCGACGTGCGCAGCCTGCCGGCGATGGTGCCGGCGGTGATCCCGCTGCTGCTGTTGCTGCTGCCGGCGATGCTGACCGCGCTGGCGGTGGTGCGCGAGAAGGAGACCGGCTCGATCACCAACTTCTACGTCACGCCGGTCACGCGCACCGAGTTCATGCTCGGCAAGCAGCTGCCCTACGTCGGCCTGGCGATGGTCAACTTCGCGCTGATGAGCCTGCTCGCGGTGACCGTGTTCGGCGTGCCGGTCAGCGGCAGCTATCCGACGCTGGCGCTGGCCGCGCTGATCTTCGCGTTCTGCTCGACCGGCATGGGCCTGCTGGCGTCCTCGATCACGCACAGCCAGATCGCCGCGATGTTCTTCGCGATGATCGGCACGCTGATCCCGGCCACGCAGTTCTCCGGCCTGATCGATCCGGTGTCCTCGCTCGAAGGCGCCGGCCGCCTGATCGGCGAGGCCTATCCGGCCACGCACATGATCACGATCAGCCGCGGCGTCTTCAGCAAGGCGCTGGGCTTGGGCGATCTGGCCGCCGTGTTCGCGCCGCTGGCGCTGGCGGTGCCGCTGATCCTCGGCGCCGCGATCGCGCTGCTGAAGAAACAGGAGCGCTGAGGTGAACCGATCGCGCCACCTCGCCAACATCTATCGCCTCGGCGTCAAGGAGCTGTGGAGCCTGTGGCGCGACCCGATGATGCTGGTGCTGATCCTCTACGTGTTCACCGGCGCGGTCTACACGGCCGCCACCGCCCTGCCCGAGACGCTGCACCACGCGCCGATCGCGATCGTCGACGAGGACGATTCCCCGCTCTCGCAGCGCATCGTCTCGGCGTTCTACCCGCCGCAGTTCACGACGCCGCAGCAGGTCCGGCCCGACGCGCTCGACGCCGGCATGGATCAGGGGCGCTTCACGTTCGCGCTGCATCTGCCGCAGGGTCTGCAGCGCGACGTGCTGGCCGGCCGCGCGCCGCAGATCCAGCTCAACGTCGACGCCACCCGCATGAGCCAGGCCTTCGTCGGCAGCGGCGCGGTGCAGCAGATCGTCGCCGCCGAGGTCGAGGAATTCGTCCAGCGCCACCGCGGCAGCGCCGCGCTGCCGGTCGAGCTGGTGCTGCGCGCGCGCTTCAACCCGGCGCTGCAGGAGGCCTGGTTCGGCAGCCTGATGCAGATCATCAACCACATCACGATGCTGTCGATCGTGCTGACCGGCGCCGCGCTGATCCGCGAGCGCGAGCACGGCACGATCGAGCACCTGCTGGTCATGCCGGTCACGCCGACCCAGATCATGCTGTCGAAGGTCTGGTCGATGGGACTGGTCGTGCTGGTCGCCGCCGCGCTGTCGCTGAACCTGGTCGTGCGCGGCCTGCTCGGAGTGCCGGTCGAGGGTTCGCTCGCGCTGTTCTTCACCGGCGCGGCGCTCAGCCTGTTCGCGACCACCTCGATGGGCATCTTCATCGCGACGCTGGCGCGCAACATGCCGCAGTTCGGCATGCTGATGATGCTGACGATCATGCCGCTGCAGATGCTCTCCGGCGGCACCACGCCGCGCGAGAGCATGCCCGAGCTGGTGCAGACCGTGATGCTGGCGGCGCCGACCACGCACTTCGTCGAGATCGGCCAGGCGATCCTCTACCGCGGCGCCGGCATCGAGGTGGTCTGGAAGCCGTTCCTCTGGCTGGCCGTGATCGGCAGCGTGCTGTTCGCGCTGTCGCTGGCCCGCTTCCGCAGGACCATCGCGCAGATGGCCTGATCCGCCCCCGCAGCACGAACCCCGAAGGTGATGCCCATGAGCGATCCGACCGAACACATGCAGGCCCTGTACCGGGCCACCACCCATCTGCAGGCGCGATGCCTCGCGCTGATCGAGGAGAACGGCCGGCTCTGGCTGGATCTTCGCAAGCAGCTGGCCGGGCAAGGCGCCGCCGCGAACGAAGCCGCGCGCCGCGCGCTGGCCGCCGCGCCGGACTGGCCGGCGCTGATGGCGCTGCCGCTCGGCACGGTCCGACGCGAGATCGCCCGCCATGCCGGCGACGGCCAGGCGATCGCCGAAACGGCCCTGCGCGCGCAGACCGCGTTCGCGCGCGGCCTGCACGAAGCCTTCACGACCTGGCGGCAGGACACCGCCGCGGCACTCGGCGACGGCCTGACGCCCGATCCGTTCGACCACCAGGCCTGGCGCGATCTGTTCGCCGCGTGGCGGGCCTGGCCCGGCAGCGCCGACCCAGCCGAGGCCGCGGCGGCGCCGGAGCGCAGACGATGAGCGCGCAGCCGCTGCGTACCGCCCTGTCAGCGGCGGCAGGGGCGGACCCGGCCGGGCGATCGCGCGGGCATTCCACGACGCCGGCCGCAGGCTCCCGGGGACGCACGTGCGCGAACCGGACGCGGCGGCCGTGACCGGCGCCAAGGTTGCGATCAACGGCGGCCGGCACCTGCACTGACGCACGAGCGCAACGAGAGCACACAGGAACGATCGCCATGAGCGTACCCGATCCCGCCCCGCTGGCGGCTCCGGCCTGGCCGGCCGATCCGCTGCAGGCCGCCGGCGCAGCCGCCGCCTACGCGCTCGACGCCTGGCAGCGCTGCGTGCTGTACGCCGACGTGCGCCGCCGGCGCGGCAACCAGTATCGCGCCCACCTGCGCGAGAAGGCACCGAACGTGCTGAACTTTCCGGCTGAGCCGGTGATGTCCGGCCTCGACCTGCCGCGTCCGGTCAACTACGCGCTGCTGCGCATCGTGCCGCCGGTGCACGCGGCCGAGGATCCGGACAAGCGGCCGTTCGTCGTGGTCGATCCGCGCGCCGGCCACGGCCCGGGCATCGGCGGCTTCAAGCCGGACAGCGAGATCGGCGCGGCGCTCGCGGCCGGGCATCCGTGCTACTTCGTCGGCTTCCTGCCCGATCCGGTACCGGGGCAGACCGTCGAGGACGTCATGCACGCCGAGGCCGCCTTCGTGCGCCGCGTCGCCGAACGCCATCCGCGCAGCTGCGGCAAGCCGGCGGTGATCGGCAACTGCCAGGCCGGCTGGCAGGTGCTGATGACCGCGGCCGTGTGGCCGGAATTGTTCGGCCCGATCATCCTGGCCGGCGCGCCGCTGTCGTACTGGGCCGGTGACAACCCGATGCGCTACGGCGGCGGCCTGGTCGGCGGCAGCTGGCTGACCGCGCTGACCGGCGACCTCGGCGCGGGCCGATTCGACGGCGCCTGGCTGGTGCAGAACTTCGAAAACCTGGACCCGGCCAATACGCTGTGGTCCAAGCAGTACCACCTCTACGCGAACGTCGACAGCGAAGGCCCGCGCTATCTGGCGTTCGAGAAGTACTGGGGCGGCTACGTCTTCCTCGAGGACGTGGAGATGCAGACCATCGTCGACGACCTGTTCATCGGCAACAGGCTGGCCACCGCCGAGCTGGTCACGCGCGAGGGCGTGCGCATCGACCTGCGCAACGTGCGTTCGCCGATCGTGGTGTTCTGCTCATACGGCGACAACATCACGCCGCCGGCCCAGGCGCTGGGCTGGATCACCGACCTGTACCGCAACGACGAGGACGTCGCCGGGCACGACCAGACGATCGTGTTCTCGACCCACGACAGCATCGGCCATCTGGGCATCTTCGTGTCGGCCAGCGTCGGCCGGAAGGAGCACCGCGAGTTCGCCAGCAACATCGAGCTGATCGACATGCTGCCGGCCGGCGTCTATCGCGCCGAGATCGAGGATCGGCCCGAAGACGCGCCGCCCGGCGATCCGGCCGGCGACGCCTATCGGATGACGGTCCGGCGCAGCGGCGTGGACGAGGTACGCGGCATCGTGCGTCCCGATCCGGCCGACGAACGCCGTTTCGCGGCCGCCGCGAACGTCTCGCGGATCGGTCTTGCGCTGTATCGCAACCTGTTCCAGCCCTGGGTGCGTGCGATGGTCACGCCGACCGGCGCGCGCTGGCTGCAGTCGCTGCATCCGCTGCGCATCGGCTACGAGGCGTGGTCCGACACGCATCCGGCGGCGAGCCTGATCGCGGCGCTGGCTGAAGGGGTCCGCACGCATCGTCTGCCGATCGCGGCCGACCATCCGCTGCTGCAGCTGCAGGAAGCGCTGTCGCACTCGATCGAAACCGCACTGGACCGCTACCGCGACGGCCGCGACCAGTGGCAGGCGATCGCGTTCGACACGATCTACGGGTCGCCGCTGATGCAGGCGCTGGCCGGTTTCGCGACCGGCCGCTCCGAACCGGTGCGGCCGCATCCGGGCGACAGCCCCGAGCATCGCCGCTGGCTGGCCGACGCGCTCGGCCAGGCGCGCGTCCGGATCGCCAGCGGCGGCCCGGTCGAGGCGGGTGTGCGCGCGATGCTGTACGTCCTCGGGCCGCGCGGCCGTGTCGACGAATGCCTGTACCACCATGCCGCGCGCCTGGTCAGCGAGCACCTGGACGCCACCGATCGCGCCAGCCTGCGGCAGACCGTGCGCACCCAGGCCCTGCTGATGCGGCTCGACGCCGACGCCGCCGTCGCGGCGATCCCGGCCCTGCTCGCCGCCTCGCCGCCCACCTCGCGCGAAGCAGCCGCGCAGCGCATCGGCGAACTGGCCGAAAGCGCCGGCCCGCTTTCGGCCGAGGAACGGCGCCGGCTCGGGCGGGTGCTGCCGCTGTTCACCGCGACGCGTCCGGCCCGCGCCAGGACGCCGGCCCCTGCGGCAGCAACGACAGACCGCGCAAAAACGAAAGTGCCGCGGAAGAAACGGCGGACGGGCTCGCCCGCCGCGGCGGGCCCGCGGACGCCGCCGGCCGCGCCGAAGCCGGTGCGCCGTCGCACGCCGCGCCGGCCCGGAGCGGGCTGAACGCCTCGACGCAGGTGCAGGTGGCCGTTCGGCGGCGCTGCGGCAGCCCGCATCGAAACCGCTGCGCGTGCGACCGCGCCGGGGCCGCGGCAGGCGCATGCGCCGTCGGCCGCCGGAGGCGGCAGCGGCTCGACGCAACGCCGGCGCCCGGCGGCGTCGCGGATCGCGCTCAGACCATGCCGCCGTTGGCGCGGATCACCTGACCGTTGATCCAGGCGCCGTCCGGACCGGCCAGGAACGCGACGACCGCGGCGATGTCGGCCGGCGTGCCGAGGCGCTCGAGCGGATTGAGCCGCGCCATTTGTTCGATCCGTTCCGGCGACTTGCCGTCGAGGAACAGATCGGTCGCGGTCGGCCCCGGCGCGACCGCGTTGACGGTGATCGCCCGGCCGCGCAGTTCCTTCGACAGCACGGCGGTCAGTGCCTCGACCGCGGCCTTGGTCGCCGCGTAGACGCCGTAGGTCTCCAGACGCAGACCGATCACGCTCGAGGAGAAGTTGACGATGCGGCCGCCGCTGCGCAGCCGGCGCGCGGCCTCGCGCATGCCGTTGAAGCTGCCCTTGAGGTTGACCGCGACGAGACGGTCGAACGCGGCGTCCTCGACCGCGGCCAGCGGCGCGAGGTCGAGCACGCCGGCATTGTTGACGAGCACGTCGACGCCGCCGAAACGCGCTTCGGCCGCGTCGAACAGGCGCTGCATCGCGAGCGGATCGGCGACATCGGCCTGCAGCGCGAGCGCCTGGCCGCCGGCGGCGACGATGCGCGCGACCAGCGTCTCGGCCTCGGCGCGCGCGCCGGCGTAGTTGACGACGACGGCGTGGCCGCCGCCGGCGAGCCGCTCGGCGATCGCGGCGCCGATGCCGCGCGAGGCACCGGTGACGAGGGCGACAGAGGTGGGGACGGAAGTGTTCATCGGGATGTTCCTGTAACGGCCGGATCGGCGGTGACGGGTAAGGTACGACCTGGGCTCGGCCGAATAATCTGGCAGAATCCGCGATCATCATTCGGATACCCGGACAATGGACCGGTACGACGCGATGCGCCTGTTCGTGCGGATCGTCGAGCGGCGCAGTTTCACGCGTGCCGCCGAGGATCTCGGCCTGCCGCGCGCGACCGTCACCGATGCGATCAAGGCACTCGAAGCGCGCCTCGGCGTCCGTCTCCTGCAACGGACCACACGGCAGGTCGTGCCGACGCTGGATGGCGAGGTCTACTACGGCCGTTGCCTGCGCCTGATCGTCGACATCGACGATGCCGAGAACGCGTTCCGCACGACGCAGCCGCGCGGCACGCTGCGTATCGCCGTGCACGGCACGCTGGCGCGCCGCCTGCTGTTTCCGCGCCTGCCGGCGTTCCTCGAGCGCTATCCGGAGATCGAACTCGACGTCGCCGAGGGCGACCGCTACGTCGACCTGGTGCGCGAAGGCATCGACTGCGCGATACGTGTCGGCGAACTACGCGCCAGCGACCTGGTCGCCCGACGCCTGACCGTGCTGGCCGAGGCCACCGCCGCCGCGCCGGACTACTGCGCGCGTCACGGCGTGCCCGCCGACGTCGATGCGCTGAGTGACGCGCACCGCATGGTCGGCTTCCATTCCTCGGCGACCGGCGGCCTGCTGCCGCTGGAGTTCCAGTGCGCGGGCCGCGTGCGCCATCTGACGCTGCCCACGCGCGTGCGCGTCGCCGGTGCCGATGCCTACATCGGCGCCGCCTGCGCCGGTCTCGGCATCATCCAGGCACCGCGCTACCGGCTCGACGGCTACTTTGCGTCCGGCCGGCTGGTGCCGCTGCTCGAAGCCTGGCCGCCGCTGCCGAGCCCGGTCTCGATCGTCCACCCGCACGCGCGCCTGGTCTCGCCGAGGCTGCGCGCATTCATCGACTGGGCCGCCGAGGCGTTCCGGACGGCCACCGACTGATTCCGAAGCGGCGAGCGGCGTCGCCCACGATCGTCGACATCCGCGACGCGCCACGCGCGCCGGCTTGCCGCGCTCGCGCACGGCGTGCGATGGTGCGCGCCCGCCGGATGCGCCGCAACGGCGCAGTCGTTCCGCCGGTCCGCGCCAGCGCGCACGCAAGTCCGCCACACGAGTCGCCCGCCATGAGCCCGATCACCCGCGCGTTCCACGCCGTGAGCTATCTGCAGTACCCGCTGCTGCTGGTGTCGCTGTTCTACGTCGTGCAGCCGTACTTCGACGGGTTCCAGGGGTTCTGGCAGAGCTTCAACAAGGCGCTGATCTTCGCCGGCGTCGCGATCAGCTTCTCGACGCTGCAGGACACCACGCGCACGCAGAACGAATTCTCGAAACGAATCTGGCAGGACCCGCGCAAGGGCCGGCGCGCGCTGATCGTGCTGGCCGCGAGCGCCGCGGTGATGCTGGTCGCCGGCCTGTACGGCTTTCTCGCCGCGCCGGCCGGCATCGTGCAGGAGGTCGCGTTCGGCCTGCTGATGCTCGGCATCGGCTACGTCGGCCTGCTCAAGGCGGCGATCGAGATGTACGAGAACCACCGGCTCGACAAGCACGGCCCGGCCGCACCCGCCACACCCGCACCGCCCGACGCGCACTAAGCGGCAACTCGCCGCGGCCGCGTCGCGCGGCTGCACGCTGGTAATCGCGCATCGCGCGACCGATCGACCCCGGCACGGCTTCGCCGTGATCGCGCAACGCCGACGGCGATCATCGCGTGCCGCGCCTGCGCCGCGGCGGACACGTCGATCGGCCGCCGCGACGGCCGGCATCGCGACCGTCGATCCGCATCCCGCATCGAAACACCGGCAGCGCCCGCGCGAGTACGCACGAGCGTCAGTCCTTGCGCGCGGACTTCGGCGACAGCGCTCGCATCGGCCACCAATGACGCCGTGCGAGATCGCTTGCGAGGTGTTTCTATCTGTGTATACTCACTATACACAGTGAGGCCACCGCCGATGCATGACTGACGCACTCGTCCTTTCGAACCAGTCGCCGACGCCGATGTATGCGCAGATCGTCGAGCAGGTCCTCGCCAAGGTCATGGCCGGCGAGTGGCCGCCCGGCCATCCGCTGCCGTCGATCCGCGAGCTGGCTGCGCGCAGCCGCGTCAGCGTGATCACGATCAAGCGCGCGTACCTGGAGCTCGAGCGCGCCGGCGTGATCGTCACGCAGCAGGGCAAGGGCTCGTTCGTCGCCGACCGGGCCGACGCCTCGCGCGCGGTGCTGATGAACGAGTTCCATGCGCAGCTGACCGCGCTGGCCGCCACCGCACAGACCTTGCGACTGGAACCGGACGAGGTGCTGCGCTTCGTTACCGCCGCGCTCTCCGAATCCACCGAAGACACCTGACCCCCCAGCGGATCCGACAAGCCCATGGACATGCTCTCTCCCGCGATCGCGCTTCAAGGCGTGCACAAGCACTACCGCGATTTCGCGCTGCGCGACGTCGACCTGGTCGTACCGACCGGCCAGATCATGGGCCTGATCGGCGTCAACGGTGCCGGCAAGTCGACGCTGCTGCGGATGCTGATCGGCCTGATCCGCGCCGACGGCGGCACCGTCGAGGTGCTCGGCCAGCGGCTGCCGGAGGCGCAGGTGTCGGTCAAGCGGCACATCGGCTACGCCTCGGACGACATGCGCCTGTACCGCGGCCAGACGCTGCGCTGGCACATGGACTTCGTCGCGCGGATCTATCCGGACTGGGACGAGGCCTACGCGCAGCATCTGCTGACGCGCTTCGACCTGCGCGCGCAGCAGAAGCTCGGCGGCTATTCGCACGGCCAGCGCGTCAAGGCGCTGCTGCTGCTGATCTTCGCGCGGCATCCGCGCCTGCTGCTGCTCGACGAGCCGACCACCGGCCTGGATCCGGTCGCGCGCGGCGAAGTGCTCGACGCGCTGGCCGAGGTACTGCGCGACGAGGAACGCTCGGTGCTGTTCTCCTCGCACAACACCGCCGACGTCGAGCAGCTGGCCGACGCCATCACGTTCCTGCACCGCGGCGCGATCGTCGCCTCGTCCGACAAGGACACCTTCCTCGATCGCTGGCGGCGCATCCTGTGTCGCGGCATGGCCGGCACGGCACTCGCGGCACTGCCCGGCATCGCCTCGGTGCGCGAGAGCGCGCCGCTGATCGAGCTCAAGACCGATGCCTACGACGAGGCGTTTCCGGAGCGCCTGCGCGCCGCCGGGCTGCAGATCCAGTCGATCGAGCCGATGACGCTCGAGGACATCTTCGTCACCGCGGTACGGCAAGGAGCGACCCGATGAATCTCTTCGCAAGCGATGTCCGCATGGTCGGCCGCCTGATCGTCAAGGACTGGCAGGTCTACCAGAAGGCGCTGGCCGGCTTCCTGGCCGGCATCGTGCTGGCACTCGGCCTGATCGGCAGCGGCGGACCGTGGTGGGTGGCCGGAGCCGGCGCGATGCTGCTGATCGTGCTGCTGGTCGTGGTCGGGTCCGTCACGATCCAGACCTCGCTGTTCATCGAACGCAAGCAGCAGACCGTGCCGTTCATCATGAGCCTGCCGGTCTCGCCGATGGACGTGTACTGGGGCAAGCTGCTGGCCAATCTGGCGATCTTCCTGGTGCCGCTGCTGCTGGTCGGCGGCGGCATGATCACGCTGATCCTGACCACGCCGATCGCGGACGGGCTGGTCGTCTGGATCGTGCTGAGCGTGGTGTTCGTGCTGACCACGTTCTGCTTGTCGCTGTGCTTCGCGATCGCCTGCGAGTCGGAAGGCTGGAACGCGTTCGTGATGCTCGGCCTGATGACGCTGATCGGTCCCTTCATGTTCGTGGTCGGCCGGCTCGAAGGCATCGTCGAGCACGTGCGCGGCGAGCAGGTGGTCTGGACGCCGACGGCGCTCGCGATACTGGCCGCTGAACTGGCGACGATTGCGGTCGCGATCGTCGTGACCAGCGTGCTGCACGCGCGCAAGCGCTCGTTCCTTTGACACGGCCGTGAGCGCCGCACCGCGCGTCCACTACATGGACCACCTGCGCGCGCTGGCGATGCTGGCCGGCGTGGTCTTCCACGCCGCACTCGCCTACAGCCCGCTGCTGCACGGCCTCTGGCCGACCGCCGATGCCGGCGGCTCGGCCGCGATCGACGTCGCCGCCTGGGCGCTGCACCTGTTCCGCATGCCGCTGTTCTTCGTCGTCGCCGGCTTCTTCACGGCGCTGCTGGTCGAGCGCCGCGGACTGGCCGGCCTGTTCCGCACGCGCGCCCTGCGCGTGCTGCTGCCGCTGATCGTGCTGCTGCCGCCGGTGCTGCTGAGCCTGCATGCGCTGACGGTCGCCGCGGCCGCGCATGTGCGCCAACCTTCCCCGCTGCTGGGCCTGCTGGCCGACTACGCGCGCACGCACGACGGCCTGCCGCTGATGCCGACGCTGGCGCATCTGTGGTTTCTGGCCTATCTGATGCTGTTCACGCTGCTGGTCTGGGCGGTGTCGACGCTGGAACCGTCGCCGCGCCTGCAGGCCGCGCTGCGCGCGTGGCGCCCGTCCTGGCCGGTCGCCGCAGTCGCGCCGATCGTGCTGGTGCCGGCGCTCGCGGCGACGAGCTCCCCGTGGCCGGCGCCCGAATCGCTGCTGCCGCAGCTATGGGCGATCGCGTTCTTCGGCGCGTACTTCGCGCTCGGCTACGCGTTGTGGCTGCAGCCGGCCCTGCTCGACCGCCTGCGCCGCGCGGCGCCGCTGCTGGTCGTCGCGGCGCTGGCGCTGTACGCGGCGCTGCCGTGGGTGCTCGGCGCGCCGCGCGCGGTGCCGCCGGAACCGGCGACGCGCTGGCTCGACGCGGCGCTGCAGGCCTTCGCCGGCTTCTGGCTGACGCTGGGCTGCCTGATCGCCGGCCGTCGCTGGCTCGACACCGCCAACCCGCTGATGCGCTGGCTCGCCGATGCGGCGTACTGGGTCTATCTGGTGCATCTGCCGGTGCTGTTCGCAGTGCAGTACCCGCTGCTCGACGTCGCGCTGCCGTGGGGCGTGAAGTTCGTGCTGTCGACCGGCCTGACGCTGGCGATCTCGCTGGCCAGCTATCAGTGGCTGGTGCGGCATACGTGGATCGGGCGGTGGTTGAACGGCGCGCGGCCGCGACAGGCCGCTGGACGGACGCGTTCCGACGCCCTGCCTGGCAATTGAACCCACTGGGGGCCGGATGTTGCGGCCGAGCGACCTGCACGTCGAACGGTTCTCGTCCAGGGCGCATCGGCTCATTGCGGCCGCGAAGCTGTCTCGATAAAGGCTGACGATTCGACTCGCCAGCCGACAACGGAGCCGTAGCGAGACGGCATGCGCCCGGCCGGTTCGCCCTCTCAGGTCGGCACCTGTCCGGACCGTTTGGTGGGGTCGCAACGCATGCGGGACTGGACAACGTGCCTCCATTGTCGATGATGCGAAGCGACATCCCACCCCCGGGACGGCTACGAGGAACGAACCCGTGAAACCGAAGATCCTGCTGCGTGGCTGCACCGGTCTTATTGTCCTGGTCGGGGTGGCGTTTTCGGCTGTGGCCACCGCCCAGACCGTCACGACGACCAACGTCCTGACCCAGGCGCCGCAGTTCAGCATCTACTCCGACGATCTGCCGCCGCTGTACACGCCGCCGCCGGGTATCGTGCTGCTGCGCGGAAACGAGTCCTGGTACACGCTGACCAAGCTGAGCCCGGCGCAGCAGGCGCAGTTCGGCGCCGACCTGTCGGCCAAGGTGACCAAGTTCGCCGGTTGCGATGCGTTCGACCGCATCGAGAAGATCGTCTACATCGCCAAGGAGCCGGGCGCCGTGCCGACCCAGGCCGACTTCCCGAACGCGATCGAGATCGCGCGCTTCATGACCACCTTCAGCACGTACAACCGCGAAAGCAATCCGGCGCCGTACGTGTCGCCGCTGATGGACGTCAGCGCGTTCGCGCCGCACCTGGCCGATCCGACGCGCGACATCTGGGTCGGTTTCGCCGGCGGCTCGTATCCCACTTACCCGAACGGATCGGGCACCTACAACCCGTGCTGGAGCAGCGGCGGCGTGCAGACGCCGAACCTGCCGAGCGCGCCGTATCCGCCGGGCCTGACCACCGAGCAGGCACAGGCGATCTTCGCGCGGACCGGTTTCAGCTTTTCGCTCGATTTCCTCTCGACCGAGCCACCGGGACCGCCGGCGCCGGGACCCGCGCTCAACGCCGCGCTCGCGGCACCGACCGGCCCGGCCGGCGGCGCCAGCCTGACGATCGCCGGCACGATCGACGTACCCGATCCGGGCGACGGCCGCACGGCGGTCGACGGCACGCTGCATCTGATCGTGACCACGCACGGCGGCAATTCCGAGTACGGATTCAGCACCGGCAATGTGCTGTCGGCCAACGGTGCCCCGGTCGGCGATGCCTTCAGCACGCAGACCAACTGCAATTCGTTCATCGGCACCGCGATCAATCCGCTCAACGGCAACATCAGCAGCGGCACCAACGGCGCCAATCCGAGCAACCCGCGCAACTGGTGCCCGGGCGGTCCGGTGCGGACCACCGTCGCCAACCCCGGCACGACCAATCCGACCGATGCCAATCCGGGCGTACCGGTGCGCTCGAACGCGTTCCACAACGTACGGCTCGACGTCGGCAGCAATACCGTGCAGCTCGACCTCGGCCCGTTCGTGACGCGTTTCGGCGGCCCGTACGACCCGGGCTGCGGCAACTGCTACCCGACCTCGATCGTGTTCGTGCCGGTAATCGATGCGATCTTCGACGACGGGTTCGAGGATGCGGTGCGGCCCTGACGCGAAACGGGAAGACGGCGCAATGCCGTCTTCCCGACCGACCGGCGGCGCGAAGCGACGTCCGTCGGCGGAACGCGTGACGAACGCCCGCCGGAATCGGTCCGCGACATCGATGTGATATCAGCGCTCTCCCGCGGCACTCGAGCGGCCGATCGCACTGCGCGCCACGGCGGATCGGCCCACCTCGATCGATGCCACCCGATCCAATCGCAGCGCGAAGGCTCAATCAGAACCCGCGCGACAAGCCGAAGAACACCGATGCGCTGCCGCTGGCATCGCGATCGACCAGCGGACTGTCCCTGATCTCGTCGGGCAGGCTGCTGTACTTGGCCGACGCGAGCAGCGACCACTTCGATCCGATCGGCCGGAAGTAGTTGAGGCCGGCGTGGCCGATCGTCACCGAGCCGGGCTGGTAGTCGACGACGCCGCGCGCGATCTCCTTGTCGAGCGTGCCGAAGTAGTAATTGGCCATATCCTTGGACTGCCAGCTGGCGCCGACCGTCGGCGTCAGCATGCCCTGGCCGATCGCGAACGGATAGCCGTACTGGACCGAGACTTCCTGGCCGCCGCTGGTATCGGTCGCGTCGGCCAGCAGCTCCACTTCGAGCTCGCCGGCGCGGCCGCTCCACTTCATGCCGAAGCCGAGATCGAACCCGAAGTCGCGGTCCTCCAGCGACCGATGGTCGACGCCGTTGTCGGCCAGTTCGCGCCGGCCCAGATCGTCGGCGCTGAAACCGTCGAAGCGGAACTTGCCGATCGCGGCCAGCTCGAACGACTCGCCCGAGAACAGCCGCCAGCCGCCGGTGATGCCGCGGAAGTAAAAGCGCTCGCCTTCGTAGGCGATCAGCGGAATCGGTACCACGCGCGTGCCTTCGCCTGCATAGGGGCTGTCGGACACCATCGCGGCCAGGCCGATGCTCCAGCGCGGCGGATAGCCCTCCGGCGGCCCGTCGTCGGCGGCGCCCGGCTGGGCAGCGGCTTGCAGCGACAAGCCGGACAGCAGTACGGGCCACAGTCTGTTCTTCATGGAATGCCTGACCTCATCGAGTGGGGAGCGATCGCGTGCCCGCCTGCGCGCCGCAGCGCCACGGCGTGGCACGTCGCGGTCAGGATGGCGCGGCGACGTCGCCGAAATGTCGTACCTGCGCCGGCGCCGCGATGTTTCGCATCGGCCCGCATCGCCCGACATACGCAAGAAGCCGATCGCCGGATGCGTCCGCCCCGCGTCGGATGCGCGCACCGGCGCGGCCGGACGCGGGCCGCAGGTGGCGCGCGGCGCACCGGCGGGCACGGCCGATCGCACACGCCGGACACGCGCGTCGTCCGCCGCGTGCGCGATGCGACGCGCCTCTTCGCCGTCATGTCGCGCGCCCGGTCGATCACGCGGCGGCGGCACGGCCGCTCGCGTATCGCGCGACGTCGCTACGGCACGATCACGCTGGAACCGACGTCCAGCCGCGCCCGCGTGCCGGCCGGCCCGGCGGATTCGATCGCCAGCCGCCAGCCGAAGCGGTCGCAGATGCGGCCGATCAGGAACAGCCCGAGGCCCTGCCCGCGGACCGGCGCCGCGTGGCGCAGGCTGTCGCGATAGCGCCGTGCCGCCTCGACCGGATCGAAGCCGCTGCCCGAATCGGTGACGGTGATCGTGCCCTCGCCGAGCGCGATCTCGACATAGCCGGCATCGGTGCTCTCGATCGCGTTGCGCAGCAGGTTGCTGACCGCGATGCGCACGATCGCCTCGGGTACGGCGATGAAGGTCGGCGCCAGCGCGCCGACTCTCAGCTGCGCGGACGTGTCGCGCAGCAGATGCTCGTGGTCGCGCGCCAGACGCGGCAGCAGCTCGTGCAGGGCCGTGACGTCGGCCGGCTCGGACTCCGGATCGGGCTCGCGCGCCAGGTACAGCAGGGCGACCATCGTTTCGGACAGGTCCGCCACCGCATGCTCGATGCGGCCGAGCACCGGCCGCGCAGCCTCGGGCAGCGGCATCTTCCCGAGCACGTCGGCCGCTCCGGCGATCACCGCGATCGGCGTGCGGAACTCGTGGCTGGCCTGGTCGAGCAGGCTGCGCTCGCGCGCGACGAACTGCGCGACACGTTCCAGGTGCGTATTGCTGGCCTGCGCGATCATCTGGATCTCTTCGCGCGCGTAGGTCATCGGCAATCGCGCCGCGGTATCGCTCGGGTCGATCGCCTGCATGCGTTCGGCCAGATCCCGCACCGGCTGTACCAGGTTCGCGTGCAGCCACGCGATCACCGCGGCGATCAGTACCGCGAAGATCACCGCCCAGCCGACGCTGAGCAGGCTGTCGCGGTTCTGCTGGTCCTCGAGCGCCTCGATGTCGACCGTCGTGATCAGCCGGCCGTGCGGCAGGTCGAGTACCCGCGCATGGAAGCTGACCGGCCTGTCGTCTTCGATCGACTGGAACGCGCCGAAGAAGCCGCTCTCGGTCGAGTAGTAGCCGGCCGGCAGGTCGGCCAGATAGGCCGGCTCCGGCAGCGTGCCGCGGTCGGTCCAGTACCAGGACCGGACGATACCGCCGTGCGGCAGCGACGCCCCGTGCCCCGCCGCGACGCGTGCGGCATGATCGGCCGACACCGCGGCCAGCAGATCGGCCCAGAAGCGATGTTCGATCAGGCGCTGGCTGCTGAAGCTCTGCATCGCCAGTGCGGCCAGCATCGTCAGCCCGAACACGACCATCGCGGCGCTGATCCAGCTGTGGACACCGCGCGGCCTGCGCGGTGCGGCGCGGCGCCTAGCCATGGTCGCAGAGCCGGTAGCCCGAGCCCGTTACCGTATGCAGCAGCGGCGCCTCGGCATCGAGCTGGATCGCTCGGCGCAGCACGTGCATATGCGAGCGCAGCAGGTCGGTCTCCGGCACGGCATCGCCCCAGGCCGCGCGCTCCAGACGTGCCCGCGTGACGACCTGCGGACTCTCGCGCATCAGCAGTTCCAGCAGGCGGCGGCCGGTGCGGCTGAGCGCGATGCGCCGGCTGCCGCGATGCACTTCCAGCGTGCCGAGATGGAAGCGCAGATCGCCCACGCGCAATACGTCTTCCGGCACCGCGGCCCGTCTGAGGCGCGCGACCAGCGCGCGCAGCCGTACTTCGATCTCCGGCAGCGCGACCGGCTTGACCAGGTAGTCGTCCAGGCCCGATTCGAAGCCCTCGATCTTGTCGGCGAGCTGGTCGCGTGCGGTCAGCATGATCACCGGCACCTTCTTCTTCGCGTCGCCGCGCAGCCGGCGCAGCACGCCGAGGCCGTCCAGACGCGGCAGGTTCCAGTCGAGCACGATCGCGTCGTAGTCGCGGGTCGAGGCCAGGTGCAGGCCGGAGACGCCGTCCGGCGCCGCGTCCAGGCTATGGCCGCAGGCTTCCAGATAGTCGTAGAGATTGGCCGCGAGCTGCGCGTTGTCCTCGATGATCAGGATCGACAGCTGGCTGCTCATGACGGGTCCGCCGCTGGGGGCTGGACCGGATCGGCGGCGGGCGCCGCCGGCCTGCCGGACGCATTGCGCGCGGCGACCGCGGACACCACGCCCGCTTCGCGCGCGAGCCACTCTAGCATGGTCCTCGCGCATGCGAAGGCGACGCCGAGGTCGTGTGCCGGCGGCGGACACGCCGGCTGCCGCCAGGCGGCGGCCGCGCCGCGGCGGCCGTCCGCGGCGCGGCCGATCGCGATGCCGTGGCAGTCGGCCGCATCGTCAGGCGACAGCTGCGCCTCGACTCCGGAGCGTGGCTCGCGCATGCGCATCTACGCCTCGGCCATGCGGCGCGCAGGCCGCGCGTCGCCACGCGGCCGCAGCAGCGCGCGCAGACCGCGCACCGCATCGTCGAGCAGGCTGTAGACGACCGGGATCACCAGCAGACACAGCAGCGTGGACCCGACCAGTCCGCCGATCACGGCGATCGCCATCGGCGCGCGGAAGCTCGGATCGGCACCGAAGCCGAGCGCGACCGGCAGCATGCCGGCGCCCATCGCGATCGTCGTCATGACGATCGGCCGCGCGCGCTTGCGGCAGGCGTCGAGAATCGCGCGGCGGCGGTCGAGGCGGAGTTCGCGGCGCGCGATGACGACGTAGTCGACCAGCAGGATCGCGTTCTTGGTGGTGATGCCCATCAGCATGATCAGGCCGATCATCGACGGCAGCGACAGGCTGGCGCCGCTCAGCCACAGGGCCAGGCACGCGCCCGGAATCGCCAGCACCAGCGCTGCCAGCACGGTCAGCGGCTGTGCGAAGTCCTTCAGCAGCAGCACCAGCACCGCATAGACGCAGCACACGCCGGCCAGCATCGCCAGCACGAAGCCGGCGACCAGCTCGCCCATCGTCTCGGCGTCGCCGGCCGTGGTCTGCACGATACCGCCCGGCAGCTGGCGCAGGCTCGGCAGCGCGGCCGCGGCGCGCTCGACGTCGCCGAGCGGCCGGCTGCCGAGCTCCACCCTCAGCGTGACGCTGCGTCTGCGGTCGTGGCGCGTGAGCTCGGCCGGCCCGCTGCCGATGCTCACGTCCGCGACGCTCTCCAGCGGCACCGGTCCGTAGGCGCCCGGCACCGGCAGCCGGCGCAGCGTGTCCAGATCGTCGCGGCCGCGATCGGCCAGCCGCACCAGCACCGGCACCTGCCGCTCGTCGAGGTTCAGCCGCGCCAGATCCTCGTCGTAGTCGCCCGCAGTCGCGATGCGCAGCGTCTCGGCGATCACCTCGGACGTGACGCCGAGCTCGGCTGCCCGCGCGAAATCCGGCCGCACGATCAGCTCCGGCCGCACCAGGCTCGCCGAGGACGTGACCGCGCCGATGCCGGGCATGCCGCGCAGCTCGCGCTCGACGCGGCTCGCATGGCGCGCCAGCAAGGCGCCGTCCTCGGCCGCCAGTACCAGCTGGTAGCCATCCGCATCGCTGCCGACGCCGATCCGGACGCCCGGCAGCGCCTGCAGGGCCGCGCGCAGGTCGTTCTCGATCGCCTGCCGCGTGATGCCGGCCCGCGACCGGCGCGGCACCAGGTTCACGGTCAGCACGGCCGTGGTCACGCCGGCCGCGGACGCGGTCTCGTCCGCATCGCCGCCACCACCGGCGGCGCCGACCGCGGTGTAGACCGAGCGCACCTGCGGATGCCGCGCGACCAGCACGCGCGCCCGTTCCGCCGCGTCCAGCGTGTCGGGCAGCCGGCTGCCCGGCGGCAGCGTCACCGTGACCTGGGTATGGGGACCGTCGTCGGGCGGCATGAACTCGCCCGGCAGCCGCGCGGCGATCGCCAGGCCCAGCGCGACCAGCAGCGCGGCCGCCGCGAGCGTGGCCGCACGGTGGCGCAGGCCCACGCGCACGGCGGTCAGGTAGTGGCGCAGCCAGCGCGGCTCGGCTGCGCGCCGGCGCGCTGCATCCGCGCCGGGCGCCTTCAGCAGGTACGCCGCCAGCATCGGCGTCAGCAGGCGCGCGACGATCAGCGAGAAGAACACCGCGATCGCCGCGGTCCAGCCGAACTGCACGAAGTACTGGCCGACCACGCCGCCCATCAGCGAGGTCGGCACGAAGACCGCGATCAGCGTGAACGTGGTCGCGATCACCGCCAGGCCGATCTCGTCGGCCGCCTCGGCCGCGGCGCGCAGCGGCGGCTTGCCGGCCAGCAGATGCCGCTCGATGTTCTCGATCTCGACGATCGCATCGTCGACCAGCACGCCGACCACCAGCGACAGCGACAGCAGCGAGACCGTGTTGAGCGTGAAGCCGAGCAGGTGCATCACCGCGAACGTGGGAATCGCCGACAGCGGCAGTGCCACCGCGGCGATCGACGTCGCGCGCCAGTCGCGCAGGAAGCACAGCACCACCAGCACCGTCAGCACGGCGCCCTCGACCAGCAGCCACATCGAGCCCTGGTAGTTCTCGGCGATCGGCGCGACGTGGTCGACCGCCTCGGCGAAGCGCAGGTCCGGATGCGCCGCGGCCAGCTCGGCGACGGCGGCACGCACGGCGTCGGCCACGGCCAGCTCGCCGGCGCCGCGCGCGCGCAGCACGTCGAACGCGACGACCGGCCGGCCGTCGATCCGTGCCGCCGTGCGCGGCTCGGCGGTGGTGTCGGTGACGCTCGCCACCTCGTCCAGACGCACGCGGCGGCCGTCGCTCAGCGACAGCTGCAGCTGCGCGATCGCGCGCGCATCGCCCACCGTCGCGATCGTGCGCACCGCCTGTTCGGCACCGCCGATCTCGACGCGGCCGCCGGCGGCCTCCTGCTGGAGCGCACGCAGCTGGCGCGAGACGTCCGCTGCGGTGCTGCCGAGCGCCAGCAGACGCTGCGGATCGAGCTCGACGCGGATCTGCCGGTCGACGCCGCCGACGCGCGACACCGCGCCCACGCCCGGCACCGCCAGCAGACGCCGCGCCAGCACGCCGTCGACGAACCACGACAGCGCCTGCTCGTCGCGCCGCGCCGAGGACACGGTCAGCGTGGCCACCGGCGTATCGGCCAGCGTCATGCGCTCGATCACCGGATCCCGCAGATCCGTCGGCAGCTGCGCGCGGATGCGCGCGAGCGCGTCGCGCACCTCGTCCATCGCCTCGGCCACCGGCTTGCCGACGCGGAACTCGGCGGTGATGCGCGCACCGCCGTCGCCGAGCACGCCGGTCAGGCGCTTGAGGCCCTGCAGGTTCGCCAGCGCGTCCTCGATCCTGCGCGCGACATCGTGCTCGAGCTGCGCCGGCGAGGCACCCGGCAGCACCGCGGTGACCGTGACGACCGGGAAATCGATGTCCGGAAAGTCCTGCACGCTCATCGCGCGGAAGCCGGCCGCGCCGGCCAGCGTCAGCAGCGCGAACAGCAGCGTGATCGCGACCGGATTGCGGATCGACCAGGCCGAGACGTTGAGGTTCACGCGCCACCCCGGCTCGGTGCCGGCATCGGCGGAGCGCGCAGGCGCGGCGCGGCGGCGTGCGATCCGGTCACGCGCGGCCCGGAGGACCCGTGCCCACCGACCGCGTCCGCAGCCGGGGCGCCTGCGGCCGCCGTACCCGCGCCCACGCTGTCCGCGCCGGCGTCGACCACGCGCACGCGATCGCCCTCGCCGAGAAAGCCCACGCCCGCGGCGACGACCGCCTCGGACGCGCTCAGCCCCGCGCTGATCTCGATGCGATCGCCGGCGATGCGGCCGACCTCGACACGCTGCGCGGCCACGCGCGAGGCCGCATCGACGCGCAGCACGTAATGAAAGCCGTCGCGCAGCAGCACCGCGCTCTGCGGCAGCGTCAGCGCCGCCCGGCTGCCGATCTCGATGCTGCCGCCGACGAACAGGCCTGCGCGCAGCGTGCTGGCGGATGGCAGGTCGACGTAGACCAGGCCGGTATGCGTGCGCATGTCGATCTGCGGCGCCAGCATGCGCAGCTGGCCGCGGACCGGCTCGTGACCGGGGCGCTCGATCGTCGCCACCTGACCCGGCTCGAGCGTGTCCAGATCCGCCGCCGACACCACCGCGCGCCATTCGAGGCGGCCGTCCTGGATCAGCCGGAACAGCTCCTGGCCGGCGGCGGCCACCGCGCCCACCGTCGCCATGCGCGCGGTGATGATGCCATCGTCAGGCGCGAGCACGCGCGTATGCGCCAGCCGCAGGCGCTGGCGCTGCTCGGCCGCCCGCACCGCGTCCCGGCGTGCCCGCGCCGTGGTCGCGCCGACCGCATACTGGCCCACCTGCTGCGCGGACATCGCGCCGAGCGCGCCGAGCTTCTTGGCGCGTTCGTGATTGGCCTGCGCCTCATCGGCCTCGGCCACCGCCTGCGCGACCGCGGCGCGCGCCTCCGCGAGCTCGGCCTGCACCGTCGCGGCGTCGAGCAGGGCCAGCACCTGGCCGCGCCGGACCGTGTCGCCCACGTTGACGCGTACCTCGGTCAGGCGCAGACCGTCCGCCTGCGCACCGATGCTGGCCTCCTGCCAGGCCGCGACATGACCGGTCGCCGGCACGCGCAGCGGCAGCGCCGATTGCTGCGCCCGGATCAGTGCGACCGACAGCACGGCGGCCGGTGCGGCATCCGCATCGGCGGCGGCATCGCCCGCCGGTCCCGGCCCGAACGGCGCGAGCGCCAGGACCACGAGCCCGGCAGCGGCCAGGGCGAACAGACCATGCTTCATGTCGCGACGAGTCCTCGCAGATCGCAGATGGGAAGACCCGCCGCCCGCCGGGGGCAGACCGGCCCGACGGCCTCCGGGCAGCGCCGATCGTGAGGCGCCGACGTCGCGGAAATGTCGGGCGGACGCCGATACGCGACACGCGCAGCCGACAGCGAGCGCCGACGAACCCGATATCGGATCGAAGCCGGCGCCGGGGCGTGCTGGAAAGCCGGGTGACTCACGCCGCCGGCTCCGGCCGCGTAAGCACCGCGAAACGCGCGCCGCCTGCGGCCGACGTGCCCGCATAGTCGATCCGCCAGCGATGCGCCTGGCAGATCTCCCGGCAGATCGCCAGGCCCAGGCCCGCTCCGCCGCTGTCCTCGGTCCGCGCGCGCCAGAAGCGCTCGAACAGGAACGGCACGTCCGGCGCGGCGACGCCGCGGCCCGCGTCCTCGACGCTGAAGCCTTCCGCGCCGACGCGCACGCGGATCGCGGCGCCGCGCGGGGAATGATGGATCGCGTTCTCGAGCAGGTTCTTGGCCAGCACGAACAGCGCGCCGCGGTCGGCCTCCACGCAGACGGCCCGATCGGCGTCGACCTCCAGCTGCAGGCCGACGTCGTTCGGCTCCGCCAGCCGCTGCAGGTAGTCGATCGCCTCCTCCATCTCGACGCGCAGGTCGAGCGTCTCGAAGCGATAGTTGTGTCCCTCGCTGGCCTCGGCCAGGTGCAGCAGCTGATGCACGATGCGGCCCATCTGGGCGGTGTCGCGCAGCAGCGTCGGCGTATCGGCCGCACCGCCGAGCTCGATCTCGGCCTGCAGCAGTGCCAGCGGCGTCTTCAGCTCGTGCGCGGCCGACGCGAGAAACTGCTGCTGCACGCGAAAGCCGGCTTCCAGGCGCGCCAGCGCCGCATTGAGCGCGTCGATCAGCGGCACGATCTCGGCCGGCAGCCCGGCCGTGGACAATCGCATCGACAGCTTGCGCGGCTCCAGCCGCCGGGCGACCTCGGACGCCTCGCGCAACGGCCGCAACATGCGGCAGATCGTCAGATAGACCACCAGCGTGAACATCACCAGCGCGAGCGCGACCGTCACCAGGCCGGCACGCAGGTAGAGCTTGCCGGCGTAGTGCCGCAGCGTCACGACCAGCCGCTCGCTGCGCGCGACGCGCACCGCGTAGCGCCGTCCCTCGTGCACGATTCCGCGCTCGATCAGCCGCAGGCGCAGCGTCTCGGCGCCGTTGGGCAGCGATGCCTCGCCCTCGGCGGCGTCCATCCGGTCGAGCAGATCCTGCGCCGGCCCGTCGATGCTGTGCGCGACCACCGTGCCGGCCGCGTCGCGCACCTGATACGCCGCGTCCTTGGGCATCGCGTCGTAGATGCTGAGGTTCTCGTAGTCGAGCCCGACCAGGAGACCGCCGTCCGGCCCGGTCCGCAGGCCGTCCTCGATCTGCTCGACCTCCTCGAGCAGCTCGGCACGCAGCACCGCTTCGGGCGAGCCGGGCCACAGCAGCAGCAGGATCGCCACGGCGCCCAGGGCCGCCGCCAGCACGGCCGCCAGCGAGGCCAGCATCAGCCGGCTGGTCAGGCTACGCGGCAGCATCGGTGTCGCGCAGCGCGAAGCCGTGGTTGCGGATGTTGACCAGCGACACCTCCGCGCGCAGCGTGGCGAGCTTGCGGCGCAGTCGGTGCACGGCGACGTCCAGCGCATTCGGCGTGACGATCTCGTCCACGCCCCAGGCCGCCGATTCGAGCGTGCGCCTGCGGACCGGCTGGCCGGCCGCGCGCACCAGGCAGATCATGATCTGCAGCTCGGCCGGCGCCAGCGCCGCCTCGCGCTCGCCGCAGCGCATGCAGCCGGCTTCCGGCAGCACCTGCAGGCCGCGATGGATCAGCGCGGCGTCGCGCAGGTCCAGCGGACGGCGCATCAGGGCGCGCACGCGTGCGGCCAGCTCCTCGAGCGCGAACGGCTTGGACAGGTAGTCGTCCGCACCCGCGTCGAGACCGTCGACACGGTCGCGCAGCGCGTCGCGCGCCGTCAGCATCAGACAGGGCGTGCGCATGCGCGCCGCGCGCATGCGCCGGACCAGTTCCAGACCGTCGCCGTCCGGCAGGCCGCGATCGATCACCGCGACCGCGTAGACCGGCTGCGCGACGCCGGCCCAGGCCGATTCGAGCGACGCGAACACGTCCACCGCGATGCCGGCACCGGCCAGGCCGCGCTTGACCAGCGCCGACAGACGCGCATGGTCTTCGACCAGGGCGATCCGGTGCGTCAGCTTGCGGATGTCTTCCGGCATGAGGACGAGGCCCACTCGATGCATCGGGTCAGAAACTACGGCTGAAGCCGATCCTGAAACCGGCGCTGCCGCTCGCGTCCGGATCCAGCAGTGGACTGTCGGTCAGCTCGTCGGGCAGGAACTTGTAGTCGATCGAACCGAACAGGCTCCATTTCGCTCCGAGCGGACGCAGGAAGCCGACGCCGACCTGCGGCACCAGCACGGACCCGGGCCGGTAGCGCGCCACGCCGCGCGCGACTTCCTCGTCCAGGGTGCCATAGTAGTAGTTCGCCAGATCCTTCGACATCCAGCGCAGGCCGACGGCGGGCACCACGGTCGCGCGGCCCAGATGCACCGGATAGCCGTAGTCCGCGGCGATCTCGTAGCCGCCGCTGGTATCGGTCGCATCGGCCAGCGCGCGCAGCTTGAACTCGCCGGCACGGCCCGACCAGGTTGCCGCGATGCCGACGTCCAGACCGTCGTCGCGGTCCTCGAGCAGGCGCGCGTCCACGCCGTTGGCGGCCAGCTCGCGGCGGCCGAGGTCGTCGATGTCGAAGCCGTCGAAACGTCCGGACGCCACGGCGTCGAGCGTGAAGCCGCCGCGCTCGAACAGATGGAAGCCGCCGCCGAGGCCGCGCCAGAAGAAGCGCTCGCCCTCGAAGGTGATCAGCGGGAACGGACGCAGGCGGGTGTCCTCGCCGGCGTAGGCGCTGTCGCTGATCGACAGCGCCAGTCCGACGGTCCAGCGGTGCGGCGCTTCGTCGGCAACGCGCTCGACGATCGGCTCTTCGGTCACGCCGCCGCTCTGCGCCGACGCGAACGGCGAGGCCAGCAGGACGGCTGCGGAGAAACAGGACTTCAGCATGGGAGGCACTCGCGGGAAAGGACGCGCAGTGTCGGCGAGACCTTCTTACCGGGTCCTTACGGAAAGCCGGCGCCGATGCGGCTTCCGCGTGTGTGCTGCGCGCCGCGCCGACTCGTATCGGTACTTCGGGACTCGGTCATGCTCGGAGGCCGCGAGAGAGCTGGAAAGCAGACACCTGCGCCGGATCGGCGATCCGTGGCGACCGTCCGGGACCACAACCTAAGGATCGGCGCTGTCTCATTCGAAGGAAGTTAAGCTGACTCCGTTCCGCTATCGGAGCGCCACTGACGAGCGGCATTCCTCCATGCCGCGCTGATATTTAGCCTGGTTCTTCTCTGCGCGTCAGGTCCAATGACCGAACGACGCATAGGGAGGAGCCTCTCCTTTCGATTTCAGCACTCGGCGTGTCACCGGCAAGGCCTCCCGAGCCGCCTGATCCGACGACCGGAGTATGTCGGCGAGTTCGTCGCTGGAAGGGCGCTCTTGCAACATCAGCCGCAACTCGATCTCTCCCCAACGTCGCGAGACGGATGCGAAGTTGACTGCCGATGAGCGGTAGTGCTCGGCCATCGCACTCGGACGCAGGTAGGCCAAAACGGCGGCGAGCACGCCCTGCATGACGGTGAGCCCAGCGAGCGCGTACTGCGTCCAGAGCGGCGCACCCTGCCGATCGACCGCGTAGAACGCGAAGCCGAGAATGCATGTCGCCAGCACGATCGACGGAATGGCGAGCAGGCGCTCAAGGCGCAAGTAGTCACGAGAGCAGTCGAAATGCGCAGAGCGCCAATGAGCCGCCCAGGCGCTGTTTCCTCTCACCATCCTTCTGAACTCCACAAGACTCTCTTCCAATCTTTCCATCAGACGCCGCCTTGTCTTGAGTTGTAAAAAAGCACCCTACCAATCGTCAAAGCTCGCTTGTCGTCCGCTGACCAAATCCATTGCCTTCATCGTTGGAACACATGCGTCTCATCCCAAGGACGTGCTTAGGTAGCTATCGGCAGCCCGAGGACTCCATCCCTCTCGACGAGCTGTCCTCGCGTTAACAGCAACTCGCATCGATCTGCGATGGCGCGACGAAGTTGGGCGCTCGTGGTTCTGTAACCTAGCTGCCGGGACACATATCCCACCAATTCATCGGTGGAAGCGCCCAGATTCTCTTCGACGATCGCCAGAAGTCCCGCATCGATCTCGGACGGAGGCAAATAGTCGGGCCGCCGGAGCGTGGCCGAAGCGACATTGCTCCTATCCCGCACTTGCGGCCTTCGATTCGACACCGACACGAAGTCGACGTCGACCGCCTGTACCCACCCCCGGAGGATCGCCCGATCAATGCCATCCTCGACGGCCGCTTGAATTCGAGCGCCCGCTCTCTGAAGACCCCAAAGCGTGCGGATCCGCGTGACGATCTCGGCGCGATGGATCGGCCCTTCCGTCTCGACGACCTGCTGCACGATCGTTGCGAGCTTCTCAGCAGGCACCAGATGCAGCTCGGTCTGGCGCGAGGGCACGGCAAAGCTGGCTTCCGTGTAAGACACTCCGGGCCTCGCCGACTCGGTCCGAACCAGCCCCACTTCGACGAACTCGCCCCTATCTACAGCCGAGAACTCGATCGGCACCGCACGACCCTGCGCGACAGCCTCGCTCGCGAAGGGATCCGGCTCGGCCTTCGCGGCCTCGATGGCGGATATCAGCTTCGCCAGTTCGGCTTGGGGTCTCTGGAACCAATCCGAGCTCCAGAGCCGATAGACGTTCCATCCTTTGTCGCGTAGCGCACTGTCCCTCAATCGGTCGCGGTCTCTCGCACTCTTGGCGTCGCGATAACTCTCGCCGTCGCACTCGATGCCGAGTACGTAGCGGCCCGGACGTGCGATATCTGCGACCGCGATATCGACGAAGAAGCCCGCAATGCCAACGTGCGTGTGCAGGTCGTATCCCCGCTCTCGAAGGGCAACTGCAACTTCTTCTTCGAAGATGCTCGTGCGCACTCCGTACTGATCGGGCCCCGCATTCAACTGACCCGTGCGGGCATATCTCAGGAAGAGCTTCAACGCCGCAGTGCCCTTTCCTCTTGCGCGTTCCAGATCGATGTCCTCATCGGTGATGGATGAGAACACCTCGCATCGAGATTTCGCGCGGCTGATGAGCACGTTCAACCGACGCTCTCCCCCTTCCCGGCTCACCGGACCGAAATTCATCGTGATGTTGCTCTGGCTGTCCCTTCCGTAGCCCACGGAAATGTAGATCACATCGCGTTCGTCACCTTGGATGTTCTCCAGGCTTTTGACGAAGAAGGGTTCAGTCGAGTGTTCTCCGAAAAAGCCCTCCGTCTCGGGATGCTGGCGCCTGAGCAGCTCGAGCTCGTCCCAGATCGCCCGTCGTTGCTGAGTGGAGAAGGTCGCCACGCCCAGCGACATATGCGGTGTAGCGCGTGCGTGTGCAATCACCGCCCGAGCGACTGCCTTGGCCTCCAGCGGATTGGTCCGCGTGTTGCCGCGGTCATAGACGGCAGCCGGCAGATGATTGAAACGAAGCCCAACGCCCGCTTCGCTCGTATACGGGCTTGGAACGATGAACAACTTGTTCTCGTAAAACTGGCTGTTGGAAACCGCTATCAAGGATTGGTGGCGACTGCGGTAATGCCACCTCAACATGCGTTCGGGCAAGCCTCTGGCGCGACACAAACCCAGAATGCTCTCCACGTCGGCCGCCTGAGCGCCATCCTCATCGCTCTCAGCTGCGTCGCCGAGCATCTTGGCGAAGAATCGCGTGGGCGGCAGCTGGCGCTCGTCTCCGACGACCACGAGTTGCTTCGCGCGCGCGATTGCCCCCAGCGCATCGACCGGCTGGACCTGGCTGGCCTCGTCGACCACCAACATGTCGAAGCTTAGGGAACTCGGCGGCAAGAACTGGGCGACCGACAACGGACTCATCATGAAGACCGGCTTGAGCGCCTGAATCGCCGGCGCGCAGCGCTGCATGAGTTGCCGGATCGGCATGTGCGCGCGCTTCTTTTCCATCTCGCCCATCAGGACGGCGGTAGGTCCGGCGGCGCCGCCGCGCCTCGGAATCCGCCCGTGATGCGTCCTGATGGCCTCGATCCGTGCCAGCATCTGGCGCTCGCGATCCAGTCGCACGAAACTTTCAATGAGCTGCGATTGCTGCTGACCGTCGAAGGCGGCCAGGGCAGGCTCACGCCGGACCATCTCCTCAAAAACCGTTTCGTAATAGGCCAGCTCGAAGGTACCTTTCGCCGCTTGCACACCGAGCTCGCCCGAAGCCATCGCGTCGACGAACGCAGAAAGTCCCCTTTGCCGCGCCTTCTTTGCGACGGCAACGTAGGCGACCCATTGCGGCAGAGCCTCAGGATCGGCCTCCCACCTCGAAAGATGAGTCGCGACATCTCCGACAACCGAGCCTTCCGTGACGCCGCCGATGGCGGAAGCTCCTTGGAACTGAAGAAAGTCGAATAGTCCCTGGATTCTTGAAGAGAGGTCCTCGGAGGCGGCAATGAGCTGCCGACTCCGAACCAGCAACGCGCCCGGGTCCTCGGTATGCGCGGCAAGTTCCCGAAGATCTGCGTGGCTGGCCATCCAGGCAATTGCCGCTTGAAGCGCGCTTGGATCGGTATCCAGCCCTTTCCAGAGCAGTCCGAAAGCTTCGGCTCCCGGCGTCTCGTCGAGAGCGGCGACGGCTTCCTGTGCTGTTCGCAGACGCCCGATTGCCTCGAGTGCGTCGCCGACCGGGAGGTTGGCCCCCCCTGTCAGCAAGCGACTGAAGTCAAACGCGCTCTGCCACGGCGCGAGCCGCTCTCCGAGCAGCTGCAGTGACATGCGTCCGAGAATCGTCTCCTCGCCCCACCGGTCTGAGCCGTGAGCGATCATGGCCTCGTAAGTTGGCTTGAGCGTCTGCTGAAGGTCCATCAGCACCGGCTTCAGTCGCTTTGCGACCGCTGCCGCCAGCACACGGTCATTGATGTTGGCCAGACGTTCCCGGACACCGCTGCCCAGTGGTCTCAGCGTGCGCATCCAGGCGACCACGCGCCGCAAGAACAACGCGTCGGAACGCTCGCCCTGCCAACTGCTCCCGAAAGCGTCCAATGCCTGAGTGCTTTGCGCATCGATCTGTTTCTTGTCCAGTTGCGCGTCCAGCAAAGAATCCAGTGCCGCCAGCATTTGATCAGCCGGCAGCTTCGGTGAGACGAGCTGGGCACGCACCTCGCGATTCGAGCGCCGCCAATCCGCGCTGAGCACTCGCAGCCAACTCCCTCCTCGAGTCGCCAGATGAAGCCGGGCCTCCTCGAGGTCCTTGGCCCATGCTGTCTCGCGGAACGTGTGGCTGAGGCTCGCTCGAGCCTTCTGGAACCGCTCGACGGTCGCCACGATCTCCTGGATTGCATCTACTCCTCGGTCCCACACGTGCGCCACCAAGGCATCCCGGTCGATCTCCGGTATGGTGGTGGCCCGCTCCGCGATGAGGACCAGCTTGAGTGCCGAGTCCAACGTCAGAGGCGACGTCTCGGACATCAGATGCGTCAGGCGCGCGAGATCCTGCCATGATTGTTTGAGCGCCACCGACGCCGCGACCAGCGATTGAACCTCTCGCCCCAATACGAACTCGGGCGGCAGACTTCGAAAGGCGTCAGCTGCGGCATGCCAGTCGACGTGCAGCGCACGCGGATCGGCACTGACTGCCGCCTTTGCCAATTTTCGTTGCGCAGTCGCGAGGACCGTCGCGAGGTGTTGCATCTCTGACGGCTGCTGCCACTGGATTGCGAGAAGCGCCTCCCGACCGATCGCCGGTGCATCCAGCAGGATCTGAGCTCTCTGTTCCGCCGCCCGCACATCGGAGAACACCGTCGGCATGGACAGCCGCAATGCTTCCTGATGCGCGCGCACTGCACTGAGCCACGCTTCGAGTTCACCCCTCAGGGTGGACACCTCGCCGACCAGGCGGTCCCGGTCATTGGGAAGCAAGCCGTCGATGCCGACGCCAGCCCAACTGTGCCGATCCGGAATGCCCATCGTATCGATGCGAACGACCAGATCATGGATGAGTTCGTCTCGTGCGCTCTTGTCGTATGGCGCCCACGCTATCGCGCCTTCCAAAGGCACGCGTTGCGTACTGAACCCAAGCCGACGAAGACGCACGAGATGCCCCAAGACCTGATAGGGCGTCAGGTCAGCCGGGCGTAAATTCTGATGAAGCCGGCTCGCATGCTGGTTCAGCGCGTCCCGTCGCTCCCTGAGCTGCTCGTTTATGGACGTGCCGTCGCCACCACTCGGCGCGCCCAACTGCCAAGTCCGTTTGAGCTCTTCCAGAACGGCTCTCTTGTTGGCCTTGCTGCTGTGCAGCTCGAGGCAAGCGACACCGATGTCCACATGGTCAAGACGCCGCTTGACGACCTCCAGCGCCGCCATCTTCTCGGCGACGAAGAGGACCTTCTTGCCATCGGCAACCGCCGCCGAAATGATGTTGGCGATGGTCTGGGACTTGCCAGTCCCGGGCGGTCCTTGCACCACGAGGCTGTTGCCCTTACGCACATCGTGGACCACGAGGGATTGCGAGCTGTCGCAATCGACGACATGGATCATCTGCTCGGGCGGAATGAGCACGTCGATGTTCGCGTTCTCGTCCGAGAGCGACGCCCCCGGGAACCCGTCCGAGACCACGCCTCGCAAGGTCGGGATACTCTCCATCCCGCCCATTTCACCCCAGAGCGAGGGATCGAGATCCCGATACATCATGAACTTGGCGAACGAGAACAGCCCAAGCACGGCATCGTTCGGCAGAACCTCCCAGCCACGCTTGCCTTCCACCATCGTGCCGATGGATGCGAGATAGGCATCGACATCCAGGCTCTCGAAATCGGCGATATCGGGCAGCTTGAGGTGGTGCTCGCGATGCAGAAAAAGCTGCAACGACAGATTCGCCTCGATATCGTCGCCTGACCATTTCAGGTGGAACTTTTCACCGGCATTGCTGCGATCCAGCGTGACCGGGATCAGGATCAAGGGCGCGTAGCGATCCACCTTCGGCGTCAGGGTCGCCTGCCACTTCAGGTAACCGACTGCTAGATAGAGGACATTGACGCCCTGCTCTTCCTGCAGTGTTCGGACGTCGATGTGGAGATCAAGCAATCGCTTCTGCAGGCCTGCAGAAGTCAGACGTGTCGAGAGCTGCTGGTCCCAGTGGCGGACGACGCGGCCGTCCTCATCGAGCTCGAGGTCGGGCTGTTCGATCAGCGCTTCATCTTCGACTGGCTCTGCCGGAACATCGTCGCCCTCTTCTCCCAGGGGCATCTCGAGATCCGCCTGGGGGTCCGTCGGACCATGCCGTCCAGGCTCGAACGTGAAGCGCTTTCCTTCGACCACAAGGATCCGATACATCGCCGCGGCGAGCTCGTTGACGACCTCGACCGTGCGAGCCCGACCACCTCGGGGCGTGCTCAAAAGACGATTGCGGGTCGACAGATCCAGCAGCTCGAGTCGCGCGCGGTTGATCCGCTCTATCAGACTACCCGCACCACGCAGTGCGGAAACCTCCGGTTCAGAGGTCGACGCTTCCGCCACATCATGAGCCATCATCCAATCCCCTTGAACAAAGGAGGCTGAGTGTGGCCTCTGCCGACACTTCCCTGAATCTCGCCCCCTTGGCGGGCTCTATAGTGCACCCATTGGATGCCGCCTTCCATTGCCGCATACGCGCCGAGTTGGCGCCGATGACTCGCTCAGCTTGAGGGCTGGGAGCGGCCCCTGAGACTTCGCAATCGGGCCGCTACCCTGCAGGTCCATCCGATGCGGCGCACCATACAAGCCAGTTCGGCGTGGCTTCCCCCCTTTGGCGGCACCAAGCATCGCGCCTTCCACCGTCGCTCACTGCTGCGTTAAGTGCTCGTGTCGTTCGACGCGCACCTTCGCAGTGGCGTCTGACCAGAAGGAGAAGCGCGAGGTGCTTGGCGTAAGCATCCGAGCCACGGCGAGGTGATGCCGATTAAAGGGGGACGGACGCCCTTGAAGGTCTACCTGAACGCGCTCTTCCCCGAAGCGGGTATTGTGGGAATGCTATGTCGAGTGGATTCCGGCCTGACATACATCCGGCTGGACCGGAACGACCAATGATTTTCGCCGAGCAGCTACGTCCGATAAGGAGAACACATGATCTCTCGTAGCCACTATGGCGCCCTCATCGTTGGCTTTCTCGCCGGCGTGGCGGCATCCATCGTCGTCGGTGTCGTCGGTGCCACGGCGATCCTGCCTACATACGCGGACAACGCCGTCGAGGAACTGGCACGCGTCACCTCATCGTTCGTGGGCGCGGGAGGGAAGCAGCGCCCGGCGCAGGAGGTCTTCGGGACGCAGGTACAGCAGGCGGACACGCTCACGATCATAGTCGGCCAGTCCTACAGCGAGATCAGTTCGGACCGCTTGAAGGCGATGCTGCGTGCCTCGTTGAGCAAATTCGTCAACAGTGACTTCCACGAGAACCCGGAACTGGCCGGCCGCCTCGATCCAGCCGCACAGAAGGTTCGCACGTGCATCCTCGAGAACGAGGGCTCGAAGGAAGCCGAAGTGATCGAGTGCCTCAAGGATGTGAAGCCGCGGTTTGCCGTTATCGGAGCGCCAACATAAGCCGGAAGTGTCTACGGTCCCCGAGGCTTCCAAGCAAGCGCGAAAGCTGAGTGAGACAGTAAGTCAACCTGACCCCGTTACGGCGAATGCGGCAGATGGCTTTCGTGCGAGATCCGCAACAGCCGGCCGCGTCGGCCTCGACGTCGAGACCGACCCGGCCGACACGGCGGTTCGCCTACGGCTTCAACGGCCCACCCGCGCGACGCCCGGCGAGGGCGTCCGTTCGGATCGAACCGCATCGGTGTTTTCCCGGTGGCCCCGGAGGCTGCCCGCGGCCGTGGTATCTGCGGCGCGGCATCGTCGCTGCGCCTTGACACCTGCATGAGGGGAATCGACATGGACTGGAAGACTCTTTTGTTCTCGTTCAAGGGGCGCGTCGGACGCGGCCCGTACTGGGGCATGGTGGTTGCCTCGCTGCTGTTGCTCGCACTCGTCGGAGGCGCCAGTGTCATGAGCGTGCTGAACGCGCAGGATCCGGCGGCCGCTGACGGCGGCATGAGCATCGCGATGGCGATCGTCTGTCTGTTGTTCCTGTGGCCGGCCCTCGCGATCCAGGCCAAGCGCTGGCACGACGTCGACAAGTCGGCGTGGTGGATCCTGATCGGCCTGGTACCCGTGATCGGCGGCGTGGTCGCGCTGGTATTCAACGGCTTCATCGCCGGAACGCCGGGCACGAACCGCTTCGGCGCAGCCCCGGCCGTGCCTGCAGTGCGCCGGGTCGGCACCGCCTGAGGGTCGTTCGCGGCCCCCGCTGCGGGCGTTCCGCACCCGCAGCGGGGCCTGCGCGAGCACGCCGGCGTCGGCCCGCGCGCCCGGGAAACGCATCGCCCGACGGAACCTGCGCCTCGCCACGGACGCGCGGGACCGAGCTGACTTCCGCGTACACGCGACATCGACCTGCGCCTCCTGCGGAGTTCATCGTCGTCGGGACCCGACGCCGCGCACCGAAGCGCTGGCCCCCGACGCCGCGTCCTGCCGTGGATGACGGCAGATGCTTCGGAGATACGCAATGTCAGCCGTCCATACGCTTCGCTGCACGCTGCTGTGCACCGTCCTGTTGTCCGCGCCGGCACTCGCCGGCGACGGCGATCCGGACTCGAGCTTCGGCGGCAACGGCAGGGCCATCCATTCCTGGCCGCTTTCCTACCTGCAGGCCGAAACGAACGCCGTCGCGGCCGGCACGGACGGCAGCGTCGTCGTCGCCGGCTGGGTCAGCTATCCGTCGCCGCAGCGAGATGCCGTCAGCCTCGTGCGCTTCCGCGCCGACGGCACGCCCGATGCCGCCTTCGGCGACGGCGGCGTCGCGCTGTTCGACCTCGACCCGGCCTCGCAGATCGGCGAGAGCGCCGCCGGCGTGTTCGCCCTGCCCGATGGCCGCACGCGGGTCGTCGCGGCGCTGCGGGTCCCCGGCACGATGGGCGTGCAGCCGCTGCTGCTGGCCGTGCGCGCCGACGGCTCGCCGGATACGGCGTTCGGCGATGGCGGTGTGCGGCGCATCGACATCGACCGCTGGGCCGGCGCCGACGTGCGGGTCTCCGCAGCCGCCCTGCAGCGCGACGGCCGCATCGTATTGGCGGGTGCGATCGTCACCGACACGGGCGCCGATGCGCTCGTCACGCGCATCCTGCCGAACGGCGACGTCGACGCCGCGTTCGGCGACGCAGGATGGACCCGTCTGCACGGCGACGAGCCGCTCATCGCGACGGCGGTCGCCATCGACGATATCGGCCACATCGTACTGGCCGGCCGCGCGCTCGGCAGCGGCGCGCCGGATCGGCCGATGATCGCGCGACTCGGCACGGACGGCGTGGCGGACGCCGGCTTCGGCGATGCCGGCGTCGTCCGCGCCGATACCGGGATGGCCGGCGACTGGAGTGCGGACGCGGTCGTGACGGCCGTGCGCCCGGTCGCGGGAGTGTTCCTCCAGCGCCGCATCTTCGTGGCGATCAACCGCACGTCGCCGCGCAGCACCGGCATCCTCGCGCTCGCCGGCGACGGCTCGATCGCGACGAGCTTCGCCGATGCGGGATTTCGCGATCTGTCGCGCGAGGAGGGCGCGCGCATCACGACACTGGCGATGCGTGGCGACCGCCGCCTCGTCGCGGCGGGATGGGTCGATCCGAACGGCTCCGGCGTCGCCGATTTCTACCTCGCACGCCTCACGTTCGACGGTGCGCTCGATCCGGCCTTCGACGGCAACGGCGTCGCGCGCTACCCGATGAATGCGGACGGCGACACCTACGACACGCCGAGCGCGATGGTGCTGTCGGGCGAACGGCCGGTCGTCGCCGGCACGCTCTACAACAACGGCACGTCGCGCTACCACGTCGGCGTGCTGCGCCTGCAATCGGACGCATTGTTCGCCGACGGCTTCGACTGACGGAAGGGTGCGCCATCGCGGAACGATCCGGGTTCCGCGACCTGTGCCGTTCGCGCCGGACGCTTTCCGCTCCCTCCCTTCGAGGTGCCTGCCATGAAAACAATGATGCTGATGCTGATGCTGGTGCTGGCGCTGACCGTTCCCCTTGCCGGCGGTTACGGCAGAGGCGGCGACAGCGCCGAGAGCGTGTTCGCGGACATGACCGCCAACCTGCGGGAGATGTCGGAGATCCTGACCAGCGTCACCGACGAAGCCAGCGCGAAGGCCGCCGTGCCGCGGATCGAGGCGGTGCGCGCGAAGATGCGCGACTGTGCCAGGCGCGCGCGCGCCGTGCGCCGGCCCGATGCCGCCACCGAGAAGCGGATCGACGAGGCCATGCTCGCGGTCCAGCGCGAAGTCATGCCTGCCATCGCCGACGCGCGACAGCGACTGATGGCGCAGCCGCCGCTGGTGGCGATCCTCGCGCCGGCCTTGCAGGGAATGGAGAACGATCTGTGAGCGGGGATGCGCGCGTCCTGCGGTGACGGATCGCTTTCGGGAAGCGACGCCATGAGTGTCCTCGCCGCGTGACGAAGCGGCCGCGCGTTGCCGGAGGACGTTTCGACATCGACGCCGTTGCGCGATCCCCGGCTGGAACAGCCACGATGGGGACGCTGCGCGCCGAGGTCGCCGCGGACAGCGAACGGTGTCCGGGCACTCAACCGCTTGTGCAGATCGGCGCGTCGGCGCCACGGAAACGCGCCGAGCAGCAGCGTCCAGACGACGACGTTGCCGAGGCTCACCCCGAGCACCGCGCCGTTCGGCCGCCTTGCCGAATGGCTGCTGATGCTGCAACACGCGATCGGTCCGGGCCTCGTGGTCGTCGCGTCGAGCTCACTGCGGCCACGGCTCAGGATGTCAGCGGCGCTGAGACTCTCGCCCTTCGACATCGAGGGATCGTTCTGCCGGAAGATCGAGACGAGCAGGTCCTTGACGCGTTCAGCGCGATCGGCCTGTCACCTCAAGCGAGGCGATGCGGAAAACTGCGATTGCGCGCGAGCGCGACGTCAACGGCCACGGGAAACGGCGTGTGACGGGGGCCAGGCGAAAAAGCGGCGGCGACAATATCCATGCCACCGGTGGACCAGACACACCATACAAGTCGAGCGGCGCTCGTTATCGAAACCACGCGGCACGCCAAAGCTCATCCGGGTTGAGTGAGGAGGCAGTTACGGGCGAGCAGAAAGCGAGCCTGACCTCGTTTTGGCCAAGGATGTGAAGCCGCGCTTTGCCGTTATCGGATCGCCAACATAAGCCGGAAGTGTCTACGGTCCCCGAGGCTTCCAAGGAAGCGCGAAGGCAGAGAGAGACGGTAAGTCAATCTGACCCCGTTACTGGAAACCCCGATTTCGACCAAGAAAGGGGCGAGTCGCCCTGGGAAGTTAACCTGAACCGGTTATGACCCCCGTTATTTGCTGGCAGTTGCAGCGACGATGCCCGGGAAATGCCGCGGCGCGTGGCGTGAACTCCAGGCCAAGCACGCCGCAAGGGAACCTTGCAGATCGCGAACGCCGCAGGCTCGATCAGCGTTCAGTCGCGTGCCGCCGCCGATACGCACATGCCAGCGCGAACATGCCGAGCACCAGGCCCATTAATGTCCACAGCGAAAGCACGGGAACCGGCTCTGGTGGAACGGAAGGCGAACCAGCCACGATCGTGTAGAAGATCTCGTTGTTCGCTGGATTGGTGTCCTGTTGCGTCCCGCGGACCACATAGGTCCACCGCGTCTCGAAAGTCTCGAACGGCTCGGGCAAAAACTGGATGTCGAACGTACAGACTCGTGACTCTCCCGGAGGAATCACTTCAAAGTAGAACTGGAAGACCAACGCAAAGAAAAAGTCCGGCGGCGGGCCGGGACCGATGACGTCATAGGTAGCAACACAACCGCTGACCGTGCTCCACAGGATGTCAAACGGCCCCCAATCCCATGTGGTAGGTAGCCTGAATCCGGGGCCAATCACGAAATTGGCAAGGGGATCACCAGCCTGAGCTACACCTGCGGCATCGGGACCGGCATTTTCTAAGGTCAGCGTAACCGTCCCGCGCTCTCCCGGCTGGAAAGATGAGGGCGTTACGGAAACCGAAATCGACACATCGATCTGAGAAGACCCCGTTTCTCCCGACAAAGCCGTCGCGGGCAATAGAACAAGACAGGCCGCGAGGATTTCCGCAGTCGCATGGCGCATCCAACTCACGGGGCACCCGCAACGTAAGTGACTGACGGACACGCGCTGAAGCTATCGAAGCCGCTAGAGAAAATCACTCCTGGGCGAACACGGAGTCCTTCAATTCCAGGAGCGAGGTTACTGATCGCAAGCGCATTATTCATCGTGGAGGCTCCTGTAGGCCGACCACCCTCGAAGACACTTGGATTTGAGAACTGAAGAAGCCGCCGCGGCGAGCCGGGGTTGAAATTCTGAGCCATAACAGTCTGGAACCAAGGCGGATCGTTGTAGCCGAACGCGTACGGGAAGGATGCCTCGTGATCTGCTGCCGCACCGGCACCTCGATTGTGTTCCGCACCGAGAACATGACCAAGCTCATGAGTGAACACATCCGCGCTCGATGAACATTCCGCGGTACTTATGTAATAGGCATACTCGGAGAAATTAGACCCTGTACAGGGTGAGGTCGATATCCCTTGACTGGCGCACTCCGTTCGCTGAACGTACGCGACACCACAGGGGCCGAAAGTAGCCTGCGAAGCAGGAATGATTGCAACGACATCAGCGCCCACCGCATTTCGGTAGGCCTTAATGGACGGACTCCCTTGTATCTGGTCTCGGCTCTGGATGGCTTCGCGATAATCCCAACTTCCAGCATAGGGAACCGGCTCCCAGCCAGCGAGCTTTGAGACGGTCACCACGCCTACTCGCGCATCGATAGCGCTGTTCCTGAAGGCATCATTGATATCGCCGATGCCATTCTGAATTAAGCCGATGATGCCCCCCGTATCGCTGCAGGCGACTGGATTTCCACCCGCGGCTATACGCCCCTGCTCGGTGAACAACACCACCATGTCGATCATTCGCGGCGTAGATGAGGGCCCCATAGGAGAGAGCGGCCGAGGAGAAATCCTCATCAGCGTGGCTGCGTTCGCCTCGGTCGCACTCATGACAGGGGCTGACCTGTCCGCCACATCGCCGACTCTCGTGCTGGACTCAGCCGCTGCCGATGTTCCAACGGGATCATCGAGTCGGAAGTACTCCATCCGCAGCTCCTTGACGACTTCCCGAGAAAGAGCGAAGCGTCCGGCCGCGCCAGCAACGATGCCGACGACATGGCCGCGATGGACGTTGATTCGTAGTTCGTACCCGTCTCCTCGACCAGACCACCTGTAAGAGAACTGGTCCGCAGGCAGATTCGGGATAGGTATCAGCTCACATCCGATGGGATCGCCCTGATGACAACCCCAACCATCGCGTTGCACGAATCCATCACGCCGATCGATAGCCTCCAGGTTGACGACAACATCAACCGCGCCACCATGAGGCCGAGGGATCTGAACTCTGACTTGCTCGGGCATCGCGGCCAGGGCCGGGATGTCTATAGTGGAGTAATAGATCTCCAGTGCATCCGGTATGGGGGGCGAGAGTGGTGCTGAGTTCCACTTGATGTCGCTGAAGAGCGGAACTGGCTGGCTTCCGGCGAAAGCGGGCGCCGCGATACAGGCAGCAGCTATCCACAGCATCGTGCTGAGACGCATTTTCATGGTGAGCTTCCCTTGCTGTCGGCTCCCCTGGAGCCCCGTCGGGAAGTTATCACATGAGTACTTCGTCTACACCCACACTTCGCGTGCACCACAGATCGTGGGCAAAGGCCAGCCGTGTACGAAGATCATGCTGCAGAACGTCACCTGCTCGCGCGCAGGCGCCAAGGCCGAGCCCGAACCGGAGCACGACCTTCTTCTTTATCAACGGCGAGCTCGTCGGCATCGAGGCGATGCCGCGGCAGTTCAACTTGGAGCGAAGAAGCGCTGGATTCGATGAAGACAATAGGGCCGGTAGACCCAGCTCTTTTCTCTTCGCAACCAACGCGGCCACACGAGAGTTCTGTCACCTGGGTGCAGGATGCTACTGGAGGTCAATCTGACCCCATTATTGAATCCAAGCTCTATTCGACCATACGCGTCGGACGCGAAGCGCTCGTCCGACGATGGCCCCTTGAGCCCGTATCCAGATGGCTGGACCGCATACGGTCACTGCCACCAGAAGTCACCGATCAGATGGCGCTGACGGTATGAAAACGTGGGGAAACCTAAGAACCTGACCCCGTTACTTTCCCGCCAGAAGTCACCGATCAGATGGCGCTGACGGTATGAAAACGTGGGGAAACCTGAGAACCTGACCCCGTTACTTCTGACCTCGTTCTGCCGCAATCTTAAACATGTCCGATGTTATGAGCCACCTCCCACGGCCACGAGGCGCCTTAACATTGCCCGATCCTCATCGAGAATAAGAAAATATCTTGCCGAATAATCTTGACTATGCTCTCTACTCACCCTCTTTACCGGAAGGCGGGCAATCAGGGCAGAGAGAGCCGGATTAAATCTACGCAAATCCCATTGAATATCTTTATGCAAGGCCGCCACCGGCACTGTTCCACTCTTTTCGAGACAAAGACGAGCCAAGGCGATTGCATCTTCCTCAGGATCATTTCCATAAATGAGATAATCGAAGAAGAAAAATAGTCTCTCTTTTACTCGAATACTCGGAAATTTTTTTCCAGTGAGCTCTACAATATCCACCAAATGCAAAATTTTAAGTTCATAGAGAGCGCCCTTTATCTCGTCACGCGTTAAATCCTCGAAAGAACTAAATATGACCTCCGCGGGTGCGTGAGCCTCTCGTCCATCAGACGATTCCTGAGCCAGGAATTTAGCCAGGCCGAACGCAAGAGATGATAACCCGACCTCCGATGCCTCACTAATTTTCATATTACCGCCCTAATCGCCACGTCAAAATCAATAAAGGATGTCGACGTCTCTCCGGAGAGTATATTTCTGAGAACCCTCATGCGGCCCCAAGAAGAAGGCATCTTCAATTCTTTTCTTTAAGAACAAAACTTTATTGTTAGCGATTTCGCGAGTATTAAATATTAAGCCAGCCCGAGCAGAAAGGGCATCACTAGGATCCACAAATACAATCTTCCTTAAAGAAACATTATTTCTCGTCCCCGAAGCAAGCAGATACTTAAAATGCAAATCTGTCGAGGGCATTGAAAATCCAATCACCACGATGTTTGTGGCGGTTGAAATAATCTGATTCGCCTTCCTCCAGACATTAACAAGTGTCGGAGAAAGAACCTTATTCCAAGTAGGAGGAACGATACTCAACTCTTGCCCACTATTCCTAAGATCTTCATATGACTCATATTGCTCAACCAGGCCATCGCCCGCCCCCCAATTCATACTTCCGTGAAGCTTCAGCAAAGGATAGCCGCCAACTTTTCCTTCATCATTTATAAAATAGTTCCATTGTAGACCCAGAGCTTTAAATGCGCCCTCTAAAACAAGGTCATAGTTAAAACTCACAAAAGAAGCCTGCTCCTCTCCTCTTGACCCCAGAAGCTTTCGGAGGAGAACAGGATATATATCCGTATCAACCGAATCTCCGCCTTGAGGACAAAGTACTTGCAGCTCGCGATTTGATTTGTAGTCAAATCGAACCTGAGGATGCGCCTCAGCAGACTCACAATAATTCAATGTCGCAGCTATAGCGATACGAACGTCACTTGTTATATCGGGACTTCCCGCCGACGCCAGACTGAATAACTCTTCTATATTCTCCAGATCTAACGATATTCTGTAAGCCGCAGAGGCAGCCTCCAAACGAAACCTTAGAACTTCAAATATGGAACGAGCCTCAATCTCACGACCATTTCTTTCGCACCATATGGCGGCATCTCTCATCCGGAGAGCAAAATCGCTTATAAGTGGCAATCCACGCAATCGCGAGAAGCCCGCCCCCAGAATGAATACAGTATGTTGATTGCGAAGCTCGAACTGCCTTCCCATATCTCACCCACACTTTGAATACCCACAATTCAAACACGTCGCACACCCATCCATCACGATGGTCGCGTTCACATTGCACTTGTGGCAAAGGGTAGCACCGGGCGGAAACGCGCCGGACTCGGCTTCGCCGCCCGTGGCGGCAGAGGGGGATTCGCTCTTGGACTTGGAGCCGGAAGCGGGCGCAGCGGCCGCGGCTTCTACGTCAGGCTTTTTTTTTGAGCGGGCTTCGTACTCGGCGCGCTTTTCGGCGATCAGCGCACGCTGGCCGGCGTCGAGTTCGGGATCGTGCAGCAGGCCGATCATCTTCATGTGCTGCTCGATGACGGCGCCGAGCTCGGCGACGATGCTCGGCATGTAGATGCCGCCGGTCTTGAAGTAGCCGCCGCGCGGGTCGAACACGGCCTTCAATTCCTCCACCAGGAACGTCACGTCGCCGCCCTTGCGGAACACGGCCGACATGATGCGCGTCAGCGCGACGATCCACTGGAAGTGGTCCATGTTCTTGGAGTTGATGAAGATCTCGAACGGACGGCGCAGCTCGTGCGGCGTGCCCTGGTTGAGCACGATGTCGTTGATCGTCACGTACAGGGCGTGCTCGAACAGCGGCGACTTGATCTTGTAGGTGGCGCCGATCAGCGTGTCGGGGCGCTCGACCTTCTCGTGCATCTGGATGACTTCGGCGCCGGCGGGCTCGGCCTCGGCGGCGACCGGTGCGGCAGCGGGAGCGGCGGCGGGTGCCTCGTCGGGCTTGACCACGGCATAGCCCTTGATCTTCTTGTCGATCTTGATGGTCATCGCTGCGCTCCTTCTACTGACGCGGTGTGTCTGATGCGGTATGCGGGCAATACGCCGCCGCGCGCGGCATGCGCGGGCGGGTCTTTGTCACGGCCGGTCCGCGGCCGGCGGGCCTTCAGGCCGCCGGCGCGGAACGGGTCCGTCAACGCCGGCGGGCGGCCGCCTTCTTGGCGGCTTTCTTCGTCGGGGCTTTCTTGGCCGGCGCCTTCTTCATCGGCGCCTTCTTGGCCGGGGCTTTCTTGGCGGGTGCCTTCTTGACCGCGGCCCTGCGCGGCGCGGCCTTCTTCACCGCCTTCTTGGCGGCCTTCTTGACCGGCGCCTTCTTGGCGGCGCTGCGGGCGACCTTCTTGACCGCCTTCTTGGCGGCGCCCTTCTTCACGGGTGCCTTCTTGACGGCCGCCTTCTTGGCCGTGACCTTCTTGACTGCCTTCTTGACGGCAGCCTTCTTGGCCGTGGCCTTCTTGACGGCGGCCTTCTTCGCTGCAGCCTTCTTCGCGACCTTCTTGACCGCCTTCTTGACGGCGGTCTTCTCCGCCGCGGCCTTCTTGGCGACGGACTTGGCGGCCTTCTTGACGCTGGCCTTGGCCTTGCCGGCGGCGGCGCTGGCAGCCTTCTTCTCGCCGGTCACGGCCTTCTTGGTCTTGGCGACCACGGCGCGGACCTTGCGGGCGGCCTGCTTGCGCGCCTTGACGACGGTGCCGACGGCCTTCTGCGCGACGCTCTTGGCGGCGTCCTTCACGTCGGTCGCCGCGGTGGCGACGGAACTGGCCAGTGCGCTGGCGCCGTCGACGACGGCACCGCCGGCCTCGGCCAGGCCCTCCTTGAAATTCTCCAGCGGACTGCCGGACTCGTTGCCTTCGCTGTGCATCTGAAACCCCTCCGACCTTTGGTGTGTGGTTGACGAACGTCGATCAGAACTTGCCGTAGTAGCCTTCTTTCAGGGCATCGAACAGGTTGGCGGCAGTGTGCTTCTCGCCGTCGTATTCGATCTCCTCATTGCCCCTCACCTCCACCACGGAGCCGTCCTCGAGTTCGAAACGGTAGGTGGTGGCGGCTAGATCATGCTCCTTCACCAGCACGCCTTGGAAGGCCGCCGGATTGAACCTGAAGGTCGTGCAGCCCTTCAAGCCCTGCCGGTGGGCGTAGCGGTAGATGTCCTTGAAGTCCTCGTAGGGGTAGTCGGTCGGCACGTTGGCGGTCTTGGAGATCGACGAATCGACCCATTTCTGCGCGGCGGCCTGGATGTCGACGTGTTCCTTCGGGGTGATGTCGTCGGCGGCGACGAAGTAGTCGGGGAGCTTCTCTTCAGGTTTATCGGAGAACGGCATCGCCTGGCCGTTGATCAGCTCGCGATAGGCCAGGAGTTCATAGCTGTAGACCGAGACCTTCTCCTTGGTCTTGCGGCCCTCGCGGATCACGTTGCGGCTGTAGTGGTGCGCGAAGCTCGGCTCGATGCCGTTGGAGGCGTTGTTGGCCAGCGACAGCGAGATCGTGCCGGTCGGCGCGATCGAGGAGTGGTGCGTGAAGCGCGCGCCGACCTCGGCCAGCTCGGCGACCAGGTCCGGCGCCACCTCGGCCACGCGCTGCATGTAGCGGCTGTAGCGCGCATGCAGTACGGCGCCGGTGATCGCATCGCCGGCCTTCCAGCCGTCGGCGGCCATCTCCGGGCGCTTGCGCAGCATCTCGGCGGTGACCGTGAAGGTCTGCGCCAGGATCGGCGCCGGGCCCTTCTCCTTGGCCAGCTCCAGCGCGATCTCCCAGCCGGCCAGCGCCATCTCGCGCGAGACGTCCTCGGTGAACGCGCAGGCCTCCTTGGACCCATAGCGGTGCTTGAGCATCGTCAGCGTGGAGCCCAGGCCGAGGAAGCCCATGCCGTGACGGCGCTTGCCGATGATCTCGTCGCGCTGCTGCTGCAGCGGCAGCCCGTTGATCTCGACCACGTTGTCGAGCATGCGCGTGAACACGCGCACGACCTCGCGGTACTCGTCCCAGTCGAACCGCGCCTTGGGCCCGAACGGGTCGCGCACGAACGTGGTCAGGTTGACCGAGCCGAGCAGGCAGGAGCCGTACGGCGGCAATGGCTGCTCGCCGCACTGCCCAGTGACCAACCCATTGAAAATAACCGAATTATGGTCCGGCTGCGTGGTATCGAAGACGGCCTCTTCGCCGATGTACTCGATCGACTCGATGCGCGAGCTGAAGCGCTGCGTCTTGCGCAGCAGCTTGCCATCGGCCCAGGCGCAGTACTTGTCGTTCTTGGCCGGCAGTAGAAAGCCGATCTCGCGCATGAAGCGCTCACGCGATTCGCCATCGACAATCAGTTCGTAGTCGGCTCCGCAGCGATAGTCGCGCGCACCGCCCTTGCCGTCCGGCAAGGTCTTGTCGCGAGCGGCGCGGCGCAGGCGGATGCGGCAGAACACGCCGAAGTTCGCGAGCAGGGTCTGTACGTCCTGCAACAGACCGCGCTGACTCGAGGCCAGACGCACCGAACAGCTCTGACTGCGCGAGGACACGTTGACGGTACCGTCGGTCTGGAACAACGCACGCAGATAGCCGCGCACGCAGGCCTCGCTGCCACGCCAGATCACTTCGGGCACTTTGAGCTTGGTGTGCCGCGTGAATCCATAATGTTCGAGCAGGCGCGCCAACATCACCGAGCGGATGAAGACCTGATTGCGCTCGGGCACCGCAACCGGCGCCACGCGATAGTCGCGGTGGCCGTGCAACGACGCCCCGGCGATCAGCGTGTTGACGTAGTCGGCGACGCGATCGGCCAGCGCGCGGTCCTCGCCCCACAGCGTGACGATGGCGGCTTCCTTGCCGTCTCCGCGGTTCGTGAAATGACCGTCGCCGGTAATGAGGCCGAGCAGCAGACCCAGATCCTCGCTGCCCTCGCTGCCGAACTGTCCCTTGCCGGATTGCACCAGCAGGGCGTCGCCGACTGCGAGCTCGCGCAGCTTGATCTTGCCGCGCTCGGTGTAGAAATCGTGCCACTCGGTGGCCTTGATCTCATAGCCGTCCTCGGTACGCACGCGGTAGACCGGCGCGCGCTGCGCGGTCATGAATGCCGGCTTGGCCGGCCGTGTCACCACACCCTTGCCGCCGACCGGCAGCGTGCGGGTGTCGACGCTGGCTTGGAGCGTGGCGCCGCTGGCATGAAGCTCGCCGATCGGCACCATGCCGTACTGCGTGGCCAGCCGCGTATCGGCGGTCACGCACGGGTTGGTCGCGCGGATCTGCTCGCACCACCAGTTGTTGTTCATCTCGTTGACGCGGTCGATCAGGATGAACCCGGGCTCGGCGAAGTCGTAGGTGGACACCATGATCATGTCCCACAGGTGCCGCGCGCGGATGTGGCCGTAGATCTTGCACGCGACCAGGCCGTCCTCGCGGACGACGTAGTGCTTGTGCGTGGGCCAGTCGCGCCAGACCATCTTCTCCGCGTCGGTCAGGTCGACCTCGCCCTGCTCCTTGACGTGCACCGGGAATACCAGCGGCCAGTCGGCGTCGGACTCGACCGCCTCCATGAAGCCATCGGTGATCAGCAGCGACAGGTTGAACTGGCGCAGGCGGCCGTCCTCGCGCTTGGCGCGGATGAATTCCCTGACGTCCGGATGGCTGACGTCGAACGTGCCCATCTGCGCGCCGCGGCGGCCGCCGGCGGAGGACACCGTGAAACACATCTTGTCGTAGATGTCCATGAACGACAGCGGCCCGGAGGTGTAGGCGCCGGCGCCGGAGACGTATGCGCCGCGCGGGCGCAGCGTCGAGAACTCGTAGCCGATGCCGCAGCCGGCCTTCAGCGTCAGGCCGGCCTCGTGGACCTTCTCGAGGATGTCGTCCATCGAGTCCTGGATCGTGCCGGAGACCGTGCAGTTGATCGTCGAGGTCTTGGGCTTGTGCTCGAGCGCGCCGGCGTTGGACGTGATGCGTCCGGCCGGAATCGCGCCGCGGCGCAACGCCCACAGGAAACGCTCGTACCAGTGGCCGCGCAGCGCCGGCTCCTCGACCTCGGACAGGGCGCGCGCGATGCGCTGCCAGGTGTGGTCGATCGTCTCGTCGACCGGCTCGCCCTGCTTGGACTTCAATCGGTACTTCTTGTCCCAGATGTCCCAGGAGGCCGGCTGCAGCGGGATCTCGATCGCGCCGCGCGCGAGCTGTTCCAGACGTACCGTGTTCATCGTGTTTTCGGTCTCCCGATTGCGGGCCTCTGGCGGCCGATTTTTGTTCTTCATGACGCGCTTCCGTGACGGGACCGGAATGGCGCGACGCAGCTGCGCCGCGGGGCCTCGCCGAGCTGTGCGGTAACGGGACGGGACAACCGGTCCGGGTCACCGGCACGCGCGCGGCGCCCCGGCTTGTTCACCCAAATCCTGGTAGTCGCCCCACACAAGACCACAACATCTTGTGCCCGACACGTCGGCTCACCGTACGCCCACCGAGGTCCGAAGTAAAGCGGTTTTCGGTGACGTGTGGTGACGTCCGCGCGGCCTGCGCGAAACGCGCGGAACCCTGCAAAAGCAGGCGCGCGGCGTCGCTGCGCGCGCGCCGCCGCGATACGGCGGCTGAACCGCGCGGGGCCGGCCGGAACCCTCTGCAAGCGCGACGGTCCCATGCGCGCCCGCCGGCCGCGGACCGGATCGTTATGGACTGCCCGCGCCGGCGGCCGCTACTGTCCTCAGCCCCATGTTCCGTCCGCCCCATACACCGAGGCACCCGGAGGCCCGATGCAACCCAAGAGACTGACCCTGGCCGTCGCCGCGACGGCGATCGCGCTGGCCGGCTTCGTCGCCGGCAGCGCCCTGCACGAGAACGCCGCGCCGGTCGCGCGCCAGCTGTCGGATCATCTGATCGCGCCGGCCGGCGCGGCGCTGCCGGCCTCGCTGGACGGCCAGCCGCTGCCATCGCTGGCGCCGATGCTCGAGCGGGTGACGCCGGCGGTCGTCAACATCAACACCAAGACCCGCGTGCGCGTGCGCCGCGATCCGTTCTTCGAGCACTTCTTCGGCCTGCCGGACATGCCGCGCGAGCGCGTGCAGCAGTCGCTGGGCTCGGGCGTCATCGTCGACGCCGCCAAAGGCTACGTGCTGACCAACAACCACGTCGTCGAAGGCGCCGACGACGTCTCGGTGACGCTGGCCGACGGCCGCACGCTGACCGGCACGCTGATCGGCACCGATCCGGACACCGACCTGGCGGTGCTGAAGATCCCGGCCGAGCGCCTGTCCGCGCTGCCGCTCGCCAACAGCGCCGAATTGCGCGTCGGCGATTTCGTGGTCGCGGTCGGCAATCCGTTCGGCCTCGGCCAGACCGTGACCTCGGGCATCGTCTCGGCGCTCGGCCGCACCGGCCTCGGCGGCCGCGGCTACCAGAACTTCATCCAGACCGATGCCTCGATCAATCCCGGCAACTCCGGCGGTCCGCTGGTCGATCTGCGCGGCAACCTGGTCGGCATCAACTCGATGATCTTCTCGCCGTCGGGCGGCAACGTCGGCATCGGCTTCGCGATTCCTTCGGATCTGGTCGCGCAGGTGATGCGCCAGCTGGTCGAGTTCGGCACCGTCAAGCGCGGCGCGCTCGGCGTGGAGGCGCAGGACATCACGCCGGAGCTGGCCCGTCTGCTGAACCTCGGCGATGCGCGCGGCGCGGTGGTCGCGCGCGTGCGCTCGGGCTCGCCGGCCAGCCGCGCCGGCTTGGCCGCCGGCGATACGATCCTCTCGCTCGACGGCAAGCCGGTGCGTGGTGCGCAGGAACTGCACAACCTCGAGGGCCTGACGCCGACCGGCTCGAAGATCACGCTCGGCATCCTGCGCGACGGCAAGCCGCAGACGCTGACCACCACGCTGGAGGCGCCGACCGTGCGCAGCGTCAGCGGCGACAGCCTCGATCCGCGCCTGGCCGGCGCGCAGATCGCCGACCAGGCCGACAGCCAGCGCCAGGCGCTCGGCGGCGTCGCGGTGACGCGCGTGGCCGAGGGCAGCCGCGCCTATGCGAACGGCCTGCGCAGCGGCGACCTGATCGCCGCGGTCAACCAGCGCGACATCGGCGGCGTCGACGACCTCGAGCAGGTGCTGCAGCGGCGCACGCGCCAGCTGCTGCTGACCGTGGTGCGCGGCCAGAACGCGTTCTTCCTGCTGGTCGAATGAGCCCGCTGCGGCGCCGCCGTCCGCGGCGCCGCAGCCCCTTGCGCGGCGCTGGGGGCGTTCAGGTCGGCGGTCCGGGCGACGCGACGGCGTGCGTGGTAAGGTGCGCGCGTTTTTAATGGACTTTTCACCTCCGATGCCTGTACGCCACGTTCTGATCGCCGCGCTGCTGTGTCTGGCCGGCGCCGTCAACGCAGCCGATCCTGCGCCCGCCACCGCCAAGCCCGCCGCTGCGAAGCCGGCGGCGCCGAAGCCGGCCGCCAAGGCATCGACCAAGAAGGGGCCGCCGCCGAAGGCGACGCTGATCTGGCGCGGCGACCATGCGACCGGCCGCGGCCTGGTCGCCGACATCGCGGCGCTGTACGAGAAGCAGCACCAAGTCCGCATCAACATGCAGCCGTTCAGCACGATCTCGGGGCTGGACGCGGTGTCCTCCGGCGCGGCGGACCTGGCCGGCAGCGCACGCGTCAAGCACGACGGCCGCGAGCAGGAAGCCAATCTCAACTTCATCCCGCAAGCCTTCGACGCGATCGTCCCGATCACGCATCCGAGCAACCCGGTCAACAACCTGACGCTGCGCCAGCTGCGCCAGATTTATCTGGGCCGCATCCAGAACTGGAAGGACGTCGGCGGCCGCGATGCGCCGATCAACGTCTACTCGGTCGCCGCGCCGATGGACGGCGTCGAGTACAGCCTGCGCTACCTGCTGTACCGCAAGGGCGAGCAGCGCATCTACGCGCCGCGCCAGTACCTCAACGTGACCGTGCTCGAAGAGGGCGTCACGCTGGACCCGAACGGCCTGGGCCTGACCTCGCTGTCGGGCGTCTATGCGCGCAAGGACCTCAAGATGCTGTCGGTGGCCGGCATCCCGGCATCGACCGACTCGATCGCCAACGGCACCTATCCGCTGTACATGACGCTCTACCTCGTCACCCGCTTCGACGATCCCAAGCGCGAGCTGGTCGATCCGTTCGTCGCCTTCCTCGCCACGCCCGAGGCCAAGGCCGCGATGCGCCGCCACCAGCTGCTGCCGTACGCGGACGCGGCCGGCCTCGCCGAGCGCGAACCCGAGCGGCTGGCCGCGATCGACGACGAGCTCAAGCGCGAGGCCGCGCTCGAGGCGCCGGCAGCCGCGACCGCGACCGCCGCGACGACGGCGGTGTCGACGACGCCGGCCGGCGCGCCGCAGGCGACGCTGGCCTCGAAGCTGGCCAGCGCGCCGGGCGCCGAATCGACGCAGGAAGCGCGCGTGCGCGCCGAAGAGGCCGCCGCGAAGAAGGCCAAGGAGAAAGCCGGCGGCAAGTGACGTGACGCGCGCCGGGCCGACGTTCCGCGACACGAGGTCCGGCACCGTGCCGGGCCGCGCCTCCACGCCGCCCACCGAGCGGATCGACGCGGCGGCGATCCGCGCGATCACGCTCGATCTGGACGACACGCTGTGGCCGATCGCGCCGGTGATGGCGCGCGTCGAGCAGCGCGTCGACGCCTGGCTGCACGCACACTGTCCCGAGGTCGCAGCCGCCTGGCCGGTCGAGGCGATGCGCGCCCTGCGCGAGACGATCAACCGCGAGCACCCCGAGTACGCGCACGACTACACGATGCAGCGCAAGCTGACGCTGCGCCGCGCATTCGCGCCGTTCGGCCTCGACGAGGGCTGGGTCGAGGCCGCCTACGCGATCTATCAGCACGAGCGCAACTGCGTGGACTGCTACGCCGACGCCGAGCCGGCGCTGGCGCGCCTGGCCGGCCGGCTGCCGCTGGTCAGCCTGTCCAACGGCAACGCGGACCTGGCGCGGATCGGCCTGGACCGGCATTTCCGGTTCTCGATCAGCGCGCGCGAGGTCGGCGTCGCCAAGCCCGATCCGCAGATCTTCCTGCACGCCTGCGAGCGTCTGGGCCTGGCGCCGCACCAGGTGCTGCACGTCGGCGACGACCCGGCGCTCGACGTCGCCGGCGCGCGCGCGGTCGGCATGCCGGCGGTATGGATCAACCGCGCCGGCCTGGCCTGGCACGACGCCGATGCGCCGGTGCTGCACTTCCCCGATCTGGCCGCGCTGGCCGCCTGGATCGAGGCGCATACGCCCCCACCTGCAGGCGGGTGACAGGCCGCACGCCACTGCGATCGCGTATCGCGCAGCCGTATCGATCGCCGGCGCGGCCGATCCGCCGCGCAGCCGGGCCGGCCATCTTCGCGCGGCGCGATCGGAACACCGCGGCGATCGCATCGGTGGATCGACCTGCGATCCGCGGTGCGCGCGGCGCCATCGCGCGCGACTGCGGCGCGGCGCCGGCCGGCGCTCGCGCCCTCGCCGCAGCAGACAGCGGCGCCCGGTTCCGACATCCTGTCCATTCCCTGCCCGACCACCGTTCGACGAGGCCGTACCGATGACCGCCTGGATCTCTCCCGCCGATGCTCCGCAGCCGATCGCGCTGATCGCCGTCGAGGCCGCGACCTTGCCGGCCGTGCTGACCGGACTCGGCGACGCCGCGTCGCGCTGGTGCCAGACCCAGGGCTTCACCGGCCAGAGCGGCCAGCTGCTCGCGCTGCCCGACGGCGACGGCAGCGTGCGCGCCGTGCTCGCCGGCTGCCGGCCGAGCGAAGGTCCGTACGCGCTGGCCTCGCTGCCGCAGCGGCTGCCGGCCGGCGACTACGCGCTCGATCCGCGCGGCCTCGCGCTCGACGCCGATCAGATCGCGCTCGGCTGGGCGCTCGGCGCGTACCGCTACACGCGCTATCGCAAGGCCTCGCGCGCACCGGCGCGGCTGGTCGTCGATGCGGCCGTGCAGACGCGCGTCGCGCCGTTCGTCGCGGCGATCACGCAGGCGCGCGACCTGATCAACACGCCGACGCAGGACATGGGCCCGGCCGATCTGGCCGGCGCGGTGCGCGCGCTGGCCGAGCGCCACGGCGCCACCTATCGCGAATGGGTCGGCGAGGATCTGCTGAGCGGCCGCTTCCCGACGATCCACGCGGTCGGCCGCGCCGCCGCACCGGGGCGCGAACCGCGCCTGGCGATGCTCGAGCACGGCCCGGTCGACGCGCCGCATCTGGTGCTGGTCGGCAAGGGCGTGTGCTTCGACACCGGCGGTCTGGATCTGAAGCCCGCCGACGGCATGCGCTGGATGAAGAAGGACATGGGCGGCGCCGCGCATGCGATCGCGCTGGCCGGCCTGGTGCTCGAGCACGCGCTGCCGGTGCGGCTGACGCTGCTGGTGCCGGCGGTCGAGAACGCGGTCTCGGGCGATGCGTTCCGTCCCGGCGAGGTCATCACGACGCGCGCAGGCCTCAGCGTCGAGATCGACAATACCGACGCCGAGGGCCGCCTGGTGCTCTGCGACGCGCTCGCGCTCGCCGCCGAGTCCAAGCCGGACCTGGTGCTCGACTTCGCGACGCTGACCGGCGCGGCGCGCATCGCGCTCGGACCGGACCTGCCGGTGCTGTTCGCGAACCGCGACGAGCTGGCCACCGCTCTGCTCGAGGCCGCGCAGGCCACGCACGATCCGCTGTGGCGGCTGCCACTGTGGCGGCCGTACCTGACGATGCTCGACTCGCACGTCGCCGACCTCGCCAATGCCGGACCGTCGCGCCATGCCGGCGCGATCACCGCGGCGCTGTATCTGGAGCGCTTCGTGCCCGAATCGCTGCCGTGGTGTCATCTGGACGTCTATTCGTGGAACGACGGCGACAAGCCCGGCCGGCCGCGCGGCGGCGAGGCGCAGGGCCTGCGCGCGTACTTCGAGTTCCTGCGCCGGCGCTACGCGGGCTGAGCGCTCGGCGGCACCGGTCGCCTTCGCGTCCGGCCGCACCCGGACGGTTGCGATCGGCTCGCAACCGCCGCCGCGTCTTTCATCGAGCCGATCGGCGCGCTCAGTGCTCGAAGCCGTCGGCGAAGATCGCCTCGCCGTCCAGATGCACGACCGCGCGGCGGCGCTGGAAATCGCCGTCCATGCCGTTGATCAGCAGCTTGCCGCCATCGCGCGTCATCGCGTTGACGACGAGGTCGCCGAAGCCTTCGCCGTAGTCGATGCCGCGCGCGGCCAGGAAATCGACGAGGTCGACGATGCCGCCGGCCGCAGTCCAGACGAAGCCGCGGTTGGACGGGCCGAGCAGCGGATCGATCGTGTAGTACGAGCCGACGATCATCGTGCCGGCTTCATTGGTGTCGAACGCGTAGTAGGTCGCCTCGGGCAGCGCGCCGGCAACCGTGCCGAGATAGCTCACGCCGGCCGCCGCGGTCCAGCGCCAGGCCTGCGGCGAACCGCCCGAGCCCTCGACGCCGGCACCGACGATCACCGAACAGTCGCTGTTGCAGGCGATCGCCTGGCCGACCGCGCTGCCCTGGCCGTCGAGGATCGGATGCGCGGCGCTGCCTTCCCAGCGCACGCCGTGGCGCGTGGCGCCGCTCGCGCTGGTCGTGAAGCCGGCCGCGCGCGTCGCGCCGGACGAGACCGCCCAGGCCTGGCCGGCCTCCTGCCCGGTCGGCAGATCCAGCACGACCTGGCCGGTCCCGGCGGTCCAGGTCCACGGCAGCAGCGAGACGAAGCCGCCGGGCGGCGGCGGCTCGGCCGGATAGGCCGCGCCGGCCAGCGCGCTGCCGTCGTCGGCGATGCCGAACGGCGTGGTGTCGCCGAGCACGATGCCGGGCACGCGCTGCCACTGGCTGCCGTCCCAGACCGCCGGCGCGGCCTCGGGCACGTCCGAACCCGGCGTCCAGAAGTAGTGCGAGGCGACGATCGTCGCGCCGTCGGCCGAGATCAGCGGGATCACGTTCTCGAGCGTGTAGGTGTCGCCGCCGAGATTCTCCGGCGCCTGGCCGGGCCGCCAGCGCAGCACCTCGCCGACCGGCCACAGCGTGCCGACCACGGTGGCGTCGGCGGCGATGTTCGACACGCCGGCGGTGCCGCCGCCGGCCGGCAGCGGCAGCTCCTCGAGCCGCGCCGCCAATGCCGGCACCGGCAGGCCGGCCAGCACCAGAGCGAGCAGGAAACGACGGGCATGCGGGTGGACGGACGGCTTCATCGGCGAGGGCTCCTGATGGATGAGGAAGGCGCGGGCCGCGTCGGCCGGCACGCAATCAGTCTCGCGGCCGCGCTGCCGCGGCTGCATTCCATCGATGCTCCAATCGCGAAACAGACATGCTCCAGGCACCCGGTGCGCACCGCTGCGTCGGGTCGGGGCGTCAATCGCCCGCCGACACCTTATCGAGCGTCGGGCGCCTCATGAGGTTTCCCCGGAAACCTCATGAGGCGGCAGCGGCGTCGGTCCGCGCCCTCAGCCGATCGGCGCGGCGCCGCTGCCGGCGACCGGCGGCGGTGCCGCGCGCAGGTCGTCGGGGACCGCACGCTGGCCGGCCAGATCGAGCGTCTGGCGCAGCGCGGCGGCCCAGGCCTCGCCCTGGCCGAGCGCGTGGAACAGCCGCAGCTGGACCAGGGCGCAGTCGAAATCGCGTGCGGCCCACGGCGCGACGCGGCCGGCGACCGCGCGCGCGCCGGCCAGATCGCCGTGCTCGAGCAGGTACGGCACGTAGCTGGACGCGACCAGGGCCAGATCGGCCGGCACGCCGCCGCGCTCGGCCAGCTGCAGCGCGGCATGGAAGTCCTCGCCGGCGGCGGTGTCGCCGAGCGCCTGGCGCCACTCGGCGCGCGCCAGTCGTTCGGGCACCCGGCCCGGCAGTGGCTCGACGGCGGCCGATGGCGCCGCCGTGCGGTCGAACACGGCCGCGGCGCGCTCGCGCTCGCCGGCGGCCAGCAGGGCGCGCTGCGCGATCAGCGCGACGAAGTCGCGCTCGCCGTCGGCGCCGCTCGACGGCCAGGTCGCCAGCGCGCGCTCGGACAGGCGCGCGGCCGATTCCCAGCGGCCGGCCTGCAGCGCGAGATCGGCCTGCAGCGCCAGCGCGCGCGTGGCCAGCACCGGATTGACCGCGCGGTCGATCAGCGGATCGGCGAGCAGCCGCTCGGCGCCGCGCAGGTCGCCGGCCGCGAGCAGCACCTGGGCGCGGTTGAGCGTGATGTCGACGATCTGATCGGGCTCGGTCATGCGCTCGCGCACGGCCCAGCCGCGATCGGCGGCGGCCTGCGCCTCGGCATGCTGCAGCAATGCCAGGCGCGCCTGGACCAGGCCGGTCACGGTGATCTGCCATTCGTGCAGCGCGCCGAGCGCGTGCAGCTGCCCGGCGGCGGTGTCGAGGTATTCGAGCGCGGCGCCGGGGCGGCCGCGGTAGAGCTCGAGCATGCCGAGGTTGGCATCGACACGCGCGGTGCCGAAGCGGTCGCCGGCGGCGGCCAGGTGCGCACGCGCCTCGCCCATCGCGGCCAGCGCCTCGGCATAGCGGTGCGCCGGCACCAGCGAACTGCCGCGGCCGGACAGCGCCTGGCCGCGCTCGAGCGCGGCGCCTTCGGCCGGGGCCGCAGCCAGGGCCGCGTCGTAGTCGGTCAGGGCCGCGGCGAAATCGCCGCGCCGCGCCCGCGCCGCGCCGCGCGCGATCAGCACGCGCGTACGCAGCAGCGCATCGCCGCCGGGGCCGAGTTCGGCGAGCACGGCGTCGAGACCGGCCTCGGCGCGGTCGTAGCGGCCATCGCGATGATCGACCTGGGCCAGCCGGTAGGCGCGTTCGAGCGGCGTGCGCGCCAGTGCCGGCGACTGGCTGAGGATCTCGCGGGCGGCCGCGTTCTGGTTCGCGAGCAGGGCGGCGCGCGCGCGGCGCCAGGCTTGCTGCGCGCTGCCGTCGCCGGCGGCATCGCCGGGGGCGGCGCGACCGAGCGCGGCGAGCAGCGTGTCGGCGGCCGCGCGCGCGGCGGCGACGGCATCCTCGCGCTGGACCTCGGCCGAGACGACCGCGCCGTCGGCGGCTTCGGCACTCAGCACGAAACGCCAGCCGCCGTCGCCGTGGCTGGCCGTGCCGCGCACGATCCAGCGCACGCCGAACGCGCGCTGCAGCGCCTGCGTCTGCGCCTCGCGGTCTTCGCCGACGGTCTGCAGCACGGCCAGCACGCTCTCGCTGGTCGGTACCGAGAGGCCGCCGCTGCGCAGCCGGTCGGCGATCAGATCCATGCCGCCGAGGCGGACCCAGCCCTCGCTGGAACGGGCGCTGGCCTCGAGCGGCAGCACCAGCGCGGTCGCCGCATCGGCCGGATCGAGCGCAGCCGGCGCCGTATCGCGGCGCAGCCACCCGACGGCGACGGCCACCAGCAGCAGCGCGACCGCGAGCGCGGCGAGCAGCCGGCGCGTCGGCACGGTGGCGGGCAGCGCGGCCGCATCGGCTGCCGCGGACGCCGGCGGATCGGCGGCGACGGCCGGATCGGCCGCGTCGGCGGCCGGCGCGGGTGAAGGCGCCGGTGAAGGCGCCGGTGCCGGCGCGGGCGGCTCGAGGCGGCTGACCTCGCCGACCTCGGTCTCGGCGACCCAGCGGTAGCCGAAACCCTGGATCGTGCGGATCCGCTGCTGCGCGACGCCGTCGTCGTCGACCGCGCGGCGCGCGCGCACGACGATCTGGCCGAGCTGCACGTCGGAGACGTCGACGCGCCCCCATACCGCCGCGACCAGCTCGTCGCGACCGACCGCGCGATCGCGGTGCTCGATCAGATAGGCCAGGCAGTCGAACACGCGGCGCGGCGCGACGAGCGGTTGCGCGCCGCGCCACAGTTCGCGCGAGGCCGGCAGCAGACGGAAGTCGCCGAAGCGGTATTCGATCGATCGCATCGTCTTAACTTAACGCGTGGCCCGGCCGCATGCGAGGTCGGCCGGGACTTTCGTCCTGGGTCCGCACCGCGCCGATGCCGTAGCATCGCCGGTTTCCTCCGACGCCCGAGACCTCGCCATGCCGCTGCGCCGACCGCTGACGATCGCCCTGTCCCTCGCCATCTCGACCCTCGCCTTCGCCGCGGACAAGAAGAAGGACGACGCCAAATGGGACGTCGACGCAGCGCACGGCCCGGTCAAGACCGTGCGCTTCGCGGTCGAGGAAGGCACCTGGCTGGATCTGGACGTCAGCCCGGACGGCAAGACGATCGCCTTCAGCCTGCTCGGCGATCTGTACCTGCTGCCGATCGAAGGCGGCAGCGCGCGCCGCCTGACCCAGGGCCAGGCCTGGGACGTGCAGCCGCGCTTCTCGCCGGACGGCCGCGAGCTGGCCTATACCTCCGACCGCGGCGGCGGCAACAATCTGTGGCGCATCCCGGTCGGCGGCGGCACGCCGGTGCAGGTCACCAAGGAGGACTTCCGCCTGCTCAACAATCCGGCCTGGACGCCCGACGGCGACTATCTGATCGGCCGCAAGCACTTCACCGGCCAGCGCTCGCTCGGTGCCGGCGAGCTGTGGATGTACCACAAGACCGGCGGCGCCGGCCTGCAGCTGACCAAGCAGAAGAACGACCAGCAGGATCTCGGCGAGCCGGCGGTCAGCCGCGACGGCCGCTACGTGTACTTCTCCGAGGACGTCAGCCAGGGCCCGTTCTTCCAGTACAACAAGAATCCGCACGACACGATCTACGCGATCAAGCGGCTGGACCGCCGGACCGGCGAGATCGAAACGATCGTCGACAGCGCCGGCGGCGCGGTGCGTCCGCAGCCCTCGCCGGACGGCAAGACGCTGGCCTTCGTCAAGCGCGTGCGCGAGAAGAGCGTGCTCTACGTGCAGGATCTGGCCAGCGGCGAGGCGCGCCCGCTCTGGGACGGCCTCTCGCACGATCTGCAGGAAGCCTGGGCGATCTTCGGACCGTACGCCAACTACGCCTGGACGCCCGATTCCAAGCAATTGGTGATCTGGGCCAAGGGCAAGCTCTGGCGCGTCGACGCGGCCAGCGGCACGCCGGCGCCGATCGCGTTCCGCGCCGAGGTCGAGCAGCGCCTGGCCGCGCCGCTGCGCTTCGAGCAGACGCTGGAGACCGGCACGTTCGAGCCGAAGATGATCCGCGACGTCGCCACCAGTCCGGACGGACGCAGCGTGGTGTTCCATGCGCTCGGCCATCTGTGGACGCGCGCAGTGCCGAACGGCCGTCCGCAGCGCCTGGGCGCCGACGCGAACGTGTTCGAGTACCAGCCGAGCTTCAGCGCCGACGGCCGCAAGCTGCTGTACACGACCTGGAACGACGCCGACCAGGGCGCGATCCTCGAACGCGACCTCGCCAGCGGCCAGACCCGCCGGCTGACCGCGGCGCCGGGCTTCTACTACGCGCCGAAGTATTCGCCGAACGGTACGCGCGTGGTCTATGCCAAGACCGCCGGCTCTTCGCTGACCGGCAATCTCAACTCCGGCGAAGGCGGCATCTACGTGATGCCGGCGGCCGGCGGCGAGGCGCGCCGCATCGCCAAGAGCGGCGGCGACCCGCAGTTCTCGGCCGACGGCACGCGCGTGCTGTACCTGACCGGCGGCGGCCTCAAGAAGAAGCTCTCGAGCATCGGCATCGACGGCAGCGAGCCGCGCGACCTGTTCGACCTCAAGTACGTCGACTTCGTCAGCGTCAGTCCGGACGGGCGCTGGGTCGCGTTCACCGAGCTGTTCAACGCCTACGTCGCGCCGCTGCCGCAGACCGGCACCAGCATCGAGCTGTCCAAGGACACCAAGGCGATTCCGGTCACCGCGGTCAGCAAGGACGTCGGCTCGTACCTGCACTGGTCGGCCGATTCGAGCTCGCTGCACTGGATGGTCGGCCGCAGCTACCACTCGCGCGCGCTCAAGGACGCGTTCGCGTTCGTGCCCGGCGCGCCGAAGGAGCTGCCCAAGCCCGGCAGCGACGCCGGCGTCGACCTCGGCATCAGCGCGCCGGTCGATACGCCGAGCGGCCTGGTCGCGTTCACCGGCGCGCGCATCGTGACGATGCGCGATGCCGAGAAGACCGAGGAGGTCATCGAGAACGGCACGCTGCTGGTCGACGGCGACACGATCCGCGCGGTCGGCCCGGCTGATCGCGTGTCGGTGCCGGCCGATGCGCGCGTGATCGACGCAGCCGGCAAGACGATCGTGCCGGGCTACGTCGACGTGCATGCGCACGTGAACCACTTCACCAGCGGCGTGGTGCCGCAGCAGAACTGGGCGTACTACACCAACCTGGCGTTCGGCATCACGACCACGCACGATCCGTCGGCGACGACCGAGACCGTGTTCTCGCAGGCCGAGCTGGTCAAGGCCGGCCTGCTGGTCGGCCCGCGCATCTACTCGACCGGCACGATCCTCTACGGCGCCGACGGCGACTTCAAGGCGGTCGTCAACTCGCTCGACGACGCACGTGCGCATCTGCGCCGCATGAAGGCCAACGGCGCCTTCAGCGTCAAGAGCTACAACCAGCCGCGCCGCGACCAGCGCCAGCAGATCAACCAGGCCGCGCGCGAGCTCGGCATGCTGGTCGTCGAGGAAGGCGGCTCGACGTTCAACCACAACATGACGATGGTCCTCGACGGCGTGACCAGCATCGAGCACAACCTGCCGGTCGCGCCGCTGTACGCCGACGTGATCAATCTGTGGAAGGAGACCGACGTGCGCAACACGCCGACCCTGGTCGTCAGCTACGGCGGCCTCAGCGGCGAGTACTGGTGGTACGCGCGCGACAACGTCTGGGAGGACAAGAAGCTCAACCGCTTCTTCCCGCGCGAGACGCTCGACGCGCGCTCGATCCGCCGCGAGACCGCGCCGGACTGGGACTACTACCACGTCGAGGTCGCCAAGGCCGCCAAGTCGCTGCGCGACGCCGGCATCAAGATCACGGTCGGCGGCCACGGCCAGTTGCAGGGCCTGTCGGCGAACTGGGAAACCTGGTCGCTGACGCAGGGCGGCTTCAGCAACTTCCAGGCGCTGCGCGCGGCGACGATCGACGGCGCCGACCTGATCGGCCTGTCCGGGCAGATCGGCTCGATCGAGACCGGCAAGCGCGCCGATTTCGTCGTGCTCAACACCAATCCGCTGGAGGACATCCGCGCGACGATCGACACGCGCTACGTCGCCGTCAACGGCCGCATCTTCGACGTCGAGGCCGACATGGCCGAGGTCGGCGGCAAGAACCGGCCGGCGCCGACGTTCTACTGGCAGCGCCACCGCGAAGGCCGCACCTTCGGCATCGAGTACGGCCCGACCGCGCCGTGCCACTGCCCGAAGTCCGGCGTGCCGCACTCGCACTGAGGCAGCGACGCCTCACGAGGCCGCCGCGCCGGGCCGCGCGGCGGCCGGCGGGATCGATCGAGGCGAGCCAGGAGCCGCCTCGATCGCCGATCAACGGTCATCGGCGCCGTGCCGCCGGCGCGGCGACGATGACCCGGCCGGCCGTCTCCTACTTCGCGTTGATCGCGAAGCGCCCCGGGCCGATCAGCGCGACCGCGACCGCGGCGAACAGGAACATGCCCTGCAGCTCCAGCGCCCAGCCGCCGGTCGAGCCGAGCTTGAACAACTCCGCGGTATGCACCAGCGCGATCGCGACCAGCATGTTGATCGCGACGATCACCGCGCCGACGCGCGCGTAGAAGCCGAAGATCAGCAGCAGCGGCGCGACGATCTCGCCGACGTAGACGCCGTACGCGAAGAACGCCGGCAGGCCGGCCGCCTGCACCATCTGCGCGACGAAGCCGATGCCGCCGCTCAGCTTGCTGATGCCGTGCAGCAGCACGAGCACACCCAACACCACACGCAGTACCAGCTTGCCCAACGAATCAGCCTGGTTCATGAGACGCTCCGGACGGGTGAGAGAACAGGATCGATCGCGGCGGCGCGCGACGCATCGCCGGCCGCGCCGCCGCAGCGCACACGGCGGACCCGCCAGCCGTCGCGACGTCCCCACCGTCACGACGCCCCCGATCTCCCCCGCGCGCTCGACGCGCCGCGATCATGCACCTTCGCGCGCGCCGCGCAAACTGCACGACGGTCCGCAGCGGCAACGGGCGAGGTGCCTGCGCGACCGGCCCTGCCGTGGTTTCATAGCCGGTCCGACCGGGTGAAGAAGCCACTGGCCGACGGAATGACCCTGCGCGAAGTCCGCGCGATCGAATCGGCGGCGTTGGCCTCGATCGCATCGGGGCTATCCTCGAGCATCCGGACGCCAGCGACGATGCTTCAGATCGGGGCGAGCGGGCTCGTCGCGGCAATACGCCGACACGATGACGCCCCGACGCGCCGGCAGGTCGAGCGGCCGCATGGCCCGGACGACGCTGGCGTCCGCAAAGGACGCCGCGCGCGGAGCTTCAGCGGTTCTCGTCTGCACGGCTGCGGATGCCCGTGCGCGGGAGAAACGGTGAAACCTTCCGGCGCAGCAAGGCGATCAGGGCGGGATCCATGAAGCCATAGTCGTCGGGAATGCCCAGGCACAGCACGCGCTTGCCTTTCAGATGTGCGCCGAATCGCTTCGACAGCCGGTCGCGGTGGACCCGCTCCATCACGAAGACGAGGTCCGACCAGGCCAGCAGCTCGGCCGAGACCGGCACGTCCGCGTCGTTGCCGAGACCGGCCGATGCGGTCTCGATGCCGGGCCAGTCCGCGAATACCTGCTCGGCGGTCGGGCTGCGCAGCCGGTTCTGCGTGCAGATGAACAGGACGTGTTGCGTCATGACACTTCCTCCCCAGGCACGTGCGAAGACTCGGCGAGGAGTCAACCTTTGGTGCGGCACGTCGACCTCGAGCCGGCGATCGCCGGACGCCGAACGCCTCGTGCGACGGCAAGCGCCCCCGCGCGACGCTGCCCACGGGCATCGATCGGCGTACCGGACGCGAAGCACCCCTCAACCGGTATTCTGGATGCCCGCCGAGATGCCGTTGACGGTCGCGATCAGGCCGTGCAGCAGATCCTCGTCCTCGCGGCCGGCCGCGCGCCAGCGCGCGAGCAGGTCCACCTGCAGCAGGCTGATCGGATCGACGTAGGGATTGCGCAGCCGGATCGACTGGCGCAGGCGCAGATCGCCGGCGAGCAGTTCGGCCTCGCCCTTGAGGTCGAGGATCGCCGTGCGCGTGCGCTCGAATTCGGCGCCGATCCGCGCGAAGAACGGCGCGTGCAGATCGCCGGCCAGCCGCGAGTAGCGCTCGAAGATCGCCAGATCGGACTTGGCCAGCACCATCTCGACGTCGTCGACGAGCTGCGCGAAGAACGGCCAGTCGCGCATCATCTCGGCCAGCGGCTCGCGGCCGAACGTGGCGATGCCGTGCGCGAGACCGCTGCCGACGCCATACCAGCCGGTCAGGCCGGCGCGGTTCTGCGACCAGGCGAACACCCACGGAATCGCGCGCAGGCGGTCGATGCCGCCGGCACCGCCGCGCCGCGACGGACGCGAACCGATGCGCAGGCGCTCGATCACGTCGATCGGCGTGGCCGCGCGGAAATAGTCCGCGAACTGCGCATCGTCGTGGACCAGCTCGCGATAGGCGCGGCGCGCCTCGGCGGCGATCAGCGTGGCCATCGTGCGCCAGGCCGGCTCGCGCGACTCGGGCGGACGCGGCCGCAGCGTCGCGCGCAGCACGGCGCCGGTCATCTGCTCGAGATTGCGCAGCGCCAGCGCGCGGATGCCGTACTTGCGGTGGATCACCTCGCCCTGTTCGGTCAGGCGCAGGTGGCCGCCGACCGAACCGCGCGGCGAGGCGATCACCGCGCGCTCGGTCTTGCCGCCGCCGCGGCTGGCCGAGCCGCCGCGGCCGTGGAAGAACACGATGCCGATGCCGGCCTCGCGCGCCAGGCGCGTCAGCGCGATCTGGGTCTGCTGCAGCGCCCAGCGCGAGGCGACCAGGCCGGCGTCCTTGGCGCTGTCCGAATAGCCGAGCATGACGATCTGGCGGTCGCCGCGCGCGGCCAGATGGCGGCGATAGCGCGGATCGGCGAACAGCGCGCGCACGACCGCTTCGGCCGCGTCGAGGTCGGCCACGGTCTCGAACAGCGGCGCGACGTCGAGCGGCACCTCGCCGGCCTCGTCGACGCAGCCGGCGATCCGCGCCAGCGCGAGCACGGCCAGCGCGTCGGCGGCGCTGCGGCTCATGCTGACGATGTACGGACCGAACGCGCGCGCGCCGTAGCGCGGGCGCAGCTCGGCAACGGTGCGCAACACCGCCAGCGTGCGCCGCGCGGTGTCGTCGCTGCTGGCGGCGATCGCGGCCGGATCGTCGAGCACGGCGCCGAGCCGCTCGACGCGCTCGCCGACCGGGCGCGCGGCCCAGTCGGCATCGCCGAGCAGGGCCGCCAGCGCGGCCTCGTGCACTGCCGAATCCTGACGCAGGTCCAGCGTGGCCAGATGGAAGCCGAAGGTCTGCGCGCGGCGCAGCAGGCGCCGCACCGCGAAACCGCCGGCGTGCTCGCCGCGATGCAGGCGCAGGCTGTCGGCGACCAGGCCGATGTCGGCGGCGAACGTCGCCGCGTCCGGATAGCCGCCCTCGCGGCCGCGTTCGGTCTCGGCGAGGCGCTCGGCGACCAGCTGCAGCAGCTGCCGGTACGGCATGTCCTGCTGGCGCGATTTCAGGCGCGCGGCCGCCTCCGGCAGCAATGCGCGGTAGACGTCGATGCGCGCGAGCACGTCGGCCGAACACGGCACGCGCGACAGCGACTGGCTGAGCAGGCTCGACAGCGCGAGCACGTCGCGCCGGTACAGCGCCAGCACCTGCGCGCGCTGACTCGACAGCGTCGCCGCGATCGTCTCGGCGCCGACGTTCGGATTGCCGTCCATGTCGCCGCCGACCCAGGTGCCGAAGCCGAGCACGGCCGGCAGCACCGTATCGGCCGCATCGGGCCCGAACTCGGCCAGGGCATCGGCGAATACCTCGTAGAACACCGGCACGACGCGATACAGCACGTCGGTCAGGTAGAAGCCGACGTGCTCGAGTTCGTCGGCGACGGTCGGCTTCTCGAGTGCGAGCTCGGCGGTCTGCCAGGCGGCCGTCAGCGACAGGCGCATGCGTTCCAGATCGGCACGGCGCTCGACCGGCGTGCGGTTGCCGTCGATGTCGGCGATCAGCGCGCGGACCAGCTCGCGCTCCTTCTCGAGCAGCGCGCGGCGCACCGCTTCGGTCGGGTGCGCGGTCAGCACCGGCTCGATGCGCAGCCGCGACAGGCAGGCCGCCAGTTCGCCCGGCGTCACGCCGGCGCCGGCCAGGCCGCGCAGCGCATGGCGCAGGCCGCCCGGCTGCGGCTCGGCATCGGCCATCTCGTAGGCGCGGCGGCGGCGGATGCGGTGCACGCGCTCGGCGACGTTGACGGCTTGGAAATAGGTCGAGAACGCGCGGACCAGCGCGGTCGCGTGCGCGACGTCGGCACCGGCCAGCTCGCGCTCGAGCGCGGCCGCGGCGTCGCCGGCCTCGCGGCGCGCGATCGCGGCGATGCGGATGCGCTCGACCTCCTCGAAGAACGCCTCGCCCTCCTGCTCGGCGATGATCTCGCCGACCAGCGAGCCGACGCGGTTGACGTCCTCGCGCAGCGGCTGGTCGGTTTCGGGCAGGTCGATCGAGCGCAGGCTGTCTGCGGCGGGGCGGGTATCGGCATTCATCGCCCAAGCCTACCGTGTTGCATTGCGACATCCTAGGCCGCGAGCGCTGTGCCTCGGAGCCGGGCAGCGCCGACGCCCGATCCGATCCGGTCTTGTGACGAACGCCTCGCGCGGCCGGCGCGGCACCCCGGCAGCCGGGCACGGCGCATCCGGCTGCTGCGGCTGATGGCCGCTCTGGTGCCAATGGCACATGGCGGCCCGCTATGCGCTGGTATCCTCGCAAGGTTGTGCGCCGCCGTCGCGGCCCCACCCGTTTTTCGCCGAGGAACCCCGCCGATGCATCGATCGACCGTGCTTGCCGCCGCCATCGCCCTCGTACTCGCCGGATGCTCCGGCCAGAAGGCCGAAGCTCCGCCCACGCCCGCTCCGGAGGCCGCCGCGCCCGTGACCGCTACCGAGACCGCCAATCCGCTGCTGACCGCCAGCACGCTGCCGTTCCAGGCGCCGCCGTTCGACAAGATCAAGGACACCGACTACCAGCCGGCGATCGAGGAAGGCATGAAGCAGCACCTGGCCGAGGTGCAGGCGATCGCCGACAGCGCCGAGCCGCCGACCTTCGCCAACACGGTCGAGGCGTTCGAGCGCAGCGGCGCGCTGCTGACGCGCGCGGGGACGATCTTCTCGTCGCTGACCTCGGCCAATACCAACGAGACGCTGCAGAAGGCCGACGAGGCGCTGTCGCCGAAGCTGGCCGCGCACGCCGACGAGATCTATCTCAATCCCAAGCTGTTCGCGCGCTTCAAGGCGGTCTACGACGCGCGCGAGAGCGCCGGCCTGGATGCCGAGCAGAAGCGCCTGGTCGAGGAGTACCACAACCGCTTCATCCGCGCCGGCGCCCTGCTCAGCGACGCCGACAAGGCGACGCTGCGCGAGATCAACAAGGAAGAGTCGACGCTGTCGACCGCGTTCACGAACAAGCTGCTGGCGGCGACCAATGCCGCGGCGGTGGTCGTGGACGACCGCGCGCGCCTGGACGGCTACGCCGACACCGATCTGGCCGCCGCCGCCGAAGCGGCCAAGGCGCGCGGCCAGGAAGGCAAGTGGGTGATCCCGCTGCAGAACACGACGCAGCAGCCGGCCCTGGTCTCGCTGAAGGACCGCGGCCTGCGCGAGCAGCTCTTGCGCGCCTCGATGGAGCGCGCCGAGCACGGCGACGCCAACGACACGCTGTCGACGATCGAGCGCCAGGCCGAGCTGCGTGCGCAGCGCGCCAAGCTGCTCGGCTTCCCGAACTACGCCGCCTACAGCCTGGCCGACCAGATGGCCAAGACCCCCGAAGCCGCGATCAAGCTGCTGACCGACACGGTGCCGGCGGCGACCGCCAAGGCGCGCGGCGAGGCGGCCAAGATGCAGCAGCTGATCGACGCGCAGAAGGGCGGCTTCAAGCTGGCCGCCTGGGACTGGGACTTCTATGCCGAGCAGGTGCGCAAGGCCGAGTTCGACCTCGACGAGACGGCGATCAAGCCGTACTTCGAGCTCGACCGCGTGCTGCGCGACGGCGTGTTCTTCGCGGCCAACCAGCTCTACGGCATCACGTTCAAGGAGCGCAAGGACATCCCGGTCTACCACCCGGACGTGCGCGTGTTCGACGTGTTCGACGCCGACGGCACGCAGCTGGCGCTGTTCTATGCGGACTACTTCAAGCGCGACGCCAAGCGCGGCGGCGCCTGGATGGGCAACTTCGTCGAGCAGAACGGGCTGACCGGCGCCATTCCGGTCATCTACAACGTCTGCAACTACACCAAGCCGGCGCCGGGCCAGCCGGCCCTGCTGTCGTTCGACGAGGTCACCACGACGTTCCACGAGTTCGGCCATGCGCTGCACGGCATCTTCTCGAAGACCAAGTACCCGTCGCTGGCCGGCACCAGCGTCTCGCGCGACTTCGTCGAGTTCCCGTCGCAGTTCAACGAGCACTGGGCCAGCGATCCGGCCGTGTTCGCGAACTACGCCAAGCACTACCAGACCGGCGAGCCGATGCCGGAAGACCTGGTGCAGAAGATCCGCAAGGCGCGCACGTTCAACCAGGGCTACGCGACGACCGAGTATCTGGCCGCGGCCCTGCTCGACCAGGCCTGGCACAGCCTGCCGGCCGACGCCGGCAAGCAGGACGCCAAAAGCTTCGAGGCCGAGGCGCTGGCGCGCTACAAGGTCAACCTGCCGGAGGTGCCGCCGCGCTACCGCAGCCCGTACTTCGCGCACATCTGGGGCGGCGGCTACTCGGCCGGCTACTACGCCTACTTCTGGGCCGAGGTGCTCGATCACGACGCGTTCCAGTGGTTCCGCGAGAACGGCGGCCTGACGCGCCAGAACGGCCAGACCTTCCGCGACAAGATCCTCTCGCGCGGCAATACGGTCGAGCTGGCAACGCTGTACCGCGAGTTCCGCGGCAAGGATCCGAGCGTCGAGCCGCTGCTCGAGCATCGCGGCCTGAAGTAAGGCGGCGGCGACGGACGGCGCCGCACGCGCCGTCCGTCTTCGCGCGGCGTCACCATCCCGAGGGCGCACCGATGAGCTTGCATCCGATCCGATACGCCGCGCTCGCCTTCACGTTGGCTGCCGGCTGTCTCGCTTCGGCGGCAGAGGCCGCGCCGTCGGCGATCGCACGCTGCGAGCAGGCCAGCCACGATCTGCTCGACGCGCTCGGCCGCGGCGACTACGCCGCTGCGCAGGCCCTGTTCGCGCCGGCCCTCGCGGTCGAGCTGCCGGCGGCACGTCTGCAGGCGATGTGGGAGGACACGGCCGCGCGGCAGGGCGCCTTGCGCACCGCCGGCCGCCCGCACGGCGGTCGCGTCAACGGACGCAGCGAAGTGTTCATCCCGCTGATGTTCGAGAAGTCGACCGTGACCGCCGACGTGGTCTGCGGCGCCGACGGACGCATCGGTGCATTCCGGCTGACGCCGCCGCGCACGCCCTGAGCGGCGGGCCGGGCGGCCTTCCGCCGCCGGCTGCTGCGCGAGCCGGCACGCGCCGGGGTGGCGCGCCTCAGTACGCGAACTCGGTGAACACCGGATCGACGCTGCCGTTCCAGCGGCCGTGGAACAGCTCGAGCTTGCGCTCGGCCGAGGTCTGGTTGGCCTCGACGATCTCGATCAGCGGCTCGAGGAAGATCGACTCGTCGGCGCCTTGGCCGTTGCGGCGCGCACGCCGGGCCAGGCCGCCGGCGGCGATCCTGAGTGCCTCGGCGGCCAGATCGCGCACGCTGCCGCCGCGGAACGACAGCTTCAGTGCCTGCTTCGGCACGCCGTCGCGCAGCGCGTGCCGCTCGGCGATGCTGAAATCCTTGACCAGATCCCAGGCCGCATCGAGCGCCTCGCCGTCGTAGAGCAGGCCGACCCAGAACGCCGGCAACGCGCAGAGCCGGCCCCAGGGGCCGCCGTCGGCGCCGCGCATCTCCAGGTATTTCTTGAGCCGCACTTCCGGGAACGCCGTGGTCAGATGGTCGGCGAAATCCTTGAGCGTCGGCGTCGCGCCCGGCAGCTCGTCGAGCCGGCCGTCCATGAAGCGCCGGAACGAACGGCCGGCGAGGTCAATGTAGCGGCCGTCGCGATAGCTGAAATACATCGGCACGTCGAGCAGGTAGTCCACGTAGCGCTCGTAGCCGAAGCCGTCCTCGAACACGAAGTCGAGCATGCCGGTGCGGTCCGGATCGGTATCGGTCCAGATGTGCGAGCGATAGCTGAGGTAGCCATTCGGCTTGCCTTCGGTGAACGGCGAGTCGGCGAACAGCGCCGTGGCCACCGGCTGCAGCGCCAGCGAGACGCGGAACTTCTTGACCATGTCCGCCTCGTCGGCGAAGTCGAGATTGACCTGCACGGTGCAGGTCCGCGTCATCATGTCCAGGCCGAGCGAGCCGACCTTCGGCATGTAGCGACGCATGATCGCGTAGCGGCCCTTGGGCATCCACGGCATGTCCGCGCGCGACCATTTCGGCTGGAAGCCCATGCCGAGAAAGCCGAGGTCCAAGCCGTCGGCGACCGTCTTGACCTCGCGCAAATGGCCGGTGACCTCGCTGCAGGTCTCGTGGATCGAGGCCAGCGGTGCGCCGGACAGTTCCAGCTGGCCGGCCGGCTCGAGCGTGACCGACGCGCCGTCGCGCAGCAGCGCGATCAGCTTGCCGTCTTCCTCGACGCGATCCCAGCCGAAGCGGGTCAGCCCTTCGAGCAGGGCGCCGATGCCGCGCTCGCCGTCCCAGGCCGGCGGACGCAGATCGTCGAGCCGGAAACCGAACTTCTCGTGCTCGGTGCCGATGCGCCAGTCCGTCTCGGGCTTGCCGCCGGACGCGATGTACTCGACCAGCTGGTCGCGGCTGCGGATCGGTTCGTCCTTGACGGTGCTGGGTCCGGACATGGGATTTCCTCGAAGACAGCCGTCCACATGGGGATGCGGCGCCGACCCGCAAGTGGGACCGGCGGCACCGGCACTCAGCCGCCGAGCCGCGCCTTGATCAGGCCCGAGACCTGGCCCATGTCGGCGCGGCCGGCCACGCGCGGCTTGACCAGGGCGACCACCTTGCCCATGTCGCGCGCACCGGTGGCGCCCGATTCGGCGATCGCCGCGGCGACGATCGCGTCGAGCTCGGCGGCGTCGAGCGCGGCCGGCAGATAGCCCTGGATCACCGCGACCTCGGCCTTCTCCTTGTCGGCCAGATCGGTGCGGGCGGCCGCCTCGAACTGCGTGATCGAGTCGCGGCGCTGCTTGAGCATCTTCTCGAGGACCGACAGCACCTGCGCGTCGTCGAGGACGATGCGCTCGTCGACCTCGCGCTGCTTGATCGCGGCCTGGATCAGGCGGATGACGGCGAGGCGATCCTTGTCGCCGGCCTTCATCGCCGTCTTCATGTCGGTGGTGATCTGGTCTTTGAGGGACATCGGTCCGGTACTCCTCGAAGCGGCACGGGCACGGTCCGCGCCGCGATGGATCATGGCGGCCGCGAACGGCGCGGCCGTATCGTCACAAACGCAAACGGCCGACGTTGCCTGGCAACGTCGGCCGATCGACAGCCCGGATTCGCGCGGCGGGCGCTGGGCGGCCGCCGCAGGCGATCAGTACAGGCGCCGGCGCTTGGTCACGTCGCGCGAGACACGACGCAGGTGACGCTTGACCGCGGCAGCGCGCTTGCGCTTGCGCTCCTGGGTCGGCTTTTCGTAGAACTCGCGCTTGCGCACTTCGGCCAGGATGCCGGCCTTCTCACAGGTGCGCTTGAATCGGCGCAGGGCGAACTCAAATGGCTCGTTCTCACGAACTTTGACGCTGGGCATCGACGAACTCCGCTGTAAACTGATCTGCCCGGGCTGCGGGCGAGCCGCGCATTCTACCGTGACCGACCAGACCATTGCAAAGCCCGGCGAGCCGGCCGTCGTGACCGGCCCGGTCCTCGGCATCGAGACCTCCTGCGACGAGACCGGCGTGGCCGTCTACGACCGCGCGCGCGGCCTGCTCGCGCACCGGCTGTACAGCCAGATCCGCCTGCACGCCGACTACGGCGGCGTGGTGCCGGAGCTGGCCTCGCGCGACCATGTCCGCAAGCTGCTGCCGCTGGTCCGCCAGACCCTGGCCGACGCGGGCCTGCGCCTGGACGACCTGGCCGGCGTCGCCTATACCGCCGGTCCCGGCCTGGCCGGCGCGCTGCTGGTCGGCGCCGCCGCCGCGCGCGCGCTGGCCTGGGCGCTGGAGCGGCCGGCGATCGGCGTGCACCACATGGAAGGCCATCTGCTGGCACCGATGCTCGAGGCCGACCCGCCCGAGCCGCCGTACGTTGCGCTGCTGGTGTCGGGCGGCCATTCGATGCTGGTCGAGGTGACCGGGATCGGCCGCTACCGGCTGCTCGGCGACACGCTCGACGACGCGGCCGGCGAGGCCTTCGACAAGACCGCCAAGCTGATCGGCCTGCCGTATCCGGGCGGCCCGGCACTCGCGCGGCTCGCCGAGACCGGCATGCCCGGGCGGTTCCGCTTCGCGCGGCCGATGACCGACCGGCCCGGACTGGATTTCAGCTTCTCGGGTCTCAAGACCCAGGTGCTGCTGGCCTGGCAGGCCAGCGACGGCGGCGAGACGACGCGCGCCGACCTGGCGCGCGGCTTCGAGGACGCGGTGGTCGACACGCTGGCGATCAAGTGCCGCCGCGCGCTGGCCGCGACCGGCGCGCGGCGCCTGGTGATCGCCGGCGGCGTCGGCGCCAACCGCCGGCTGCGCGCGCAGCTGGCCGAGGCCGCCGAGGCCGACGGCTTCCGCGTGCATTTCCCGCGGCCGGCGTTCTGCACCGACAACGGCGCGATGATCGCGCTGGCCGGCGCGCTGCGCCTGGCGGCCGGCCAGCACGCCGATCCGGCGATCGCGGTGCGCCCGCGCTGGGAGCTGGAGAGCCTCGAGGCGGTCGGGGCCTAGGCTCGCCGCTACCGTCTCGACGGCATCGCGCCGTCGGTGCATGATGCGTCGCAATATCCTCATGCTGGCGCCGGATGAGATATGCCGGTCCGCGATCAGCGGACAGACCGATCGAGGACGTGTGCATGGATTGGAGCCGGTACAGGCCGCCCAGCTACGACGAACTGATCCAGGCCGACGGCCAGCCGCGCGCGAGCGCGCGCCGGCTGATCGAGTACATCACCGGTCTCTCGCGCAAGGAGCTGGCCGAACGCCAGCTCGCCGCCGACCTCGCGGCCCGCGAGATGGGCGTCACCTTCACCGTCTATTCCGAAGGTCGCAACGTCGACCGCACCCTGCCCTTCGACGTGATCCCGCGCGTGATTCCGCGCAGCGAATGGGCGCGCACCGAAGCGGGCCTGCGCCAGCGCGTGCAGGCGCTGAACCTGTTCATCGACGACATCTACGGCGAGCAGCGCATCCTGCGCGACAAGGTCGTGCCGCGCGCGATCCTCAAGGAGTCGGTCAATTTCCGCGAGCAGTGCGTCGGCATCCGTCCGCCGCTCGGCGTCTGGGCGCACATCTGCGGGTCGGACCTGGTGCGCGACGGCGACGGCACGCTGTACGTGCTCGAGGACAATCTGCGCATCCCCAGCGGCGTGTCCTACCTGCTCGAGAACCGCCTGGTCGCCAAGCGCGTGTTCCCGGAGCTGTTCGAGACCACCGCGATCCTGCCGGTCGACGACTACCCCGCGCAGCTCTATGACACGCTGGCCGCGCTGTCGCCGCGGCCCGGCGAGCAGCCGGTGATCGCGCTACTGACACCCGGCATCTACAACAGCGCCTACTTCGAGCACTGCTACCTCGCGCAGAGCATGGGCGTGGAGCTGGTCGAAGGCGGCGACCTGTTCGTCGGCGACGACGACGTGTGCTACATGCGCACCGTCTACGGGCCGCGCCGCGTCGATGTGATCTACCGGCGCGTGGACGATCTGTACATCGACCCGGAATGCTTCGTCGAGGATTCGGTGCTCGGCGTGCGCGGCCTGATCCGCGCCTGGCGCGCCGGCAAGGTCGCGCTGGCCAACGCGCCCGGCGCCGGCGTCGCCGACGACAAGGTCGTCTACGCCTACGTGCCGAAGATGATCCGCTACTACCTCGACCAGGATCCGATCCTGCCGAACGTGCCGACCTACCTGTGCGACGACGCGCGCCAGCGCAAGTACGTGCTCGAGCATCTGGCCGAGCTGGTCGTCAAGCCGGCCAACGAGTCGGGCGGCTACGGCATGCTGGTCGGGCCGCGCTCGACCAAGCGCCAGCGCGAGCAGTTCGCGAAGCTGATCGCCGCGCGGCCGCGCAACTACATCGCGCAGCCGACGCTGAGCCTGTCGACCGCGCCGGTCGTGACCGAGACCGGCCCGCAGCCGCGCCATCTGGATCTGCGCCCGTTCGTGCTGTCGCGCCACGACATCTACGTGACCACCGGCGGCCTGACCCGCGTCGCGATGAAGAAGGGCTCGCTGGTCGTCAACAGCTCGCAGGGCGGCGGCGCCAAGGACACCTGGATCGTCGATTTCGAGGAGAGCGCCTGATGCTCTCGCGCGTCGCCGACAACCTGTACTGGTTCACGCGCTATCTGCGCCGCGCCGAGAACACCGCGCGCCTGGTCAACGTCAACAGCCAGCTGCAGCTGGACCTGCCGCGCAACGTGCGCTTCGCGTGGCAGCCGCTGCTCGATACGCTCGGCGTGCAGGACGCGTTCCGGAGCCTGCATCCGGACAGCGGCGGCGATGCCGGCGAAACCGAGGTGGTGCGCTTCCTGCTGCTCGAGCCGGGCAGCCCGTGCTCGCTGCTGAGCTCGCTGCAGGCCGCGCGCGAGGCGCTGCGCTCGATCCGCGACACACTGCCGGCCGAGAGCTGGGAACGCGTCAACGGCCTGTACCTGTGGCTGGCCGACAACGGCGAGCGCGCGCTCGGCCGGCGCTACCGCCAGGAGCTGCTGAGCCGCGTCGTCGACGGCTGCCTGGTCGTGTCGGGCATGCTGACCGCCAACGTCAGCCGCGACACCGGCTTCCAGTTCCTGCGCCTGGGCACCGCGCTCGAACAGGCCGACATGACCACGCGCATCATCGATGCCGGCGGCTCGGGCCTAATCCGGCCGCGCGTCAGCGACGACCTGGCCGCGTTCCGAGCAGTGCAGTGGATCAGCGTGCTGCGCTCGCTGGAGGCCTACCAGATGTACCGCCGCCAGGTCCGCCAGCGCGTGACGCCGGCCCTGGCGCTGCGCTTCCTGCTGCAGGACGCCGAGTTCCCGCGCAGCGTCACCTATTGCCTGGACCGCGCCGAGAGCACGCTGCCGCGCCTGCCCGGCCGCAAGGCGGTATCGCGCGCGCTGACCCAGGTGCAGTCGATCGTACGCGGCGCCGACACCGTCGCGCTCGCCGAGCACGGACCGAAGGTGATGATGGACCGGATCCAGATCGGCCTGGTCGCGCTGCACGACACGCTGGCCGAGGCCTATTTCCGCAACTGACGCGGCAGCGGCTCGCCCGTCTGCGCGCCGGAATCGCGCGCGCCGGTCCGCTGCGTCGCGGCGCGAGCACCGGTCCGCGGCCGCGCGATCCGGCTGGGGCCGGCGCGCAAGGCGGCAAAGGCGCGCCGCGATCCATCCGCCATGTCCCGCGCACCGATGCGTGCCGCGCGACGCCCTACCGGCCGACACCGCGCCGGCTCGGGCGAACGCCGGCCGCGATCACGGCGTCCCGCACGCGGACCGCGAGCGGCGCGCCGTCCGGCCGGTAGACCCTTCGCTCCGTGTCGCTAGCGGCGGCCGAGCGCGCCGAGCAGGCCGCTGCCGGCCTGCAGCAGCTCGCCGAGGTCGACCTCGCCGTCGCCGTTGCGGTCGAGCACCGCGCTGACCAGGCCGCCGGCGCCGCTGCGCTGCGCGGCCTGCGGCGCCTGCTGGCCGAGCAGGCCGCCGAGACCGCCGGCGTCCAGCCCCTGTTCGCGCGTCATCCGGCCGATCGCGGCCATCACCAGCGGTGCCAGCATCGCCAGCAGCTGCGCCGCGTTGTCGCTGCCCAGGCCGCTGGCCTGGCCGAGCCCCTGCGCGGCCTGCGGCTGGCGCGAGCCGAAGATGTGGCCGAGGATGCCGCCGCCGGCGCCGCCGCCGCCGAGCACGCTGCCGAGCACGGAACCGAGATCGAGATCCTGATGGTCGCGACGAACCGCGCCGTACAGCGCGCCGGCACCCTCGTCGCTGGCGGCGTTGCGCGCCAGGCCGCCGAGCAGCAGCGGCAGGGCCTGTTCGACCGCGGCGCCGGCACGCTCCTCGCCGACGCCGAGCCGGCGGGCGATCGCGCCGAGATCGGCGGGGCTCAACTGGCTCATGACCTGGCCGGCCAGGTCGGAATCTGCTGTGGTCATCGGTTCGACACTCCGCGCGCCGGGCCCGCAATGGGCGCCTCAAGGCGAGGCGGCATTGTGGCCCCGGTGCGCCGGCGGCGCGATCGTGCAACGGTTAAAGATCGTGAAACCTTCGTCATCACGGCATCGGCCTCGCCGGGCCGGTGCTAGGCTCGCTCCGCCTGGCAAGGCACCGCCGTCATCGACGCCGGCCGAATCCCGCGGCATGCCAGGAGCGGCACCGCCGTGCGAGGGCTCCATGACCGATCATCCGCCCGCCTTCGATCTGCTCCATCAGCGCTATGTCGACTCGTTCGCCCGCAAGCGCGAGGAGATCGAACAGGCCTGGAAGCGGATGCTGCTGATGCCCGACGAGGAGGCCGCGCGCGCCGACCTGCAGCGCCTCGTGCACCGGCTGTCCGGCTCGGCGCCGGCCTACGGCTTCGAGACGCTCGGTGCGCTGGCGCGCGCGGTCGACGAACGTCTGGCGGACTGGCAGCGCACCCCGGCGCATCGCCGAGAACCCGCGATCACGCTGGCCAGCGGCCTGCAGGCACCGATCCGCGACCTGCTCGCCGCGTTCGCCACGCAGGCGCCGGCCAAGGCGCCGGCGGCGGCGGACGTGGAGGCGGCGCCGCTGCGCGTGATCCTGGTCGAGGACGACGGCGACCAGGCCGCGCGGCTGGCCGCCACGCTCGAGCGGCACGGGCTGGAGATCCGGCATGCCGCCGATTCGGCCACGCTGTGGCAGATGCTGGTGACCTGGCCGTGCCAGGCGATCGTGCTCGACTACTGGCTGCACGGCGAGACCGCCGCCGAGATCGCCGGCATGCTGCAGCGCGAATCGAGCTTCGCGCGGATCGCGCGGGTCTGCCTGACCGCCGACATCGGCCTGCCGCTGCAGCAGGCGGCGCTGTCGGCCGGCTGCGACGCCTTCGTGCTCAAGCATGCGCCGGTCGAGCATCTGGTCGCCGCGATCCGCGCCCACGTCGCGTCGCGCCTGAGCGCCTGAGCGCGCCGATGCTGCGCCCGGCCTGGATCGCCGGGCGCACGGCAGCTATCCTGCGCGCCCTCATCGTTCAGCGGGTGGATCGCGCATGTCCCAGCGATTTCCTCCGGTCGCCCTGATCGGCGCACCGACCGACATCGGCGCCGGCCATCGCGGCGCCTCGATGGGCCCGGAGGCCCTGCGCGTGGCAGGCCTGCCGCAGGCGCTGCACGAGCGCGGCATCGAGGTCGTCGATCGCGGCAACCTGGCCGGCCCGCTCAATCCGTGGCAGCCGCCGCAGGACGGCTACCGGCATCTGGCCGAAGTCACCGCCTGGAACCGGGCGGTCATGACCGCGGTCCGCAACGAACTGGCCGCCGGCAATCTGCCGGTCGTGCTCGGCGGCGACCACTCGCTGGCGCTGGGATCGATCACCGCGGTGGCCGGCCACTGCCGGGAGCGCGGCCGCAAGCTGCTGGTGCTGTGGTTTGACGCGCACGCTGACTTCAATACCAGCACGATCACGCCGTCGGGCAATCTGCACGGCATGCCGGTGGCCTGCCTGTGCGGCCACGGTCCGCGCGAACTGACCGAACTGGGCGGCTCCTCGCCGGCGATCACGCCGGACCGGATCCGCCAGATCGGTATCCGCTCGGTCGATGCCGGCGAGAAGCGCATGGTGCGCGACGCCGGCCTGGACATCTACGACATGCGCTACATCGACGAGATCGGCATGCGCCGCGCCATGGAGGAAGCGCTCGAGGGCATCGACGCCGATACCCATCTGCACGTCAGCTTCGACGTGGATTTTCTCGATCCGGAGATCGCACCGGGCGTCGGCACGACGATTCCCGGCGGACCCAATTACCGCGAGGCGCAGCTGGCGATGGAGATGATCGCCGACCGCGGCTGCCTGGGCTCGCTCGACATCGTCGAACTCAATCCCGCATTCGACGTGCGCAATCGCACCGCGGCGCTGACCGTGGATCTGGTCGAGAGCCTGTTCGGCAAGTCGACCCTGATGCGCGACTGAGCGGCGCCGCGAATCGCACAAAAGAAAACGCCGGCGCTGACGCCGGCGTTTTCTTTCCTTGTTCGCGTCCTGCGATCAGCCGATCAGCAGGTCCTTTTCCTTCTTGCCTGCGCTCAGCGCGGCATTGAACCAGCGGGGGCGCTTGCCACGGCCGGTCCAGGTCTGCGACGGATCGGCCGGATTGCGGTACTTCGGCTTCACCTTGCTCACGGCGCGCCGGCTGCTCTTGCGGCCGCCGCCGAACACGTCGTCCAGCGTAAAACCTTCCGCGGTCACCATCGCGACGATTTTGTCGCGCAGCTTGGTCAGCTTGTCCTTGGCCAATTCCTCCTGACGCTGCTGAGCACGACCGATCAGGTCGTTCAGCTGATTGTGATTGAGACTCTTCAGATCGATTGCCATTAATCAAACTCCGGAATATGCAGGTCAAGCCGGCGCATAATAAATCAAATTCGCGCCGCGCGGCAGATCCTGACCGCAACGGTCGCCGCCGGACCCGAGCGGAGCGGCCAATACCGCGTCCGTGCCATTGCGCCGAGTAACGCGCAGATCGCCCCCGACCTCACTGGAAACCGCGGCGCTGCGCGCCGGTGGCGTGAAAGCGCCGCTGCGCGACATCGAATGAAAGCCGCAAGGCATCTGCCGCGACGCCGGCTATTGGACGGCAGGAAAATCCGCGCGCGCCGCGCGGCTTAATGCCGCTGAACGCGGCATGCACGGCCGGCGCAACGGCATCCCGGCTACGGCCGCCGGGGCTGGCGTTTTGAGGGCCGCGTTGGTATTACTGTCGGCACAGGGCGGCCGCGCGAGTGGCCATTGGGGGAATCCGGACACGTCATCGCGCAGGCCGCGATGCGGTCCTCGTCGAGGATCAGATGTGGGTTTGCTCGATTCGCTCGAACAGGAAGCCGACAAGCGCCGCAGCGGCGAGGCGGACGAGGCGCAGCGGCGCGCCGAGCGCGGCGAGATCTACCGCATCCAGCTCGAGCCGGCGATGGATGCCCTCCACGACTATCTGCAGCGGTTCGTCGCCCACCTCAAGGTCGTCCATCCGCGCGTGGCGCTGCGCCACGTGATTCCCGGCTACGGCGACGTGATCGCCTACCTCGACCACGACTACGAGCTGCGCTACAGCAAGCAGTCCCATTCGCGCGAGATCAAGCTGGTCTCGCACGCGACCGTCGCCAGCGCCGAATGTCCGTCCGCGGTGGTGCGCGGCTCGGGCAGGATCAAGACCGTCGCGGCGCTGTTCCAGCGCCACCGGCTCGGCGGCATGCTGGCGCCGGAAAAAGATGCCGGCGGCGAAGTCGTCGCCGCCACGTTCAAGGCCAAGGGCCGCATTCCGCTGGCACTGACCGCGAGTGCCGACGCGACCACTGCCCAGCTCAAGCTCGCGTTCGCCAATTACGACGATTTCGCGACCGTCGGCCGCAGCGTCGCCGCCGGCCAGGCCGACGAGGCGCTGTTCGAGGAGATCGGGCGCTACCTGCTGCGCGAGGACAACGGTCTGCTGCGCGAGGATCTGCCCGACAACGTGCGCCTGCACCTCAAGGCCAAGGTGCAGCAGCAGGAGATCCGGCGCCGCTGGGAGGCGCGCATCGAGACGCTGCAGCACGAGGAGGTCGCGATGCTGCGCAGCCGCTACACGCTGCGCGGCCGCATCGCCGAGGCGTTCGGCCGGCTGCGGCGCTGGCGCCGCAGCGGCGACTGAGGCGGCATCGCGGTCCGTCGTACCGACCGCGATGCCAGCACGCCGTCTTCGATCGAGCGCGGCTCAGACGAACGCGGAGAGAATCTCCTCGCGCGTCAGCGAGCGGTTCTCGCTTTCGGTGCGGCGCCGGTACTCGTAGGTGCCCGCGGCCAGGCCGCGCTCGCTGACGACGATCCGGTGCGGAATGCCGATCAGCTCCATGTCGGCGAACATCGCGCCCGGACGCAGGCCGCGATCGTCAAGCACGACCTCGACGCCGGCCGCCGTCAGTTCGGCGTAGAGCCGCTCGGCCTCCTCGCGCACGGCCTCGCTCTGATGCGAGCCGATCGGGCAGATCGCCACGCGCCACGGCGCCATCGCGTCCGGCCAGACGATGCCGGCCTCGTCGTGGTTCTGCTCGATCGCCGCCGCGACGATGCGGCTGACGCCGATGCCGTAGCAGCCCATCCAGGTCGTGCGCGAGACGCCCTTCTCGTCGAGCACGCTGGCGCCGAGCGCCTCGGCGTACTTCTGGCCGAGCTGGAACACGTGGCCGACCTCGATGCCGCGCGCGAGCCTGAGCTCGCCGTGGCCGTCCGGCGACGGATCGCCGTCGACGACCTTGCGCAGGTCGGCGATGCGCGTGACGCGCGCGTCGCGCTCCCAGTTGGCGCCGCGCCAGTGCGTGCCCTCGGCATTGCCGCCGCAGACGAAATCGGCGAGGACCGCCGCGGCGCGGTCGACGATGACCGGGATCGATTCGGGCAGGCCGACCGGGCCGATGAAGCCCGGCCGGGTGCCGGCGACGCGCACGATCTCGGCCTCGTCGGCCAGCACCGAGGCGCCCGGCAGCTCGGCCAGCTTGGCCGCCTTGACCTCGTTGATCTCGTGGTCGCCGCGCACGCACAGCGCGACCAGTCCGTCGACGCCGCGGACCAGGATCGTCTTGATGCAGCGCGCCGGCGCGACGCCGAGGAAGCCCGAGACCTCCTCGATCGTGCGCTGGGTCGGCGTGTCGACGCGCTCGAGCGGCGCCGACGGCGCCGGCCGCGGCTCGCCCGGCGCGACCGCCTCGGCCAGCTCGATGTTGGCCGCGTAGTCCGAACCGGTCGAGAACGCGATCGCATCCTCGCCCGAGTCGGCCATGACCTGGAACTCGTGGCTGGCATTGCCGCCGATCGCGCCGGTGTCGGCCTGCACCGCGCGGAAACGCAGCCCCAGCCGCGTGAAGATGCGGCCGTAGGTGTCGTACATGTTGCGGTATTCCTCGGCCAGGCTGTCCGGGTCGAGATGGAACGAATAGGCGTCCTTCATCAGGAACTCGCGCGCGCGCATCACGCCGAAGCGCGGGCGGATCTCGTCGCGGAACTTGGTCTGGATCTGGTAGAAGTTGACCGGCAGCTGCTTGTAGCTGCGCAGCTCGTTGCGTGCGAAGTCGGTGATGACCTCCTCGTGGGTCGGGCCGTAGCAGTACTCGGCGTCCTTGCGGTCGCGCAGCTTCAGCAGCTGGCCGCCGAACTTCTCCCAGCGGCCGGTCTCCTCCCACAGCTCGCGCGGCTGCACCGACGGCATCAGCAGTTCGATCGCGCCGGCTCGGTTCATCTCCTCGCGCACCGCGTGCTCGACCTTGCGCAGCACGCGCAGGCCCAGCGGCGACCAGGTGTAGATGCCCGCGGCCAGCTTGCGCAGCATGCCGGCGCGCAGCATCAGCCGGTGGCTGGCGATCTCGGCGTCGGCCGGGACTTCCTTGATGGTGGCGAGGTGGAATCGGGAAAGACGCATGACCGGCTTCGCAGGATCGAGGGAGCCGGCGATTCTAGCAGCGCCGCCGCGCGACCGGTCCGCCGATGCGCGCCGGCGGCGCAGGCGATCGGCCGCCTGCTCATGCGCGCAGGTTCGCGAGGCCGACCGCGAACATGCGCGATCGGGACGGTCTCTCGGCGATCGGCGTTCGCCGCCGGACCAGCCCGACTCCTGCCGCTCAGCGGCAGTAGAACGCGACGCGCTCGCGCGCCTGGGCCAGCTGCTGCTGACGCTGCTCGGGCGTCAGCACCTGGTTGGCACCGTCACCGTCGACGTCCATGCTGACCTGCTGCTGGCCCTCGAGCAGCTCGGCATTGCGCCGCGCCTGTTCGCAGACCTGCTGGCGCGCCTCGGGGCTGTCGGTCAGCGTCGCGCCGCCGGTGCCGGGGGGCGGCGTGCCCTCGGCGGGCGGCGCGGCCGTCTCGCCGGCCTGGGCTTCCTGACCCGCCGCGACCGGCGTGTCGCCGCGGACCGTGATCTGCCGCGCCGACTTGACGCTGGCCGGCGGCGGCGAATCGGAGAAATGGGTGACGCCGTTGGCATCCTTCCAGGTGTAGACGCGCGCATTGCCGGCGGCATCGGCCAGCACGGGCAGCGCGAGCAAGCACAGCAGCACGAGGGGCCAGCGCCTCATCGGGACTCTCCAGCCGGCAGGGGACCGGCATTCCAGCGGTGCCCGAGTGTGTCACAGCCGGCCACGGCCTGTCGTGCGGTGGGCCACATCGCGGCCCGGCGCGCACCGGCGCTCGGCCGGGCCCGGCGAACCCGGTTAAACTGGCCGCTGGCGACGAACTCCCGATGCGCATGGACGAGACTCCCCGCTCCACGAAACCGTCACGCGGCATCTATCTGCTGCCGAACCTGTTCACGACCGCCGCGATGTTCGCGGGCTTCTACGCGATCGTCGCCGCGATCGGCGCCCGCTACACCGAGGCGGCGATCGCGGTCTTCGTCGCCACCCTGCTCGACGGCCTCGACGGCCGCGTCGCGCGCCTGACCGGCACGCAGAGCGAATTCGGCGTGCAGTACGACTCGCTGTCGGACCTGGTCAGCTTCGGCCTGGCGCCGGCCCTGGTGATGTACACCTGGTCGCTGTCGGCGCTGAAGGGCTTCGGCCCGGTCTGGGGCAAGATCGGCTGGGCCGCCGCGTTCATCTACGCAGCCTGCGCCGCGCTGCGCCTGGCGCGCTTCAACACCCAGGTCAACGTCATCGACAAGCGCTATTTCCAGGGCCTGGCCAGCCCGGCCGCGGCCGGCTTGTGCATGGCCTTCGTCTGGACGATCGAGCGCACCGACCTGACCGGCGACGACGTCTGCTTCGTCACGCCGTTCCTGGCGATCGGTGCCGGCCTGCTGATGATCAGCAACGTGCGCTACTACAGCTTCAAGGCCTGGCCGCTGTCGGACAAGGTGCCGTTCATCTGGATTCCGCTGGCGATGCTGATCCTGGTCGCGCTGGCGATCGACACGCCGCGCGTGCTGCTGACGATCGCGCTGCTGTACGTGCTGTCGGGCCTGATCATGACCGTCTGGGGTCTGGTCCGGCATCGCCGCGAACGGCGCGCGGCGCGCGGCGGCGGTGGCGAGGCGTGATGCCGGTGCGCCCGCCCGGCCCGCGGTGCCCGCATGCCGGCGGCTGACGCCGGCCGCCGCCTGGCGGAAATGGGCATCGAACGCTACGTGCTGCGGCGCTCCGCTGCGCCGGACGTGGCGGCCGCCGACCCGCCGCCGGACCGCACCGCACCGCCGCTCGCGGCAGCCGCGATGCCGCGCCGATCGGCGCCGGCCTCCACGGCGCCCGTCGCGAGCGTGCTGCTGATCGCCGATGCCGCGGGACCGCAGGCGCTGATCGAGGACATCGGCCGCGGCCTGGACCGGCTGCGCGTGACCTGGTCGCGCGCCGGCGCCGGCGACGCGGACAGGCTGAGCGCAGCCGCCGGTTTCGTCGTGCTCGGCGAGCCGCTGGCGCGGCAGGTCGCGGCCAGCCTGCCGACCGACCGGCTCGGCACCTGCGAATGGGTCATCGCCGATCCGGCCGCCGATCTGGCGCGCGCGGCGGCCGCCAAGCGCGCGCTCTGGGGCGAGCTCAAGCGTCTGGCGCGCAGCCTCGCGGCGCGCCACGGAGGCGCCTGAGTGGCCGCCCATCCGCAGGCGCCGCCGGCCGAGCTGCGGCCGATGGGCGACGCCGACATCGAGGCCGTCGCCGCGATCGAACGCAGCGCCTACGAGTTTCCGTGGTCGGCCGGCATCTTCCGCGACTGCCTGCGCGCCGGCTACGACTGCCGCGTCCTGGCCGAGGGGCAGACGATCGCCGGCTACGGCATTCTCTCGGTCGGCGCCGGCGAGGCGCACGTGCTCAACGTCTGCATCGCGCCCTCGCATCAGGGCCTGGGCCTGGGCCGCCGCCTCGTGCGCCGCGTGATCGACCTGGCACGCTGGCACCGCGCCGAGCGCATCTTCCTCGAGGTGCGCCCGTCCAACGCGCGCGCGATCGCGCTGTACCTGTCGCTGGGCTTCAACGAGATCGGCAAGCGCCCGAACTACTATCCGGCACGGCGCGGCCGCGAGGACGCGATCGTCATGGCGATCGAGCTGCTCGACGGCGACTGACACCCCCTTCCTTTCCCGCGCCCGACGCGCACTCCCTTCACCTTCGCCGGAACCACCGCATGTCCGTCAATCTCGTCATCATCGCCATCACCTGCATCGTCTCGTTCATGGCGTTCAACAACGCGCAGCTGGTCGACCGGCTGATCTTCTGGCCGCCGGCGATCACGCGCGGCCGCGAGTACTGGCGCCTGGCGACCTGCGGCCTGATCCACGCCGACGGCATGCACCTGCTGTTCAATATGATCACGCTGTATTTCTTCGGCGGCCTGATGGAGAAGTTCTACGCGCAGTACATCGGGCCGTTCGGCTACGTGCTGTTCTACGTCAGCGCGCTGGTGGTCTCGATGATCCCGACCTACATGCGCCACAAGAACGACGGCCAGTACCGCAGCCTCGGCGCCTCGGGTGCGGTCTCGGCGGTGCTGTTCGCGTTCATCCTGCTGGCGCCGTGGCGGACGATCTACATCTACGTGATCCCGGTACCCTCGATCATCTATGCGGTGCTGTATCTGGCCTACACGGTCTACATGAACAAGCGCGGCGGCGACAACATCAACCACAGCGCGCATCTGTCCGGCGCGATCTACGGCATCCTGTTCACGATCGCGCTGGAGCCGCGCGTGATCGGCCGCTTCTTCACCGAGCTGGCCAATCCGCGCTTCTTCTGACCGCGCTGCGCGCCGCCGCGACGGCGGCGCGCAGCATCTTGGTCACGCGGCCGGCGTGGCTGCCGTTTCGGGTTTCTTCGCGTCGGCCGGACCGATCCAGCGCTGCAGCCAGTCGGCGACTTCCTGATAGAAGAAGCGGCTGTTCTCGCCGTTGAGAATCCAGTGGTTCTCGTCCGGGAACACGACCAGCCGGCTCTCGACCTGCTGGCGCTGCAAGGCGGCCCAGTATTCCAGGCCGTTGTTGAGCGGCACGCGGAAGTCGCGCTCGCCGAACGTGACCAGCACCGGCGTCTTGAAGTTCGCGGCCAGGCGGATCGGGTTCTGCTCGCGCCAGACCGGGCCCTGCTCCCAGACCGGACCGCCGTTGCCGACCTCGCGGCTGTAGGCGATGTCGCTGGTGCCCCACTGCGATTCGAGATTGACCAAGCCGGCGTGGCTGATCAGGCAGCGGTAGCGCGTCGTCGTGCCCTGCAGCCAGTTGGCGAGGTGACCGCCGTAGCTGGCGCCGCCGGCGCACTGGCGATCGGCATCGATGAACGCGTAGCGGCGGATCGCCTCGTCGGCCGCGGCATTGATGTCGTCGGCCGGCCCCTTGAGCGGATCGCCCTGGATCGCCTGCGCGAAGCGCTCGCCGAAGCCGGTCGAGCCGACATAGTTGGTCAGCAGCACGACATAGCCCGGCGCGGCGAGCAGGTGGTAGTTCCAGCGCAGCACCCACTGGTCGCGCCACATCGTGTGCGGGCCGCCGTGCATCAGCACCAGCAGCGGATACTGCTTCGACGGATCGAAGCCGGGCGGACGCACCAGCATGCTGTGGATGCGCTGGCCGCGGTCGTTGTCGAACCAGAAATGCTCGAGCGGGGCCAGATCGAGCGGCGCGAGCTTGGCCGCCGTCAGCGCGGTCAGCCGCTTGACCGACTTGCCGGCCGGATCCAGGCGCACCAGCTCCGGCGGTTCGGTCGCGCTCTCGTAGGTCGCCACCAGCACCGGCGCGCGCGTGCCGCCGACGCTGAGGCCGGTGTAGAGCCCGCGCTCGGGCACCGCGACCGGCCTGGCCTCGCCGCCGCCGGCGGCCGCGCGGTAGACCACCTCGCGGCCGGCGTCCTCGGCGGTCACCCAGACCTCGCGTCCGTTCGGCGCGAGATCGAAGCCGGCGACCGAGCGGCCGTCCGGCAGTTCGATGCGGCCGCGCTCGCGCAGCGACGGCCACTCCAGCGCGACGATCCGCGTGGCGTTGTAGATGCGGTCGCTGCGCGGCGTCAGCGTCGCCAACAGCGTGCGGCCGTCCGCGCCGAAACGCGGCGAGCCGTAGCCGTCGCCGGCCGCGATCGTCTCGGCGCCGGTCAGCCGGCGCGGCTCGCCGCCGTCGACGCCGACCTGCCACAGATCGGCGTTCGTGAACGACCAGGCCGCACGATCGCGATTGCGGCTGGCCGCGAACACGATGCCCTTGCCGTCCGGCGTCCAGACCGCGCCTTCGTCGGCCATCGCATAGCCGGGCAGCTTGATCAGCGCACTGCCGGCCAGCAGATCCCTGGCCTCGCCGCCGTCGATGGCCTGCACGAACACGCGCGTCTGCTTCTCGTCGAGCCAGCGGTCCCAGCTGCGGATCGGAAAGCCGGTGTAGACGCGCGCCTTGTACTTGCGGTCTTCCTCTTCCTTGGCGAGGCGCTCGTTGTCGGCGTCGCTGGCGCTGCCCGGATAGACGCGGCTCGTGAACGCGATGCGCCGGCCGTCCGGCGAGAACACCGGTGCCGAGGCGCCGGTCGACAGCCGCGTCAGACGCTGCGCCTCGCCACCCTGGGCCAGATCGAGTATCCAGATCTGCGCCTGCTTGTCGTCGCCGCGCTTGGCCGAGAACGCCAGGCGGCGGCTGTCCGGGCTCCAGGCCACGCCGCTCTCGTCGGACTTGGACGAGGTGATGCGGCGCGCCGGCGCCGAGCCGTCGGTCGGGACGATCCAAAGATGCGTGGCCGACTCGTCCTTCTTGTACGACGGCTCGGTCACCGTGAACACCGCCTGCCGGCCGTCCGGGCTGACCGTCGGCGCACCGACGCGCGGCATCAGCCACAGATCCTCGTGCGTGATCGGGCGCTTGTCGGCGGCGAAGACCGCCAACGGAATCAGCAGCAGCACGGCGACGAACGAACGCTTCATCTTCGATCCCCACTTGAACGAGTCCGCACGGTGATATCGGCTGCGGCGGCGCCGGTCAAGTAGCGGAAGGCCGGACGTACTGATGCGCGCGCGGCCGCGCTCAATCGACGACATCGAACAGCGAGCCCTGCCCGTCTTCTTCCGGATCGCGAAAGCCCGACAGCCCCACACCGACCAGGCGATAGCGCGTCGCGGCCGGCAGGTCGACGCGCTCGCGCAGCGCCAGTGCCAGCGTCTGCACCTGCTCGGCGCTGCGCGGCGCGGCCTCCAGCGTGTGGCTGCGCGTGAGGATCCTGAACTGCGCGGTCTTGAGCTTGAGCACCACCGTGTGCGCGATCCGCGCCGTGCGGCGCGTCGCGGCCCAGGTCTTCTCGGCCAGTTGCCGAATCGCCGGCTCGAGCTCGCCGAGCACGAGGTCTTCGGAGAACGTGTCTTCCGAGGAGATCGACTGCACCGGCTGGTGCGGATCGACCGGCCGCTCGTCGATGCCGTGCGCGCGCTCGTGCAGGCGGCGGCCGAAGCGGCCGAAGCGCCGGTCGAGCTCGGCGACGTCGAGCGCACGCAGATCGCCGACGGTGACGATGCCGAGCGCGGCGAGCTTGCCCTGCATGACCTTGCCGACGCCGGGGATGCGCTCGACCGGCAGCGGCGTCAGGAAATCGAGCACCTGGTGCGGCCGGATCACGAACAGACCGTCGGGCTTGCGCACGTCCGAGGCGATCTTGGCCAGGAACTTGTTCGGCGCCACGCCGGCCGACGCGGTCAGCGCGGTCTCCTCGCGGATCTCGGCGCGGATCCGCTCGGCCACCGCGGTCGCGCTCGGCAGACCGCTGCGCGGTCGCGTGACGTCCAGATACGCCTCGTCGAGCGACAGCGGCTCCACCGCATCGGCATGGCGCTGGAAGATCTCGCGGACCTGGCGCGACACCGCGCGGTAGCGCGTGAAGTCCGGCGGCACGAACACCGCCTGCGGACACAATCGCTCGGCGCGCAGCGCCGGCATCGCCGAGCGCACGCCGTAGCGGCGCGCCTCGTACGAGGCCGCGCAGACCACCGATCGCGCGCCGCGCCAGGCGACGACGACCGGCCGGCCGCGCAGCGACGGGTCGTCGCGCTGCTCGACCGAGGCGTAGAACGCGTCCATGTCGACGTGGATGATCTTGCGCGGCGCGGCCATGGCGCATGCTACCGCCGGCCGCGGCGTCGCGTGTCGCCGACACGGCGCGAGCGCGCCGCGTCGGGCCCTGGATCGAAGCGGCCACAACGCCGCCGCCGGATCGACTTCACGCGGATTGAAATGCCGATCGACCGTCCCCAACCCGAAGCGGCGAGGACGACCTCCCCCGCTTCGGGACGCATCGCCGGGACGACCCGGCTGCCATCGGGAGGTTCTTCATGTCCTGGTTGTTGCTGCTCGCCGCCGGCGCGCTCGAAATCGTCTGGGCCTACGCGCTCAAGCAATCGGCCGGCTTCACTCGCCTCACACCTTCCCTGATCACGCTGACCGCGATGATCGGCAGCTTCGGCCTGCTCGCGCTGGCGATGCGCACGCTGCCGCTCGGCACCGCCTACACGATCTGGACCGGCATCGGCGCGGTCGGCGCGTTCGTAGTCGGCATCGTCGTGCTCGGGGAGGCGGCTTCACCGTTGCGGGTGGTTGCGGCGTGCTTGATCGTGGCGGGGCTGGTGTTGATGAAGGTGTCGTCTTCGGCCTGATTCGATCTGGCTTCTCTCTGTGGACCGAGAGGCTGCTAGGTTTGCTTCGTGGGTGGGCGGAATCGTTGCTTCTTTCGCTTGCCTTCGAGTGAGCGAGTGCACTCGCATGCGAACAAACTGGATGGGTTTCGTGCTTCGTAGGCGGTCGGCATCCCTGCCTGTTTTCCGCTCGCTCCCGCGAGCGGGTTACTTCTCTTTGCGTGCCCAAAGAGAAGTAACCAAGAGAAAGGGCACCCCGGTGCCGCGGTCTCCGGGCATCCTGCCCTGCGACTTCGCGAAGGTGCTCCGGAGGTCTGCTGACAGCGCATCCTGCGCTGACAGCAGACTGGGCCACGTCCTGTGGCCCACCCTTCGGGCTTTTCCCTACGCACCTTCGCCGCGGCACAGGGGCACCGTGGGCGCGCGTCCTGCGCGCTCAAGCAAGTGCAGGAGCGAGAAGCGGAAAAGCGACGGCCGCAACAATGAGTGAGTGCATATGAAAGCGAAACTTGAATTGAAAGCGGCGACGAAAGAGCAAAGACGCGGGCGCATCGAACACCGCTTTTGCTGTTGCTTGATCTTCTGCGCGCAGGAAGCGCGCTGAAGGGTCCCGTCAGACGTGGTGGGTCGGGGCCGAAAAGCCCGCAGGGGCGCGGGCAGGGAGGCCCGCGCGTTCGTCGTCAGCACAGGAGGTGCTGTCGACGAACCTCGGCCCCGGCCCACGGACCCGCAGGGCAGGATGCCCGGAGGGCACGTCTGTGGGGTGCCCTTCTCTTTGGTTACTTTCTCTTGGGCACGCAAGAGAAAGTGACCCGCTCGCCTGGAGGCGAGCGGAAAACAGGCAGGGATGCCGCCCGCCTACGAAGCACCCCCCCCCCAAACATCAAACCAGCTGCCGTTCGCGCCGCTCCTGCGGCACATGACCACGCAAAGAGAAGTGACCCGCCCGCCCGCAGGCGAGCAGAAAAAACCTCAACCTCCCCCGTGCGCAACCCCCACCCCGCGCACCCGCGAAAACCGCCCGCGCAGCCGCGCCAGCCCCAGATAGATCGCCGGCGTCGTATACAAGGTCAGCAACTGACTGACCAGCAGACCGCCGACGATCGCCACGCCGAGCGGCCGGCGCATCTCCCAGCCTTCGCCGGCCGCGAGCATCAGCGGCAGCGTGCCGAGCAGGGCCGCGATGCTGGTCATCAGGATCGGCCGGAAGCGCAGCCGCGCGGCGGCGAGGATCGCCTCGCGCGGCGTCAGGCCGTCGCGGCGTTCGGCGGCGAGCGCGAAGTCGATCATCAGGATCGTGTTCTTCATGACGATGCCGACCAGCAGGAACAGGCCGAGCAGCGCGATCAGGTTGAGCTCGCCGCCGGAGGCGTACAGCGCCAGCAGCGCGCCGACGCCGGCGGATGGCAGCGTCGAGAGGATCGCCAGCGGCTGGATCGTGCTCTCGTAGAGGATGCCGAGCACCAGATACACCGCGATCATCGCACCGAGGATCAGCCACAACTGGCGCTCGCGCATCTGGCCGAAACTGCCGGCCTCGCCGGCCAGCGCGCCGCGGACCTCGGTCGGCAGCAGGATGTCGGCCATCGCGCGCTCGATCGCCTCCACGCCCTGGCCCAGCGTCACGCCGGGCGCGAGCGCGAAGCTGACGCGCGCGGCGGCGAACTGGTTGCGGTGCTGCACGCGGTCGGGCGCCATGCCGTAGCGATAGCTCGCGAACGCAGACAGCGGCACGCGGCGGCCGTCGGCGGCGATCGCGTGGATGCGCTCGAGCGTGTCGGGGCTCTGTGTGTACTTGGGGTCGAGCTCCATGACGACCCGGTACTGGTTGAGGCTGTCGTAGAGCGTGGCGACCTGGCGCTGGCTGAAGGAGTTGTTGAGCACCGAGGCGATCGTGCGCATGTCCACGCCGAGCCGGGCCGCGGCCTCGCGGTCGATGTCGAGCACGACCTGGCGCATGCCCTCGTCGCCGCTGGACTCGACGTCGGCGAGTTCCGGCAGCGCCGACAGGCGCTGGCTGACGCGCGGCGTCCATTCGCGCAGCGCGGCGAGGTCGTCGGAGAGCAGCTCGAACTCGTACTGGCCGTCGCTGGAACCGCCCTCGATGCGGATGTCCTGGTCGACCCACAGCCACATCATGCCGCCGGGAATCTTCGGCATCTGCTCGCGCAGCCGCGCGATGATCGCGTCGCTGGACAGCTTGCGCTCGGCCAGCGGCTTGACCTTGATCATGATGAAGGCGTTGTTGACGCCGGAGCGGCCGCCGACGTAGCCGATGATGTCCTCGATCGCCGGATCGCGCAGCAGCAGCTCGCGGTAGGCGGCGATCTTCGGCTGCATCGCCTGGAACGACAGGCCGTCATCGCCGCGCGCGAAGCCGCGCATCTGGCCGGTGTCCTGGCGCGGCATGATGCCCTTGGGCACGTGGTCGAACAGCCAGACGTTCAGCGCGATCACCGCGACCAGTACGCCGAGCACGACCGGCAGATGCGACAGCGCGGTGTCCAGCGTGTGCGCGTAGCCGTCGCGCAGGCGCTCGATCAGGCCGCCGCCGATCCGCTGCAGCGCGTTCGGGCGTGCGTCGCCGCGGGCGCGCAGCAGCCGCGCACAGAGCGCCGGCGTCAGGCTCAGCGAGACCAGCAGCGAGACGCCCATCGCCGCGACCAGCGTGATCGAGAACTCGCGGAACAGCCGCTCGACGAAGTCGTCGAGGAACAGGATCGACACGAACACCACCGCCAGCGCGATGTTCATCGACAGCAGCGTGGTGCCGACCTCGCCGGCGCCGCGCAGCGCGGCGGCCAGCGGCGTGGCGCCGTCCTCGATGTGGCGCGAGATGTTCTCGAGCACGACGATCGCATCGTCGACGACGAGCACGGCGGCGACGATCAGCGCCATCAGCGACAGATTGTTGAGCGAGAAGCCGCACAACCAGATGATCGCCAGCGCGCCGAACAGCGACACCGGAATCGCCAGCGACGGCAGCAGGCCGGCGCGCAGATTGCCGAGGAACGCGAGCACGACCAGCACGACCAGCGCGATCGCCAGCGCCAGCGTGGTCTGCGCCTCGCGCAGCGTCGCGCGGATCACCGGCGAGCGGTCCATCGCGACGGTCATGTCGACGCCGGCCGGCAGCAATGCGCGCAGGTTCTCCATCTGGCCCTGGATCGCGTCGACGGTCTCGATGATGTTGGCATCGGGCTGCCGGCTGATGATGATCAGGACCGCGTCGCGATCGTTGTGGAAACCCGAGGCGTAGCGGTCCTCGACGCCCTCGGCGATGCTGGCGACGTCGGCCAGCCGCACCGGCCGGCCGTCGCGCCAGGCGACGATCAGCGGCCGGTATTCCGCGGCCGTGCGCAGCTGCAGGCTGGCCTCGATCTGCCAGCTGCGCGCGTCGGTCGCGACCGTGCCGAGCGGCTTGAGCGCGTTGGCCTGGCGAATCGCCGCGGCCACTTCATCCAGTGCGATGCCGTACTGGTTCAGCGCGTTCGGGTCGAGCGAGACGCGCACCGCCGGCAGCGAGCTGCCGCCGACCTGGACCTCGCCGACGCCGGGGATCTGCGCCAGCTTCTGCGCGATGATCGTCGAGGCCGCGTCGTAGACCTCGCCCGGCGACAGCGTCGAGGACGTCAGCGCCAGCGCCATGATCGGCGCCTGCGACGGGTTGACCTTGCGGTACTGCGGCATGCCCGGCATGCCGCTCGGCAGCTGCGCGCGGGCGGCGTTGATCGCGGCCTGCACGTCGCGCGCGGCGTCGTCGATGTTGCGGCCGAGATCGAAGCGCAGCTCGACGTTGGTCGAGCCCTGCGAACTGCTCGACTCGATCCTGATGATGCCGGGGATCGTGCCGAGCGCGCGCTCGAGCGGCGTGGCGACCGTCGCCGCCATCGATTCGGGGCTCGCGCCGGGCAGGCTGGCGGTGACGTTGATCGTCGGATAGTCCACCTGCGGCAGCGGCGCGACCGGCAGCTGGCGCAGCGCCAGCAGGCCGGCCAGCACCACCGCCAGTGCGCACAGCACCGTGGCGACCGGGCGCTCGATGAACAGCTGCGACAGGTTCACCGGGCAGTCTCCGCGGATACGGCAGCGCGCGCGTGCGCCGGCGCGCTCATGCCGGCTCGGCGCCGGCGGCGGCCGCGCGCGGCCGCCGCCGCAGGCGGTCGAAGAACAGATAGATGACCGGCGTCGTGAACAGCGTCAGGATCTGGCTCGCGATCAGGCCGCCGACCATGACCAGGCCGAGCGGCGCGCGCAGCTCGGCGCCCGAGCCGGTCGCGAACATCAGCGGCACCGCGCCGAACAGCGCGGCCAGCGTCGTCATCAGGATCGGCCGGAAGCGCAGCAGCGCGGCCTGGTGGATCGCCTGGCGCGGCGACAGGCCCTGCTCGCGCTCGGCCTCGAGCGCGAAGTCGATCATCATGATCGCGTTCTTCTTGACCAGGCCGATCAGCAGCACGATGCCGATCACCGCGATCAGGTCCAGGCTCTGCCCGCTGATCAGCAGCGCCAGCAGCGCGCCGACCGTCGCCGACGGCAGCGTCGAGAGGATCGTGACCGGATGGATGTAGCTCTCGTAGAGCACGCCGAGCACGATGTACATGACCAGCACCGCGGCCAGGATCAGCCACAGCGTGCTCGACAGCGAGTTGCGGAACGCATCGGCCGCGCCCTGCAGGCGCAGCTCGACGCTGGCCGGCATCGCCAGCTCGCGCTGCGCCTGCTCGATCGCCGCGACCGCCTCGCCGAGCGAGGCGCCGGGCGCGAGATTGAACGAGACCGTCACCGCCGGGAACTGGCCGATGTGGTTGACCAGCAGCGCCGAGGGCCGTTCCTCGATGCGCGCGATGCCCGACAGCGGCACCTGCCCGCCGTCGCCGGCGGCGACGCGGATCCGTTCGATCGCCTCCGGACCGAACTGGAAGTCCTGGCGCGCCTCGAGCACGACGCGGTACTGGTTGGCCTGCGTGAAGATCGTCGAGATCTGGCGCTGGCCGAACGCGTCGTAGAGCGCATCGGCGATCGCCGATACCGATACGCCGAGCCGGGCGGCGGCGTCGCGGTCGATCGCGACGTAGGCCTGCAGGCCCTGGTCCTGCAGGTCGCTGGCCACGTCGGCGAGCGGGCCGGCACGCTGCAGCCGCTCGAGCAGACGCGGCGTCCACGCGGCCAGCTCGGCGAAGTCCGGGCTGGTCAGGCTGAACTGGTACTGGGTGCGGCTGATCCGGTCCTCGATGCTGAGCTCCTGCACCGGCTGCAGGTACAGCGCGATGCCGGGCACGCGCGCGACGCGCTGGCGCAGGCGCTCGATGACGGCGAGCGCGCCGGCGCTGCGCTCACCGTGCGGCTTGAGCTCGATCAGCAGCCGGCCGGTGTTGAGCGTGGCATTGCTGCCGTCGACGCCGATGAACGAGGACAGGCTGGCGACGTCGGGATCCTTCAGGATCTCGTCGGCCAGCGCCTGCTGGCGCTCGGACATCGCCGCGAACGACACCGACTGCGGCGCTTCGCTGATGCCCTGGATCAGCCCGGCGTCCTGGATCGGGAAGAAGCCCTTGGGTACGGCCAGGTACAGCGCCGCCGTCAGCGCCAGCGTCGCCAGCGTCGCGACCAGCATCAGCGGCTGGCGCGCCAGCACCCAGTGCAGCGCGCGGTCGTAGGCGTCGATCAGGCGGTCGAACGCGTCGCCGTGGCGGTGCCGTGCACCGGCATTCTCGCCCTCGCGGCGCGTCGGATGGCCGTGGCGCAGGAACAGCGCGCACATCATCGGCGTCAGCGTCAGCGACACGATCAGCGAGATGCCGATCGCCACCGCCAGCGTGATCGCGAACTCGTGGAACAGCCGGCCGACCACGTCGGCCATGAACAGCAGCGGGATCAGCACCGCGATCAGCGACAGCGTCAGCGAGATCAGCGTGAAGCCGATCTGGCGCGCGCCCTCCAGCGCCGCCTGCAGCGGCCGCGCGCCGCGCTCCAGATGGCGGGCGATGTTCTCGAGCATGACGATCGCGTCGTCGACGACGAAGCCGGTGGCGATCGTCAGCGCCATCAGCGTCAGGTTGTTCAGCGAGAACCCGGCCAGCAGCATCACGCCGAACGTGCCGATCAGCGACAGCGGCACGGCGATGCTCGGGATGATCGTGGCCGGCACGTTGCGCAGGAACACGAACGTGACCATCACGACCAGGCCGATCGCGAGCATCAGCTCGTGCTGCACGCCGCGGATCGAGGAACGGATCGACTCGGTGCGGTCGCTCAGCACGGCCACGTCGATGCCGGCCGGCAGCGCCGCCGACAGCTGCGGCAGCAGCGCGCGCACGCGGTCGACCACCTCGATCACGTTGGCGCCGGGCTGGCGCTGGATGTTGACCAGGATCGCCGGCACCGGACCGGACCAGGCGGCCAGATGGCGGTTCTCGGCGCCGTCCTCGACGGTCGCGACGTCGCCCAGGCGCAGCGGCGCGCCGTCGCGATAGGCCAGGATCAGCTGGCGGTATTCCTCGACCGAGCGCATCTGGTCGTTGGCGTCGAGCATGATCGCGCGCGTCGGGCCGTCGAAGCTGCCCTTGGGCGTATTGACGTTGGCCGCGCCGATCGCGCTGCGGATGTCGGCGACCGACAGCCCGGCCGCGGCCAGCGCGACCGGATTGACCTGCACGCGCACCGCCGGCCGCTGGCCGCCGGCCAGGCTGACCAGGCCGACGCCGGGCAGCTGCGAGAGGCGCTGCGCCATGCGCGTATCGACCAGATCGTAGACCGCCGGCAGCGCCATCGCCGACGAGGTGACGGCCAGGGTCAGGATCGGCGTGTCGGCCGGATTGACCTTGCGGTACACCGGCGGGATCGGCAGGTCGTCGGGCAGGAACGAGCTGGCTGCGTTGATCGCCGCCTGCACCTCCTGTTCGGCGACCGCCAGCGAGACCTCGAGCGTGAACTGCAGCGTGATCACCGAGGCGCCGCCCGAGCTGGTCGAGGACATCTGCTTGAGGCCCGGGATCTGGCCGAGCCGCCGTTCCAGCGGGGCGGTGATCGCGCGCGTGGTCACGGTCGGGCTGGCGCCCGGATACAGCGTCAGCACCTGGATGATCGGGTAGTCGACCTGCGGCAGCGCGGCCACCGGCAGCAGGCGGTACGCGAGCAGGCCCGACAGCAGCAGCGCGACCATCAGCAGCGTGGTCGCCACCGGCCGCAGGATGAACGGGCGCGACAGGTTCACGAGCGCTTCGCCGGCGCCTCGGCCGCGGGCGCGTCCGGTACGATTTCGACCTTGGCGCCCTCGCGCAGGCGATCCAGACCCTCGAGCACGACGCGCTCGCCGGCGGCGATGCCGTCGAGCACGGCCACGCGTTCGCCGTCGGCCGCACCGAGCTTGAGCGGCCGCACGCTGATCGTGTTGTCGTCGCCGACGACGTAGACGAAATTGCCCTTGGCGCCGAACTGCACGGCCGCGTTCGGGATCACGATCGAGTCGGTGCTCGACACCTGCAAGCGCACGTTGACGAACTGGTTCGGATACAGGCTCTCGTCGGCATTGTCGAAGCCGGCGCGCAGGCGCAGCGTGCCGGTGGCCGTGTCGATGCGGTTGTCGAGGCTGGTCAGCGTGCCGGTCGCCAGCTGCCGGCGCTCCTCGCGGTCCCAGGCCTCGACGGTCAGCGTGCGCTGCGCGCGCACCGCCTCCAGCACGTCCGGCAGCTCGGTCTCGGGAATCGTGAACAGCACGCTGATCGGCGCCATCTGCGTGATCGTCGCGATGCCGTCGCTGTCGCCGCTGCGCACGAGATTGCCGACATCGACGCCGCGCAGGCCGATGCGGCCGCCGATCGGCGCGACGATGCGCGTATAGGTCAGCTGCAGCCGCGCGTCGTCGACCGCCGCCTGATCGGTCTGGCGGCGCGCCTCGTACTGGCGGACCAGGGCTTCCTGGGTGCCGAGCTGCTGGCCGGACACGTAGCCCTTGCTCTGCAGCTCGCGATAGCGCGCGAGGTCCGACTGCGCATTGGCGAGCTCGGCCAGGTTCTGCTGCTGCGTACCCTGTGCCTGCGCGAGCTGGACCTGGAACGGGCGCGGGTCGATCTCGGCGAGCAGATCGCCGGCGGCCACCTGCTGGCCCTCCTCGAACGCGACGCGGATCAGCTCGCCCTCGACGCGGCTGCGCACGGTCACCGTATTGAGCGGCGTCACCGTGCCGAGCGCCTTGAGGCGCAGCACCAGGTCCTCGCGCTGCGCGATCGCGACGCGCACCGGCACCACCTGGGTGCCGTCGCGCCAGCCGCCGCGCGTCGGCGGCGGCGCCGCCCCGGCACCGACGAAATGACGCCACGCGAAGAAGCCGCCGGCCAGCAGGATCGCCACCAGGAACAGACCGGCGAACGGTCGCAGGCGGGAACGGGACGGCGGATGGACGGTCATGGCAACTCCTGTCCCGCGGATCGGCGCGGGGCATTGGCGTGAAACGGACGACGACGGGATGGCTGTGCCGGCAGCGCGTACGGGCGCCGTCACTGGCTCGCTCGGAGGGTTCCGGACGCGCTCGAGGACCGCGCGCGCGGACGACCGAACGGATTTTAGTCCGGGCACCGGCGCCAAAGTTCCTTCTCTTTCGGCACTTGCCAACGGCGGTGCCGATACGCTCGCACGGCATGCGGCGGCCAGGCGCGACACGGCGACGGTGTATAGTCCGATCCGGTCGAGGAACCCCCGAGCACCGGCCGTTCCGGTGCGTCAATCCGTCATTGCCTCATGTCCCATGCCGAAGAGCTGAAGAAGGCCGCGCTCGAGTACCACCGCAAGGCGCCGGCCGGCAAGATCAAGGTCACGCCGACCAAGCCCGTCGTCACCCAGCGCGAACTGTCGCTGGCCTATTCGCCCGGCGTCGCCGCCGCCTGCGAGGAGATCGTCCGCGATCCGGCCGAGGTCGCTACGCTGACCGCGCGCGGCAACCTGGTCGCCGTCATCACCAACGGCACCGCCGTGCTCGGCCTCGGCAACATCGGCCCGCTGGCGGCCAAGCCGGTGATGGAAGGCAAGGGCATGCTGTTCCAGAAGTTCGCCGGCATCGACGTGTTCGATATCGAGATCGACGAGTGCGATCCGGACAAGCTGGTCGACATCATCGCCAGCCTCGAGCCGAGCTTCGGCGGCATCAACCTGGAGGACATCAAGGCGCCGGAGTGCTTCGAGGTCGAGCGCAAGCTGCGCGAGCGCATGAAGATTCCGGTCTTCCACGACGACCAGCACGGCACCGCGATCATCGTCGGCGCCGCGATCGTCAACGCGCTCAAGGTCGTCGGCAAGGCGATCGGCGACATCCGCCTGGTCCATACCGGCGCCGGCGCGGCCGGCATCGCCTGCCTGGACATGCTGGTCAGCCTCGGCGTCAGGCCCGAGCACATCCAGGTGGTCGACCGGCTCGGCGTGGTCTATGCCGGCCGTGCCGAGGAGATGGACGCGAACAAGGCGCGCTATGCGCGCGACACCGCCGCGCGCAGTCTCGAGGAGATCATCGACGGTGCCGACGTGTTCCTCGGCCTGTCGGCGCCCGGCGTGCTGAGCCAGGCGATGGTGCGGCGCATGGCGCCGCGGCCGATCATCCTGGCGCTGGCCAATCCCACGCCGGAGATCCTGCCCGAACTGGTCCGCGAGGCCAGCCCCGACGCGATCATCGCGACCGGACGTTCGGACTATCCGAACCAGGTCAACAACGCGCTGTGCTTTCCGTACATCTTCCGCGGCGCGCTCGACGTCGGCGCGACCACGATCAACGAGGCGATGAAGGTCGCCTGCGTGCACGCGATCGCCGATCTGGCCGAGCGCGAGATGTCCGACGTCGCCGCGCGCGCCTACGGCGGCGAGATGCCGGAGTTCGGACCGGACTATCTGATCCCGCAGCCGTTCGACCCGCGCCTGCTGACCCAGCTGGCGCCGGCGGTCGCGCAGGCGGCGATGGAATCGGGCGTGGCCACGCGCCCGCTCGAATCGCTGGAGGCCTACCGCACCGAGCTTAACGCGTTCGTGTTCCGCACCGGCCTGATCATGCGGCCGCTGTTCGACCGCGCGCGCGCCGATCCGCAGCGCATCGTCTATGCCGAGGGCGAAGAAGAAGTCGTGCTGCGCGCGCTGCAGCACATCGCCGACGAGCGCATGGCGCGGCCGATCCTGATCGGCCGTCCGGCGGTCATCGAGGCGCGCATCCAGCGCCTGCATCTGCGCATCCGCCCCGGCATCGACTTCGAGATCTGCAACATCGAGAGCGATCCGCGCTTTCGCGACTACTGGACGCACTATCACGAGCTGCTGCAGCGCCGCGGCGTCACGCCCGACAGCGCCAAGGCCGTGGTCCGTTCGCGGCCGACCGTGATCGCCGCGCTGATGGTCGCGCGCGGCGAGGCCGACGCGATGATCACCGGCATCGTCGGCCGCTACCACAAGAAGCTGCGCTACATCCAGGACATCATCCCGCTCGACGAGGGCGTCTGCGCGCCGGCGGCGATGACCGGCGTGGTCAACGCCAAGGGCGCGTTCTTCTACGTCGACACCCACGTCAAGCTCGACCCGACTGCCGAGCAGATCGCCGAGGCGACGATCCAGGCCGCCAAGCGGCTCGGCATGTTCGGCGTGACGCCGAAGGTCGCCCTGCTCTCGCATTCGAACTTCGGCAGCCACGAGGATCCGGTCGCGGCCAAGATGCGCCAGGCGCTGGGTCTGATCCGCGCGCGCGCGCCGGACCTGGAGGTCGAGGGCGAGATGCACGCCGACACCGCGCTCAGCGAGGAGATCCGCGAGCGGATCTTCCCGAACTCGCGGCTGCACGGCCGTGCGAACCTGTTCGTGTTCCCGAACATGGACGCGGCCAACATCAGCTACAACATGACGCGCGTGCTGACCGACGGCGTCGTGATCGGCCCGATGCTGATGGGCCTGTCGCAGCCGGCGCACATCATCACGCCGTCGGCGACGGTGCGCCGCGTCGTCAACATGACCGCGATCGCCAGCGTCGAGTCGCAGATCCGCAAGGCGCAGGCGGCCGGCGCCTGACGCCGCGCACGACCAAGCCCCGGCGGCGAGCTGCCGGGGCTCGGGACGGTTACGGAGCGGGCTCGAATCCGCCGGCCCAGATCACGTCCGGAAACGCGGTGCAGGCCTGATACCACGGCGTCTCGCCGGTCGCCTGATCCCACTGCGCGGAAGGCTCCGGATCGAGGTGGTTCGGACACAGCGCCGTCGCTTCGGGACGAATGCCGCCCGGCACGATCGCCGGCGCCGGTCCGGTCAGACGGTTGTTCGAGACGTTGTAGCCGAGCAGCATGTGCAGGGTCGCCACGCGCGGCGCGGTGCCGGTCAGGTGATTGTCGTTGACCCGGAACCAGCCCAGGCGCGGCATGCCGTTCAACACCGGGATCGGGCCGCCGAGCCGGTTATGCGAGACGTCGAAGCTGTTCATCATCGGCAGGTCGGCCAGCGACGGGATGCCGCCGGTCAGCTGGTTCCTCGCGGCGTGGAACGTGCCCATCGAGGCCAGCCCGGTGATCGGCGGCAGTGCGCCGTTGAGGCGGTTGTTCGACGCATCGAAGTGGGTCATCTCCGGCGTCGCAGCGAATGTCGGCAGCGCGCCGCTGAGCGCGTTGTCGTTGACGTAGAGCACGCGCAGACGCGGCGTCTGATCGAGTGCGGGGATCTGGCCCTCCAGGCGGTTGGATGCGACGTCGTAGATCTCCAGCGCCGGCAGATCCGCGAACGAGGACGGAATGCGGTCGAACTGGTTGTTGCGTGCGTAGAACTGCACGAGGCGCGACAGTCCGGCGATCGGCGGCAGCGGCCCGCTGAGCTGGTTGGCATTGGCGCCGAAGAACGTCAGGTCGGCCAGATGCGCCAGCGGCGGCAGCGCGCCGGAGAACGCGTTGAAGCTGAGGTCGATCATCGCCAGCTTCGGCATGCCGTCGAATGCCGGCACGGCGCCGCCGAGGAGGTTCGCCGCGACTACGTATTCCTCGAGCGCGACCGGTCCGTTCTCGGCCGGGAACGGCGGGATCGCGCCTTCGAGCCGGTTGTGGTTGACGTTGAAGCGGCGCAGGCGGGTCATGCCGGCCAGTGACGGCAAGGGCCCGGTCAGGCCGTATTCCTCGGCCGTGTTGACCTGCTGCGTCGCCTCGAAGACGACCAGGTTGACCAGCGCGCCGAGCGGCGGGATCGGGCCCTCGAAGAAATTCAGCGGCAGCCGGAAGATCTTGAGCTGGGTCTGCTCGGACAGCGAGGCCGGCAGCCTGCCCCAGACGTTGTTGCGGACCATCTCCAGGCCGAGCACATGGTCGCCGGCACCGTCGCAGATCACGCCGTACCAGGTGCACTCGGTGCCGGCCGGACCGCCCCAGTTGCTGCGGTCGAACCAGTACTCCGGATGCATGTCGGCGTAGAAATCGAGCAGGAACGCGCGCTCGGACGCGGGCACCGCATAGGCCGCGGCGGGCACGACGGTCAGCGCCAGCGCGAGCAGCCACCGGGCGAACCCCGGCGCGGTCACTGGCCGGCGGGAGTAGCGAAACGGAATCATCGAAGGATCTCCGGACAATCGAGGGCGGTCGGGTGAGCCGTACGCCACACGGGCGCACGGCGGCGGCTTGCAGGGGCTAGTCGAAACCGTCGGAGAAGATCGCGTCGCCGACCGTGCGCTCGAACGCGCCGATGTCGACGCCGGCACCCGAGAGGCGCGCATGGCCTTCTCCACGCTGGTCGTGGACCAGGTTCTCCGGATTGAGACCGGCGTCGAGCGCGGGACTGTCGGCGGCCAGCGCATGGGTCAGCGTCGGCCCGCCGTTGTCGGCAAGCGGCAGCAGACGCGGATCGCCGGCCAGCGTGTCGGGCGGCACCGCCAGGCTCGAGGTGCCGATCAGACTGCCGGAGCCGGCGATCACCAGCTTCGGCAACTGGGTATCGATGTCGGCGATGCCGTAGACGGTGGTGTTGGCCGCGACGATCGAACTCTCGATGCGCGGCGGGAAATCGTAGACGCCCTGGAACAGCGGATGCTGCGGCAGCATCCCGCCGGCGCCGTAGCCGGCGGAGTTGAACGCGATCGTGCTGTTGGACAGGCGCACGCCGCCGATCAGCGACCAGATGCCGCCGCCGGTGTTCTGCGCGGCATTGCCCGACACGGTGCTGTTGATCAGCACCATGCGGTCGGCGGCGACGTCGCCACCGATCATCGCGATCGCGCCGCCGGAACCGGCCTCGTTGCCGGACAACGTGCTGCGCTCGATGCGCAGATGGTTGTGCGTCATGATCGCGCCGCCCATGCCCTGGTCGATCGTGAAATAGCCATAGCCGGCCGCGTAGGGCCGGCCGCTCGCGCGGTTGCCGCTGAAGGTGCTGTCGCTGACCGTAACGGTACTGCTGACGTAGGCGGCGTAGCCGACGTAGACGCCGCCGCCGAGCGCACCGCCGAGCGGCGAGGCGACCTCGTTGCCGGTGACGGTCGAGCGCACCAGCGCGACGTCGCGGCTGCCATCGGTGGACAGCGCGCCGCCGGTGGCGACATGGCTGGCGCCGTTGACGACGTCGACACGGCACGATTCCAGACGCGAGTCGGTCAGTGTCGCGCCGGCCGCGGCGATGCAGCCGCCCTTGGCCAGCGACATCGCCGACACCGAGCACTCGCGGACCGTGGCGCCGGTCAGGACCACCGAGCCGTCGGAGTCGATGCAGCCGCCGCGCATCGTCGCGTCGGGATCGGTCCCGGCGACCGCGCCGCCGCGTACGGTCAGGCCTTCGATCGTCAGCGTGCCGGTGCCGGTGTGGCGCAGCACGCGGTCGGCGCCGTTGCCGGCCACGGCCAGCGCCGCGGCGCCGGGGCCGCGCAGCGTCAGGCCGTGCTGCACGACCGGGAGGGCGCCGCTGGTCAGGCTGATCGTGCCGCAGGTCAACGCGCTGAGGTCGATCGTATCGTCCGGCGCAGCACCGGCGAGTGCCTCGCGCAGGCTGCCCGCACCGCTGTCGCCGCACTGCGTGACCGGCCAGACCACACCGCCCTCGGGCCGGACGCTCGCAGGCGGCGCCGGCAGGCCGGCGGCCGCGGCCAGGCCGACCGGCACGCCGAGCGCGAGCGCCAGCGCGACCGCCAGCGGCCGGCGGGTGCCGCGCACGGCACCGCTCGTCAGGTTTGCATCATTCACCACCGTACCTCCCCTCTGCGCGAACGGACGATCGCTTACCTACCGTTGCGGAGTCGGCAGGACCAAACATGACATCGCGGCGAAAATTTTTCTTCGGCCGTGCCGGCGGCCCCCGCCGCCGCGGCGCGGCGCTCAGTTGAAGCCGGTCAGGCCGTCGCGAAACGCGACCGGCCGGCCGGTCAGCGCGGCGAACGCGGCGCGCGCCTCGGCGGCACGCTCGGCCCGGCGCCGGTCGAGCGGCACGCGCAGCTCGGCCGACAGGGCCTCGATCAGCAGATCGGTCTGCCAGACCTGGGCCCGTGCACTGCCGCCGAGCGCCTCGGCGAGCGCGTCGCGCGCCGCGTCGAGCCGGCCGAGCAGCGCCGCATCGCGGCTCGCCATCGCCTGCGCCCAGAGCCGGTGGATGCGGCTGCGCGCGGTCCACGGCGAGGCTTCGCCGGTGGCCGCGGCGAAGCCGGCGATCGCGGCGTCGAAGGCGGCCTCGGCCTGCGCGGTGTCGCCGGCGGCGAGCGCGCAGCGGCCCAGACCGTCGGCGATCTCGGCGCCGAGCCAGCTCGGGGTGGCACCGATCGCCGCATCCAGGCGCTGGCGCGCGGCCTGCCAGCGCGGCTGCGCGAGATCGCAGCGGCCGCTGCGCTGCAGCGCATCGCTATGCACGATCTCCACGCGCAGCTGCAGCAGGGTGGCGCCGGCGTCGTTCTCGGACGCCACCTGGCGATGCGCGGCCTCGACCTCGGTCAGCGCCGTCGCCGGATCGCCGAGATCGAGTGCGATCCGCGCCGCGACCAGGTGCGCCTGACTGAAATGACGCGGCAGTCCGGGATGGTCGGCCGGCATCGCGCCGGCCGGTGCCGCCAGCAGCCGGCGCGCCTGTGCGTAGTCGCCGCCGAGCACGTGCGCGCGCGCCAGGCTGCGCTTGAGCGCGGCCTCGACGAAGGCGGCATCCGAGCCGTACAGCCCGGGCGGTTCGGCCAGGCCTTCCTCGAGCAGCGCGATCGCCTCGGCGGCATGCCCCTGCGCGGCCAGGCTGTTGGCGAGGTTCAGCCGCACCGTCCCGCGCGACGCCGACAGGGCCGTGGCATCGCGATCGTGCGCGACCAGCGCTTGCCGCAGCAGATCCACCGCCTCGGCGGCGTTGCCTTCGTCATTGAGCAGCACCGCGAGCTGGTTGAGCCCGACCGCGAGGCCGGCTGCGCGCGCGTCGGGCGTGCTTTCGATCAGCCGCTGCGATTCGCGCAGATCGGCCTCGCAGTCGCGGAAATCGCCGTGGCTGCAGCGCGCCGCGCCGCGGAACTTCAGCAGATGCGCGGTCCAGATCGCAGCCTGCCGGTCCGAACGCGGCGCGACCGGCAGCGCGTGGTCGACCAGGGCCAGCTGGGCGTCGCTGCGATCGAGCATCTGCAGCGCGTCGAGCAGGATGCCGACGCTCGCCAGGTACTCGTCCGGACGCCGCTCGCGTTCGGGCTCGAGCAGGTTCACCGCCCGCTGCGCGCTGTCGGCGGCGCGTTCGGGCAGGAACAGCGAGTTGAACGTATCGGCGACCTGGGTCAGCAGGGCGGCATGGGTCGCGGCGTCGAGGTCGGTGCGCGCTTCGAGCGCGGCGGCGGCGCGTTCGAGCATCTGCGTCGCGGTCAGCTCGGCGCCAGCGGCGTTCTGCGGGTCGGCCTGGCGGAACATGTCGTTCATGAAGCCGAGCAGGATCTCGGCGCGCTGGCGCTGCTGGTCGGCGCGCTGCCCGGCCGCCTCGGCGCGGCGCCGCTGCTCGCGCTCCTCGGCGGCGCGATGCACCGCGAACAGCGTGCTCGCGACCAGGCCCAGCGCGAGCAGCGCGATGATCGCGGTGGCCGCGCGGTGGCGGCGGATCAGCTTGCGCAGCCGGTACGCGAACGTGCCGCGGTGCGCGGCGACCGGACGGCCGTCGGCCCAGCGCTCCAGGTCGTCGGCCAGCGCCTGGGCGGTGTCGTAGCGCTCGCGCGGATCGGCGGCGGTCGCCTTGGCGACGATCCGGCCGAGGTCGCCGCGCAGCGAACGGCGCAGGCGCTCGACGCCGAGGCCGCGCTCGCGCGCGACGCGGTCGGCGCCGTCGGGCGCCTGCTCGGTCAATGCGCCGAATGCCTGATCGACGCGCGGCAGCGGCGTATCGGCGTCGGCGCGGGCGCGCGCAACCTCGTGCGCGCGCCGTGCCGGCACGCCGGCCGCCAGCTCGTAGAGCACCAGGCCGAGCTGGTAGACGTCGCTGGCGGTCGTCGCCGGCTCGCCGCGCAGCTGCTCGGGCGCGGCATAGGCCGGCGTGAACGCCAGCGTCTGGGTCTGCTGCGCGTCGGTGCCGTCGAGCAGCTTGGCGATGCCGAAATCGAGCAGGCGCGGCTCGCCCTCGCCGTCGACGAGGATGTTCGACGGCTTGATGTCGCGATGCAGGATCAGATTGCGGTGCGCGAACTGCACCGCGCGGCAGACCCGCGCGAACAGCCGCGCGCGCGCCGCAAGGTCGAGCGCACGGTGGTCGCACCAGTCGGTGATGCGCGCGCCGTCGACGTATTCCATCGCGAACCACGGCTGGCCGGCCTCGCCGATGCCGGCGTCGACCAGGGCCGCGATGTGCGGATGGCTGAGCCGCGCCAGGATCTGCTGCTCGCGGCGGGCGCGCGCGGCCGGAATCGGCAGGTCGCCGCGCACCAGCTTCAGTGCGACCTTGCGGTCGAGCTCGTCGGTGCGCTCGGCCAGATGCACCTCGCCCATGCCGCCGATGCCGAGCAGGCCGAGCAGGCGGAAGCGGCCGCCGACGACCGTGCCGGCACGCTGCGGCGCCGGTGCGGCGGCGGCATCGGCGGCCTCCGGATCGTCGGCCGCGCCACCGGCCGCCTCGGCCTGCGCGAGCAGTGCGGCCAGGTCCGCGGCCAGCGCCGCGTCCTCGGCACCGAGCGCGGCGAGTTGCGCGGCGCGCTGCGGCGCCGGCAGGTCGATCAGGACCGCGAAGGCCTCGCGGACCCGGCGCCAGTGCGCGCGCGCGGACGCGTCCATCAGCGCTGCATGTGGCGTCCGAGCCAGGCGCGCGCGAACGCCCAGTCCCGGTAGATCGTGCGCTTGTCCACGTCCATGATCCGCGCGATCGCCTCGACGCTGAGGCCGACGAAGTAGCGCAGCTCGACGATCCGCGCCAGGCGCGCGTCGATCTGCTCGAGCTCGTCGATCGCCTCGTCGAGCAGACCGAGATGGGTGCGCTCGGGGATCGGCAGCTGCAGCGCGTCGACCAGCTCCACGCGCTGCCAGTCGCCACCGCGCTTCTCGGCGCCGGCCTCGCGCGCGCGGTCGACCAGCACGTTGCGCATCATCCGGCCGGCCGTGTTGAACAGATGCGCGCTGTCCTGGATGTCGACGCCGCCGCCGAGCATGCGCACGAACACGTCGTGCAGCAGCGCGGTCGGCTGCAGCGTCGCCTGGCGCTGCTCGCGGCCGAGCAGGCGCGCCGCCATCGCGCGCAGATCGGCGTAGACCAGCGGCAGCAGGCGGTCGAGCGCACCGGCCTCGCCGGACTGCCAGCGCTGGATGAGCTGGGTGACTTCGCTGGGGCTGGCGGACACGACGCGGCGCAGGGACCGTGGAGGGGTGGCCGAGTATTGCCCAGAGCCCGAGCGCAGGGAAATGCGCAGTGCGGCGCATACGGCGGCGCCTCCCTGGCCGCGCGGGCCGTCCGTGACCCGCGCGTTCCCCGCCGCTGCGGTATTCGCGGCACCGTCCCGGTGCCGATGCGATCCGCCTCCCTAGTCCCTTCCCTGCACCGCGTCCGTTCCCGGGACGGGCTGTTCTCTGCCGGCGGCAGTGCACCGCCCCGTTCCGTATCCGGCGTGCCGGCCTACGGCACGATCTCGATCCGATGCGCGCCGGCGGCCAGGTCGCGCCTGAGCGTGATCCACAGTTCCTGCGCGCCGGCGCGAGGCGACGGCAGCCAGTCCTGGTCGCGAACCAGCACCGCGCCGTTCAAGCGCAGCGTAGTCGGCAGACCGCCGCTCCACTGCCGCACGACGAGCAGCGGATCGCGCAGCGTGCCGCTGCCGACGCCGATCGTCGCGTCGAGGCGGTTGGCCGCCGCGACGAAGGTCAGCGCACCGTAGACCGCGTCGTAGCCGGCCGGCGCATAGGTCTGCACGGTCGCATCGGCGATGCCGGCCGGACCGCCGGTCGCGACCGAGCCGATCGTCGCGGCCAGCGTCAGCGTCTGGATCGTCTCGATCTGCGCGACCTGGGCGCCGACCGGATCGGCGCTGTGCGTGCCGAACACGATGTACGTGGAATAGCTCTTCTTCGGCCAGCCCGGCGCCATCGGATCGCCCGGCAGCGCGGTGCCGTTGGCCGAACCGCCGTAGTAGGCATTGCCGCGGATGCGGTACTGGGCCTGGCCGAGAAAGCCGAAATTGGTGCCCCAGGCGATGCGCGCGCTGTCGGTCGGCCCGCTGCCCGGCAGCGAGTAGTTGACGGTCTGGAACGGCCAGTTGTAGTTGCACGGCATCAGGTGCTGGCCGGGACAGCCGCTGACCTGGGCGCTGCTGCGCATCCACAGATCCTGGCCCCAGTAGCCGCCGGCATCCTGCTGGTCGATCGTCTCGCTCTGCACGATGCCCATCGTCGCGTCGACCGCGCTGGTCCACAGCTTCGCGTACGGGATCGTATTGGGCTGGTTCCAGGTCCAGCCGCTGGCGAACGTCAACGGGTCCTGCGTACTGACGAAGCGGTAGCGGTCGCCCCAGCCGGTACCGGCGATCGGGCTGCGCGCGGCGTCGCTGGGGGCGCCGTCGATGCGCAGCTCGCCGTACGGCGCGCGCGAATCGTCGGCGAGACGGCCGACCGGCACCGCCGACAGATCCCAGGTGATCGACCACAGCGGGTGGTCGCGGCCGTTCGCGAATACCCAGTCGATCGTCACCGGCACGTCGTAGCGCGCCGCCGGCGCGGTCACCGTGCAATAGCGCGGATAGGCCTGCGTGAAGCGGAAGATCGCGTGGTGGCGGCCCGAGAACACGCGCTGGAACTGGCCCGGCGTGAAATGGCCGAGGCTGGAAGAATCGCCGCCGCCGGTGCAGAACGCGGCGTCGGTCGGATGCGAAACCACGTAGCCGAAGCCGCCGGCACCGCCGCCGACCGCGCTCAGCGTGCGCGTCGCCGCGCCGACCCGGTAGCGGAACTCGCGCAGCTCGCCGCCGCGGCTGCCGTCGGCCGTGGTGCCGGCATCGTTGTGCGCGAGCGTGGCCGAGCGCGGCAGGCCGGCACGGTCGGTCCAGCCGAAGCGGTCGCCGCTGAGGCCGTCGATTGCAACGTCCTGCTCGATCGTCAGGCCGCCGGCCGGCGGCGGTCCGCTGCCTTCGAAGCCGTCGGCGAAGACCGGATCGGGCTGGGTGCCGCCCTCGAGCAGGCGGACCTCGTCGACGTGCACGCGCTGCGGATTGCCGGCTGCGTTGCCGCTGGCGTCGACCAGGTCGATGCGGTCGAACATGCCGGTATAGGCCAGCGGCGGATCGGCCAGCGCGACCACGACCTCGCGAAACTGGCCGGCGCCGACCGCGCCGCCGGCGACGTAGCCGTCCAGCGCGGTGTCGACCACGGCAGCACCGCCAGACTGCAGCACCAGGCGCAGCTGCTCGCCGCCGGCCTCGCCGCGGATCCAGAAGCGCAGCCGGCGATAGGTCGCGGCGCTCAGCGGCTGGTCCGGCCGCGCGAACGACAGCCCCTGCCAGGAATGTGCGCGGAACGCGATCGCATGCGTGCCGGCGTACACCGGCGCGGTCGAGGCCAGATCGACCTCGCCCCAGGACCAGTTCTGGAACCCGTTGCGCAGCGCGTCGTCATAGACGACCAGATCGGCCTGCGCGCTCGCCGCCGCGCCACCCAGAACCGCCGCCACCGCCATGCGCCATCGCAACGACCACGCCTGCATGTCATCTCCCCATCGACCGGCAATCGACGGCCGCGTCCCGGCCGCTCACCAGCTTGCCCTACGAGAAACGACACGGCCAGCAGACATCGTCTCGCGCCGGCGCACGGTGGCCGGAGGCGGTGCGGTGGCGCCGCGCAAGCCAGCGACACCTGTCGCATCGCACGCGAACGGCGACATTTTGCCGGCGCGGTCGCCCCGGCGTGCCCCGGCGCCGCTAAAATGACCCGGATCCCATTCATCCAGCACATCGAGCCGCGCCGAGAGCGGCCGCGGAGGGTACGCACATGAATCAGCTGCAGGACATCCTCGATCAGGACCTCGATCCGGTCGAGACCCGCGAGTGGACCGACTCGGTCAAGGCTGTCATCGAGGCCGAGGGCACCGACCGCGCGCACTTCCTGCTCGAGCGCATGGTCGAGGAGACCCGGCGCGCCGGCGGCCATCTGCCGTTCGACCCGACCACCGAGTACATCAACACGATCCCGGCGCACCTGGAAGCCAAGTCGCCCGGCGACGCGGCGATGGAGTGGCGGATCCGCTCGATCATCCGCTGGAACGCGATGGCGATGGTCGTGCGCGCCAACCGCAAGCCCGGCGACCTCGGCGGCCACATCGCCAGCTTCGCATCGAGCGCGACGCTCTACGACGTCGGCTTCAACCACTTCTGGCGCGCGCCGAGCGCGGCCCATCCGGGCGACCTGATCTTTCACCAGGGCCATTCCAGCCCGGGCGTCTACGCGCGCTCGTTCCTCGAGGGCCGCGTCAGCGAGGAGCAGCTGGACCACTTCCGCATGGAGGTGGCCGGCCACGGCAAGGGCCTGTCCTCGTATCCGCACCCGTGGCTGATGCCCGAGTACTGGCAGGTACCGACGGTCTCGATGGGCCTGGGTCCGCTGCAGGCGATCTACCAGGCGCAGTTCTGGAAGTACCTCGAGCACCGCGGCCTGATCGCGCCGAGCGACCGCAAGGTCTGGTGCTTCATCGGCGACGGCGAATCGGACGAGCCCGAGTCGCTCGGCGCGATCTCGCTGGCCGGCCGCGAGGGCCTGGACAACCTGATCTTCGTCGTCAACTGCAACCTGCAGCGCCTCGACGGCCCGGTCCGCGGCAACGGCAAGATCATCCAGGAGCTCGAAGGCGTGTTCCGCGGCGCCGGCTGGAACGTGCTCAAGCTGATCTGGGGCAGCTACTGGGACCCGCTCCTGGCGCGCGACAAGAACGGCACGCTGCGCAAGCTGATGATGGAGACCGTCGACGGCGAGTACCAGAACTGCAAGGCCTTCGGCGGCGCGTACACGCGCGAGCACTTCTTCGGCAAGTATCCGGAGCTGCGCGAGATGGTCGCCAACCTGTCCGACGACGACATCTGGCGGCTCAACCGCGGCGGCCACGACCCGCACAAGGTCTACGCGGCCTACCACGAGGCCGTCAACACGACCGGCCGGCCGACCGTGATCCTGGCCAAGACCGTCAAGGGCTACGGCATGGGCGGCGCCGGCGAGTCGCAGAACATCACGCACCAGCAGAAGAAGATGGACGACGCGGCGATCCGCGCGTTCCGCGACCGCTTCAACATCCCGGTCTCCGACGCCGACCTGCCGAACGTGCCGTACTACCACCCCGGCAAGGACTCGCCGGAGGTGCAGTACCTGATCGAGCGGCGCATGGCGCTCGGCGGCTTCCTGCCGCAGCGGCGGCCGAAGTCCGAGACGCTGGCGACGCCGGAGCTGGCGCTGTTCGAGCCGCTGCTCAAGAGCAGCGGCGAGCGCGAGATCTCCACGACGATGGCCTTCGTGCGCGGCATCAACCTGCTGCTGCGCGACAAGGTGATCGGTCCGCGCATCGTGCCGATCGTCGCCGACGAGGCGCGCACGTTCGGCATGGAGGGCATGTTCCGCCAGATCGGCATCTACGCGCCGTTCGGCCAGAAGTACAAGCCGATGGACGCCGACCAGCTGATGTACTACCGCGAGGACGAGAGCGGCCAGGTGCTGCAGCAGGGCATCAGCGAGCCGGGCGCGATGTCCTCGTGGATCGCCGCCGCGACCAGCTACTCGGTCAGCAACGTGCCGATGCTGCCGTTCTACATCTACTACTCGATGTTCGGCTTCCAGCGCATCGGCGACCTGGCCTGGGCCGCCGGCGACATGCGCGCGCGCGGCTTCCTGATCGGCGGCACCGCCGGGCGCACCACGCTCAACGGCGAGGGCCTGCAGCACGAGGACGGCCATTCGCACCTGCTCGCCGGCGCGATCCCGAACTGCCGCAGCTACGATCCGACGTTCTCGTTCGAGGTCGCGGTGATCCTGCAGGACGGCGTGCGGCGCATGCTGACCGAGCAGGAGGACGCGTTCTACTACGTCACCGTGATGAACGAGAACTACGCGCATCCGGAGATGCCGCAGGGCGCCGAGGCCGGCATCATCAAGGGCATGTACCTGCTGCAGGACGGCGGCGCCGGCAAGAGCGGCGGCAAGGGCAAGAGCAAGGCCAGCAGCGTGCCGACCGTGCAGCTGCTCGGCTCCGGCACGATCCTGCGCGAGGTGCTGGCCGCGGCCGAGCTGCTCGAGAAGGAATTCGGCGTGGCCTCGGACGTGTGGTCGTGCCCGAGCTTCAACGAGCTGCGCCGCGACGGCTTCGAGGTCGAGCGCTGGAACCGCCTGCATCCGATGGACCAGACGCCGCGCCAGGCCTGGGTCACGCAATGCCTGGCCGACCGCGCCGGCCCGGTCGTGGCCGCGACCGACTACGTGCGCGGCTATGCCGACCAGATCCGCGCGTTCCTGCCCGACGGCAAGCGCTACGTCGTGCTCGGCACCGACGGCTACGGCCGCAGCGACTCGCGCGCGCATCTGCGCGGCTTCTTCGAGGTCGACCGCTACTGGATCGCCCACGCCGCGATCGCCGCGCTGGCCGCCGAGGGCCGGATGAATCCGGAGGACGTCGCGCGCGCGATCAAGCAGTGGAAGCTCGATCCGGACAAGCCGAATCCGGCCACGGTCTGAAGGCCGTGCGCGCATCCGGCCCGCTGCCGGAGCGCGCCGACGCCGGCGGCGGCACGCGATCGGTGCCGCCGCTGTGGCCGCAGCTGCTCGGTGCGGCAGCGCTGAGCGCCCTGCCGACGCACGTGCGCCGGCTGCACCAGGATGCGCGGCCGTGCCGGTATGCCGGCAGCGTCGTGGTCGAACGCGGCTGCGGGCGCGCGGCGCGGCTGGCCGCCGCCGTGCTGCGGCTGCCGCCGGCCGGCGCGCATGCGCTCCAGGTCGAGATCGCGGCCGACGCACGCGGCGAACGCTGGTCGCGCCGGTTCGGCGCGGTACCGGTGAGCTCGCGACTGGCCGTTCGCGACGGCCGTCTGATCGAGCGGATCGGCCTGGCGACGCTCGGCTTCCGGATCGCGGCCACGCCCGACGGACTGCATTGGCGCGCCGAGTCGCTGTCGATCGCCGGCATCGCGCTGCCGCGGCGCCGCTTCGACGTCGCGGCGCGCGAGTACGAGCGGGACGACCGCTACCATTTCGAGGTTGCGGTGCGGCTCGCGCCGTTCGGTCTGCTGATCGCCTATGCCGGCAGCCTCGATGTCGACTGATGCGGGTCCGGCCGCCGCGCAGCCGGCCGGGCCGGTGATCGTCTTCGACGGCGTCTGCCTGCTGTGCAGCCGCAGCGTCCGTTTCGTGCTGCGCCACGACCGCACCGGCCGCTTTCGCTTCGCGACGCAGCAGGGCGCGGCCGGCCAGGCGCTGCTGCGCCGCCACGGTCTGGACCCGGCCGATCCGCCGTCGTTCCTGCTGGTCGAGAACGGCCGCGGCTACGTCGAGAGCGACGCCGTGCTGCGCGTGCTGAGCGGCCTCGGCGGCATCGCGCGCCTCGGCCTGCTGCTGCGCGCGATACCGCGGCCGCTGCGCGATGCGGCCTATCGCCGGATCGCACGCAACCGGCTGCGCTGGTTCGGCCGCGCCGAGCAGTGCCTGCTGCCGACGCCCGAGACGCGGGCGCGCTTCCTGCCGTGAGGGTCCGATTGACGGCGGCCGACCGCTCGCCGACGATCGTCCGCTCGGGCCCGCCGTCCGTCGAGATCGCCCCCATGCCGAATCCGATTCGCCGCTACGCGTCGCTGTGCCTGGCCGGCGCGCTGTGCCTGGCCGCTGCCGTCGCGCAGAGCGCCACCCCGCCTGCCACGGCCGCCGCACCCGCCACCGAGGAGCCGACCATGACCCGACACGCCAGCGGTGCCTTCGACGTCAAGCTGAGCCCGCTGCCGGTCGAACCGCCGGACGCCGACGAACGGCGCGGCCGGATGGCGCTCGACAAGCGCTTCCACGGCGATCTCGATGCGACCGGGGTCGGCCAGATGCTGACCGCGACCGGCGCGGTCAAAGGCTCGGCCGGCTATGTCGCGATCGAACGCGTCAGCGGCACCCTGCACGGCCGCACAGGCAGTTTCATGCTGCAGCACAGCGGCACGATGACGCGCGGCGCGCCGTCGCTGAGCATCACCGTGGTGCCCGACTCGGGCGACGGCGAGCTGACCGGCATCGAAGGCCGCATGTCGATCACGATCAGCGACGGCGCGCACCGCTACGACTTCGAGTACCGGCTGCCCGAGTCGCGCTGACCGGCGCGGCGGCGCCGACCGCCCGCGCTCAGCACCGCGCGTCCAGCGCGGCCAGGAACGCGTCGCGCCAGGCCGCGATGTCGTGCCGGGCGAGATGGTCGAACATCGCCTGCCAGCGCGCGCGGCGCTCCTCCAGCGGCATCGCCAGCGCCTGCTCGATCGCATCGGCGGTATCGTCGACATCGTGCGGATTGACGATCAGCGCGCCGTCGAGCTCGTTGGCGGCGCCGGCGAAGCGCGACAGCACCAGCACGCCCGGATCGTCGGCCGACTGCGCCGCGACGAACTCCTTGGCGACCAGGTTCATGCCGTCGCGCAGCGGCGTGACCAGGCCGATCTGCGCGACGCGGTAGTAGCCGGCCAGCGTGGCCTGCTGGAAGCTGCGGTTGATGTAGCGGATCGGCACCCAGTCCGGCTCGGCGTACTGGCCGTTGGTCGCGCCGGCCATGCGCTCGAGCCGTTCGCGCAGCTCGCGGTATTCGGGCACGTCCTCGCGCGTCAGCGGCGCGATCTGCATCATCGAGACCTGGCGGCGCCGCTCGACGTGACGCTCCAGGAAGCGGCCGAACGCGTCGAAGCGCTCGGGCAGGCCCTTGGAATAGTCGAGCCGGTCCACGCCGATCGCCAGGGCGCGGCCCTGCAGGCTCGCGACCAGGCCGCGCGTGGCCGCATTGGTCGATCCGCTGGCCGCCAATCGCGCGATCAGCGCGGTATCGATGCTGATCGGAAACGCCTCGATGCGCAGCGAACGCCCGTTGCGCAGGCGCATGCCGCCATCCTCGGGCGTCGCGCCGCATTCGCGCTCGAAGTAGTCGCACAGCGCGTGGCGGTCGGCCGGCGTCTGCAGGCCGACCAGGTCGTAGTCGGCCAGCGACTCGATCAGATGGCGGTGCCCCGGCAGCATCGCCATCAGCTCGACCGCCGGCAACGGGATGTGCAGGAAGAAGCCGATCCGCGCGCCGATGCCGAGCGCGCGCAGTTCGCTGGCGAGCGGGATCAGGTGGTAGTCGTGGATCCAGACCGTGTCGTCGTCGCGCAGCAGGCCGGCCAGCTGCCCGGCGAAGCGCCGGTTGACGCGCAGATAGCCTTCCAGATTGCTGCGGCTGAACTCGACCAGGTTCGGCTGATAGTGGAACAGCGGCCACAGCGCGCGGTTCGCGTAGCCGAGGTAGTAGGCCTCGTAGTCGGCGCGGGTCAGATCGGTCAGCGCGAACGTGATCGGGCCCACGGTCTCCATGCGCGGCGCCTCGGCCGGCGCCGCCGCGATGCGGCCGCTCCAGCCGAACCACAGGCCGCCGCGCTGCGACAGCGCGGCCTGCATCGCGCCGGCCAGCCCGCCGGCGCGCAGCTCGCGCGGTACGGCGACGCGGTTGGAGACGACGACCAGGCGTCCCATCAGCGCGCCTCCCTCGTGGCGACCGGCGGCCGGGTCTTCACAGCAGTTCCTCCCAGCTGCGCGACAGCCGCATCGCGGCGTTGATCAGGCCGACCAGCGAATAGGTCTGCGGGAAGTTGCCCCACAGCTCGCCGGTCTGCGGCGCGATGTCCTCCGACAGCAGGCCCAGACCGTTGCGCTGCGCGAGCAGGGTCTCGAACAAGGCGCGCGCCTCCTCGCGGCGGCCGATCGCGGCCAGCGCGTCGACGTACCAGAAGCTGCAGATCGTGAAGCTGGTTTCCGGCGTGCCGAAGTCGTCGGGCGTCAGGTAGCGGAACACGTGCGGACCGCGCGCGAGGCCGGTGCCGATCGCCTCGACGGTCGCGACGTAGCGCGGATCGGCCGCGTCGACGAAGCCGAGCTCGGCCAGCAGCAGCAGGCTGGCGTCGAGGCCGTCGCCGTCGAAGACGTCGACGAAATGCCCGGCCTCGGGATGCACCGCGCGCTGGAGGATCGTCGCGCGCATCGCGTCGGCGCGCGCCGCCCAGTGCGCGGCGCGCGCGTCGAGCCCGAGCTGGCGCGCGATCCGCGCCAGCCGCTCGCAGCCGGCCCAGCAGGTGACGCTGGAATAGGTGTGCACCGAGGCGCGGCCGCGAAATTCCCAGAGCCCGGCGTCGGGCTGGTCGTACAGCCGCCACGCCGCATCGCCGGCCGGTTCGAGCCGTGCGAACGCGGCGGCGTCGCCGCTCGCGACCAGGCGGCGGTCGAAGAACAGCTGCGTGGCCGCCAGCACGACGCTGCCGTGCACGTCGTGCTGCACCTGGCGCCAGGCGTCGTTGCCGATGCGCACCGGCCCCATGCCGCGATAGCCGGCCAGGTGCGTCGCCTCGCGTTCGTGCAGCTCGCGCTCGAAGTGGATGCCGTAGACCGGCGCCAGATCGGGCTGGCCGGCGGCCAGGTTGAACAGATAGCGCAGGTACTCCTCCATGCTCCGCGTCGCGCCGAGCCGGTTCAGCGCGCGCACGACGAAGGCCGCGTCGCGCAGCCAGCAGTAGCGGTAGTCCCAGTTGCGCACGGTGTGCGCGGCCTCCGGAATCGAGGTGGTCATCGCCGCGACGATCGCGCCGGTGCCCTCGTACTGGCACAGCTTCAGCGTGATCGCCGCGCGGATCACCGCATCCTGCCACTCGGCCGGGATCGACAGATAGCGCACCCACTCGTGCCAGTAGGTCAGCGTCGCCTCCTCGGCCTCGCGCGCGAATCGGGCCGGCGACTCGGCCAGCGTCTCGTCGGGACCGAGCACCACGTGCATCGGCCGGTCGAGCAGGAACGGCAGCTCCTCGGCCAGCATCGGCAGCGGCACGTCGCTGGTCGCGCGCAGCACGAGACCGTCGAGCGCGAAGCGGACGTGATTGGAACCGAACGTGCGCTCCGGCACATGCGCGCCGTAGCCGGCCAGCGGGCGCAGCCGCAGCCGGATCCGCGGCGCGCCGGCCAGCGGGCGCAGCGTGCGCACCAGGCTCATCGGATGGAAGACGCGCCCGTGCAGCTTGTAGCGCGGCGCGAAGTCGGTGATCTCGACGACCGCGCCGTCGGCAGCGTGCAGCCGCGTGCGCAGCACCGCGCTGTTGTCCAGATAGTGCCGCTCGACCGAGACCTGATCGTCGAGCACCACGTCGAAGTAGCCGGCGTCGCCGCCGCGCGGCGAGAGCAGGCTGCAGAACACCGGATCGCCGTCGAAGCTCGGCAGACAGGACCAGACGATGCGTCCCTGCGCATCGATCAGCGCACTGACGCTGCCGTTGCCGATGATGCCGAGGTCGAGATCGTGCTGCGGTTCGGTCATGCGTCGTGTCGTTCGTCCGGTTCTGTCCAGTTCAAGCCCGCTCGCCGCCACCGGCGCCGTCGAGGCCGGCGGCCTCGGCCAGCCAGCGCCGCACCGCCGGCGGATCGTCCAGCGCATGGTTTGCCGCGCTCGGCCGCCGTGCGCCGACCACGACGCTGACGCCGCCGAGCGCGTTGACGCGATGGAACGCATGCTCGTCGGTCAGGTCGTCGCCGATCATCCACGGCACGCGTCCTGAAAACGGCACCTCGCGCATCAGCCGCGCCACCGCCGTGCCCTTGTCGTTGCCGGCCGGGCGCAGCTCGACCACGCACAGGCCATGCTGCAAGGTGAAGCCTGAACCGGCGATGCGCGCCCAGCGTTCGGCGAGCATGCGCACCGCGTCCGCAGCCCGCGGGGCCTGCCGGTAGTGCACGGCCAGTGCGTCGTGCTTGTCCTCGACGAGTACGCCCGGCCAGGCCGGCACGAACGCGGCCAGCTCGGCGCGGACCGGCTCGAGCGCGGCGGCCGCCGCCGCGGCCGGCTGCTCGAGTCCGCCGTCCGGGGTGCGCAGCTGCGCGCCGTGCAGGCCGGCGGCGGCGAAATCGAGCCGCCCCGAGACCTGATCGATTTCGGCCAGCGGCCGCCCGCTGACCAGGGCCAGCGCGCCGCCGAGCCGTGCGTGCAGGCGTGCCAGCGCCTCGCGCAGACCGGTCGCGACGACCACGTCCTGCGGCCGTTCGGCGATGTCGAGCAGGGTGCCGTCCAGATCGAGGAACAGCGCCGCGGCATCGGTCAGCGGCGGCGGCGGCGGCAGCAGGCGCGGCGACGGCGAGGTCATCGCGCCACCGCCTGCCGCGCATCGCCGGCCCCGCGCACGCGCTGCGCGCAGCCCTCGAGCACCGCGCCCCAGTCGTCCTCGTCGCCGAAGATCTGCCAGCGTTCGTCCGGAAGGCCGGCGAAGGCGGAGCGGTAGCGCGGCGTCTCGCGGCCCGCGCCGGATGCATCGCGGATCAGGATCGCGCAGATCTGCGCCGGATGGTCGCGCGCGATCGCGCCGTAGATCTCCGGGTCGGCCTCGCTGGCATCGCCGACCAGCGCGAAATCGCGATGCGGGAAATCGGCGATCAGCCGCGCGATCGCGGCGCGCTTGCGCGCCTGGGCGCTGGCCTCGCGCGGAATCAGCGTGCGCCAGGCGGTCGCCTCGCGCAGATGCACGCTGCCCTCGGGAAAGCCGGCCTCCTCGAGAAACGCGAGCAGCGGCGCCAGCAGCTGGATCGGACTCGACGACACGTAGTGGAAGCGCACGCCGTCGGCGGCGGCCAATGCGCGATAGCGCGCCGCCATGCCCGGCACCGCCGCGAACGGCCGCACGAAGGTGTTGAGCAGCAGCGTGCGCCGGTCGGCGACGCCCGAGTCCTTGATCGTGTCGTCGATGTCCGAGACCACCGACAGGCCCTCGGCCGGCACGTACAGCGCACGCCCTTCGAAGCGCCGCGCATCGCCGGGCGGCAGGTCCACCGAAAAGCCGATCCATTGCGCGCCCGGAGCGCGGCCGGCGGCAGCCATCGTCACGCGCGCGTCGCTGCGGCCGCCGCGCCGCGTGCGCGGCAGCTCGACGCGGCTGCCGTCGGCCAGGTGCAGCGCGATCCGCTTGCGGTTCTCCGAGTCGACCAGGAACAACCGCGTGCGCTGCTCGAAACGCTCGCGCTCCTCGGCGCTGGCGGCGGCGCGGTCGAAGCCGAGATAGCGCGCGAACGCCGAGGCCAGCCGCGGACGTTCCTCGCGCTCGTAGATCCAGGCATGCACGTCGAGCTCGATCCGGTCCGTGCCGAGCGCGCGCGCGGTACCGGGCACGAACAGCACCTGCTCGTCGGCCGCCAGTTCGCGCGCCGACAGCGTGCCGCTGCCGACCCAGGCCGCGAACACGCCGGCCAGCACGCGCCGGAGCCGGCCGGCGGCACGCCCGCGAGCCTCAGCCCCGGCCATCGGCCAATACCTCCTCCAGCACGTGCCGCGCCGCGTCGGGCCGGCGCAGCGCCTCGCAGCGCGCGCGCAGGCGCGCGCCGAGTTCGGGCTCGCGCAGCAGGCGACCGATGCGGTACTCGAGCGCGGCGGCGTCGAGCGCCAGCAGCGCGGCACCCTGCTCGAGCAGATGATGGGCGTTGCGCAGCTCCTGCCCCGGAATCGGCGCGATCAGCACCATCGGCAGGCCCATCGCCAGGCATTCGCTGACGCTGAGTCCGCCCGGCTTGGTGACGGCGACGTCGGCGCAGGCCATCAGCTCGTCGACGGCCGGGGTGTAGCCGATCGCGTGCAGCCGCTGCGGATGCGCCGCGGCCAGACGCCGGTATTCGGCGAGCAGGTCGGCATTGCGTCCGGCCAGCGCGACGATCTGCAGATCGCCGCCGATCGCGATCAGGCGCTCGACCATCGCCGCGCCGCTGGCGATGCCGGCGCCGCCGGTCATGACCAGGGCGGTCGTGCGCGCCGGATCGAGGCCGTGGCGCTGCGCGCAGGCCGCGCGCGCGTGCGGCTGCGCGAACGCCGGCATCACCGGAATGCCGGTCACCGCGATCCGCGGCGCATCGGGCAGCAGGCCGCGCAGCCGGCAGGCGGTCTCGTCGGCGGCGACCAGATAGCCGCGCAGGCCGGGCTGCACCCAGAGCCGGTGCACGTCGTAATCGGTGATCTGGACCCAGACCGGCGGCAGCGCTTCGCCGTGCGCGATGCGCCGCGCCAGCAGCTCGGCCGGCAGGAAGTGCGTGCAGACGATCGCATCGGGCGCCTGCGCACGGATATGGGCGTGCAGTGCGCGCGTGTTGAGGCGCTCCACGGCACGGCGCATCCGCGCGAACCAGCCCTGGTGCGGCGCATGGTCGCTGAGATCGTAGAGGTAGGCCCACAGATGCGGATGGCGGCCGACCAGATCGAGATAGAACTCGCCGTAGAGCCGCCGGAACGCGCCGGGCACGAAATCGAGCACGTCGGCGTGGACCACCTCGACCTCGCCCGATGCCTGCCCGGCTGCGACCAGCGCCTGCGCGGCGCGTACGTGGCCGGCGCCGGCCGACACGCTGAGCGCGAGGATCCGCCTCATGCGGCGGTGCCTCGCCGCGCGGCCGCGGCGGCGGGTACGGCGGCCGGCGCGCTCATCCGCCGGCCAGCCGATAGGGGCCGCCGCGCTCGAGCGCGCGCCGGTAGGCCGGCCGCTCGTGGATGCGCCGCAGCCAGTCCCAGAGCCGCGGCCGGCCGGCGTCGAGGCCGGCGCGCGCGGCGGCCGCCTCGACCGGAAAGCTCATCTGGATGTCGGCCGCGCTGAAGTCGGCGCCGGCAAACCAGTCGCGTCCGCTCAGCTCGCTTTCCAGGTAATCGAGCTGCCGCGCGATCTGCGGGTCGGCCAGCCGCCGCTGCAGCGTCGCGGCGATGCGGCGCGCGACCGGCCGCGCGAAGAACGCCATCGGCGCGGTCGCCAGCCGCGCGAAGATCAGCTTGAGCAGCAGCGGCGGCATCGCCGACCCTTCGGCGAAATGCAGCCAGTACGTGCAGCGCAGACGCTCCGGCGAATCGGGCGCCGGCAGCAGGCGGCCGCCGCCGTAGCGGCCGGCCAGGTACTCGACGATCGCCCCGGACTCGGCCAGCGTCAGCTCGCCGTCGACGAGGACCGGCGACTTGCCGAGCGGATGGATGCGGCGCAGCGCCGGCGGCGCCTGCAGCGTGGCCGGATCGCGTGCGTAGCGGACGATCTCGTAGTCCTGGCCGAGCTCCTCGAGCAGCCAGAGAATGCGCTGCGAGCGCGAATGCTCCAGGTGGTGAACGGTGATCACGGTCCGTCTCCGGCGCCGGCGGCGGCCGGCATCGGTCCCGATGCTGCCCGCTCGCGGCGGTCATTTCCAGATGACGCCGATCAAGACCGCTGCGCGCCGGCCCGGCCAGACTGGCCTCGCAGCGCGGGCGGCGGCGCCCGGCCCTGCTTGATCCGGACCGAACCAGCCGCATCTTTTGCGCATTCGCGCCCGCCGGCGCGCCCTCTTCCGATGTCAGGTATCGACCCATGCGTATGGACAAACTCACCTCGCGCTTCCAGCAGGCCCTGGCCGATGCCCAGAGCCTGGCGGTCGGCCGCGACCACCAGATGCTCGAGCCGGCCCACGTCATGGCCGCGCTGCTCGACCAGCAGGGCGGATCGACCGCGCCGCTGCTCGCGCAGGCCGGCGTCAACGTCGGCGCGCTGCGCGCGCGCATCGGCCAGGCGCTCGACGCGCTGCCAAAGGTGGCCGGCCAGGAAGGCAGCATCAGCGTCGGCAATGATCTGGGCCGTCTGCTGAACCTCACCGACAAGCTGGCCCAGCAGCGCGGCGACCAGTTCATCGCCAGCGAGCTGTTCGTGCTCGCCGCGCTCGACGACAAGGGCGCGGTCGGCAGCGCGCTGAAGGCGGCCGGCGCGACCAAGGCCGGCCTCGAAGCCGCGATCGAGAAGATCCGCGGCGGCGAGAAGGTCGATTCGGAGAATGCCGAGGAAACGCGTCAGGCGCTCGAGAAGTACTGCGTCGACCTGACCGCGCGTTCGGAGTCGGGCAAGCTCGATCCGGTGATCGGCCGCGACGAGGAGATCCGGCGCGTGATCCAGGTGCTGCAGCGCCGCACCAAGAACAACCCGGTGCTGATCGGCGAGCCCGGCGTCGGCAAGACCGCGATCGTCGAGGGCCTGGCCCAACGCATCGTCAACCACGAGGTGCCCGAGGGCTTGCGCGACAAGCGCGTGCTGTCGCTGGACATGGGCGCGCTGATCGCCGGCGCGAAGTTCCGCGGCGAGTTCGAGGAACGCCTCAAGGGCGTGCTCAACGACCTGTCCAAGCAGGAAGGCCGCGTGATCCTGTTCATCGACGAGCTGCATACGATGGTCGGCGCCGGCAAGGCCGAGGGCGCGATGGACGCCGGCAACATGCTCAAGCCCGCGCTCGCGCGCGGCGAGCTGCACTGCATCGGCGCGACCACGCTCGACGAGTACCGCAAGTACATCGAGAAGGACGCTGCGCTGGAGCGCCGCTTCCAGAAGGTGTTCGTCGGCGAGCCGAGCGTCGAGGACACGATTGCGATCCTGCGCGGCCTCAAGGAGAAGTACGCCGTGCACCACGGCGTCGAGATCACCGACCCGGCGATCGTCGCGGCGGCCACGCTGTCGCACCGCTACATCCCGGACCGCCAGCTGCCGGACAAGGCGATCGACCTGATGGACGAGGCGGCCAGCCGCATCCGCATGGAGATCGACTCCAAGCCCGAAGAGCTCGACCGCAAGGAGCGGCGCCTGATCCAGCTCAAGATCCAGCGCGAGGCGCTCAAGAAGGAGAAGGACGCCGAGTCGCGGCAGCGCCTGGCCGACCTCGAGACCGAGATCGCCGGGCTCGAACGCGAGTACTCGGACCTCGAGGAGGTCTGGAAGTCCGAGAAGGCCGCGGTCGCCGGCACCAAGTCGATCAAGGAGGAGATCGAGCAGGCGCGCATCGCGCTGGAGGCGGCGATGCGCCAGGGCGACTACGCGAAGGTCTCGGAGATCCAGTACGGGCGCATTCCGCAGCTCGAGAAGCGGCTGGCCGAGGCGCAGCAGGCCGAGACCACCGGCTTCAAGCTGCTGCAGGACCGCGTGACCGCCGAGGAGATCGCCGAGGTCGTCAGCCGCTGGACCGGCATTCCGGTCAGCAAGATGCTCGAGGGCGAGCGCGACAAGCTGCTGCGCATGGAGGACGAGCTGCACAAGCGCGTGGTCGGCCAGGACGAGGCGGTCAAGGCCGTCTCCGACGCGATCCGCCGCTCGCGCGCGGGCCTGTCCGATCCGAACCGGCCGAACGGCTCGTTCCTGTTCCTCGGCCCGACCGGCGTCGGCAAGACCGAGCTGTGCAAGGCGCTGGCCGAGTTCCTGTTCGACTCCGGCGAGGCGATGGTGCGCATCGACATGAGCGAGTTCATGGAGAAGCACTCGGTCAGCCGTCTGATCGGCGCGCCGCCCGGCTACGTCGGCTACGACGAGGGCGGCTATCTGACCGA
>NZ_DATKFQ010000006.1:0-114862 GCF_035511235.1 Dokdonella sp.
GGCGACCAGCGGTCGTACACGAGGTGATCCTGGACGCGTTCGTGAAGCCAGCTGCCTTCCACCAGCTTACGCGGCCGAACACTGCGAGTCCGCCGCAGGCGATAGGCCATGCCGGCCGTCTTCGCCTCGTAGCGAACCCGCATCCCCGGCTCCATCTCTACCTCGTTACGCGCCAGCTCGCGCGAGACCGTCGACACGTCCCGATCCAGACCACGAGCGATCGCACGCAGCGATGATCCATTCCTCCGCTCGATCTGGATCACCGCGCGTTCCTCTGCGCTCAGATGCTGATACTGTCTTGCCATGGCGACACCCTATCCGTTCCTGGGTGTTGCGCTTGGAAGTTGAGACTAAGCTTCGTTGCCGAGCGTCTTGCGCTCGGCGAAGCGCTTCGATTACAGCGCCGAGTGCGGGTTGCGTGCTTGCAGGCTGTCATCGTGCAGGCTCGAATGCGGTTGCATTCAAGCCCGCAGGTGGCAAAACCTTCGGTCACCCTCGACTTTTCGAATGCTGACTCGGCAAATGACTGTCCAGGGGCTGGGCGAGTGGCGCGGCGTGATATTCCGATGCGGGCGCTTTTCCACGCGATCCCTCAAAAGCTCATGAAATACCCGCCATTTACCGGAATATTCGCGCCGGTGATGAACCCCGACTCGTCGGCGGCGAGGAAATCGACCACGCGCGCGATCTCCCAGGGCTCGCCGAGGCGGCCGACCGGGATGTCGGCGACGATGCGTTCGCGGATCTCGCCGGGGATCGCCATGACCAGGGCGGTCGCGCAGTAGCCCGGCGAGACGCTGTTGACGGTGACGCCCTTGGCGGCGACTTCGCGCGCCAGCGCCATCGTGAAGCCATGCATGCCGGCCTTGGCGGCGGCGTAGTTGGTCTGGCCGAACTGGCCGGTCTGGCCGTTGACCGAGGAGATGTTGACGATGCGGCCGAAGCCGCGCCGCGTCATGCCGTCGACCGCGTGGCGGCACAGGTTGAACACGCCGTCGAGGTTGATCCGCAGCACGTCGTTCCACTGCGCCTGGTCCATCTTGCGCAGCGTGCCGTCGCGCGTGATGCCGGCGGCGTTGACGAGGATGTCGACCGAGCCGTGATCGGCCTCGGCCTGCTCGACCAGCGCACGGCAGGCGGCGTGGTCGGCCACGTCGAGCGGCGCGAACGCGATGCGCCCGTCGAAGCCGGCCACTTCGTCGTTGAACGCGGCGACGCGCTCGCTGCGGGCGGCAAGGTCGGCCGCGATGACCTGGCGGCCGGAGCGAGCCAGGGCTTTGCAGATCTCGGTACCGAGACCGCCGATACCACCGGTGACGATGGCGACGCGCTGTTGCATGGTCGATTTCCCCTTTGAAGACGGTTTCGTCGTCGGATGCTGTTGCACCGCGATAGCTGCCGTGGCGCAGCATGAAAACGAAAAAGCCGCGACGCAGGGCGTCGCGGCTCTTGGGACGTTCAGCCGTTACGGCTTGCTGTCGGGTTTGGGCTTGGCGCCGGGCGGCGGCGGCGTGCCGGGCGGGCCGGCGCGCTGAACCGAGTTGGCCGCGGCGGTCAGGAAGCCCTGCTGCAGCGACTTCCACAGATCCACGTTGCGCTCGGTCATGTCGTTCAACATCGACCACGGCGTCTGGCCGAGGATGTTGTTCAACTGGCTGCGGAACTGATGCTGCTGGTCGAGGAAGACCTGGAGGCTCTTCTCGAGGTAGCTGCCCATGAATCCCTGCAGCGAATCCCCGTAGAAGCGGATCACCTGGGAGAGCAGGTTGGTCGTGAACATCGGCTGCCCGTGTTCTTCGTGCTCGGAGATGATCTGCAGCAGCACGGAACGGGTCAGGTCCTCGCCGGACTTGGCGTCGCGGACCTCGAATTGTTCACCGTCGGTGACCAGCTGACGCACTTCTTCCAGCGTGATGTAGCTGGAAATCTCGGTGTCGTAGAGCCGGCGGTTCGGGTACTTCTTGATGATTCGGATTTGTGCCATGCGGCGAAGCTACCAGAACGCGCCGCGCCGCACCAGGGCCGTTTGTTGCGCAGCACGGGCAAACCCGGCGGTACACAAAGAGATTTCAAATCCGTGACTTAGCCATACCCGGCGGTATCGTCCGGCACCGATGCGCGAACGCCGCGCAGGGGCGCGGCGTTCGTGTCGACTCGTCTTTGCTGCACGCAAACCGGCAGGTATGGCCCCGGTTTGCGCACCATGCGCGCGGCGGCGGTCGCGCCTACCAGCCCATGTAATGGCCGCCGTTGATCGCCAGGTTGGTGCCGGTGATCCAGGCCGCCTGCTCGGCGGCGAGGAAGCCGACTGCATAGGCGATCTCGGACGGCTCACCGAGGCGGCCGACCGGGATCTGCGCGACGATCTTGGCGCGGACCTCTTCGGGCACTGCCATGACCATGTCGGTGCCGACGTAGCCAGGCGAGACCGTGTTGACGGTGATGCCGAACTTGGCGTTCTCCTGCGCCAGCGAGATCGTGAAGCCGTGCATGCCGGCCTTGGCCGCCGCGTAGTTGGCCTGGCCATACTGGCCTTTCTGGCCGTTGATCGAGCTGATCTGGATCACGCGGCCCCACTTGCGGTTGCGCATGCCGTCGATGACCGGACGGGTCATGTTGAAGCAGGAGTTGAGGTTGGTGTTGATGACCTCGTGCCACTGCTCGGCGCTCATCTTGTGGAACGTCGTGTCGCGCGTGATGCCGGCGTTGTTGACGAGGATCTCGATCGGGCCGAGCTGACGCTCGACCTCGCGCGCGATGCCCTCGGCCGAGCCAGTGTCGGACACGTCGCCGTGGGCCAGCACGAAATCGTAGCCGTCGGCTTTCTGCGTGGCCTGCCAGGCTTTCGCGCGGGCCTCGTCGCGGTAGTTGGTCGCCACCTTGTGACCCTGCTGGGCCAGGTAGCGGCAGATGGCGGTGCCGATGCCGCCGGTGCCGCCGGTTACCAGTGCAACGCGTGCCGTCATGATGTATTCCCTGTCGTCGGAAGAAGAAAGCGGGCGCCGGGCGCGGTTGCGTGCATCTTCGCGCCGGTGGTCGGATCGCGAGGCCGCTCGCGCACGTCGTGCGGCGATTGTGCCGGCCGGTTCATGAAACTTCCCGCTGCGTTGCGTCACGTCCCGGCGCCGGCCGCGTACCGCGCGGGATTCGCGCCGGGTCGAACGCCCGCACGGCTGCGGCGAGCAGGCCGTGGAGATCGTCGCGGTCCGGCACGCTTTGGCCGAGGAAGCGCAGCGCCAGGCGCAGCGCCGGCAGCGGATCGGCCGGGTCGACCGGGCGCGCCTGGTCGCGCTTGCCGAGCTTGCGGCCGTCGGCGTCGAGCGCCAGCGGCAGATGCATCCAGGCCGGCTGCGGCAGGCCAAGCAGGCGCTGCAGCAGGCACTGGCGCGGCGTCGAGTCCAGCAGATCGGCGCCGCGGACCACCTCGGTGATGCCCTGCGCGGCATCGTCGACGACCACGGCCAGCTGGTAGGCCGGCCAGCCGTCGTTGCGCCAGATCACGAAGTCGCCGACCTCGGCCACGACGTCCTGTTCGATCGGCCCCTGCACGGCATCGTCGAAGCGGACGACGCCGGGCGGCACGCGCAGACGCACCGCGGCCGGCCGGTCCGCGGCCGGCGGCGGCGCGATGCAGCGCGCCGGATGGCGGCCGCCGTACGGTGCGAGGTCGGCGCGGCTGCAGGCGCAGCGATAGGCCAGGTCCGCCGCGATCAGTCGGTCGCGCGCGGCCGCGTGGCGGGCACGGTCCGCGCTCTGGCGGACCACCGGTCCGTCCGGCGCCAGGCCGAACGCGATCAGCTGCCGCACGATCGCTTCGCCGGCGCCGGGCACCTCGCGCGACGGATCGATGTCCTCGATCCGCACCAGCCATTCGCCCTCCTGCGAGCGCGCCCGCAGCCAGCTGCCGAGCGCGGCCACCAGCGATCCGAAGTGCAGCGTGCCGGTCGGCGAGGGAGCGAAGCGTCCGCGGTAGCTCATCGCGTGCAGAAAGTTCCGGAGCGGGATGTTCGGCGGTGAACCAACGTCCCCGACCTCGAGTCGAAGCCGCTCGCTGCTTGAAATGCGGACAGTTTATCCTCAGCTTCGCCTGCACGACGCGCCCAGCCCTACGCGAGGAACCCATGCGCAGAATCCTTCTCTTCATTGCGACCAACCTGGCGGTGATGCTGCTCTTGACGATCATCGTCAAGCTGTTCGGCATCGACACCTATACCTATCGCAACGGAGGCATCAACCTGCAGGGCATCCTGATCCTGTCGGGCGTGATCGGTTTCGGCGGTTCCTTCATCTCGCTGGCGATGTCCAAGTGGATCGCCAAGACGCAGACCGGCGCCCACGTGATCGACAATCCGCGCAACCCGACCGAGGCCTGGCTGGTCGCGACCGTGCGCAAGCAGGCCGACGCGGCCGGCATCGGCATGCCCGAGGTCGCGATCTACGACGCGCCCGAGATGAACGCGTTCGCGACCGGCATGAACCGCAACAGCGCCCTGGTCGCGGTCAGCACCGGCCTGCTGCAGCAGATGAACAAGGACGAGGTCGAGGCCGTGCTCGCGCACGAGGTCAGCCACGTCGCCAACGGCGACATGGTCACGATGGGCCTGATCCAGGGCGTCGTGAACACCTTCGTGATCTTCCTGGCGCGCGTGATCGGTGCGGTCGTCGACCGCGCGATCAGCGGCAACCGCGAGGGTGGTACCGGACCTGCGTACTTCCTGATCGTGCTGGTGCTGCAGCTGGTGCTCGGCGTGCTGGCCTCGATCATCGTGATGGCGTTCTCGCGCTGGCGCGAGTTCCGCGCCGATGCCGGCGGCGCCACGCTGGCCGGCCGCGAGAAGATGATCAACGCCCTGGCGCGCTTGGCCGGCAACCACGGCGAGAACACGCTGCCCAAGGCGATCCAGGCCTTCGGCATCTCCGGCGGCGACCTGCGCAAGCTGTTCTCGAGCCACCCGCCGATCGAGGAGCGCATCGCCGCGTTGCGTGCCGGCACGGCGACGCGCTGATCACTGCGTCCGCGCGTGTCGCATCGAGACGAGAGGCCGCCTGCGCGAGCAGGCGGCTTTTTCTTTGCGCGCATCGCGAACTCGTCCAGAGCCTCCGCCGGCGAGGGCAGACGGTGAAGGTCGGTATTCCCACGGCGGGCGCCGTCCGCCGGCTCAGACGGCCCGGCAGGCAGGAGGCGCACACTGTCCAGGCGTCGTAGCGGTATCCGCGCCGAAGCGCGGGCCGCGGCCTTTCCGACGGATGGATTCGTTCGGGCGCCGGTGCTCCACGGGCTCGTCCGCCCGACGGCCATGCCAGGCAGCCCATCTGCGAAAGCGGCGCGACCGAATCGGCAGTCGGCCCCTCGCGCGCCTGGCCGTCGCGCGGAGGCGGCCGCCTTCGCGCAGCGAGGCAACGGGTCTGGTGTCTTGTGACTTCATTATGAAATGGTCACAAGTTGTAAGCCCCGGCCTCGGGCGCTAAGCTTCCGGACATGACCAGGACACGTACGCCCGTCCCCCAGGCGAGGGGGCCTTCGGACCATGAGGTCCGCAACCAGATCGTCGAAGCGGCCACCGAGTACTTCGGTCATTACGGCTACGAGAAGACCACGGTCTCCGATCTGGCGAAGGCGATCGGCTTCTCCAAGGCCTACATCTACAAGTTCTTCGACTCCAAGCAGGCGATCGGCGAGGTCATCTGCTCCAACCGGCTGAGCATGATCCGATCGGCCATCGACGAGGCCGTCGCCGGCGCGCCCTCGGCGTCCGAGCAATTGCGCCGTCTGTTCAAGACCCTGGTCGAGTCGGGCAGCGAGCTGTTCTTCGACGACCGCAAGCTCTACGACATCGCCACCACCTCGGCCAGCGAGGCCTGGCCGTCCGCTCGCGACTACGAAGGACACGTCAAGGGCCTGATCGAGCGGATCGTGCGCGACGGCCGCGAGGCCGGCGAGTTCGAGCGCAAGACACCGCTGGACGAGGCCGCCGACGCGATCTATCTGGTCATGCGCCCGTACCTCAATCCGCTGCTGCTGCAGTACAACCTCGACCAGGCCGACGAGGCGACGGCGCGGCTGTCGAGCCTGATCCTGCGCAGCCTGACGCCATGAAAGATTGATGTGACTATTGACTGATTTGGTCACAGGAATAGAATAGGCGCCCTGTCCCATCCGGAAGGGTTCCCATGCGTCGGCGTCCGCTTGCTTCGTATGCCATGTGGTTGTTGCCTCTGGTCCTGACGGCATGCGGCGAGGACCGCATGGCCGATCCACGCACCGATCCCCCCTGGGTGCGGGTCGGTGCCGCGCAGGGCGCGACCGCCGCGTCGCGATCGTTCACCGGCGTGGTGGCCGCGCGCGTCCAGAGCGACCTCGGCTTCCGCGTCTCGGGCAAGGTGCTCGAGCGCCTCGTCGATACCGGCCAGACCGTCACGCGCGGCCAGCCGCTCATGCGCATGGACCCGGTCGATCTGCGCCTGCAGGCGCGCGCGCAACAAGAGGCGGTCGCGGCGGCGCGGGCATTGGCCCGGCAGGCCGCTGACGACGAAGCGCGTTATCGCGATCTGGTCGCCCGAGGGGCCGTTTCGACATCCGCCTACGATCAGATCAAGGCCGCGGCCGAGACCGCGCGGGCGCAGCTCAAGGCCGCCGAGGCGCAGGCCGACGTGGCCCGGAACGCCTCCAGCTACGCGATCCTGCCGGCCGATGCGGATGGCGTCGTCGTCGAGACGCTCGCCGAGCCGGGCCAGGTCGTGAGCGCCGGCCAGCCGGTCGTGCGGCTGGCGCGGGCCGGCCAGCGCGAGGCCATCGTGCATCTGCCCGAGACGCTGCGCCCGGCGGTCGGATCGGTCGCGCAGGCGCGGCTGTACGGCCATCGGGAGGCCGCCGTGACGGCTCGTCTGCGCCAGCTGTCCGACGCGGCCGACCGCACGACCCGCACCTACGAGGCGCGCTACGTGCTCGAAGACGACCTGGCGCAGGCGCCGCTGGGCGCGACCGTCACGGTCGACATCGCCGACGATCTGCAGGCGGCCACCGCGCTGCAGGTGCCGATCGGCGCGCTGTTCGATCCGGGCCAGGGGCCGGGCGTCTGGGTCGTCGAGGGCCAGCCGGCCAAGGTGGCCTGGCGCCCGGTGCAGGTGCTGGGCCTGTCCGACGAGGCGGCGCAGGTGCAGGGCGATCTGCGCGCCGGCGATGCGGTGGTCTCGCTCGGCGCCCATCTTCTGCGCGAAGGCCAGAGCGTCAGGCCGATCGCGCCGGGCGACTCGGTGGCCGCCGGGGATCGCCGATGAGCGAGGGTCGCTTCAACCTGTCGGCGCTCGCGGTGCGCGAGCGCTCCGTCACGCTGTTCCTGCTCTTCCTGATTTCCGCCGCGGGCGTACTGGCGTTCTTCCAGCTCGGGCGCGCCGAGGATCCGCCGTTCACGATCAAGCAGATGACGATCGTCACCGCCTGGCCCGGCGCCACCGCGCAGGAGATGCAGGACCAGGTCGCCGAACCGCTGGAAAAGCGCCTGCAGGAGCTGCGCTGGTACGACCGCTCGGAGACCTTCACGCGTCCGGGCCTCGCGTTCACGATGCTCTCGCTGCTCGACGCCACGCCGCCGTCGGAAGTGCCGGAAGCGTTCTATCAGGCGCGCAAGAAGCTCGGCGACGAGGCGCAGAAACTGCCCGCCGGCGTGATCGGGCCGATCATCAACGACGAATACGCGGACGTGACCTTCGCGCTGTTCGCGCTCAAGGCCAAGGGGGAGCCGCAGCGACGGCTGGTGCGCGACGCCGAAACGCTGCGCCAGCAGCTGCTGCACGTCCCGGGCGTCAAGAAGGTCAACATCATCGGCGAGCAGCCCGAGCGCATCTTCGTGTCGTTCTCGCACGACCGCCTGGCCACGCTCGGCGTCACGCCGCAGGCCATCTTCGCCGCGCTCGACAGCCAGAACGTGCTGACCCCGGCCGGCTCGATCCAGACCCGCGGACCGCAGGTCTTCGTGCGCGTCGACGGTGCGTTCGACAACCTCGAGCAGATCCGCCGGACCCCGATCGTCGCGCAGGGACGGACGCTGAACCTGTCCGACGTGGCGACCGTGGAGCGCGGCTACGAGGACCCGGCCACCTTCCTGGTCCGCAACGGCGGCGAGCCGGCGCTGCTGCTGGGCATCGTCATGCGCGACGACTGGAACGGACTGGACCTCGGCGAGGCGCTCGAGGCGGAAGTGGCCAGGATCAATGCGGGACTGCCGCTGGGCATGACGCTGAGCAAGGTGACCGATCAGGCCGTCAACATCCGTGCGGCGGTCGACGAGTTCATGGTCAAGTTCTTCGTCGCCCTGCTGGTGGTGATGGTGGTGTGCTTCCTCAGCATGGGCTGGCGCGTCGGCGTCGTCGTCGCGGCCGCCGTGCCGCTGACGCTGGCGGCGGTGTTCGTGATCATGGCCGCCTCCGGCAAGAACTTCGACCGCATCACGCTCGGCTCGCTGATCCTGGCGCTGGGCCTGCTGGTCGACGACGCCATCATCGCCATCGAGATGATGGTGGTGAAGATGGAGGAAGGCTACAGCCGCATCGCCGCCTCGGCCTATGCCTGGAGCCATACGGCCGCGCCGATGCTCTCCGGCACGCTGGTCACGGCGATCGGCTTCATGCCCAACGGCTTCGCCCGCTCCACGGCCGGCGAATACACCAGCAACATGTTCTGGATCGTCGGCATCGCCCTGATCGCGTCGTGGGTGGTCGCGGTCGCGTTCACGCCGTATCTGGGCGTGAAGCTGCTGCCGGACATCCGGCGGGTGGAAGGCGGTCACGCGGCGATCTACGACACGCGCCACTACAACCGCTTCCGGCGGCTGCTGGGCCGCGTCATCGCCGGCAAGTGGCTGGTCGCCGGCGCCGTGGTCGGTGCGTTCGTACTGGCGATCCTCGGCATGGGCGTGGTCAAGAAGCAGTTCTTCCCGACGTCGGACCGGCCCGAAGTGCTGGTCGAGGTGCAGATGCCGTACGGCACCTCGATCGAGCAGACCAGCGCCGCGACGGCGAAGGTCGAGGCCTGGCTGGCGCGGCAGGCCGAGGCGAGGATCGTGACCGCCTACATCGGCCAGGGCGCGCCGCGCTTCTTCCTGGCGATGTCGCCGGAACTGCCCGATCCGTCGTTCGCGAAGATCGTCGTGCTCGCCGGCGACGACCAGGAGCGCGAAGCCCTCAAGTTCAGGCTGCGCGAGGCGATCGCCGATGGCCTAGCGCCCGAGGCGCAGGTGCGCGTCACCCAGATCGTGTTCGGTCCGCCCTCGCCGTTTCCGGTGGCATACCGCGTCATGGGGCCCGACCCCGACACGCTGCGCACGATCGCCGATGAGGTCAGGCGCGTCCTGCAGGCCAGCCCGATGATGCGCACCGTCAATACCGACTGGGGCCCGCGCGTGCCGACGCTGCACTTCACGCTCGATCAGGATCGGCTCAATGCGGTCGGGCTGACCTCCAGTTCGGTCGCGCTGCAGCTGCAGTTCCTGCTGAGCGGCGTGGCGCTGACCGAGGTGCGCGAGGACATCCGCTCGGTGCAGGTGGTCGGCCGCGCGGCCGGCGACATTCGCCTGGACCCCGCGAAGATCGCCGGATTCACGCTGGCCGGATCGGCCGGGCAGCGCATTCCGCTGTCACAGGTCGGCACGGTCGAGGTGCGCATGGAAGATCCGATCCTGCGCCGCCGCGACCGCACGCCGACCATCACGGTGCGCGGCGACATCGCCGAGGGGCTGCAGCCGCCGGACGTCTCCACGGCGGTCCTGGAACAGCTGCAGCCGGTCATCGAGCGGCTTCCTTCCGGTTACCGGATCGAGCTGGCCGGATCGATCGAGGAATCGGCCAAGGCCACCACGGCGATGCTGCCTCTGTTTCCGATCATGATCGCGCTCACGCTGCTGATCATCATCGTGCAGGTGCGCTCGATCGCGGCGATGGTCATGGTGTTCGCGACCAGCCCGCTCGGCCTGATCGGCGTCGCGCCGACCCTGTTGTTGTTCCAGCAGCCGTTCGGCATCAACGCCCTGGTCGGCCTGATCGCGCTGTCGGGCATCCTGATGCGCAATACGCTGATCCTGATCGGGCAGATCCATCACAACGAGCAGGAGGGATTGAGTCCGTACGACGCGGTCGTCGAGGCCACGGTGCAGCGTGCGCGCCCGGTGATCCTGACCGCCCTGGCCGCGATTCTCGCCTTCATCCCGCTGACCCACTCGGTGTTCTGGGGCACGCTCGCCTACACGCTGATCGGCGGCACGTTCGCCGGTACGATCCTGACGCTGGTGTTCCTGCCGGCGATGTACGCGATCTGGTTCAAGATCCGCCCGGACAGCGCGCGCCGGCCCGAGGCGGCGCCGCAGCCGGCATGACGAAGCCGCGGCGGGCAGGGCGCAGCGATGCGCCGGCCCGCCGCGGCGATGCCCGGTCTCGGTGCGGTTCGCGGCAGCAGACGGCGCCGGGACATGCGCGAAGACTGCGGGGGGTGGGCCGCAAGACGCGACGCGGCGCCGCGCCGGAACGCTGCGGCCGTCAGGCCGCCAGCGAGGTGCTGATCGCGGCGATCAGCTCGGACTCGTTGACCGGCTTGGTCACGTAGGCCTTGGCACCCTGGCGTGCGCCCCAGATGCGGTCGGTCTGCTGATCCTTGGTGGTGACCAGGATCACCGGAATATGGCTGGTCTTGGGATCGCGCGAGATCGTGCGCGTGGCCTGGAAGCCGTTGAGGTTCGGCATGACCACGTCCATCAGGATCAGGTCCGGCAGGTCGCGGCGCGCGGCCTCGACGCCGGCGGCGCCGTCCTCGGCGGTCAGCACCTGGTGGCCGAGCTTTTCCACCAGCCGGCTCAGGCCGACCAGCTGGGAAGGAGAGTCATCGACGATCAGGATGCGCGCCATGTCAGCACGATAGAGTCCGGGTATACGTCGCGGCATTCTAAACAGCGCGCTCCCGGTCCGCCACACGGCGTGCCGGGCAGCGCGGGAACGGCGCCAAAACGCCGACCGCCGGTCGCCGGCTCAGCCGACCGTGACCAGCTTGCGGCCGAACGAGTCGCCGCCGAGCATCGTCTCGAACACGCCGCCGAGCTCGTCCAGCGTGACGTTCCCGGTCGCGATCGTCTCCAGGTGCTGCGGCTTCCAGTCGCCGGCCAGGCGCTGCCAGATCTCGTCGCGGATCGGCCGCGCGGTGCCGGTCGAGGCGACGCCGAGCACCGACAGGCCGCGCAGGATGAACGGCATCACCGTGGTCGCCAGTTCCGCGCCGCCGGCATTGCCGCAGGTCGCGATCGCGCCGTACGGACGGATCACGCGAGTCAGGCCCGACAGCATGTCGCCGCCGACGTTGTCGATCGCGCCGCCCCAGTGCGCGGCCTCGAGCGGACGCTGGCCCCAGTACAGCTCCTTGCGCGCGATGCACTGCGTCGCGCCGAGCCCGATCAGGAAGTCGAACTGGTCGGCCTTGCCGGTGATCGCCTGCGCCTCGAAGCCGGCGCGCGTCAGGATGTCGATCGCGAGCATGCCGACGCCGCCGGTGGCGCCGGTCACGACGATCGGCCCCATGTCCGGCGTCTGGCCGTTGCGGATCAGCTGGAACACCGCCAGCGCCGCGGTGAAGCCGGCGGTGCCGAGGATCATCGACTCGCGCAGCGTCAGCCCGGCCGGCAGCGGGATCGCCCACTGCGATTCGAGCTTGACGTATTCGCCGTAGCCGCCGTCGCGCGTCTCGGACAGGCCGCAGCCGGTGCACAGCACCGCATCGCCCTCGCGGAACGCCGGGTCGGTCGACGCCGCGACGTAGCCGGCCGCGTCGATGCCGCCGTTGAGCGGATGGCGGCGCAGGATCTTGCCCTTGCCGGTGCCGGCCAGCGCGTCCTTGTAGTTGATCGACGAGAACGCGGTCTTGACCAGCACCTCGCCCGGCGTCAGTTCGTCGGCGGACATCTCCTCCAGCGCGGCGCGGTAGCCGTCGGCGTCGTTGTGGATGCGAAGGGCGCGGAAGCGGGCAGGGGACGACATGGGCAGGCGATACCGGGCAGCGGACACGAACCGCCATGATGCCGTCCGGCCGCGGTCCGGCGCCAGCCTGCGATGAGCGCGAATGGCGGCGCCGCGGTCCGAATGGGGTCAGAGTCACTTTTGCCGATCGCCGACTCAGAGAGAAAGCGACAGAAAAGTGACTCTGACCCCGTTTGCCCCCGTTCCAAAATTAGCACGATCGTTCTATTATCAGCGCCCATGAACCGCCTCGCCGCCACGCGCAAGGGCGTCGCCACGCGCGATGCATTGCTCGATCACGCCTATGCGATCGCCGCCGCGCAAGGCCTGGAAGGGCTCTCGCTCGGCGAGCTGGCGCGCGCGGCCGGCATGTCCAAGAGCGGCGTGTTCGCGCATTTCGGCTCGCGCGAGGATCTGCAGCTGGCCGTGCTCGACCATGCCGCGCAGCGCTTCACCGAAGAGGTCCTGGTGCCGGCGCTGCGTGCGAAACGCGGCCATGCGCGGCTGCGCGCGATCTTCGTCGGCTGGCTCGACTGGGTCCGCGACAACCGCGACGGCTGTCCGATCCTCAGTGCGGCGATCGAGTACGACGGCCGTCCCGGCATCCTGCGCGAGCGCATCGTCGCATTGCAGACGCGCTGGCGCTCGGAGCTGCGCCGCGCCGTGCAGATGACGATCGACGCCGGCGAACTGCCGCCCGATACCGACGCCGCGCAGGTCGGCTTCGAACTGTTCGGTCTGGTCCTGGCCTACCACCACGATGCGCGACTGTTCGAGATCGAACCGGCCGCGCAGCAGTCGCTGCGGGCGTTCGACCGTCTGCTCGGCCGCCCCGTTTCCTGAGCGTCCACCGGAGTTTGCCCATGCCCGCTCTTGTCTCGTCGAAAAATAGCACGATCGTTCTAAAAAGATGGGTCCGCGAGTACGGCCTGCGCGCCCGTTTCGCGCTCGGCGGCTGGCTGCAGCCGCGCCGGACCTTGCAGCGCGCGGCCGATCTGTTCGCGACGCCGCTCGCGATCGCGCGCGTCCGTGCGCGCGATGCCGATCCGGCCGGCGCCGCGCTCGGCGAGGTCGACACCGCTGATGGCCGCATCGCGACCTATCTCTGGGGCGATCCGGCACGCGAGCCGGTCGCCGTGCTCGCGCACGGCTGGTCGAGCTACGGCCTGTTCCTGCTGCCGTGGGTCGCGCCGCTGCGCGCGGCCGGCTATGCGGTGGTCGCGTTCGACCAGACCGGACACGGCCGCAGCGACGGCTCGCGATCGAGCCTGCCGGCGTTCGCCGAGGTGCTCAGCCGCGTCGCCGCGCGGTACGGCCGCCCGTCCGTCGTGATCGGCCACTCGCTCGGCGGCGCCGCGACGATGCTCGCGCTGGCCGGCGGCCTCTCGGCTGACCGCGCGGTGCTGATCGCGCCGCCGGCCGATCCGTTCGCGGCCGGCGAGCGCTTCGCGCGGCGGATCGGTCTGGCCGAGCATCTGGCCGTGCGTCTGTTCGACGACTGGCAGGCGCGCGCGCAGGTCCGCGTCGACAGCCTGCAGGCGCACCGCGCCGCGCCGGCGCTGACGCTGCCGGCGCTGATCGTGCACGACCTGGCCGACCGCGAGGTGCCGTGGGACGAGGGCGAGCGCTATGCGCGCTACTGGCCCGGCGCGCGCCTGTTGACGACGACCGGCCTGGGCCATCATCGCATCGTCAACGACCCGGCCGTGATCGGTGCGGCGCTGCGCTTCCTGGCCGGCGACGCGGTGGGGCAGCGCGTGGTGTCCTCGCCCGATCTGCCCTACGGCTTCTTCTGATCGGCCGGCTTCTCGGCCGGCTTGTCCTTGGGCTTGATGCGCGGCAGCCCGAACGGATGCGGCTTGTCCTGAACCGGCTGCACGTTGCCGTCGTCGGTCGCGACCAGACGCACGTCGTCGATCCAGCCGGTGCCGCCGTCGAGCAGCTCCGCGCCGACCGACACCACGCGCACATGCGGCGGCACCGGACCGCGGATCGTCACGCGCTGCCATTTCGGCTGCGTGCCGGTCATCGGCTCGGACGCGACGTCCGAGATCACGTAGCCGCCGTCCTCGAAGTGGATGAAGATGCGCCAGCCGAGCGGACCGACCTCGTCGGTGCGCAATGCGGCCGAGAACTCGACGATCGTCCCGGCCGGCGGCGCCGGCACGCGCTGATGGATCAGGCCGTAATACTCGGGCGTGAGCCGCGTGATACGCGCCGCCTGCTTGCCGGCGGACGGCCGCCGCTTGTCGGCCACGGTCTCGTAGGCCGGCACGCCGCCGTGCTGCATCGCCGGCCAGCCAGGGATGTCCGCGCCCTGCATCGCGTCCTCGAAATCCGGATTGACCAGCGCGATGTCGCTGCGCTTGACCGCCTTGGGCGTGTCCTGGGCGGCGCCGGCCTTGCCGCCGGCCTGGGCCCAGGCCGCGGGGGCCGCGATCAGGAGGGCGGCGAGCGCGAGTCGTTTCATTCGAGGTCCTCCAGACATGACGTGAATTCGGGGGGCGCTCACAGCCGGCACTGCGGCGCGCGGCCGTCGGCGCGCGCAGCCTCGTAGACCGGCAGCAGCGATGGTGCCCGCGCGGCCAGGCGCTCGGCGCGGCGCGCCGGATCCGGATGCGTCGACAGCAGTGCCGGCGGCCGCGATCCGCCGGCATCGGCCTGCATGTTCTCCCACAGCGTCGCCGCCGCGCGCGGATCGAAGCCGGCCGCGGCCATGTAGCGCTGGCCGAGCTCGTCGGCCTCGCTCTCGTGCAGCCGCGAATACGGCAGCAGCACGCCCACGGTCGCGCCGATGCCGAGCAGGGCCAGCGCCTGCGCATTGTCGTTGCCGCTGGCCGCGCCGGCGACCGCCGCGGCCGCCATCGCGCCCTGTGCAGCCAGCTGCTGCGACATGCGCTCCGCGCCGTGCTTGGCGACGACGTGGCCGAGCTCGTGGCCGACCACCGCGGCGACCTGATCCGGCGTCGTCGCGACCTTGAGCAGACCGGTGTTGACGCCGACCTTGCCGCCCGGCAGCGCGAACGCGTTCGCGCTGTCGTCGGCCATCAGGGCCACTTCCCAGGTCTGCTCGCGCCACGGCGAGGGCAGCTCGGCGATCAGCGCATCGGCGATGCAGCGCACGTAGCGCTCGCGCTTCGGATCGTTGGCGAGCTTGCCCTGAGACTTGATCTGGTCGAACGCCGCCGCGCCCATCCGCGACATCTCCGCGTCGGAGACGATCATCAGCTGCGTGCGTCCGGTCGGCGCGGTCGCGCAGGCGGCCAGCAGCGCCGCGGAGAACACGATCAGGGTCTTGCGCATCGATTGCCGCTCCTGGAAAGCCGTCCGCGAGGATACCGGCCGCCCGCGGCAGGGTCGATACGGCGCCGCGACACGGTGTCGCGGCATCCGCGGCTAGAATAGGCGGTCTTGAAACGTCCGCTTCCGGAGTCGCCATGAGCTCGCCCGCCCCGCAGGTTTCCGCCCGCGCGCCCGCCGCCGACGCAGCGCCGCTGCGTTTCGTCACCGCCGCCAGCCTGTTCGACGGCCACGATGCGGCCATCAACATCATGCGCCGGCTGATCCAGTCGCAGGGTGCCGAGGTGATCCACCTCGGCCACAACCGCTCGGTCGAGGACGTCGTGCGCGCGGCACTGCAGGAGGACGCCGATGCGATCGCGCTGTCGAGCTACCAGGGCGGCCACGTCGAATACTTCAAGTACATGGTCGACATGCTGCGCGAGCGCGGTGCCGGCCACATCCGCGTGTTCGGCGGCGGCGGCGGCACGATCACGCCCGAGGAGATCCGCGAGCTGCAGGCCTACGGCGTCGAGCGCATCTACCATCCCAACGACGGCATGAAGATGGGACTGGTCGAGATGATCGAGGACGTCGTCGCCCGTGCTGCGGGCAAAGGGGGGCAGGGGAAAGGGGGTCAGAGTCACTTTTCCCCGGGCAAAGGGGGTCAGAGTCACTTTTTCCCTGAATCCGCTCGCTTGTCTGCCGCGTCCGAAAAAAGTGACTCTGACCCCCTTTCCCCCCTTTCCCCCTCCCTTTCGGACGAGATCGCGATCGGCCGCCTGCTCTCGGCGATCGAGGACGGCACGATCACCGAGCCCGACCTCGCGCGGCTGCGCAAGCAGTGGCAGCTCGCCGGCGGCAAGACGCCGGTCGTCGGCATCACCGGCACCGGCGGCGCTGGCAAGTCCTCGGTCACCGACGAGCTGCTGAACCGCTTCCTCGCCAGCTTCCCGCAGATGCGCATCGCGGTGATCTCGGTCGACCCGACGCGCCGGCGCACCGGCGGCGCGCTGCTCGGCGACCGCATCCGCATGAATTCGCTGCGCTCGCACCGCGTCTACATGCGCTCGATGGCGACGCGCCGCCAGAACGTGGCGACCAATGCCGTGCTCAAGGACTGCATCGGCTTCCTGAAGAGCCTCGGCTACGACCTGGTCATCGTCGAGACCGCCGGCATCGGCCAGAGCGATTCGGAGATCGTCGATCTCGTCGATTTCCCGATGTACGTGATGACCAGCGACTACGGCGCGGCCAGCCAGCTCGAGAAGATCGACATGATCGACTTCGCCGAGTTGATCGTGCTCAACAAGTACGACAAGCGCGGCGCCGAGGACGCCTTGCGCGATGTGCGCAAGCAGTGGAAGCGCAATCGCGTCGCGTTCCAGACGCCCGACGCCGAGGTGCCGGTCTATCCGACGATCGCCAGCCAGTTCAACGACCCCGGCGTCAGCTGGATGTTCGCGAACCTGTGCCGGCTGCTGCGCGAGAAGCTCGGCCTGCCGGCCGACGCTTGGACACCGAAGTTCGACACCACGCTGAAGGAACCGCGCGCGACCGTGCTGATTCCGGGCCAGCGCGTGCGCTACCTCGCCGAGATCGCCGAGCAGGGCCGTGCAATCAATGCGGCGATCGACCGTCAGGCCGAGGCCGCCGACCGCGCACAGTCGTTCTGGCAGGCGCTGCAGGAGATCGAGGATCCGAAGCTGCCCAAGGCACTCGGCCTTTACGATGCCGACGACCTGACCGAAGCCGGCGACCGCTCGCTGACGACGCTGCGCCAGCGCTACAACGACGCCGTGCAGGCGCTGACCAGCGAAAACCTCAAGAACCTGCGCGAGTGGCCGCAGCGGCTGAAGTCGATCACCGATCCGGTCAACGAGTACCAGGTCCGCGGCAAGACGATCCGTGTCGAGAACTACCGCGAATCGCTGAGCCACCAGCAGATTCCGAAGATCGCCGCGCCCACCTACAAGAGCTGGGGCGAGCTGCTGGTTTTCCTCGGCAAGGAGAACCTGCCCGGCAGCTATCCGTACACCGGCGGCGTCTATCCGTACCGGCGCAGCGGCGAGGATCCGATCCGCATGTTCGCCGGCGAGGGCACGCCCGAGCGCACCAATCGCCGCTTCCACTACCTGTCGGTCGGCCAGCCGGCCGCGCGTCTGTCGACCGCGTTCGACAGCGTGACGCTGTACGGCGAGGATCCGGCCGAGCGGCCCGACATCTACGGCAAGATCGGCAACTCCGGCGTCAACATCCCGACGCTGGACGACATGAAGAAGCTGTATTCCGGTTTCGATCTGTGCGCGCCGACCACGTCGGTGTCGATGACGATCAACGGTCCCGCGCCGATCATCCTCGCATTGTTCATGAACACCGCGATCGACCAGCAGGTCGAGAAGTACCTCAAGGCCGATCCGGAGCGCTGGGCCGAGGCGCAATCGAGGATCGAGGCGTTCTTCGAAGGCCGCACGCGCCCGCGCTATCACGGCGATCTGCCGGCCGGCAACGACGGGCTGGGCCTCGGCCTGCTCGGCATCACCGGCGATCAGCTGCTCGACGCCGAGACCTACGCGCGCATCAAGGCCGAGACGCTGGCGACCGTACGCGGCACCGTGCAGGCCGACATCCTCAAAGAGGACCAGGCGCAGAACACCTGCATCTTCAGCACCGAGTTCGCGCTGCGCATGATGGGCGACATCCAGCAGTACTTCGTCGACCACAAGGTGCGCAATTTCTATTCGGTCTCGATCAGCGGCTATCACATCGCCGAGGCCGGCGCGAACCCGATTTCGCAGCTCGCGTTCACGCTGTCCAATGGTTTCACGATCGTCGAGTACTACCTCGCCCGCGGCATGCAGATCGACGACTTCGCGCCGAACCTGTCGTTCTTCTTCAGCAACGGCATGGATCCCGAGTACACGGTGATCGGCCGAGTCGCCCGCCGCATCTGGGCCCGCGCGATGCGCGAGCGCTACGGCGCCAATGAGCGCAGCCAGATGATGAAGTACCACATCCAGACCAGCGGCCGGTCCCTGCACGCGCAGGAGATCCAGTTCAACGACATCCGCACGACGCTGCAGGCGCTGTACGCGCTGTTCGACAACTGCAACAGCCTGCATACCAACGCCTACGACGAGGCGATCACGACGCCGACCGAGGAAAGCGTGCGCCGCGCCGTCGCGATCCAGATGATCATCAACAAGGAGCTCGGCCTCAATTTCTGCGAGAACCCCTGGCAGGGCAGCTTCATCGTCGACCAGCTGACCGACATCGTCGAGGAAGCCGTCTACAAGGAGTTCGAGGCGATCAGCGAGCGCGGCGGCGTGCTCGGCGCGATGGACACGATGTACCAGCGCGGCAAGATCCAGGAAGAGAGCCTCTACTACGAGCACAAGAAGCACGACGGCAGCCTGCCGCTGGTCGGCGTCAACACGTTCCTGCCGAAGGAACACGGCGGCGAGATCGCGACCGAAATCGAGCTGATCCGCTCCACGCCCGAGGAGAAGGCCCAGCAGATCGCCAACGTGCAGGCCTGGCAGGCCTCACGCAACCGCCTGGCGCCGGAAGGCGAGACCGAGCATGGGCATGTGGTCGAGGACGCCGCCGCCGAGGGCGAGGCGCACGACGGACATGGGCTGGCGTATCTGCAGCGCACGGCGCGTGAGCGCAAGAACGTGTTCGCCGCGCTGATCGAGGCGGTCAAGACGCATTCGCTGGGGCAGATCAGTCATGCGTTGTATGACGTCGGTGGCGAGTATCGGCGGAACATGTAGCCTGCCGATCATCGCGACGAACTGGCGCAGAATGGGTCCAACGCTCAGGCGTTGAAGCCGTTGAGCCGTATTGCTGGAGCCGACAATGACCAAGCTCGTTGCGATCGAACCCAAGGACGGCCGTCATCTGCTGCTTCGTTTCTCGGATGGTGCGTGGGGTATCTACGACTTCTCGCGATACCTGGATGCTCAGACGGAGATGACCTCGCCTTTGCGCGACTCGAAGTTCTTCGCGCGCTGCTTCATCGAGGCGGGTACGCTGGCTTGGCCGAACGGATTCGATCTCAGCGCCGAATCGTTGTATCGGCGGCTGCAGGAGACGGGGCAGTTGAGCAAGGACGCGGCAGCGGCTTGAGGACGAGACGGCATGAAAGCCGGCAAGTTCTGTATGGGCACGAGAATGATGCTGGAGCCCGACAGTGAGTGATGAGTGGCGCCAGCCTCATTGCTGGTTTGAAGATGCTGAGCGTGCGCAGCTGCGCGCATGGGTGAAGCTGAGCACGCGCGCGAAGATCGACTTCTTCGAGGAGATGATCGAACTGGCGTACCTCAGCGGCGCTCTGTCGCCGGAGCGGTTGGCGCTGCGCGACGCAGAGAGCTTGGAGCCGCGGCGGGATTGTTCGTCGGCGCATCGTTCGAAAATTGGCAGCAATGACGCGAGTTGATGTACCCGTGGCTCTTCGTCGCCAGCGTGAATTGAGCTGTGCGATGACGTCGGCAGGCTGACGAGCGCGGCCCGTAGACCGTTCGCCTCGGTTGCGACGCAACTTGAACGGCGGGCCTTTTTGTTGCTTACTCCACCGATCGACGCTTCAGGGGGCGAAGATTCGGGATGGACTCCTCGGCTGGATGCCGGTGCGGGGAAGCACCGTGGAACCGTTTTCTTCTCGCGCTGATCGGTGCTGCCGGCGTCCGCGCCGCAGCCTGCCGATGCCGGGCCGCCTATGCCGCGGCTGAAAGGCCTCGCCTGCAACAGGTCGAGCAACGCATTAGTTTCTATGCCGTGGTCGGCCATACTGCGCGTGGTTGCGCTGCGCGCCTGACTGGCAATTCGCAAGCGGCTGAACAGCCTGTCAATGCAATGGCATGCGGCTTCTCGCGTTCGATAGGCCTTCGCGCTCGTCAAATAAGAGACTCTGGCCCTGTTCGCCTTTGGTCTTGTTCCGTGAAAAGTGAACCTGCCCCCGTTCTCCCGTTCTCAACCCCGTTCTCGCAATCTCCAACTGCAAGCAGACGCCACTGCCACCTGCCTGTCTTGCGGAAAAGTTCCCGCCATTGCATTCATTCATGCCTCTTCTGGCCAGTTCCAGTCGGCGGGTTTTACGCACGGAGAGTACGTGTAGTGTTTGGGCTGGTTGCCGGCAGTTTGGCCGGGCCTAACAATTCATTCAACCGGACTCCGCTTCGCGGCACCGGTTAACTCAAGCGTTGGGCCTAGTAGAGAAGCACATGCTTGAACCGGAAGCGACCACATTCTTCAGGGAAGGCTGGCGGAAGTACCTCCGGCACCTGCCAGAAGATATGGTGCACCCGATTGAGGTGTTGGTACTGCGCGGCCACATGCTCATTGAGCGGCAACTGATTCAACTCATCGAGCGCAACATTGCAAAGCCGGAAGCGCTTAACCTTGAGCGCATGACCTTCTCTTCCAAAATCCGCCTCGCAGAGGCCTTAAGAGGCAATCAAACGCGGCCTTGGCTGTGGGAAGCACTACGCGGGTTAAATAAGCTCAGAAATTCGTTCGCTCACAAACTAGAGGATGATAAGCGCCAGAGCCACATCGCGACCTTCGTCGCCCTAATTCGACGCGACGACCCTCTAACATTTTCAATCGCAGGCACCGAACTTGATTCGCAGCTCGCTTTCTCTTTGTCTTGGCTGCATGAAAGGCTGCTAAATGAGAGCATCAGTATCGGAGAGGGCTAGGCCTAACCATCGATTCCACGCGACGTCCCGGCCAGCGTCGGCTACGCCGCCCCGTCCGGGGCGCGCGTGAACCGGGGCGTGGGCGTCATGAAGATCGATCAGAAGCGGATCGTTGCTGAGGCTCTCGTGCAGTCAGAGCGTTTGCTCAATGATACCGTCCTTTAGGCCGCTCATTGCGGTTCGTGAGCAGCTTGCATACATCGATGCTCTTGTCAGCGGCGCCAGCACTGATCCTGCTGGCTTGGAGAGAGTAGATATGGGTGTTATGCCATGCGCGAGTTCGAGGATCGGGCGCCCCAGTTCGCAGAGAAGCTTTATGCAGTCGCGGTTTTGGTACAACAATTTAAGGTAAGGCTTGTCACTGCCCAACTGGACGCTCTACTCGCGGCCCGGCCGCGAGTGAGCTGAGGCGTTAGGCGTCAGAACAGGGTAATCGCGTTGGCTACAAAGCATGACGTTACTGATTGGGTAGCTTCGGCACTCGGGCGCTTAGGCGGCAGCGCATCTCTTGTTGAGGTGGCGCGTGATCTGTGGAAGCACCATGAGTCGGAGCTGCGCTCGTCCGGCGATCTCTTCTACACGTGGCAGTACGACATGCGTTGGTCAGCCAATGTGCTTCGCCGCAAAGGCATCATGAAAGCGGCCGAGGTCTCCCCACATGGCGTTTGGCAGCTTGCTGGCGCCTAACAATTCACTCAAGCCGATGTCGCTTCGCGGCACGGCTTAATTCAAGTGTTAGACGTGTTTACCACCACCAGGGAGAACTGCATGGAAAAGCAATTCGTCGGTGCCATTCACTCGCTCAACAAAGTCCGTATCACCTTTCACTCCAAGGAAGATGGGGCTCCGTTGTCTCGGGTCTGCGCTCCGATGGACTTTGGCCCGAGCCGACGCGCTCACAACAAGGATGATCGCTTTCACTCCTGGGACTATGAGAGCGACCAGAAGAATCACGTTCTCAGTTTGTTGCCGGGTCAAGTCCTCTCGATTGAGGTTTTAGATGACAAGTTCGACCCTGCCGAGTTTGTCACTTGGCAACCGCACTGGTTTGTTGCGAGAAATTGGGGGGCGTACTCGTAACACGTCTAACAATTCATTCAAGCCGACGCCGCCTCGCGGCTTAATTAAGCGTTAGCCGTCAATCAACCAGTAGGGGATTCTTTTGAAAATTCACGATGATCATTTTTACCACGGGTCCGCACTTATACAGATCGCGGAGAACCCGAATTTTACCGCCATCAACGCCCTCAAGCTGGGGAAGAATGTCATTCGAGTGGCGTATCGGATAAACGACGACATCTCCGTATACTTTAAGTATGCCTCGAAGCCAATCGGCGCTCATAAAGAGTATGTCTTTACTTTCAATAAAGCTCATCTGGCAGATCTCGCCAAAATTGCGGCCATAACCCCTGCAACCTTCGTAGCGCTAATTTGCGTCGAAGACCGAGAAATTTGCACGCTGCCCTATGCTGGCTTGCAAGCGTTACTCAAGCGACGCGAGAAGAGTCATGGCGCACCAGAAGACAACCTTACGGTGCTAGTAACTGCGGAGGCAGGCAAGAGTCTCCGCGCGTATGTGAATGCATCCGGCAAGAAAAACACAATGCTTGGCAAGGCACTGGTGGTTAGCCGTAACGCGTTTCCTGGCGACATCTTTGGCTAACAATTCATTCAAGTCGACGCCGCTTCGCGGCGCGGCTAATTCACGCGTTAGATCACGGAGCGGAGTTCGTGGCAGTTGACCTAAAAAAGCGCGATAGCTAGCCGCGCGATTCAGTCGAGCGGTCGGCTAAAAGTCCAATAACGGGGTCAGGTTCTTAGGTTTCCCCACGTTTTCATACCGTCAGCTCCATCTGATCGGTGACTTCTGGCGGCAGTGACCGCATGCGGTCCAGCCATCTGGATACAGATAGCGGGGTTAGGTTCACTTACCGTGTCGCGGTATCGCTGCGGGGGCGATGAGCGGGCCGGATGCCGGCGAAGCGCTGGGTCTTGGCTTCGACCATGGCGCGGAGGTCATCGCGTCCCCATGCGCGCTGTTGCTGCAGGTAGTCGCGGATGGCTTGCAGGTCCTCGTCCGGGAGCGCTTCGCGGAGTAGCGATCGATAGGCCGCCGCGCGATCGGTGCCCGTGGCGCCGAGCCCCACATAGGCAGGGTGGAGCGAGAGCAGCGGATCGCCGCGCCGGCCGCACAGGTGTGCGCAGCCGGACCAAGCGTACTGTTCCGGAACATCGGACAACCGTGCCCGAACCGGGTTGAGGTCGATGTATCGGGAGCAGTTCAGCACGTAGCGGTCGCCTCCCACCAGGCAGGACTTGTAGCGTCCCTCCCACAGTGTTCCGGTGCGGTGATGGCGGGCATTGAATTGCCCTACATACTGGCGTCCGAGTTTTTGCATCAGCCGGGCTACCGCGCCGATCTCGGTCGGGGTCACGAGCAGGTGGACGTGGTTGTCCATGAGGACGTAGGCATGCAGGGCGACCTCGGTGGCCAGCAACGATTCGCGCAGCAGAAGCAGGTATCGCCGTCGGTCGCAGTCGTCCAGGAAGCAGGGCAGGCGATTGTTGCCGCGCTGCACGACGTGCTGGGCGATGTTCGGCAGATCGAACCGGGATTGTCGGGCCATGCGGCAAGTCTCGCCGCTGCCCGGCCTCATCCGTCAGCGCTGATCGCCGATTCTTGCGTCAGAAATCGGCTCGATATGCACCACGGCTGCTCGAGACGTGAACCTCGCCCCGCTTACTGCGGTTTGCTGCAACGAAGACCGCACCCCGCGTCAGATTCCACGAGGCAAGCTCGCAGCGGTACGAGGCCTTTGCATCAGTAGCGCCGAACGATCATCAAGTCGCTCTGCAAACGTGCAGTACTGTGAACGCGCATTGCGTGGCGTGCAGTTTGCAACCGAAACTTTATACTTTTACCGTTGACACGATCGGTGCGCCGCGTACTCTGCGGTAGAGCGTTCGCTTTAGCTGCACGAGCAACTTTGAGGGAGACGACGCCGGGAGAATCGGGCGAAGCGCGTCCAAATCGACTGCGCTGATCGCGCAGCGTGCTGCAAAGACAAGCGCCGCAGGAGATGAAGCGTGAGACGTTGGATATGGCTAATGCTCGTGGCTGCGGTGCTCGCGGCTTCCGTGTTTGTGATTGCAACCGCAAACCGTATACGCCAAGACCATCCAACATCGGTCGAGGTGTCTGCGCAGCCTTCGACCGATCGGACTTCAAGTCCACCTGAGACGCAGGGCTCGCCCGCAAGCGCCTTGGCAAATGCCACTCGGCGGCCGGGGACATTGACGAACGAAGAAATCGGCGATCTTCAAAAGCCGGTTCCCGGCAAGCTGATGGACGTGATTGATGAGCTGGCGCCACGCGCCGAGGCAGGAGATGCGCGTGCTGCGCATCAGATTTTCATCAAAATCAATGACTGCAAGTGGGCCATTGAAGCTTCGGTAGCGGCGATCCCTACGACAGATGAGACCGCCAAGTCCGCAGAGAAGGCGCGGTTAAGTGAGGCTCTGGCGCGATTGGAGAGCTGCGAGGGAATCACCCAGGACCTAATCGATAGCCGAGCGAAGTGGTTGACGATGGCGGCCGACAATGGCGATCCGCTGGCTCAACTCACGTACGCGAGCAGTTCATCCTTAATCTTGGGTGGCGCTGCAGAAATGATGGCGAATCCGCGTGCTGTCGACGACTTCAAGAGGAAGTCACTGAACTTCTTGATGTCGCTGGCCGAGCGAGGAGACGTATCAGCGATCCTGCAGCTCTGCGGCGCTTACGACGCGGGTGTCTTGGTGCCCCAAGATTCCGTAAGAGCGTACGCCTATGCCGTTCTTGCGAACCTCATCACTGGTCGAAGCCAGAATCTTGTCCAGGTAATGGGAGGAAATCTGACCATAGAGCAACAAGAGCAGGGCCAACAGATTGCCCGTGCTCTTCATCGCCGCTGCTGCGGCTAGTCAACCCATGACAAGGAAAGCGTAAATGAAAGCCTTCAGCATCGCAGTTCTGATGACACTCCTGATCGGACTGTCTGTTCCCGGTGAAGCACAAGCTCGAACCATCGGCATCTATCTTTGCGAAGATTGCGCCTTGCATTCACCATTTCCAGACAAGAACACCGGGAATGAGATCTTGTTGCATCAGGGCAATTGGAACAACATGAATCCGGGAGACAGGATGGAGGAAGGGGACGTCATCATCCTGTGCAATGGCACCGTATGCGTGCCGTACACGCGAAATGCTGATGGCACTTACACGGGTGGAACGCCGGTCCCCCAGCTCCCCCCCAGTGGCCCGGGACCCGGTGGTGGCGGTGGTGGAGGCGGTAGCGGGACGCCGCCGGGCGCGCTTGGTGGAAGGTTGGTCTGTGGTTACGTGAATGGCGTACTTAGCAGCTGCCAGTACGTGTACGAGTACATTGTATAAGCTTTGTGACGATGGCCGGCAATGAGCTTGTTGCCGGCCATTACGCACCGCAAGAAAGCGGGAACAGGTTCACTTGCGGCCGGTGCGCGGACGATGGCGGCGAAACACTGAGCCTTAGCCTCGACCATAGCGCGGAAGCTGTCTATGTCGACATCATCCAGAAGCAGGGCAGACAATTATCGCCGTGCTGCACGATGTGCTGCGAAATCTCGGGAGGTCGAGTCGGGCTGACGGGCCATGCGGCGAATCTCGCCCTTGAACGGAGGCGTCCGATAGCGTCAACGACTGATGGTGGGCTCTGAAGATGGCTCGGTTCGTATTGATCGCATCGAGGGGAAGTGAACCTGACCCCGTTTACCGCGCCAAGCGCAACCCCGTCATCTGCCAGCGCGCCGAAGCCGGAAAGAAGTTGCGGTAGGTCGCGCGCGCGTGGCCGGGCGGGGTCAGACAGGAGCAGCCGCGCAGCACGTACTGGTTGACCATGAACTTGCCGTTGTACTCGCCGATCGCGCCGTCGGCGACGCGGAAGCCGGGGTAGGGCGCGTAGGCCGATTGGGTCCATTCCCAGACCTGTCCCAGACCTGCGCCGGCCAGGGCGGCCGGGTGCAGGGCTTCGCGTGCCAGCAGCCGCGCCATCGCATCGGTCCAGGCGTGCTCCCATTCGGCCTCGGTCGGCAGCCGCGCACCGGCCCAGCGCGCGTAGGCGTCGGCCTCGTAGTAGGACAGATGGCATACGGGCCGGCTGCCCAGCAGCGGCAGCGCGCGGTACAGCGTGAACTCCTGCCAGCCCGCTTCCGAACGCCGCCAATACCACGGGTGCTCGAGCTGCTGTGCGCAGCGCCAGTCCCAGCCTTCGGCGAGCCACCATTGCGGCTGGCTGTAGCCGCCGGCCTCGACGAAAGACAGGAATTCGCGATTGTTGACCGGCCGGCTGGCGATCTCGCTGCCGGGCAGAAAGACCGCGTGCCGCGGGCGTTCGTTGTCGAACGCGAAGCCCTCGCCGGCGTGCCCGATCTCGTGCACGCCTCGCGGCACCGGCAGCCAGCCCAGGTCGGTTTCCGGTGCGGACTCAGGCGTCGCATTCGGCGATTCGTACGCGGGCCATAGCGGATGGCACGACAGCAGATGCTTGATGTCGGTGAGCAGCAGCTCCTGGTGCTGCTGTTCGTGCTGCAGGCCCAATTCGACGCGCTCGGCCAGCGGCGCCGGCAGCTCGCTCGTCAGCAGAGCCTGCATGCGTGCGTCGACGGCTGCGCGGTAGTCGAGCACGCGCGCCAGCGACGGCCGCGTCAGCAGGCCGCGCTGCGCGCGCGGATGGCGCTCGCCGACCTGCTGGTAGTACGAGTTGAACAGCATGCGGAAGTCCGGATCGAACGGCTGCTCGTGCGCCAGCACGAAGGTCTCGAAGAACCATGTGGTATGCGCCAGATGCCATTTGGCCGGGCTAGCGTCGGGCATCGACTGCACGCAGGCATCCTCGGCCGACAACGGCGCGGCCAGTCGCAGCGTGCGCTGGCGGACGGCGTCGAAACGCTGAAGCAGATCAGGCATGAGCATGCACCATCGCAAACCAGTGCTGCGGGTCGGTCCAGACCTCGCCGGGCGTGAAGCCGGCTTCGGTCAGCATGTGCTGAAAGCGCGGCAGCGCGTACTTGTAGCTGTTCTCGGTATGGATGGTCTGGCCGGCAACAAACCTGCGTGCGCCACCGGGCCAGGTCACGGTCAGCGCGCGGCGTGCGCGCAGGTGCATCTCGATGCGCGAATGGTCTTTGTTGAAGAACGCGAGGTGCGCCCAGTCGTCCTCGTCGAAATCGCTGCCGATCAGCCGGTTTACGTGGCGCAGCACGTTGAGATTGAAGCGTGCGGTGACGCCCTCGGCATCATCGTAGGCGGGTTCCAGCCAGTGCAGCGGCTTGGGCAGATCGATGCCGATCAGCAGTCCGCCGCGCGGACCGAGCAGTCCGTGCATGCGCTCGAGCATCGCCAGCGCGTCGGCCGGATCGAAATTGCCGATCGACGATCCGGGATAGAACAGCAGCCGCCCGGCCAGCGGCAGGTCCGGCGGCAGCCGCACCGGCTGGGTGATGTCGGCCTGCACCGCGCGCGCGTCGAGGCCCGGAAACTCCTCGGCCAGGCGGTGCACCGCCTGGCGCAGAAAGTCGCCGGCGATGTCGACGCCGACGAAATGGCGCGGCCGCAGGCGGCGAAGCAGCACGCGCACTTTCTCGCAGTTGCCGGCGCCGAGCTCGATCAGCACCTCGTGCCCGCGCAGCGCCTGCGCCATGGCCGGGCCGGCATCGGCGAGGATCGCCGCCTCGGTGCGTGTGGGGTAGTACTCGGGCAGTCGCGTGATCTGCTCGAACAGCTCGCAGCCGCGCGCGTCATACAGGTACTTGGGCGAGATCCGCGCCTGCGGCTGCAGCAACCCATGCCGCAGATCGGCGTGGGCCGCGTATGACGTGGGCAGCGTCCTGGCGGGAGCCGCGGCAGTGTCGATGGAGCGGAGCATGTCGATCGCTCTCCTATGTCCGTGCCGGCCTTGCGACCGAAGCGATGCGGGTGTGCGGGGCCAGTGCGGCCGCGGTGAAAGAGGACCGCGGTGCTGCACAGCCCGTCCCGCGAAGAGCGCCCATGAAACGACATCCAAGATGAACGCGATCGATGTCTTCAGGATATGGGAGAGGCGGCGCGACCAACCGGGCGAGTGGTGTTCGTCCCGATGTTACCGGGGACGGCTTACTTTCCGATGGCTCTATGTCATGCGGTTGCTGCGAAACCCTGCCGCCCGTCGGCGCAAGGGTTCCCTGCCGCGCACTTCCCACATTGCTCGCTGGGAGACTCGCCCTGACGGCGTCATCGGCTTGCAGCGCAGGTCGACGTGACTGCAGTGCTGGCCTGGACGTGGACGGTACGGCGCCGCCCTAGCGCAAGACCGGAAAGCGGACCTGATCGTTTTCGACGTGCGCCGCTTGCTCGCTGTCCCGCAGCTCCGCCAACAGCAGCTGGGGTGTCGTCCCGGCGATCGACCGGAAGTCCGCGATGAGATGCGCCTGGTCGTAGTAGCCGGCATCGGCCGCGATCGCGGACCAATGGATCCCGCGTCCGGACTGCGCGGCGTGCACCGCGCGCGCGAAGCGCTTGAGCCGCGCGTAGGTCTTGGGGCCGACGCCCAGTGTCTGCTGCAGCACACGCCGCAGGTGGCGCTCGCTGACGCCGAGCTCGTGCGCGACCGTCGTGACGCCGGACGTCTGCAGGCTTTGCAGTGCCTTATGCAGAAAGCGCGGCGTGGCGCCGACAAGCGTCGCACAGTCGGTCCGTTCCTTGATTGCCCTTTCCAGCAGCGTGGCTGCGGCTCGAGCATCAGGCTCGCCCGCAAGCTGTTCCAGCAGACGTTGCGTCCTGGTGTGCCCCCACAGGTCGTCGAGCGCAATCGGGTGACCGCTGAGGTTCGCCGCGGGCACGCCCAACGCCGCGTGATACGTGCCGGGCCGCAGCCGCACGAGTATCGCGCGGTGCCCGGCGCGGATGAACTTGCGCAGCACGCGCCTGCCCGGCCCCATCGCATGGACGTCGACGCCGCCCGGCAGCGCAGGGCCGAAGCGGACGACCACCTGCGCTTCCACGTGTGGCATCGCCACGCGCTGCCGGTCGTGCCTGAAATGGCTCACCGTCGTCGCGACGATCGGACACGCGGCGCCGACGGGCATCGCGGCGGGCAGGGCGAGAGTCATGGACATGGGGCATTGTGGTCGTCCGGTCAGGTACGCCGCAACCGGGCGGGCGATGTCCGCTTTCTCCAATCCGAGTCGCCACGCGCCGGCTATCGTGGTCTGCATGAACATACTCGTGACCGGCGCGACCGGAAAAGTCGGAAGCAGACTCGCCAGGCGGCTGCTGGAGCACGGACATGCCGTGCGTGCATTGGTGCGTGACCCTGCACGGGCCGCCGACCTCGCCGAGCTCGGTATCACGCTGGCGATCGGCGACCTGCTGCAGGCCGATTCACTCCCGGCTGCCGTGCGCGGCGTAGATGTCGTCGTGTATTGCGCGGCGTTCTTCCGCGGCGCCACGCCCGAGCAGGCACATGCCGTGAACGATCTCGCACGCAGCATCTTGCGCAGGCCTCTCGCGAGGCCGGCGTGGAGCGGTTCGTGTTCACGAGCACGGGCCTGGTCTACGGACCGAACGGCGGCGGCATCGCGCGCGAAGAGGACGCCTGCATGCCGGTCGATGCCTACCCGCAAAGCAAGCTCGCGGCCGAGCGCATGCTGCTGGCGTTCGAGGGCCTGGATGTGCGCATCCTGCGCCTGCCGTTCGTCTACGGCGACGGCGATCCGCACATCGCGGACGTGGTGCCGTTCATGCGGACCTTCCCGCCCGCGCAGCGCATGTCGATCGGCCACCATGCCGACGTCGCGCAGGCCGTGATCCGCTTGCTCGACGCGCCGTCGCCGGCGCATCGCATCTACAACGTCGTGGACGACGAAGCGCCCGATCTGGCGACCCTGTTCGCCTCGGTGGGTCAGCCGCCGCCGGACGGCACGACGCCGGAGCGTGGCCAGGCGTTCGCCGCACTGCTGGACGGCCGCCGCATCCGCGACGACCTCGGGTTCCGGCCGCTGTTTCCGCGCCTGCAGGAAGCGATCGACGCCGGCCGGGCGTGAACGAGGCGAGTCGGTGCTTGTCGCGGTGCAGGCCCGCCCGGGATAGGACGACGCCACACGTATCGTCATTTCGGCGCTGAGCGGCGTTCCGCGTGGTCGCCCGCGAATACCGCCTAAGTCGCCACTCTGATCGCATTCCAGGGCCGCCGCGCGCGGCCGCGATCACCGGCATCGAGTAGGCAGTCGAGGGTGAGCACGCTGCCGACAGTTGGAGTCGGCATCGATAGCGACGCGGAGTACCAGATCTTCATAAGAAACAGATCAGTTAAGGGGCATCACGCGTGTCCTCCATCTCTTCGGTCCCACAGTCGGCTACGCTAGGTCGCCGCCTGACAATGCGACCGGTTCCAGCAACTCACTCGCTATCGCCACTAGTGGCGAGAAGCGCTTCGGAGCACACGACGTTTCTGCGGACGGAGTCGAGAACGTGGGTGCATGTCCGTCCTCGAGGTACCGACGAAGGGGCGGTCAACTTTTTGGAGAGGTGGCATGAGGTTCGCTCAGACGTTATGCCTGGCGGGGACCGCCCTCGTGTTGCCGGTCGTGGCGACGGCTGGCACGTCGGAGGAAGCCGACCTGGCGGTCAGTGTATCGGTGGTGCCATCGGTATTCGGTCCTGGGAGCCGCGGTACGGTCGCCTTGACACTGCACAATCTGGGGCCCGGACCATCGGGCGATCCCGATATGGGAGTTTTCGCAACCTGGGTGTTCCAGCGCGGGTTTCGTTTGGAAGTGCCGTCGGATCGACCTCCTTACGAGATTCGTGGGCCGGTGTCAGGGTGTTCGATCGTTGAGGAAATAGTCGGCCCCTTCGTCGATCTGAGTTTTGGTCTGGTGTGGACCTACTACTTTCAGATCCTCCAGCCCGGTGAGTCACGAACCTGCACATTCCAGATTGAATTCTATCCACGTGCTTTCGACAGCTTCGATACGCATTGGCGGACGGCAACATCGCCGACAGATCCTAATCCCAATAACAATCGTGTCGATTACCGCTTCATATTCGGAGCGCCGTATGTCGAACCGATTCCGGTCCCTGCGACGAATTGGCAGGGGCTATCTCTGCTGTTGGTCGGTATGGGAGGGCTTGCGTTTGCCCAGCGGCGGCAAGTCTTGCGCTCTCCGCCAGTGCGGGTCTCGGCAGAGTGAGATAGGGGTGGAGGGTGGTCAGCGTACGGTCCGGCTACCCATCGCCGCCGCATCGTCCAGCCAGTTCGCCCCCTTGTTCTCGAGGAAGAACACGTACACGACCAGCGATACCGCGATGACCAGGGTGACGTAGATGGCGAACTCGATGACGTGACCGGTGCGCAGGGCGGCCTGGTACAGCAGCGGCGCGGTGCCGCCGAACGCGGAGTTGGCCAGTGCGTAGCCGAGTCCGACGCCGAGCGCGCGGACGTGGGTCGGGAACAGCTCGGCCTTCACGACGGCGTTGATCGAGGTGTAGCCGGTCAGGATCACGAACGCGACGGCGAGCATCACGAACGCCGGCAGCCAGTGCGTCTGCTGCGGCAGCACCAGCACCATGAAGCCGGTGTAGAGCAGGCCGCCGATACCGAAGAAGACCAGCAGACGCTTGCGGCCGATGCCGTCGGAGAGCCAGCCGCCGATCGGCTGCAGCAGCATCAGGAACGTCAGTGCGATCAGATTGATGACGACGCCGGTTATCGCGTCGCCGCCGGCGAACAGGCTCTGGACCATCTTCGGGCCGATCACCGAGTACGTGTAGAACGCGAGCGTGCCGCCGGCCGTGATCAGGAAGCACAGCAGCAGCGGGCGCCACTGATGGACGAGCAGCTCGCGCATCGAGCCCGAGGCACGCGCCCGGCCGCTGCGCGCGGCCTCGATCGCGTCGGACTCGAGCGATTCGTCCATCGTCCGCCGCATCCAGAACACGACGATCGCGGCGATGCCGCCGATCGCGAACGCGAAGCGCCAGCCCCATTGCGCGATCTGTCCGGAGTCCAGGCAGGTCAGCATGACCAGCAGCGTGGTCTGCGCGAGCACGTGGCCGCCGACCAGGGTGACGTAGTGGAACGAGGACAGAAAGCCGCGGCGGCCGGGCAGGGCGGCCTCGGACATGTAGGTGGCGCTGGCGCCGTACTCGCCGCCGGTCGCGAAGCCCTGGACGAGGCGTGCCAGCAGCAGCACGATCGGCGCCGCGACGCCGATGGTCACGACGGTCGGCGTGACCGCGATCGCGAACGAGCAGGTCGCCATGATCGTGACCGAGACGGTCAGAGCGAGCCGGCGTCCGTGGCGATCGGCGAAGCGGCCGAAGAACCAGGCGCCGATCGGCCGCATCAGGAACGTCATCGCGAAGATAGCCCAGATGAACAAGGTCGCGTTCTTGTCCTCGGGACTGAAGAACTGCGACTCGAAGTAGCTCGCGAACACCGAGTAGACGTAGACGTCGTACCACTCGACCAGATTGCCGGCCGATCCCTTGAGCGTGTTCGATACCGAGCGGCGAAGGCGGGTGCGTGTTTCGGCGTCGTATCCTTTCGCCGAAGTGGACGGGGCCAGCATCGTCATGGGAGGCTCTCTACGGGGTGAGGCATCACATCATGGTTGGCATGCGTCAGTTCGAGGGGGAGTTCTCCCTCCCGACCTCTCGTGCATGCGCGATACAACTTGCTTGGCAGGAAGAGGGCAGAACGTGGCAGAGCAATGGAATGAAGATGAACTCGGCGCCGCAGTCGAAGCATACCGATGGATGCAGCAGGCGGAACTTGAGCGACGGGCATACTCAAAGCGGGAGAAGTTTCGCGATCTGGTTTCGCGATTTGGGCGAACCACTGGGGCATGGGATTACCGAATGCAAAACATCTCGGCCATCCTACAAGCGGATGAAGAGCCTTGGATAGCCGGGTTCAAGCCCGCCACGAACGTAGGACGCCAGGTCGAAGGGCGCCTGCGCGCTTTGCTCAGCCGCCGCCGATTGAAACCGGTGAAGGGCGAACAGGCCGCTTACAAGACCAAGCTTCCGCACCTACGTGCGTGGCTCATCAATGTTGCCCGTATAGAGGGAACGCTGAGGTACGGCGACATCATGAATGCGCTCGGGCTTGATCGCTACAGCCTGAAGTTCGCCCTTCGATACATCGGTCATCAATGCGAGAATCTCGAGGAGCCGATTCTTACAGCGCTGGTTGTCAACAAGAAAACGGGCGAGTGCTCGGGTGGCATCGAGCGAGAGTTCGGCATCGATCCGGTGGACGAGCGGCGACGGCTCTTCGATTACTGGCGGGAGCATGCTGAAGAGGCCTTGCCGCAGCGCACTGATGACGACTTAGCGACACGGGCCGCGCGATTCGTGAGTGTAGAGGCGAGACCAGAGCAAGCAGCATTTCGTAGGCGAGTGTTTCTCGCCTATGGCGGTCGCTGCGTGATTACCGGATGCGATGTGGTTGAAGCTCTGGATGCAGCGCACAAGCAGGGACGCGATTGGCGCAGCGGGAACAATCGCGCCGAGGATGGAGTCCTTTTACGTAAGGATCTGCATGCGCTTTTCGATGCTGGATTGTTGATACTGAGAGAAGATGGTGCCGTAACAGTAGCTTCGGCAGCTACCGGCCACTACGGTCAATTCAGCGCAGCGAAATGGGCTTGAAGTTGACCGGAGTTTTCGATTCGTTGCTTGTCTGCCAGCATGAGTCGTATGTCAGCCTCTAGCGAAACGAGCATCAGCTCGAATCACCAGATACCCGCTGCACCCGCGTCCGATACGCCCCCCCGTTCTCGCCGCTGATGCGCGAGGCGCGCGTGCCCTTGATCTCGTCGACCTTGCGATCCGAGCCGGTCACCGGTTGCGCCTCGACGGTCGTTTCGCGCTCGAACGCGTGCGACTTGTCGGTGTTGCGGTAGTAGCGGTACAGCGCCCAGTACAGCGCGGTCGCGCCGGTGGGACCGAGGGCCAGCAGCCAGAGTCCGTTGTCGTCGCTCATGATGAAGCCGCCAGGATCCAGAGCACGATGCCTTCGATGAAGGTGCCGACCGTCAGCGCCGCCGTCAGCAGCTTCCATTGCTGCACCGGCACGCTGCCCATCGTCTCGCCGGTGCGCCCGTTGACGGCGATGTAGTGCAGCAGGCCGCCGTTGCGGCCGGGCTGGTGGTAGGAGTACAGCCAGACCGGCAGGTACATCGACACCCAGCGCGTGCCGTGCACATCGAGCTGCTCCTGTTCCCAGCGCACGCCGCGGTCGTAGCGGCCGGTCGAGGATTCGACCTGGGCGCGCGCGATCGACAGCAGCTGGTCTTCCAGGCGCGGCCGCAGATGCTCGACGTCGCGGTTGCGCTTCTCGGACGTGAAGCCGACCAGGTACGAGGCGTTCCACTTCACGGCGTTCTTGGTGTCGAACGGCAGGATCGTGTTGATGATGTTGTTGGTGTTGACGCGTGTGTCGAGATTGCCGCGCTCGGTCGAGGACTCGAGCGGCAGGTCGTCGACCGTGAAGTCGACGTGGCGCTCGATCTGGTAGATGTCGGCGTCGTAATAGGTCTTCTTGTCGTTGCCGCTGCCGCGCGTGTATTCGCGGGTCTTGATCTCGCCCTTGCCGGCGACGTCGGCGCTGGCATTGCCGTCGACGATCATGTACGGCAGATAGACGCCGACGACGTTCTCGGGCGTGAACTGCTCCTTGAACGCCTTCAGCGCGAACATCCGCCGCTTGTCGACGAACTGGCGGATCCGCGCGACGGCATCGTCCTTCCTGATGTGGAACGGCAGCACCGCATCGGGCACCGCGCCGTTGGCGATCTGCTCGTTGACGCCGAACACGTGCCGGCACCAGTGGCAGCGCGCGGTCATCGTGCTTTCGGTGTTGACCGTGACCTCGGCGCCGCAGGCGGTGCACTTGAAGCTCATCAGGCTGGCGGCGTCGGCCGCGATGTCGCGCGCGCCGGACGCGACGACCGTGCCGCGCAGGTCGCGCAGGCCTTCGCCGAGGCCGAACGCCTCCTCGACGCGCGCGCCGTCCCATTCGTTGCGGCAGTACAGGCAGACCAGCAGGTCGGTGCCGGGCTTGTGCCGGATCTCGGTGCTGCCGCACTTCGGACAGCGGTTGATGCCGTCCTTGAGCTCGGCCGAGGCGGTGTCGATCGCGGCCGGATCGGGCGCCTCGAGCTCGTCGCGGATCGATTGGGGCAGCGTCGCCGGATCGATCGGCTGGCTGCCGGGCAGCGGCGGTACGTCCTGCGGCGAACCGGGGCCGCTCACCGGCGGAGCCGGTGGCGGCGTCTTGGGATCGGACATGGTCGCGGTGTGCCCGGCGGCGTCAGAGACCCAGCGCCTTGGCCTTCAGCGCGTCGTAGTCGGCCTGCGTGATCAGGCCGAGGTCGAGCATCTCCTTGGCCTTCTTGAGCCGGCCGACCGGATCGTCGGCGGCCGGTGCGGCCGGCTGCTGCAGATTGCCGATGCCGCCGAGCATGCCGGAGGCCATGCCGACGCCGACCAGACCGGCCGCGCCGCCGTTCTCGCCGGCGGACTGGATGCCCTGGGCGACGCTGGCCTGCAGGTTCGAGTTGCCGCGCGAGCCCGACAGCGCGTCGGCGCGCTGCACGGTCTTGAGCAGCTCGCGCGTGTTGGCGTCGTACTCGATCGAGACGATCGCGGTCTTGACGATCGCCAGGCCGCGGTCGGACTTCCACTGGTAGGCCTGCTCGACAGCGTCGGACAGGCTCCTGGCGAAGCCGAGCGAGTCTTGCTGCAGCTTGGTGATGCGATTGCCCTTGCCGGGATCGTTGCTGTACAGGCTGAAGGCCGGCGCGAGCGAGCTGACGACCTCGTTGAACAGCTGGCTGGCCGCGGCGTTGTCGAGATCGGTGAAGTCGAAGACCTGACCGGTCTGCAGATAGGCGGCCGGCACGTAGTTCTTCACGAACAGGATCGGGTCGACGATCTTCAGCGTGTAGGAGCCGCGCGTGACCGCGCCGACCTGCGTATTGAGGAAGCCGTCGTCCCAGTAGATCTCCGACTGCGTGCCGAAGCGGTTGTCCGGCAGCTCCTTCAGCGAGACGAAGAACGCGGCCTGCTGCGAGCCGGGCTGGCCGCCGAACTTGAAGCGCTCCCAGCTCTGCCAGATGAGCGGGCTGACGATGCCGTCGCCGGCAAAAATCGATTTCGAGTTGATGTCGTCCGAGCGCCACTCGTAGCCGCCCGGCTCGGCGACGAAGCCGGTCAGCGCGCCGTCCTGCATCAGCAGCAGACCGTAGCCTTCGGGCACGACGATCTTCGAGCCGTTGCTGATGATGTTCGAGGAGCCCTTGGTGTTCGAGCCGCGGCCGGCATTGGTGCCCTGCGGCACGGCTGCGAACAGCGCCGCGGTCGCCGGCAGGCCGGCCGGCACCGTGTAGAAGTCCTTCCACTGGTCGGCCAGCGTGCCGCCGATCGCCCCTACCGCTGCCTGTATCAGACCCATGACGACTCCTGCGTATTCGTGGCCGGGTACGGTCCCGCCATGCCGGCGCACTATACCGTCGCCGACGTTCGGCGCGGACGCGCCGGCGCGAAAACTTCGGTAGCGGCGGCGCGCTTCGGCGGCCGGGCCGGAACGAGCCGGCCGGTGCGAACGCGACGGCGACCGGCCGGCCGCGGCACCGGGCTGCCGCATCATGCCGGCCGGCCGGCGACGTTCTCCGGCGCGGTCGCCGAGGTGCGTCGGCGGTCGCGGCCCGTGCCGCGCTTTCCATGCGTTTCAACGACTTGACGCAGAGCCGGTGTCGGTGGAGGCCGCGATCGGCGGCAGCCGCTGGCGGCAGCGTGCCGGGTCGTCGACACGATCGTGTCACCGTTTGCCCAGAGCTTCGCGTATCGATCAGGAGCACGGCTCCTCGACCGGCGGCCGCTGCCACGACAACGACGATGAGCCGGGTCCACCGGGAGGGCACGATGCAAACGATACGAATCACAGCCGGCGGCCGCGTCACGGGCGCGCTGATCGCGACACTCGCGGCGACGGCCGCCATACCGGCCGCCTACGCTGCCGGCGCGGTGCCCGCGGAGGGCGCGACCGCGCTGACCGCGGTGGTCGGCCGCGTGACCGATCCGGCCGATCTGTTCACGCCGTGCCTGCAGGGCTCGACCAGCGCCGACCTGACGCCCGGCGACCAGGCCGTGCTCTGCGCGTTCATGCACAACGGCAGCAGCGAGGATCTCTACTTCCACGAGTTCAGCGACGCCTCGCTCGGCCTGGTCGCGCCGATGAGCTCGTTCTTCGTGCCGGCCGGCTGGGATTTCCCGCTGCCGCTGATCGTGCCGTTCACGGTCGGCACGCAGTCGCAGACGCGCCGGCTGACCTGGCGCGCCGAGCACGCGCGCAGCACGTTCGACTGGACCGTGCAGGACGCATCCGGGCCGGCCGACCGGATCTTCGCCGACGGCATGGAAGCGGGCGCGCCGCCGGCGCAGTTCGTCGACATCTCGGCGATCGGCACCGACCTGGGCGCGCTGCAGGTCGGCACCTACGTGCCGATGCCGTTCGCGTTCCGCTTCTCCGATGATCTGTACGACGGCCTCGTCACCACCGCCTGCATCACCGCCAAGGGCGCGATCAGCTTCAACCAGGACACCTGCTTCATGGACGGCTTCAACGATCCGCTGGCGACCTCGACGGTGGCCGCGTATCCGCCGTTCGTCGCGCCGTACTGGGATGCGCTGTATGCGGCGGACGGCATCGGACGTGTGCTCTACGCGACGCTCGGCCAGGCGCCGGACCGCAAGTTCGTCGTGCAGTGGCATCGCATGGGACACGAGGGCGTACTCGATCCGAGCGGCAACGAGCTGACGTTCCAGGCGGTGTTCCGCGAGCGCGACGGCGCGATCGAGTTCAACTACCGCACGACGGCGTTCGGCGCCGGCAATGCCGCGATCGATCGCGGCGCCTCGGCGACGATCGGCCTGCAGTTCGACCGGTTCCGTGCCAGCCAGTTCTCGTACGCGACGCCGTCGCTGCACGACGGCCTGTCGATCGTCTGGAAGCCGCAGTTCAGCACGCTGTTCACGACCACGGCGCCGCCGGTGACGATCAACGTCGGCCGTCCGACGATCTCGACGCTGCCGTCGGCCGCGCAGGGTCTGGCCGCGACGCTGCCGTCCGGCAGCGCCGGCAGCGTGCCGCTGCAGATCATCAATCGCGGCAACCGCACGCTGGAATGGCGGCTCGGCGAAGCGGCCGCGACCGCGCACATGCCGGCGGTGCCGGCACCGACCGCGCTGGCGGCCGGCGACGGAGGGCGGTTCGGATACGGTGCCGGGCGTCGCGATCGCGCTGGTCGACAACGGCGACGGCACGCGCAATCGGCGCATCGGCAGCTTCGATCCGGCGCATCCGGGCGGCGGCGTGTCGGCTTTCCTCGACATGCCGGTCACATCCTCCTCCACGTACGTCAGCGCCGATTTCCCGTCGAACGACTTCGGCACGCTGCGCACGTTCTCGGGCATGTTCCACTGGTTCGACCTGCTCAGCGGCGCCGAGTCCACCAATACCTACACGCCGGTGCTGCACAACGTGCCGCCGGGTCTGCTGCCGCGCAGCTTCATGCGGGCGCTGCAGTGGGATCCGGTGACGCAGCGCAGCTTCCTGAGCGCCTCGACCTTGTCGGCCGACGGCACGCGCTGCGGCGGCACGTTGTTCAGTATGGAGTTCTCCAATCCGCTGGCGCCGACCGGCGTCTACGTCGGCACCTCGGATACCGGCACCGACTGCATCGGCAACATCGCGATCGACCGCAACGGCCTGATGTACGCGATCGGTCTGCCCGAGGGCATGCTCTACGCGATCGACAAGACCACCGCGCAGGCGCTGCCGATCGCCGCGATCGACGTCGACATCGACGCGTACTGGCCCGGTGCCGATCTGGTCTTCGACCAGGCCAGCGGCGACCTGTATCTGGCCGCCTTCTTTCTGGTCAACAACGAGGCATCGCCGATGCATCTGTACCGCGTCGACCCGATCGACGGCACGACGACGCCGCTCGGCATCGCGCCGGCCGGCACGTTCATCGAGACCTTCGCGATCGCCGCGCGCGACGGCAACCGCTGCGCGACGCCGGCCAGCGTGCCGTGGCTGTCGTACGCCGTGCCGAGCGGCAGCACCGCGCCGGATCCGGAAGGCGACGACCCGAGCACGGTCCAGGTGCTGATCGACGCCGCCGGACTGGCGCCGGGCGCCTACCAGGCGACGCTGTGCATCGCCAACAACGATCCGACCTCGCGTCGGCTGGCCGTGCCGGTGGCGCTGACGGTCCAGTGAATCGGTTCGCGGGCGGCCGGCTCGATCGCACATCCGGCCGGGCACGCAGCGGCGGGCGGCGGCGTGCCGCCGCCCGCCTCGCCGTGAGTGCTGCGCTTGCGATCCCGATCGGCGCGGCACCGCCGCGCACGAGTGGCATACTGCGTCCCGCCGAGGCCGGCGATGGGGACGCCATGTCCGCTCACGAGGTCGATCCTGCCGTTGCGCGTGCGATGGACGATCTGCTCGCGCGGGCGCGCGACGGCGATCCGTCCGCGCTCGACGAGCTGCTGCCGCTGGTCTACGCCGATCTGCGCGGCATGGCCGCGCGGATCATGGGGCGCTGGCGCGGGCAGGACACGCTGCAGCCCACGGCCCTGGTCCACGACGTCTTCCTGCGCCTGGTCGAGGCGAAGGAACCGGTTCGTCTGGACGATGCGGCGCATTTCTTCGGCCTGACCTCGCGCATCATGCGCCAGCTGCTGGTCGACCGTGCGCGCCGCAGCGGCACCGACAAGCGCGGCGTCGGCTGGACCCGCGTCGATTTCGAGGAGGCGCTCAACTGCCCGGAGCTGTCCTCGAGCGAGACGACGCTGACCGTCGACGCGGCGCTGGACGCGCTGGCCGAGGTCGACACGCGCCTGGCCGCGATCGTCGAGCTGCGCTTCTTCGCCGGGCTCAGCGTGCCGGCGGTGGCCTCGATCCTCCAGCTCGACAAGCGCACGGTCTACCGCGACTGGGCGCTCGCCAAGATCTGGCTGCGCGAACGGCTCGAGCCGTGAACGCCGAGCGCACGCGCTGGCGGCGCCGCCTGCGCGAGGAGTTCCATCGTCTGCTCGAGCTCGGTCCGGAGGCGCGCCAGAGTCGGTACGCACTGCTCGCGCAGGAGGACGCCCGGCTGGAGGCCGAGGTGCGTCGCCTGGTCGGCATCGCGCTGGAGGGCGATGCGCTCGAGGACGACGACGCGGCGCACCGGCATGCGCCCGGCGAGATCGTCGCCGGGCGGTTCCGGCTGGTGCGCGCGCTCGGTGCCGGCGGCATGGGCGAGGTATTCCTCGCCGAGCGCTGCGACGAGGTCGACCGGCCGGTCGCGCTGAAGTTCGTCCGTCACGTCGCTGCGCTGACCACGCGCCGTTCGCGCCGCGAGGTCAGGATCCTGGCGCGGCTGTCGCATCCGAACATCGCCGGCTTCGTCGATGCCGGCGTGACCGGAGCGGGCGAGCCGTGGTTCGCGATGGACTACGTCGACGGCGTCGACATCCTCGACCATTGCCGCCGCCATCTGCCGGCGCTCGCCGATCGCATCCGCCTGCTCGCGAAGGTCTGCGCGGCCGTCCACTTCGCGCACAGCGCGATGGTGCTGCACCGCGATCTGAAGCCCGACAACATCATGGTCGACGCGCACGGCGAGCCGGTGCTGCTCGATTTCGGGATCGGCAAGCTGCTCGACGAGGCCAATGCGAACGAGACCGTGCTGGTGCCGCTGACGCCCGGTTACGCCTCGCCCGAGCAACTGCGCGGCGAGCTCGCGACGACGCTCAGCGACGTCTACCAGCTCGGGCTGATCGCGCAGGACCTGCTCGGCGACGCCGAGCCGGAGCCGCCGCTTGCGCAGGCCACGCGACCGGACGGCGCGACGGCCGGGCATCGCGCGGGCGCCGCGACGGTGCGGCGGCTGCCGCGCGATCTGCGGCGGATCATCGCCAAGGCGACGCGGCCCGACCCGCGCGACCGCTACGACTCGGCACGCGCACTGGCCGACGATCTGCTGCGCTGGGCCGACGGATTGCCGGTGCTCGCGCACGACGGCTCGCTCGGCTACCGCATGCTCAAGCGGATCCGCCGCCACCCGATCGCGACCGCGACGATCGCGGTCCTGGTCGCCGGCCTCGTCGTGACCAGCCTGTTCGCGATCGACCGCGCTGCGTCCGAGGCGCGGCAGCGGCGGATCGTCGAGCAGGAGCGCAATCACGCGGCGACGACGATCGCGTTCCTGCGCGAGGTGTTCCGCAGCGGCGATCCGCAGAACAACCAGGCGGCCGACGTGCGCGCGCGCGACCTGCTGACCGCGGCCGCGGCCAAGTTGAACGCGCGCACCGATCTGGACGAGGCGACGCGCGGTCTGCTGCTGACCGAGCTCGCGCAGACCTTCGCCGGTTTCGGCATGCACGAGGACGCGGCGCGCTACGCACGCATCGCGATCGATCTGCTGCGCGCCGGCGCCGGCGCCGGCGCGCAGCGCGGTGCCTACTTTGCCGCGGTCAACGCCTACTTCGTCGCCAGCGAGCGGCTCGGCCGCCACGCCGACATCGTCGCGCTGACCGACGAGGTGGCGCCGGTCGCCGCGCAGCACGAGGACGGCTTTGCCGCCGCGACCTGGCTGATGCGCGCGCGGGCGCGCAGCGGGCTCGGCGAGCAGCAGGCGGCCCTGCACGACGTCGACCGCGCCCTGGCCTGGTACGAGCGCTCGCCCGACACGCAAGCCGCCGAGCTCGCGCCGGCGCTGGAGCTGGCCGGCTTCCTGCGCCTCAACGGCGGCGACGCGCAGGCGGCGATTCCATTGCTCGAGCGGGCCGGTGCCTTGTTCGCCGCCGGCGGCCAGGACAGCCAGGAGCGTGCGCTCAATCGGCGCTTCCACGTCGCGGTCGCGCGCGTCTCGCTCGGCGACTGCGCCGGACAGATCGAGCCCCTGCGGCAGATCGCGACCGGCATGCGCTCGACGCTGGGCCCGCTGCATCAGAGCACCCTGGTCGCGACCAACCAGATCGCGCAGTGCGAGGCCTGGGTCGGGCACTACGCCGCCGCCGCCGCGCTGTCGGCCGAGGTGCGCGACACGGTCGGCCGCCTGGAGGTGTTCAATCCCGACCAGCGCGCGCTGATCGAGATGACGCGGTTCAAGATCGCCCTGTATGCAGGCGACACCACGCCGGACCTGCGCGAGCTGTCGAGCCGCGTCGATGCGCTGCGTCGGCAGAGCGGGCCGACCAGGCTGGTCGCGCGTGCGCGCTGGATGCTCGGCGAGCTGCGCCTGCAGCGCGCGGACATCGACGGCGCGCGCAGCGATCTGCGCATCGCGCTCGAGGAGACCACCGGGCGCGTCGGCGTAGGGCCCAGTGCCGAGCTCGGCGAGATCGAGGACGGCCTGGCGCGCTGCGCCCTGGCCGACGGCGATACGGCCGGCGCGCGCCGTCACATCGCCGCGGCGGTGCGCCAGTTCTCCGACAGTCTCGGGCCGGCCGCGCCGGCCACGCTGCGCAGCCGCGCGCATCAGGCCTGGATCGAATGGGCCGTCGCACGCGATCCGGAAGCCCTGGTCCAGCTGCAAGCGATGCGCGGCGAACTGGCGGCCGCCCTCGGCAGTGCCGAGCGGCCGCAGGTCTGGCAACTCGATCTGTTGATCGGCCGGATGCTCGCCGAGCGCGCCATGCCGGACCGCATGGCCGGGCGACGCGCGCATGCGCGCCAAGCGCTTCAGGCGGCGGGCGGCGCCGCGCCGACCCACTACGCCTGGCTGACGACGTTCTCGTGAGTCGGCGGCGACCGGCCGCCGGGTCGCGCTGCGGACATCAGGCGCCGTCGCCATGCGCCGGTCGCATCGCGCCGTCGGCATTCGTGTCGATCTCCGCTTCGATGCAGTCGCACAGGTTGCGCAGATGGCGCAGCAGCGGCTCGATCGGGCGCGAGGACTCCACGCCGATCCGCACGCGCATCGGCGATGCCGGATCGGCCCGCCAGGCCTGCACGGCGCGGATCGTGTAGCCGCGCCGTTCGACGGTCGCCAGCGCGAGTACGAGCGCGCCGGTCGCGTCGTCGATTTCGATTCGAACATCAAAGACCATGTGGGGGCTCGTCGGGATGCGATTCGTCACGGGCCTGCGCGATCGGCCGCACAGACCCGCCTGGTCTCTACGCGAAAGCGCGGCCGACCGGTGACACGATGTCAGCGCAGGCGCATCACGACCGGACCGATGCCGGGCGATCCGGCGGAGCGCGCGGATCGCGGCTCAGCGCGGAGATCGCGGCCTGGCGATTTCGACCCAGGTCGGCGCATGGTCGCTGGCCTTCTGCTGCAGGCGCACCCAGCGGTCGACGCCGGCATGGCGCAGGCCTTTGGCGGCCGCCGGGTTCAGCAGCAGATGGTCGATGCGCAGGCCGCGGTCGCGTTCGGCGTGCTGCCGGAAATAGTCCCAGAACGTGTAGATCGTGCCGGGGCCGTGCGCCTCGCGCAGGCCGTCGGTCCAGCCCTGTTCGAGCAGGCGCGCGAAGGCCTCGCGCACCTCGGGCTGGAACAAGGCGTCCTTGCGCCAGGCCTTCGGGTCGTAGACGTCCGCGTCGGTCGGGATCACGTTGTAGTCGCCGATCAGCGCGACCGGATGCGGCAGATCGACCAGGCTCTCGGCATGCCGGGTCAGGCGCGCCATCCAGGCCAGCTTGTAGTCGAACTTCGGCCCCGGCTGCGGATTGCCGTTGGGCAGGTACAGCGCGCCGACCAGTACGCCGTGCACGGCCGCTTCGAGATAGCGGTTCTGCGTGTCGCCGGGATCGCCGGGCAGGCCGCGGCGACTTTCGACCGGCCCGACGCCGCGGCCGAGGATCGCCACGCCGTTCCAGCTGCGCTGGCCGCTCCATAGCGCGCCATAGCCGGCCGCCTCGATGTCGGCGATCGGGAACGCCTCGTCGCTGGCCTTGAGCTCCTGCAGCGCGACGATGTCCGGTTGCTCGCGCTCGAGCCACGCCAGCAGATGGCCCAGGCGCGTGCCGATGCCGTTGACGTTGAACGTGGCGATGCGGAGCGTGGCGCGTGCGGGCATGGTGGCGTGTCCTGTTGCGCGGCGGCACCCCAGAGTACCCTGGGACGCCGATGCCGCAATCGAAGGGGCCGCGATCGCAGGCACCTCGCGGGTACACTGCGAGCCCTGTCTTGGCTGCATGCTGAATCCATGATCCTCAACGATGTCCTGCGCAGTGTCCGTTTCATGCTCGACCTCAGCGAGCCCAAGGTGATCGACATCGTTCAACTGGCCGATCCCGCTTTCGTTCTCGACAAGGACGAGGTCCGCGCATGGCTGCTGAAGGAAGACGAGCCCGGCCACCAGCCGTGCAGCGACGCCGTGCTCGCGCGCTTCCTCGACGGCTTGATCGTGCATCGTCGCGGACGGAACGAGAACCAGCCGGCGCGCCCGATCGAAGCGCGCATCAGCAACAACCTCGTGCTCAAGAAGCTGCGCATCGCCTTCGAACTGACCGACGCCGACATGCACGAGGTGTTCGCCGCGGCGGGCTTCGCCGTGTCCAAGCCGGAGCTCTCCGCGCTGTTCCGCCAGCCCGGGCACCGCAACTACCGGCCCTGCGGCGATCAGATGCTGCGCAACTTCCTCAAGGGCCTGACCTTGCGTCTGCGCGGCGCGGCGCGCGCCGCGTCCGCAGCGCCGCGCGCTGATGTCTGGACGCGCTCGCGAGCGGCGGCGTCTCCGGACCGGCAGGTCGCGCCAGCGCCGGCTGCGCCGCGCGGTCGCCACACGCCCCGAAGCTGACGGACCCGCCGGCGCTCCGCTACTCCGCGGGGGCGTCCTTCCGCAGGCGGTGCGCGCAGGCGGGCGCATAGCGCGCGTTAGCGATCGCTACGGGGCGCGCGATCTGGCGTGATTCGGGTGCCGGTGACGGCACACGCGGCCATCGTGCCCCGAGCCGCTGCGAGCGTCGCCGTCAGGGGGTTGCCGGTCTCGTGCGCGGCATGATCACGTGCTGACGATCGCGATCGCTCGAGAAGACGATCCGATGCTCGACGGTGCCGGCGGCGGTGAGCATGTCGTAGCGGCCCGCGCCGTACGGCGGGATCTCCGGGTTGCCGATGAAGGCCTGGAACCAGGTGTCGAACACGTCCTTGGAGGGCGCCGCTGCCGAGACGGCGCAGACGGTGAGTCCGCAGACGAGGCGAATCGCCAGTTCGCCGTCGTCGCTGCCGGCACGGGCCTGCTCGGCCGATTGCGCGTAGAGCTCGGTGAGGTCCAGCGCCAGCGCAGACGTGGCCGCTTCGCGCTGCAGCCGATCCATGAAGTCCGAAAACCGGTCGCCTCTGATCAGCGCCGAGACGGCGGCGCCGTCCAGTCCCCGATGGCCATCGATCTCCGCCAGCAGCGGCGTCTCCGCTTCCAGGTGGTCGGGCGGCAGTGCCGGGACCGGCGGCACCGACGGTTGCGCTTCGTGCGCCTGCTGCGGCGCGGCGGCCGGCGGGTTGCGCCTGTCCGGTGATCGAACCGCGGACTCGGCCGCCGCGTCAGGCGCGGCGGCCGTCTCCGCTCGGCTTGCCGGCTCGGCCGGCGCATCGGCCGGCACGACAGCCTGCCGCGGGCGCAACGCATACAGGCCGAGCGCGCAGAGGACCGCCAGCGCCGCCAGCCACATGCGAGTCCGGATCATGCGAGCGATACCCCTTTGGCGACCGGCGGTCACGTTAGCCCAAGCCGAAGGCAGCGTCACGCTGGCCGATCGAGAATGCCTCGCGGCGACGTCGTGTCGCCGAAAGGCGGCGCCATCGGCGATGCGCGCACGCGAAGTGGCCGCATCGCCCGATAGCAGCTTGCTGCGCCTGAACGAAAAGGGCCTGCCTGTCGGTGATGTTGCGCTGCGTCCCGTCGCGGACGCTCGCTTCGCGGCGCCGCGCGTGGCGCGGCTCGATGTCCGGCGGCGGTGATACCGGCCGGTGCGCGGCCGCGCCGCCGCGCGACGGGCGCCGCGCCGACGACGGTCGCGCTCGCGGCGCATCCCGGACCGATCCGGACGGCGGCCGATCGCCGCGGCGAACGCGCGCGGACAGGCGCGCGGATTGTTGCGATGCACCGCGCATCGAGGCGCCGAGCCGGGTTTGCCGGCACCGATAGGGTGTGAACCGTGTCGCTTTGATCGCCTCGATATCGCGCTAGGGTCGGTCAGGCGGATCAGGATGGATCTCATGAAGCCAGGCATCGTCGATTCCGGCTCGAAGCGCAGGGAACTCCAGCTTTTCCTGTTCATCACGGTCGTGCTGTTTCCGGTGCTCGCGGTCGGCGTGGTCGCCGCGTACGGCTTTCTGGTCTGGATGTGGCAGCTCGTCAACGGGCCGCCGGGCATATGAACGGGGACGTGCCGTTCTCGCCGGGACGCCGCGCATTCCTGCGCGGAGGCGAGCCCGTCGCACGTCAGCTGCGCCCGCCATGGGCGATCGCCGAAGCGCGCTTCCTCGATCTCTGCACGGCCTGCGATGCCTGCGTCGCCGCCTGCCCCGAACAGGTGCTGCGCCGCGGCGAGGCGGGCCATCCGGTGTTCGATCCGAGCCTCGGTGCCTGCGTGTTCTGCCGCAGATGTGTCGATGCCTGCGAATCGGGCGCGCTCGCAGCCGACGCGGCCGGTCCCTGGACGATTCGGGCCGAGGTCGCCCCCTCGTGTCTGACCCTCAACGGCGTGACCTGCTTCAGTTGCCGCGATGCCTGCGGCGAGGCTGCGATCCGCTTCCGGCCCGCGCTGGGCGGCGCACGCGTGGAGCTGGACGCATCGCGCTGCACCGGCTGCGGTGCCTGCATCGGCGTGTGTCCGGTCTCTGCCATCGCGCTGTCCGCGCCGGAGGCGTGCGATGGATGAGGAGATCCATATCGCGAGCATCGTCGTCCGTCATCGCCCGGATGCGGCCGCGTCGATAGACCGGCTCGTCGCCGCGATGCCCGGTGCCGAGGTCGCCACGCGCGAGGCCGGGCGCTGCATCGTGCTGCACGAAGGCGAAGGCACGCGCGACATGCTCGCCTGCATCGAGGCGATCCAGGCGACGCGGGGCGTCATCAGCGCCAGTCTCGTCTATCACCACGCCGAGGCGCGCGCTGCGCTCGACGACATCCTCCAGCCCGCTGCCCACGAGGACGATCCGCGATGACCACACGCCGAGAGTTCATCCGCGCCAGCGCCGTCGGCGCGGCCGCCACCGCCGCGAGCATGGCGGTGCCGGTCCGCTTCGCGGACGCCGCCGCCGCGCAGCCGCCACCGGAGGTCAAGTGGTCGAAGGCACCGTGCCGCTTCTGCGGAACCGGGTGCGGCGTGCAGGTCGCCGTGCAGGGCAACCGCGTGGTCGCCACGCACGGCGATCCAGAGGCCGAGGTCAACCGCGGACTCAACTGCATCAAGGGCTACTTCCTGTCCAAGATCATGTACGGGACCGACCGCCTGACCACGCCGCTGCTGCGCAAGAAGGACGGGCAGTTCGCGAAGGACGGCGACTTCGAGCCGGTGAGCTGGGACGAGGCGTTCGACGTCATGGCCGCGCAGTTCAAGCGCGTGCTGCGGGCGAAGGGCGGCGCCGGTATCGGCATGGCCGGTTCGGGCCAGTGGACGGTCTGGGAAGGCTATGCCGCCAACAAGCTGATGAAGGCCGGGTTCCGCTCCAATCACATCGATCCCAATGCGCGTCACTGCATGGCCTCGGCGGTGACCGGCTTCATGCGCACCTTCGGCATGGACGAGCCGATGGGCTGCTACGACGACTTCGAAGCCGCCGACGCGTTCGTGCTCTGGGGCTCGAACATGGCCGAGATGCATCCGATCCTGTGGACACGCGTCACCGACCGGCGGCTCTCGCACGATCACGTCAAGGTCGCCGTGCTGTCGACGTTCGAACACCGCAGCTTCGACCTCGCCGACATCCCGATCATCTTCAAGCCGCAGACCGACCTGGCGATCCTCAACTACATCGCCAACCACATCATCCAGAGCGGGCGCGTCAACGAGGCCTTCGTCGGCGAGCACGTCCGCTTCAAGCGCGGCAACGACGACATCGGCTACGGCCTGCGTCCCGACCATCCGCTCGAACTTGCAGCGGCCCACGCCAAGGATCCCACCGGCAGCGCGGATATCGATTTCGAGGCGTTCAAGGCGTTCGTCGAGCCCTACACGCTCGAGCACGTCGCCGTGCTGAGCGGCGTCGAGCAGGGCTGGCTCAGGCACCTGGCCGAGCTCTACGCCGATCCTGCGGTCAAGGTGATGTCGCTGTGGACGATGGGCTTCAACCAGCACACGCGCGGCACCTGGGCCAACAACATGGTCTACAACATCCACCTGTTGACCGGAAAGATCGCCACGCCCGGCAACAGTCCGTTCTCGCTGACCGGCCAGCCGTCCGCCTGCGGCACCGCACGCGAGGTGGGCACGTTCGCGCATCGCCTGCCGGCCGATCTGGTCGTGACCGATCCGGAGCACCGCAAGCACGCCGAGGAGATCTGGCGGGTTCCGCACGGAGTGATCGTCGACAAGGTCGGCTATCACATCGTCGAGCAGAACCGCATGCTCAGGGACGGCCAGCTCAACGCCTACTGGGTGATGGCGAACAACAACATGCAGGCCGCGGCGAACCTCGGCAACGAGGGCTATCCGGGCTATCGCAACCCCGAGAACTTCATCGTCGTCTCCGATCCGTATCCGACCGTCACCGCGCAGGCGGCCGATCTGATCCTGCCTACCGCGATGTGGGTGGAGAAGGAAGGCGCCTACGGCAACGCCGAACGGCGCACCCAGTTCTGGCACCAGCTGGTCAAGGCGCCGGGCGAGGCGCGGTCGGACCTGTGGCAGCTGATGGAGTTCTCCAAGCGCTTCACGACCGAGGAGTGCTGGCCGGCCGAACTGCTCGACGCCCATCCCGAGTATCGCGGAAAGACACTATTCGATGTGCTGTACCGCAATGGCAAGGTGGACCGGTTTGCGGTGGACCAAGTCGAGGCCGGTTACGCCAACGACGAGGCGGCCGCGTTCGGCTTCTACGTGCAGAAGGGCCTGTTCGAGGAATACGCCGAGTTCGGGCGCGGCCACGGCCACGACCTCGCGCCGTTCGACGCCTACCACGCGGCACGCGGCATCCGCTGGCCCGTGATGGACGGCAAGGAAACGCTCTGGCGCTACCACGAAGGCACCGATCCCTACGTGAAGAAGGGCAGTGGCTGGCAGTTCTACGGCAACAAGGATGGGCGGGCGGTGATCTGGGCGCTGCCGTACGAGCCGCCCGCGGAGTCTCCGGACGCCGAGTTCGACCTGTGGCTGTCGACCGGACGGGTGCTCGAGCACTGGCACTCCGGATCGATGACGATGCGCGTGCCCGAACTCTACAAGGCGTTCCCGTCGGCGGTCGTCTTCATGAATCCCGACGACGCCAAGGCGCGTGGACTCAAGCGCGGCGACGAGGTGCGGATCGTCTCGCGGCGCGGCGAGATACGCAGCCGGGTCGAGACGCGCGGCCGCAACCGGATGCCGGCCGGCGTGGTGTTCGTGCCCTGGTTCGATGCCGCCCAGCTCATCAACAAGGCGACGCTGGACGCGACCTGTCCGATCTCCAAGCAGACCGACTTCAAGAAGTGCGCGGTCAAGGTGGTGATGGCATGAAAGCGGTCGCGACGATCGCGCTGCTCGCCTCGGCGATGCTGGCCGGATGCGGGGCCAAGCACGAGGAGACGCCGCACCGGGCGCCGAGCGCCCCGGTCCTGATCAGCGCGCCCGGTCAGATCGACCCGATGCGGCGCGGCGTGCCGATCGATGCGGATGCGACACCGCCGGCGATGGCGCGCGTCGAGAATTTCGACCGCATCCGTCCGGTGAACTACGAAATGCAGCCGCCGACGATTCCGCACTCGATCGACAACTACCAGCTCACGCGCAACACCAACCGCTGCATGCTCTGCCACACGCGATCCAATGCGCAGACCTTCCTTGCGCCGCCGGTCAGCCCGGCGCATTACGCGACGCGCGACGGGAAGATCCTCGAGGAGATCTCGCCGCGCCGCTATTTCTGCGTGCAGTGTCACGTCGTCCAGACCGACGCGCAGCCGCTGATCGCGAACCGGTACGAGGGTCTCAACACGACGATTCCGGAAGGAGGCGTCCGATGATCGGCAGGCGGCTTCGTGCGATACCGGGGCGCATTCGCAGCCGGATTGCGCCGTTCTGGACCACGCTGTGGCGGCCGAGCCTGCATTTCAGCCTGGGCTTCCTGACGCTCGGCGGCTTCATCGCGGGCATCGTGTTCTGGGGCGGATTCAACACCGCGATGGAGGCGACCAATACCGAGGCGTTCTGCACCAGCTGTCACGAGATGAAGAGCAACGTGTTCGCCGAGCTCAAGACGACGATCCACTACAACAATCGGTCGGGCGTGCGGGCGATCTGCTCGGACTGCCATGTGCCGCACGACTGGACCGACAAGATGGCGCGCAAGATGCAGGCCTCCAAGGAAGTGTGGGGCAAGATCTTCGGATCGATCGACACGCGCGAGAAGTTCCTCGACAACCGGCTCGAGCTCGCCAAGCACGAGTGGGCGCGTCTGAAAGCCAACGACTCGCTCGAATGCCGGAACTGCCATCAGTACGACTCGATGGATCTCACGCGCCAGGCACCGCGCGCCGCACAGATCCATCAGCTGTATCTGGGCACCGGCGAGAAGACCTGCATCGACTGCCACAAGGGCATCGCGCACCAGCTGCCCGACATGCGGGGCATACCGCAGGGCTAGCGATCGCGACGATCCGCTCGGCGCGACCGATGCGCATCGGCGGCCCGATCAGGAACCGGAGGAGACCGGAGCGTCGATCAGCGTGTGCACCAGCCGGTCGCCGCTGGCGAGTTTGGCATGGCGATACGCCGACGGCGTCAGGCCGGTCAGGCTCTTGAAGTCGTGGACCAGATGCGCGTCGTCGGTGAACTCGAGCCGGACCTGGTCCGGACTGGCGCGCCTCAGCCACGGCGAAGGATGCACGGCGGCCAGCACGCGCTGCAGACGCGCGATCCGCAGCAGCCGCTTCGGCGACAGTCCGATCAGACGCTCGCAGCGCTTGTGCAGTGCGCGCTCGGAAACGCCGGCTGCGTGCGCGATGCCGGACACCGGGCCGTGGAGGCGATGATCGAGCATCGCCTCGATCGTCGTGACGGCCGGGTCGGCCCGGGCCGCATCGCGGAACGTCTCGCGCAGCCAGTGTTCGGTCGCGGCGACCCGGCCTTCGAAACTGGACGCATCCTCGACGCGGGCGTACAGCCGGCGCGACGCGGCGGACAGCAGCGCATCCAGCGGCGTCCGGGAGTCGGCCAGGCAGCCCGCTGCAGATCGGCCCAGAGCGACCGCGCCGCGAACGGTCAGCGCGGCCACGAAGACATGCAGCGGACGGCACGTCCGCGACCGGGCGGTAGTCGATGTCGGACCCCACAAGGCCGCTCTCGGCGCGGCTTCGTAGCCGTGCGTGCCGGCCAGACAGAAGTCCGAGTCGAGCATGATCTGCAGCAGCGGTACCGGTACCGGCAGCTCGCGCATCGATTCGCATGCGGCCGCATCGCGGCGTTCCGCGAACGCGGTGACGAATCGGCGCAGATCGGGCGCGGCCGGCCGCCAATCCATCCGCAACGAGAGGGGCAGGGCGGACACGTGGATACCGGTTCCGAAATCTACAGGCGCTCAGCCGGAGCCGGACGCTAGCATTCGCCGGGTCCGGAGGTCCATATGAACGCAATGCGGATCGAGCTGCTCGTCGTGACATGTCTCGCCTCGCTACTGGCAGCCGGCTGCGTCCATCGCGGTCCGCTCGCGGCATTGCGCGAAGGCCGCCAGCCCGGTTGTGCGGTCGCGACGCTGGGAACGGCAGGCGCGTCCTTCGACGCGGCCGGCTACGCGGACCTCGAGGCGGGCGTGCCGATCACCCGCGACACGCGTTTCCTGATCGCCTCGGCATCCAAGCAGTTCACGGCGCTGGCGGTCCTGAGACTGGTCGATCAGGGGCGCGTCGGGCTCGACGAGCCGGCCGAACGCTGGCTGCCCGATCTGGCCGGCGCCCTGCAGGGCGCGACGGTGCGCCAGCTGCTGAACCAGACCGCCGGCGTGCGCGACCACACCTCGCTGATGGCACTGGCCGGCATCGAGCGCATGGCCGAGGTCGTGCCGGACGCGGTGCTCGCGATGATGCGCGGCCTGGACTCGAACAACTTTGCGCCCGGCAGCCAGGCGCGCTACTCCAACGGCCATTATCTGATGCTGGCGCAGCTCGTCGAGCGGGTGTCGGGCCGGTCGCTCGCGGCCTTCACGCACGAGGAGCTCTTCGCGCCGCTCGGCATGCGCGACACCGGATTCGATGCGCGCACGCCGATCGCGCACGGTTACCGGCCGCTGCGCTCCGGCGGCTTCCGCATCGCCGACGACCAGCCCAGCCTGCCGGGCTCGGGCGGACTGGTGACGACGGTTCGCGATCTGGTCCGCTTCGATGCGGCATTTCGCAGCGGCGAGGGCGTCTGGTCGCCGGCAGTCAAGGCGATGTTCTTCGAACCCGGTCGGCTGTCGAACGGCGAGACGGCCGTGCTGCCGGAGTTCGGCACGCCGTACGGCGCCGGCGTCGGCCTGGAACGGCGCGACGGTGTGCTGTGGCTGAGCCATGACGGCGGTTCCGAGGGATTCCGCGCGCAGTACCTGCGACAGGCCGAGGCATCGGTCGGCGCGATCGTGCTGTGCAATCGCAGCGACGTGAATCCCGATGCGATCGCCGAGCGTCTGTCGAACCGCGCAAGGCCCGAGCCCCAGGCGTCGGCCGCTCGCTTGCCGCGCAAGGAGGCGCCGCCAGCCTCGAGCGAGGCGATCGCGGCGCTGGTCGGCCATTGGCGCTCGCCGGAAACGCGGATCGATTACACGATCCGTGCCGCGGGCGACGGCGTCCAGGTCACGATACGGTCGCCGCTGGCTGCCGGGCCGATCGTCGAGGATTGGGGCGGGCTCGAGCTCGCTGCGGACGGCGGACTGGTCACCGGGCCGTTGCGTCTGGAGGCGACGGCGGACACGTTGATGGTCAGCTTCGGTAACCGCGTGCGGCGCCTGCGATTCGAGCGAGCCGCAGATTGAGGCCGTTCGGAGAGGCCTCGCCATCTGATCTGAGTTTGACGGCGAATCGGATTGAAGAGGCCGGTCCGCGACTGATGCGACCGCATACGACGCGTCTTCCTTGGTCGCAGATGGGAGGTAGGCAGTGCGTCCTAGCGGTGTCAAATCCGGCGGAGCCGATCCGGTTTGCCTGCGGCCCTCATTGTCGGTGATATGGCGTGCCGAACGCATGCTCGGCGCCACCGGTCGGCATGCGGTACGCTCTGAACACTCAGCCGTCGATCCAGTAGGCGGATGGATGGCCAGGAGAGTGCAGGCACGGGGCAGCGATGGAAATCAAGCAAGCCAAAAATTCCAACAGAATCCGTTTCAACTTCGGTGAAGAGGAGCTCGACTATGGACTGGAGGACAGTTCCGGCGGTCGTTCGTTCTCAGTCCGCTACGAGGACATCAGCCGCGATCGGCAAACTTTGATTGAGCGCAACCAGTGGCTTCGCAACGCCGGACTGTTATGGCTGGCGCTCGGGACGGTACTGACGGCGCTGAGCTTTGCCAGCGAGAAGGGACCCCAATTCTCGATCTGGCTCGCAATCGGTGCGGCGTGCTATGTCATCTATCGCGTGCGCTCGACTCGCTTCACGGTCGTGCCGACCCGACACGGCAACATCTTCGTGATCGACGATTCGCAAGGCTCGACCGTACTGGATGAAATCGCGAAGCGTCGCGCCGCTCATCTGCGGCGCGAGTACGATTTCATGCCGACGAACGAATCGCCGGACCAGTGCCGCAGCCGGTTCAGATGGCTGCATCGCGAGGGCGCTCTGACCGACGAGGATTTGACGCAGCGTCTCGCCGCCGTCGATGCGACGGATCCTGCTTTCAGTATGCCCGTGACGCTCGAGTCGGGACGGCGCCTGAATTGATCCTGTGGTATCGGCAAGCTGCTGCAGTGTCTTTGCCCGATCCAAAGAGCGGGAGGGGCAGTACGTAAACTTCCATCTGCCTCGATGAGCACGATGTACGGCATCGCTGCGGACGGGCCGCGCCCCGCACAGCGGATCGGAGCGAGGTCGGCAGCCACCGCCAATCCGCGAGCGTTTGACGAGGGGTACTCACGCGACGGGTTGAGAGTGCGCGGTTGCCGCACACCTCCGTTCGGACGCGACCGGACCCGGCCCGCCCGCGCCATTCGCCGTCTCAGCCGCTCGGGTCGGCACTTCGATTGAACACCGCCAGCTGCTCGGCGAACGCACGCCGGTAGGTCGGCCTGGCCTCGCCGCGTGCGACGTACGCGGACAGGTTCGGATAGGCGTCGAGCGGCCCCGGCCGGCCCAGCCGCAGCAGCACCGACACCATCATCAGGTCTCCGGCGCTGAAGGCGCCGTCGAGCCAGTCGGCATCGCCGAGCCGGGCCGACAGCTGCGCCAGCCGCATATCGACGCGCTGCTCGAGCATCGGCATGCGCTCGGCGTACCAGGGCTGGTCGCGCTCGAACAGCAGCGCCATGCCGCGTTCGACGATCGGCGGCTCGACCGTATTGAGCGCGGCGAACAGCCAGGCGACCGCGCGAGCGCGCGCGGCGGCGTCCGCCGGCAGCAGGCCGGGATGATGCTCGGCCAGATGCAGCACGATCGCGCCGGACTCGAACAGCACCCGCTCGTCGTCCTCGTAGGTGGGGATCTGACCGAACGGGTGCAGCGCGAGATGCGCGGGCTGCTTCATCGCCTCGAACGAGAGCAGGCGCACGTCGTAGTCCACGCCGGCCTCCTCCAGTGCCCAGCGCACGCGCACGTCGCGCGCCAGGCCCCTGCCGCGGTCGGGCGAACGTTCGAAGGCGGTCAGGATCGGTTTCATGGTTGCCCTTGCGGTGGCCGGCGTCAGCCGCGCAGCGCCGCCTCGATCGCGGCGATGTCGATCTTGCGCATCGTCATCATCGCGTCGAAGGCGCGCTTGGCGGCCGCCGGATCGGCGCTGGTGTAGGCCTGGGTCAGCACGCGCGGCGTGATCTGCCACGACAGGCCCCACTTGTCCTTGCACCAGCCGCAGGCGCTCTCCTGGCCGCCGTTGCCGACGATCGCGTTCCACAGCCGGTCGGTCTCGGCCTGGTCGTCGGTCGCGACCTGGAACGAGAACGCCTCGCTATGCTTGAACGCCGGACCGCCGTTGAGGCCGAGGCAGGGGATGCCGAGCACGGTGAACTCGACCGTCAGCACGTCGCCCTGCTGGCCGGACGGGAAGTCGCCGGGCGCGCGGTGGACCGCCTTGACCGCGCTGTCGGGAAACGTCTCGGCGTAGAACGTGGCCGCTTCGAGCGCCGTGCCGTCGTACCACAGGCAGATGGTGTTCTTCGAAATCATGGTTTGGCTCCAGGATGAGGGGGGACCGGCTGGCCCTGCTTCAGATTCGCGGATGCGACCTGAATGCGGTGTCCATTCTGCCGACGAACGGACATGCGCCAGATCGACAATCCGGTGCAGCGGCGGTCGGCACGCCGGCGATGAGGGCGTCACCGGTGCCGCATCCGGCCGAGCCGATACCGGCCGGGGCGCCGCCGCTCGACGCGGGTACGACCGCACGGCCGCTCGAGAGGCGCCGGCTCGCCGCAGACCGACGATGGCGGCGTGAACGGTCGAGGGCGCGCTTACACGCAAAGACGTGCCATGGTTCGGCGGTGTGAGCGCCCGGCCGGCCGAACGCGCACCATACGATGGGGGCCAGGGCGCGTCGCCGCAGCGGTCGGGCGCGATGCGGACGCGCTGCCGGTGCGGCCCCACGCGAACCGATCGCGCAGCTGAACGCAGCATGGTCCGAGATTGACCGTGGCCGTCACGCGGTGGACGATGTCGCGCCTCGTTCTCGCCTATCCGTTCAGGCGCCGCGCCGGAGACCGAACCCGGGCGTCGCCGCTGCACTCGATCGATGACATCCTCCGAATCCCGAAACGAAGCGGCCCCGGCCGCAGTCCGTCTGGACCTGTGGCTATGGGCCGCGCGCTTCTTCAAGACGCGCAGCCTCGCCAAGCAGGCGATCGAGACCGGCAAGATCGAGGTGGGCGGCCAGCGCGCCAAGCCCTCGCGCAGCGTCCGGATCGGCGACGCACTGCGCATCGTGCGCGGCGAGGAGATCTTCGAGATCGGCGTGGCGGGCCTGTCCGATACGCGCGGGCCGGCCGCCGGCGCGCGCCTGCTGTACACCGAGTCGGAGGCATCGCGCCAGGCGCGCGAGGCGCGTCTGGCCGATCTGCGTGCCGCGCGCGCCGGCTATCAGCCGCCGCAGCAGCGCCCCGACAAGCGGGCGCGCCGGTTGATCCGCCTGCTCGGCGACATCGACGCGCTGTGACGCGCGGCGTCGCGGCACGCCGGTCGGCGCATACGGCTCGCTGCGTCTGGCCGAGATCGGCGCGCGCATCGGTCCGCATTGCGCGGTCCGGCGTAACCGGGCTTCAGCGAGCGCGCCACGTTTCGTGCTGTGCAGCGTCCAGAAACGTCCAGGCGATGAACCGGCTCTGCTTGCTGCCCTGGGCCATCGGCACCTCGCGCACGTCCTGCACGCCGGCCTGATGCAGCCGCCGCTTGAGCGCGGCGCGGTGCTCGGACTTCGCGACCAGGCTGCTGAACCAGCGCACCCGATCCCGGAAGCCGGCGCTCTCCTCGATCATGCGGCCGACGAACGCGGCCTCGCCGCCCGGGCACCACAGTTCGGTGGCGCGGCCGCCGAAGTTCAGCGCGGGCTGCCGGGTGCCGCGTGCCGGCGCGCGGTCGAGGTTGCGCCACTTGCGGCGGCTGCCGGCGGCGGCCTCCGCAGCCGAGGCATGGAACGGCGGATTGCACATCGTCAGGTCGAAGCGCTCGTCCGCGCGTACCACGCCGGCGAACAGCCGGTCGCGCGCGGGCTGCTGCCGCAGCGCGATCGCCGCATCGAGGCCGTTGGCCTGCACGATCGCGCGCGCCGCCTGCAGCGCCGTCGCGTCGATCTCGCTGCCGACGAAGTGCCAGCCGTACTCGGCATGGCCGAGCAGCGGATAGATGCAGCTGGCGCCGACGCCGATGTCGAGCACGCGGATCGCCGGTCCGCGCGGCACCTCGCCGCCCTCGCTCTCGGCGAGCAGGTCGGCCAGTCCGTGTAGATAGTCGGCGCGGCCGGGAATCGGCGGGCATAGATAGCCGTCGGGCAGCGCCCAGTGCGCGATGCCGTAGTCGGCCGCGAGCAGCGCGCGGTTCAGCGTGCGCACCGCGGCGGCGTCGCCGAAGTCGATGCTAGTATCGCCGGCCGGCGTGCGGATCAGGAACGCCTTCAGCGCCGGGCAGGCGCGCGTCAGCCGCGCGAAGTCGTAGCGGCCCGGATGGCGGTTGCGCGGATGCAACGCTGGGCGCACGGCAGCGCTGCGCGTGGCGGGCGGTCGTCGGGGTGGAGGCCTCATGCGCGGATTAGACGCGATCGGCGGGCGCAGGTGTGAGCCGCGGATCGCCTCGGCTGTTGCGAGCGGGCGCGTGTCGATGCCGGCATCGGTGCGCCGCGAGCCGGTTCTGCGCCGCTTCGCGCATAGCGATCGGAACGGGCCGATCACCGGCCGGGAGCCGCCGAACCATGTCCAAGCGCACCTCTATTCAGGTATTCACGTGGGCTATGCTGGCTGCGCTGGCCGCATGCTCGCACCCGGGCGGCGATGCCGCGCAGGCGCCGCCGCTCGCAGCGGCCATGGCTGCCGCGGCGCCCGACGGGGCCGGTCATGGGATGGCCGGGCCGGCCGCCGGCCGCATCGTCCAGACGCATGCCAAGGGTCTGTTCTTCGACCGCGCGTCGATCGATCGCGAGACGCAGCGCCGCGCGCAGGCGTCGAAGCCCTCGGTCGACCGGCTCGAGCGCGTGCAGGTCATCGATACGGCCGGTTTCGGCGAGCCGCTGCCGGCGCTGACGATCGAGGTGCCGGCCGGCTGGATCGCACGCGGCGGCGTCGATTGGCGGCGCGAGGTCGAATGCATCGGTAATACGCACGCATTCGACTGGAGCGCCGCCTCGCCCGACGGTCTGTACGAGGTCTCGCTGCTGCCGAAGCTGTCCTGGCAGGTGCAGTCGGCACCGGGCGGCGTCGTGCCGCTCAATCCGTGCCCGGCCGCGCCGATGGTGTCGGTGCGCGATTACCTGGAGCAGCTGACGCGCAGCGCGCGGCCGGACGCGCGCGTGCTCGGCTATCGCGACCGCCCCGATCTGGTCGCGCAGCAGGCGGCCGCGGCGCGGCAGAGCGGCCAGGCGTCGCCGACGCGCCTGCGCCACGAATCGGGCGAACTGCTGATCGGCTATCGCCTACAGGGACAGGAGATGCGCGAGTCGATCGTCGCCAGCGTGACGTTCTCCGAGCTGCAGGGCACGATCGCCGCGTGGTCCGAGACCGGCATCGCGCTGCGCGCGCCGGACGGCCTGCTCGACGAGGCGCTGCTCGAGCGCATGCGCCGCTCCGGACGCTACGAGCAGGCCTGGGCCGAGCGGATGACGGCCTGGTCGGCGCAGCACGTCGAGCGCGTCAACCAGCGCCAGGTCGCGTCGATCCAGCAGTGGCATGCGCGCCGCATGAACGAGATCTCGCTGGCCGGCATGGCGGCCCGGCACCGGATCCGCATGGATACGATCGCCGACATCGGCCGGATCAACCAGCAGATCGTCGCCGACACCGGCGCCACCGATGCGCGCATCCATGCCGCGACGATCGACGCGATCCAGGAGGTACAGCCCTGGCGCGACCCGGCGTCGGGCCGCGCGGTCGACCTGCCGATCCACTACGCGCATGCCTGGCAGCTCGGCGACGGCCGCCAGTTCATGACCAATGACGGCAGTTTCGACCCCGAGCGCGACCTCGGCGTGTCGGGGCATCGGCTGGAGCCGGCGCGCTGACGGCGCGACCGGTTCCGCGCCGCGTCGGTCGTGCGGCGGCGTTCGCCCGCAGCGGCTCAGGGGCGCCGAATGACCTCCGCCCGCATCCGAGTGCCGTGGATGCGACGCATCGTCTCGCAGGCAGGCGCGATCGAAGGATCGATCACGGCGCATGACTGCGTCCGGATCGTGCGGCGGCCGCGATGCCGGGCAGGACTTGCGCTAAGGTGACGCGACTCCCTCTGCCGCCATCCGAGGCCCACCATGACGCCACCGCGCAAACCGACCGCCGCCGATTTCGATCCGCAGGTGCTGGCGCTGTTCGACCAGTACGTGCACGGGCTGATCGATCGGCGTGGCTTTCTGACCGGGGCCGCGCGCTTCGCGACCGGTGCGACGACCGCGGCCGGCCTGCTCGCGGCGCTGAGCCCGCGTTTCGCCGCCGCGCAGCAGGTCGCGCCGGACGATGCGCGGCTCTCGACGAGCTATCGGCAGTTCGAATCGCCCGACGGCTACGGCGAGGCGCGCGGCTATCTGGCGCGGCCGGCCAAGGCAAAAGGGCCGCTGCCGACCGTGCTGGTGATCCACGAGAACCGCGGTCTCAATCCGCACATCGAGGATGTGACGCGGCGCCTGGCGCTTAAGAACTACATCGCGTTCGCGCCCGATGCGCTGCATCCGCTCGGCGGCTATCCGGGCGACGAGGACAAGGCGCGCGAGCTGTTTCCGAAGCTCGACCAGGCCAGGACGCGCGAGGACTTCCTGGCTGCGGCGGCATTCCTGCGCGGCATCGACGGCGGCAGCGGCCGGCTCGGCGTGGTCGGCTTCTGCTACGGCGGCGCGATGACCAATTTCCTCGCGGCCGAGTTGCCGTACGTCGCGGCGGCGGCACCGTTCTACGGCGCGGCGCCGGCCGTGGAGAGCGTGCCGAAGATCAAGGCCGAGCTGTTCATCGTGCTGGCCGGCGAGGATCCGCGCGTCAATGCGAGCTGGCCGCCGTACCGGGCCGCGCTCGACCAGGCCGGCGTGACCTATGCGTTGTACCAGCCGGCCGGCACCCAGCACGGTTTCCACAACGACACCACGCCGCGCTACGACGAGGCGGCCGCGAAGGAAGCCTGGAAGCGCACCCTGGCGCTGTTCGAGCGGCGTCTGCGTCGCGTCTGAGCGGGGGCCGACGGACTCGGCGCCGGGTCGCCGCGCGCGCCCGGCGCACTGCCGCGCCGCGTCTTGCGCATTCGTCCTTGCCGTTGAACCATCGGCAGCCCGCTTGCGCTGTCGCCGTTCGCGGTAGCACAGCCCGATCCGCGCGAGGATTCTCATGAAGAAGACATCGGCGAGCTCCGGTCCGACAGCCGGCGATCGTTCCGGCGAGAGCGCAGATGCGGCGGCCGGCACCGCCTCGCAGCAGATCGACGCGCGTATCGCGGCGCTCGGCGACTGGCGCGGCGCGATGCTCGCGCGCGTCCGCACGCTCGTGCACGAGGCCGATCCGGCGGTCGTCGAGGAAGTGAAGTGGCGCGGCGTGCCGGTATGGTCGCATGCGGGCATCCTGTGCACCGGCGAGACCTACAAGACCACCCTCAAGCTGACGTTCGCGAAAGGCGCGGCGCTGGAAGATCCGGCGGGTCTCTTCAACGCCAGCCTCGACGGCGGCACGCGGCGCGCGATCGATCTGCATGAAGGCGACACCATCGACGCAGCGGCGTTCAAGGCGCTGCTGCGCGCGGCCGTAGGCTTGAACGTCGGGACGGCCAAGGCGGGCAAGACCGCCCGGCGCAGTTCATCGGCGAAGGACTCCGACGCTGCGGCGACAGCGCCAAGGCCGCAGACGGCCGACCGCCGCGCGAAGAAGGCCGCCTCCCGGAACACCGCAACGCCGAAAGCCGGTACTGGACCGGCCGCCGCGCGCAAGCCGGCATCGGGATCGCCCCTCATCGAGCCGGCGCCCGCCGGGCCGGTCCTGCTCGCCGGCGGCAATCCGCAGATCGCCAAGGGCTACGGCGATGCGCCGGTGCAGGCCTACATCGACGCGATGCCGGGCTGGAAGCGCGCCATCGGCCGGCAGCTCGATGCGTTGATCGTGCGCGCCGTGCCCGGCGTCGCCAAGGCCGTCAAATGGAACTCGCCGCTGTACGGCGTCGAAGGGCAGGGCTGGTTCCTCGGCATCCACTGCTATACGCACTACGTCAAGGTGTCGTTCTTCCGCGGCGCGCGGCTGCGTCCGCCGCCGCCTGGTCAGTCGAAGAGCGCCGACACGCGCTACCTCGACATCCGCGAAGACGAGCCGATCGACGAGACCCGTTTCGTCGACTGGGTGCGCCAGGCCAGCCGGCTGCCGGGCGAGCGCATGTGAAGCGACAGAACGCGGACGTGTACCCCGCCGAGGCGGACGCAGCCTCGCAGCAGGTACGTCGCGGTCGACTCGAGAACCGCGCAGCTCATCGGACTGATCGCCCAGCCTGAGCTCGACGTATCGAGACTGGCTGCTTCCCTTTTCAAAACTGGGCACGTCAACGGCGTCGACGCGTGTTCGGCGTGAAGAGGCCGCGCGAAGCGGCCCCGCCACGCCGATGGCGATCTGGGCGCCTCAGCGCAGATCGACCGTCGCCACCTTGTCCTGCGCATCGCGCTTGGGATCGACGCCGAACAGCAGCTTCACGCCGGCCAGCAGGCTCGACTCGTTGAGCCAGACCTCGGCGCGCTCCGGATCGAAGCGCAGCAGCACCAGCTTGGGGTCGTTCTTGCCTTCGAACCAGGCCGCGATGTACGGATTCCACAACCGGTCGATCACGTCGCGGTCGCGCGAGAGGCTCAGCGTGCCGTGGATGCTCGCGAACAGGTCGTGGCCCTTCGAGCTGAAAGCCGCGATCGCGCGGGCGTCGTCGCGCCTGGCGTGTTCGGCAACGGCATTGGGCAGGCCGGTGAAGAACCAGATCGGTCCGGACTCGCCTTCGACCAGGGCGGTCATCGGGCGCGAATGTCCATCCTCGACACCGTCGACGCCGAGCATCAGCGTGCGGTCGGATTTGAGTGCCTTCCAGAGCCTGGCTTCGAGTTCCTGCGGTGTCGCCATGGCGGAGTCTCCGTCGAATGCGTCGTGCGACGCGCGGGACGCCGTTCTAGACATTCGGCCGTGAACGCGGCTGCAATCCTCGGCTGTGACGGAAGGCCGGCATTCACTTGAACGCGTGCCCGGCGACCGAGCGATCGATCAGCGAACGGTGCGGCGTACGCGGAAGCGATGCGATGCGGGGCGCGGAAGGGGCCCCAAAAAAGCGAGCCCGGCATGGCGCCGGGCTCGCAGGGCGATTGCCGCCGCTTCAGTGCGTTCGCGGCGCCGCCACCGGCTTGGACAGGGCTTCGGCAAGACCGCCGGCGTCGCAGCTGGATCCGACCAGTGCGTCGAGATCGGCCTGGCGATGCAGCAGGTCGCCGAACGTGCGCGGCACGCCGGATACCGGATCGGGCATCGTGAACGTGCCGGGCGTGGCCACCGTGCCCGGATCGCCGACCAGGAAGCGCGACAGCGCGGCCTGGAAGCCCATATTGCGCGGCTCGACGTGCAGGAACTTGGTCTGCGTCTCGCCGCCGTGGCACGAGTCGCAGGTGTTCAGCGACATCATGTGGCGCGCGTCGTTGTTGGTCACCAGCGGATGATCCCAGACCGAGGAGGCCGAGGTGTCCGGATTGAGCGCGGCGCCGGTCAGGAACGGCCGGCCCATGAAGATCTCCGGCACATCGTAGGTATTGGCCAGGATGTCGGCCTCGTTGAGGTTGATGAAGTCGGCCAGCCGCGTGGTCGTGTGCGGCAGCGGCGTCGGATTGTAGGTGGCCCGGTGCGGCGTGAGCTCGGTGGACGCGGTCTCGAGCTGACCGGGCGTGTCGCCGAGATGGAACTCGCGCAGCTCCCACAGCGGATCGAGCGCGTTCTCGTTGGTGCGCACCTGATTGATCGCGCTGCCGTTGGGCTTGTCGGGCGCGGCGTTGGCGGTGGCGAACACGTCGGTGAGGTTCTGCAGCGCCGCGTTGTACGCGCTCGAACCGAGCAGCAGCGAGTCCAGGTCCTTCCACTTCTGCCCGTACGTGCGTACGTCCTCGCACTTGTTCAGCGGCACGCCGTACTCGAGGATCACCGTGAACGGCATGACGTCGCAGCTGCCGTCCTCGTGACGGCGCATCACGCCGAACACGAAGCGGCCTTCGCCGGCGCTGCCGCCGCCGTAGACGAGGTTCTTGCGCAGGTCGAGGCGGTTGACGATCGCGAGCAGGCGCATCGGCGAGCGCTTGAGGTCCAGGCGGCCCTTGGAGTCGCGCGGCCAGAACTTCAGGACCTGGTCGAACATCTCCGGACGCTTGTCGATGTCGAAGGTGTTGACGTTCTGCGTGTCGAGCCAGCTCTTGAGCCATTGCTCGACGAACTCGGCCGGATGGATGCCGGTCAGCGGCTGGTTGGCCATGTCGGTCATCAGGCGGTTGAACGTCCACACGCCGTTCGGATTGCCGAAGCCGGAGCAGGCGTCGAACGTGCGGTCCCGGTCCTCGACGACGCGCGGATGCACGACCATCAGCGAGTGCGGTGCACTGATCAGCGCCGCAGCGCCTGCGGTGACGTCCTCGGGTATGTCGATCGGCGCGCCTTCGCGGATCAGGCGGGTCAGCAGCTCCGGATCGAGATAGGCGATCGGGCGGTGGTCGACGATATGGCGGCCGTCGAAGACCGGCTGCTTGTCGAGCTCGAACGCCTGTTCCTTGCGGCGCGCCTGTTCGGCGACGAAGGCCTCGAAATCGAACGGCACTTCGGCGAAGAAGACATCGGGATTTCGCGGATCCTGGCGCAGCGCGATCGAGCCACCGGCCAGGCGCAGCGGAATCGCCGACGGCAGCTCATGGCCTTTCTCGTAGCGGACCTCGATCCGCGCGGTATTGCCCTCGGGCGTGACGCGCGGCAGCGCGGTCAGCGTGATCTTCTCGGTCGGCGGAAACGCGACCATCGCATCGGGCTTGGGATCCTGCGCGATCGCCGACTGGCCGGCGATGCCGGTCATCAGCATCGCGGCGAGCACGAGTGCGGCGCGGCGGCGGGTGGCGTGGCTGGGCAAGGGTTTTTCGAGCATGCGCATCTCTTCCTCCTCTTCCTGGCTGAATGGGTTTTTGCGAGCGCGACAGCGCGTCCATCGCCGGCCACTGGCCTGCGAAAAGACGAGTCCTACTGGTTTTCCCCGTATTGCGTGTCCCCTGGTCCGATCGAAGCTAACAGTCGAATTACGGATCAATTGTGAAATAGTACACAAATTGAATCGGCTTATGTCAATTGAGCCGATCGGGAATGGAGGCGAATGGCGATTCGATATCGGCCCGAATGCCAATACCCCGTCATTTGTGCGGACGGGGCCGTCGTTCCGAATGCAATGAATGCAATGCCGTCCCGTACCGTATCTGCGCCGCAGCGGCGATCACCGTGGCGCCGGTCGGCAATGCCGGACAGGCGCTGTCGACCTGGCCGGCCCAGGCCGATTGGGTACGATCCGGTGCAGGCTGCGGCCGCAGCGTCGCGCGGCGCACGCTGTCGGCGCACCCGCCAGCGGAACCCATCGTGCTTGCGATGGGTTCCGCTGCGGTATCCGTCCGTGGATCCGTGCGCGTTGCGCTCCGCGGCGCGCTAGTGCGTCTTGGCGGCCGTCGCCGTCGCGAACAGTCCGCCGACCAGACCGCCGGACGGGCAGCTCATGCTGACCAGGGCGTCGAGATCGGCTTCGCGATGCAGCAGATCGCCGAACGTGCGCGGCACGCCGGAGACCGGGTCGGGCATCGTGAACGTGCCGGGGCTCGCGACCGAACCGGGGCTGCCGGTCAGGAAGCGCGACAGGCCGGCCTCGGAGCCCATGCTGCGCGGCTCGATGTGCAGGAACGTCGTGGTGCCGGTCTCGCCGCCGTGGCACGAATCGCAGGTATTGAGCGAGAACAGATGGCGCGCCTCGTTGTTGCTGACGCCCGGATGCTTCCAGACGAAGCTCGGCGACGTGCTCGGATTCAACGACGAGCCGGTCAGGAACGGCTGGCCGAGGAACGTATCCGGTACCGTATAGGTGCCGGCGAGGATCGCCGCCTCGTTCGTGTTGATGAAATCGGCCAGCAGCGTCGTCGTGTGCGGCGCCGGGAACGGATTGTAGGTGGGGCGGTGCGGCGTCATCTCGGTGGACTTGAGCACCAGCAGATGACTCGAGCCGTCCAGGCCGAATTCGCGCAGCTCCCACAGCGGATCGAGCGCGTTCTCGTTGGTGCGGATCTGGTTGATCGCGCTGCCGTTGGGCTTGCCGGGCGCCGCATTGGCCTTGGTGAACTGCTCGGTGATGTCCTCGAGCGCGGCGTTGTACGCCAGCGAGCCGAGCGGCAGACCGTCCAGCGCATGCCATTGCGTGCCGTAGTCCTGCACCGCGGTGCAGCCGCGGATCGGCACGCCGTATTCGAGGATCACGGTCGAGCGCATCAGCGCACAGCCGCCGCCGGGAAGGCGCCGCATGATGCCGAACACGAAGCGTCCCTCGCCGGCGCTGCCGCCGCCGTAGACGGCGTTCTTGCGCAGATCCACGCGATTGACGATCGCCAGCAGGCGCATCGGCGACTGCTCGAGCTTGAGCCGGCCCGAGCCGTCGCGCGGCCACGGATTGATCACCGAGTTGATGATGAGGTCGCGCTCGGTGATCTCGAACGAATTGACGAAGGTGGTATTGACCCAGCTCTTGAGCCAGTCCTCGACGAAGTCGGCCGGATCGATGCCGGTCAGCGGCTGGTTGGCCATCTCCGACATCAGGTGCGCGAACGTCCACACGCCGGTCGGATTGCCGGTATTCGTGCAGGCGTCGAAGGTGCGCGTCGGGTCCTCGACGACCAGCGGATGCACGACCATCAGCGAGCGCTCGGCGCTGAGCAGGCCGGCGGTGCCGGTGACGACGTCCTTCGGAATGCGGATCGGTGTGCCGGAGCCGATCTGCCGCGTCAGCGTGGCGGGATCGAGAAACGCCACCGGGCGATGGTCGACGATCTCGCGGCCGTGGAAGACCGGCGCCTTGCCCTGCGCAGCGAGGTTCTTGCGGCGCGCCTGCTCGGCGACGAACCGGTCGAAGTCGAACGGCACCGTGCCGGCATAGACGTCCGGATCCCGCGGATCACGCTGCAGGTAGACCGGCCGGTCCTGGACCTGGATCTCGATGCGCTCGGGCAGCCGCTGGCCCTTCTCGTAGCGGACGTCGAGCCGGGCCGTGTGGCCCTGGTCGGAGGGGCGCGGCAGCGCGGTGATCGAGACGGTCTCGGCGATCGGCAAGGGGTCGGGTTTCAACGCGGCCGGTTGCGCGAAGCCGGTCGAGGCGGCGATGCCGGTGGTCAGCAGCGCGACGAGCAGGCCGGCGTGCGGCCGGTACGCGGTGGGGCTGGGCAAAGGTCGAGCGAACATGGTCCTTATCCTCCTTTTCCTGGCTGGGGGTGGTACGCGCGCGGACGGCGCAGCCATCGCGCCGCCGGCAGGCGTGCGATGGAAAGTCGGTATCGAGAGCTCCCCGCTGTCGAGAATGACGAGGCCGACGCTAACAGCCGGCGCCAGCGTGGAGCGTGATCGGTCCCCCAGAACGGAACCGGTTCTCGTTCATCTTTCCACATTGTTCGCGAGGGCGCGGCCCCGCTGGTCGATCGGGCCATGTTGCGGTGCACGCTCGTGCCAGCGCCCGCAAAGAGGGGCGCGGCCGATGCGGCGCTCCCAGCGGCGTCGAGCCGCGGCGGACGCGTCTCGCGTCCACTGCGTCGCGGTACCCAATGCAGCGCGCGCCGGGCGGCGCGCTGCGCGACAATGCGCAGCACGCCATCCGCCGCGTTCGCCGATGCGGCGGCCGAATTCATCTCCGTTTCGAGTAGCCAGCCCGATGTCATCGCCTACGTTCCATCCGATCGGTATCCCCGGCCAGCCGTGGGGGCCGGCAGAGAAAGCCGCCTGGCGCGCGCAGCAGACGCGCCGGCGCAGCTACGCCGACGACGTGCTCAGCGTGATCGAACGCCTGCGCGCGCGCTTCGACGTGCTCGAGTACGGGCAGCTCGACTACGCGCCCGACGTCTATCCGCTGCTGGCGCTGCGCAGCCGCGACTGGCACGACGACCGGCCGATCGTGCTGGTCAGCGGCGGCGTGCACGGCTACGAGACCAGCGGCGTCCATGGCGCGCTGGCCTTCCTCGAAAGCCGCGCCGACGCCTACGCCGGGCGCGTCAACCTGCTGGTCGCGCCCTGCGTCAGTCCCTGGGCCTACGAGCGGATCCATCGCTGGAATCCGCTGGCGGTCGATCCGAACCGGTCGTTCCGGCCCGATAGTCCGGCCGCCGAGTCGGCGGCGCTGATCGAGCTGGTCGCGCCGTGGCGCGGACGGGTGCGCGTACACGTCGACCTGCACGAGACCACCGACAGCGACGAATCGGAATTCCGGCCGGCCCTGGCCGCGCGCGACGGCAAGCGCCACGAGCCGGGCGAGATTCCGGACGGCTTCTACGTCGTCGGCGACAGCGAACGCCCGCAGCTGGCGTTCCAGCAGGCGGTGATCGCGGCGGTGGCCGAGGTCACGCATATCGCGCCGGCCGACCGCGACGGCGCGATCATCGGCTCGCCGATGGTCGCGCCGGGCGTGATTCTGTATCCGGTGCGCGAGCTCGGCCTGTGCGCCGGCATCACCGACGCGCCGTTCACGACGACCACCGAGGTCTATCCGGACAGCCCGCGCGCGACGCCCGAGCAGTGCAATGCCGCCCAGGTCGCGGCGGTCGCCGCCGCGATCGACTTTGCGCTGGCGCACTGAGCGCGGCGAGCGCGGACGCTGCCGCTCTCGTCGCGACGGCGATGCGTACGCTGGCGTTGGTCTCGAGCGGCGGCGGCGCCGATCGCCGCCGCCGGTGCACTCAGGCGACCGTCAGCGTGACGTCGATGTTGCCGCGCGTCGCGTTCGAGTAGGGACACACGATGTGCGCCTGCTCGACCAGCGACTCGACCTGATCGCGCGCCAGGCCGGGCACGCGGATCGTCAGCGCCGCGGCGATGCCGAAGCCGGTCGGCAGCGGGCCGATGCCGACCTCGCCGGTGACGGTCGTTTCGGCCGGCAGCGCGATCTTCTGCTTGCCGGCGACGAACTTCAGCGCGCTGAGAAAGCAGGCCGAATAGCCGGCCGCGAACAACTGCTCAGGATTGGTGCCGCTGCCGCCGGCGCCGCCGAGCGCGCGCGGCGTCGACAGCCTGACGTCGAGCGCCCCGTCGGACGAGGTGGCCTGGCCTTCGCGGCCGCCGGTGGCGGTGGCCGTGGCGGTGTAGAGGATCGTGTCGAGCGACATGGCGGTTCCTTTCGAGTCTGTAGGGAGGCGGCCGTTGCGGCCGGTGAGCGCACTATCCGCGCATCCCTGGCACGATAGGCGCGTTATAGTCCTGAAAACTTGATCAGGCGTATGCGATGGTCGATCGATTGGCGGGGCTGCTCGAGCGCTATCCGGTAAGTGCCGAGGTCTTCCATGCCGGCGCGCTGTGCGGCATCCACGCGATCGACGGCGAGGGCGACCGCGGCCAGCTGCATCTGGTGCGGCGCGGTCCGGTCGAGGTGTTCCACGGCCGGGACGTCGTGCAGGTCGACGAACCGAGCCTGCTGCTATACGCGCGTCCGCTCGCGCACCGCTTCGTGACCGACGCCGAGCGCGGCGCCGAGCTCGCCTGTGCGAACCTGCGTTTCGACGGCGGCCGCGGCCATCCGCTGCGCGCGGCGCTGCCGGACTTCGTCGCGATGCCGCTGGCGCGGATCGCCGGTGCCGAACCGGTGCTGACGCTGCTGTTCGAAGAGGCCTTCGCCGAGCGCTGCGGACGCCATGCGCTGGTCAACCGGCTGTTCGAGGTCGTGCTGATCCAGCTGCTGCGTCAGCTGATGGAAAGCGGGCGGATGCCGGCGGGGCTGCTCGCCGGCCTCGGCCATCCGCGCCTGCGCCATGCGCTGGCGGCCGTGCATGCGGCGCCGGCCGAGCCGTGGACGCTCGAGCGCATGGCCGCCGCGGCGCGCATGTCGCGCAGCGTCTTCGCGGCCGCGTTCCGCGAGGCGATGGGGCGAACACCGGCGCAGTACCTGGCCGAATGGCGCATCGGCCTCGCCCAGCAGGCGATGCGCCGCGGCGCGCCGCTCAAGGCGATCGCGGCCGAGATCGGCTACGGTAGCGAGGCGGCGTTCTCGCGTGCGTTCAAGGCGCAGACCGGTCTGCCGCCACGTGCCTGGCGCCGTGCCGCGGCGACCGCGTAAGCCGCGCGTGGCTGCGGTCGGATCGGCCGCACGGTGCCGGCGGCGCGGCCTGAGGATTCGCGGCCGGCGCGAACGGCCCGAGCTGGCTCAATCACGCGCGCGCTGCGTCGGGCCGACGGCGAGGGCGCGCCCGGCGCGCCGGCGGCAGGCGCCGGGCGCCCCTGTACGCCGATCGCGGATCGTCCATGCCGGACCGTGACGCCGGACCGGACGGCAGCGTATGGCGCGGGTGTACCATCATCGCGCGCGGGGCCTGCGGCACCGCGCAATGGGGCATCAGCAGCCAACAGGGAGCGTACGAGATGGACATGACGGTGAGATGCCGCTGCGGCCAGGTGCGCGGCGCGGCGCGGACCGAGCGCGCGTATACGCGGGCCACCTGCTACTGCCGGGACTGCCGCGCCTATGCGCGCTTCCTCGGCGGTTCCGACGTGCTGGACGCGCACGGCGGCACCGATCTCGTGCCGATCGCGCCGGCCGGCCTGCGCCTGATCGCCGGACTCGAAGCGCTGGCCTGCGTCTCGCTCGGACCGCGTGGCCTGCTGCGCTGGTACGCCGCCTGCTGCCGCGCGCCGATCGCCAATACGCCGCGGCAGGCGCAGACACCGTACGTCGGCGTGTTCGCCAGCGCATTCGACGTGCCGGCCGAGGCACTGGACGCGGCACTGGGACCGCGCGGTGCACTCGTGATCCATGCCGGCAGCGCCCGCGGCGACGTCGCCCCGACGCGCTGGCGATTCGCGCTCGGCGGCCTGCGCATTGTCGCCGGCATGACCGCGGCGCGGCTGCGCGGCGAGCCGCCGGCGGCGTTCTTCGACACGTCCGGCCGGCCGATCCGCCACGTGCGCGAGCTCACGCTCGAGGAGCGCACGAAGCTGAGCGATGCGCCGGCGCCGCACTGAACGCCGGCGCGCGGAACGGTCAGGACAGCGCCCGCGCTAGTCGCGATCGGGCGCGCCGAGCGGAAAGTACGACCGGTACGGCCGTGCCGCATCGACCACGCGTACGACCGAAGGGCGGGTCAGCACGCGCTGGCGATAGGCCTGTACCTGCGCATGGCGCGCGCCGATCGCATGGGTCCAGTCGGCATAGAACAGGAACGGCGCGGCACCGCAGTCGGCCAGCGTGAATGCCTCGCCGGCGGCCCAGGGCCGGCCGTCGGCCAGATGCGCGTCGAGCCACGCGTAAGCGGTGTCGAGCATCGCCCGCGCCTCGGCGACGCCGCGCGGGTCGCGCGTATCGGGCTCGCGCAGCGCGTCGAACACGATCTTCTGCTGCGGCGTCGACACGTAGTGGTCGAAGAAGCGATCGAGCATGCGCACCGTCAAGGCGGCGTCCGGATCGTCGGGGATCAGCCGCACCGGGCCGGGATGGTGCTGCTGCAGGTATTCGATGATCACGCTGGACTCCGGCAGCGTGCGTGTGCCGTCGCGCAGCAGCGGAAAGCGCCGGATCGGCCAGAGCGCGGCGAATTCGGCCAGCGCGTCAGGACCGGACGGGTCGGACGGATCGAGCAGGCGCAGGCGGAACGGCACGGCGTTCTCTTCGAGCGCGATCAGCACCTTCTGACAGTAGGACGAAAACGGGTGGGCGAACAGTTCGAGCGGCATGGACACTCCTGGGATGCGACGGGGGCGGCGCGACGGGCGCCGTTCGGGTACCGCGACGAACCAGTGCATGCCGGATCGACAGCCCTGGCGGAACCGGGCGCCGGACCGGGTTTGATCGGTCGATGCCGCCTGACCGGGCGGATTTCCGTTTTTCCCTGCCGTTTTACGTTAGGGGGAAGGCACGACGCGTGTGACGACGTTTCCACGACCCGAGGACGAATCCGATGTCATCTTGTTCCCAACCTTCCCGCCGGCCGCGCTTGACCGCGATGCTGGGCATTCCCGTGCTGATCGCGGCGCTGGCCGGACCGGCCGCGGCCGACAAGGCCGGCCAGCTGCCCGCCCGTGGCGGCAGCGAGCCCGCGCACGCGACCGTGGCCGGCAGCCCGCTGACGATCCTCGCCGGTGCCGACCATTCGTTCCAGATCCTCAACGATCAGGTGCCCGGCACCGGCCAGCTCTATCCGTCGCAGGGGACCGGACTGGCCGACATGGGCTGGATCGTGCGCGCCGGCGGCGTGCTGTACGGGCCGGACTTCCAGAACCACGAGGCCGGCACGGCGACCGGCGGTCTCGGCACGGTGACGCCGTACGGCGCCGGCAGCGTCAGCGCGGTGTCGGGCAGCGGTAGCGAGGCCGATCCGTACCTGGTCGTCGTCGCCGCGCCGCTGGCCGGCGGCCTGCAGGCACGGCAGGAGGTGCGCTACGTCAACGGACGCAACTACTTCAGCAAGCGCTTCACGCTGACCAATGCCGGCGCCGAGCCGCAGAGCGTGTCGATCTATCTCGGCGGCGACATCTACCTGGCCGCCAGCGACAGCGGCATCCCGTACTTGGAGCCGGCCTCGCAGAGCCCCGGCGGCCGCGACTGCGGCGGTCCGCGCGGCAACAACGACGGCTACTACATCCTCTACATCCCGCAGACGCCGGCCGACCGCTACACCGGCACCGGCTACAGCAGCGTCTGGTCGCAGATCGGCAGCGGCGATCTCGACGGCGTCCTGGCGCCGCCGGACTGCATCGACAACGGCGCAGCGCTGCAATGGAACCGCACGCTCGCCGCCGGCGCCAGCGTGACGATCCTGGCGACGACTTCGTTCGGCGAGATTCCGTCGATCGCGCAGTTCGACATCACCAGCGTGACGCCGGGCGCCGGCGCGCAGGGCGCCATCGTGCCGGTGACGATCCGCGGCATCGGCTTCGCGAACGGGATGACGGTTTCGTTCGGCGACGGCATCGCCGTCGACGCGCTGACCGTCGTCGACGCCGGCACCGCAACCGCGACGCTGACGATCGCCGCCGACGCGCCGATCGGCTTCCGCGACGTCGTCGGCATCGCGGCCGGCGGCAACCTGACCGCGACTCTGGCGCAGGGCTTCCAGGTCACCAGCGCCGGCGAGCCCGATCCGTTCACGCTGACGCGGATCGTGCCGGCCAGCGGTCTCGTCGGCGCCACGCTGCAGGCGACCTTGCAGGGCACCGGTTTCCAGCCGGGCATGACGGTGACGCTCGGTGACGGCGTGACCGTCTCCAACCTGGTCGTCACCGGACCGACTGCGGCGACGCTGACGCTGGCGATTGCCGCCGATGCGGTGCCCGGTCCGCGCGATGTGGTCGCCTCGCTCGGCGGCAAGCTCAGCGCGGCGCTGCCGGCCGGCTTCCTGGTGATCGCCGGATCGACCGGCGAGCCGCCGGTCGCGCAGCCGGTGCCGGCGCTGAGCCCGGCCGGTCTGCTGCTGATGATGCTCGGCGTGCTCGGCGCCGCGTGGGCGATCGGCCGCCGCTAACCCCAGCGGCCCGATCGGGAAGCCGGCCGCGCGCCGGTGCCCCGCTGCGCTTGCGGGCGGCCCGAGTGCCGCCCGCTTTTTTGTGAGCGTGTGCGCCGTTTGCTGGCAATCGGCGCCGGCTTGCGTATCGTGGCGGCGACGGACGCGAGGGAGGGGCGGCGATGGACGGTCGGCAGCGGCATGCAGGCGTGGACGCGGATCGGCTCGGCTTCGAGCGGATCGAGGCGATGATCCGGTCGCTGCCGGCTGCGGCGCACGAGCAGGCCGGGCGCTGGGAGCGCGGCTTGCTGCTGGCGGGCCTGGCCGCTGCGGTGCTGGCCGTGACCGTACGTCAGATCGTGCCGGGCGCCGCCGGCGCCGTGCTGGTACTGGTCTGCGTCGTGATCGAGCTGGTGACGCTCGGGATCTCGAGCTGGCTTTCGGTGCGGCGGCACTGGCCCTCGTTCCGGCACCCGACGCGCACGTTCGCGCACGAGCTCGATGCCGATTTCGTCCACTACCGCCGTCTGGTGGCGGCGCTGCGACGCTTCCCGCACGCGCAGCTCGAGGCGCGCCTGCGCTATCTGCGCACGCGGCGCCAGTCGATGCAGCAGGGTTTGAGCCTGTTCACCGGCGGCCTCGAGCGCCTCGGCATCCTGCCGGTGATCGGCGTGCTCTATCTGCAGTTCCGCGACTGGCGCTGGGGCGACTGGACGCGGCTGTCCGACGTGAACCTGCTGCAGGCGCTGTTGATCGGTGCGCTGCTGCTGGTCTATCTGACGGGTTGGCAACTGGCCATCGTGCACCGGCGCACTGCGGTCTACGAGGCGCTGCTCGCCGAAGCGGCGCATGTGCGGGAGGCCGGCATCTCGCCGGTGCCGAGCCGGCCCGGTGCGGCCGCGCCGGTCGGCGCCGACGTCGCTTGATCGGATCGGCGCGCCAGCCCAGCTCCGTGACCGATGGCGTGCGCGGCGCTGTCGCAGGTCGGGTATCGTGCCCTGCGGCAGGGCGAGGCCTGTCCGGATGCGGCCATGTGGGCGGGTTCGCCGCGATCGACGCAGTCCGTCACGAAGAAGGGGGCACAAGCGAATGATCCGAACGGTCATCCTGGCGGCCGGGTTCGCCGCATTGCCGATCGCGGCCGCACCGGTCAGCGGCACGCTGGAGATGCGCTGGGGCGATCCGCCGCCCGGCAGCGTGGAGGCTGCGCGCTTCGAGGTCACCGTGGTCGACGCCGGCGGCCGGCGGCACGCGATCGACGCCGGCAGTGCGCTGCGCGCGTCGGGCGACCTGTACCGCCAGATCGGCCGCCCGGTCACCGTGACGGTCGCCGAGGACGGCGTCCGGGACGGCAAGCTGCATGCCGAGACGATCGTGCCGCACGGCCCTCTGCTGCCGGCCGGCGGCGTCACCGGTTCCAGGCCGTGGGCGACGCTGCTGTGCCGCTTCGCCGACCTGGCGGACGAGCCGCAGCCGATCGGTTACTTCCAGACGCTGATGTCCGATGCGCAAGGGCGCCTCGATCATTACTGGCAGACGGTGTCCTACGGCAAGGTCGACATCGCCGGCAGTGCGGTGTTCGGCTGGTTCACGCTGCCGCATCCGCGCAGCCACTACATCCCGGACGGCGAATCGGCCGACCTGATCGCGCTGTTCCAGGACTGCACCGGTGTCGCCGACGCCACGGTCGACTTCTCGAACTTCGTCGGCATCAACACGATGTACAACGCCGATCTGGACTGCTGCGCCTGGGGCGGCAGCCTGTGGGCGGGGCTCGACGGGCCGGCACGCAGCTGGTACGTGACCTGGGAGCCGCCGTGGGGCTATGCGAACCAGGCGCCGCTCGCGCACGAGATGGGCCATGGCTTCGGTCTGCCGCACGCGAACAACTCCGACCGCGACGACGACCCGTACGACAATCCATGGGACGTCATGAGCGGTGCCTGGTACAACGTGACGTTCGATGCGACCTTCGGCTGGCAGCCGCAGCACATCGGGATCTGGTCACGCGACCATCTGGGCTGGATCGATGCCGAACGCCAGCTGGTGATCGCCGCGACCGGCATCCACGAAGGCATTGTGCTCGACCGCGCCAGCCTGGCCGACTCGCCGAACGTGCAGATGATCAAGGTGACGATCCCCGGCGAACCGGCCTCGCACCATTATCTGATCGAGGCGCGCCTGCGCACGCCGCTGTACGAGGGCGCGCTGGCCGGCGACGCGGTGATCATCACCGAGGTCGACGGCACGCGTACCGAACCGGCCTGGAGCGTCGACGCCGACGAGCCGCCGGCCGACGTCGCGAACAACGCCGGTTCGATGTTCGTCGTCGGCGAAAGCTGGACCGCGCCCGGCGATGCGCTGCAGGTGGACATCGTCGGCCGCACCGACGAGGGTTTCGTCCTGGACGTCCGCCGCGGCGTCGATCGGGTGTTCGCCGACGGCTTCGACTGACGGCCGCGGCGCCGTTGCCGCGCGTTGCATCGGCGCCGCGTAGGATCGCCGCTCCGATGCCATTGCGGCGTCGCTGCGAGGACTCGACGATGGTGTCGACAGCGCCGGCCCGGCGGCCGGCACTCCGCATCGGCTGTGCCGGCTGGTCGATCCCGGCCGCGCAGACGCAGCGCTTTCCGGCCGCCGGCACGCATCTGACGCGCTATGCCGAGGTGTTCGACGCGGTCGAGATCAATTCCTCGTTCTATCGCCCGCACCGGCCGCAGACGTACCGGCGCTGGGCCGGCTCGGTGCCGGCCGGCTTCCACTTCTCGGTCAAGATGCCGCGCTCGATCAGCCACGAGCATCGCCTGCGCGCACCGGCCGAGGACGCGCTGGCGCCGTTCCTCGAGGCGGTCGCCGAGCTCGGCGACCGCCTCGGCGCGCTGCTGCTGCAGCTGCCGCCGAGCCTGCGCTTCGATGCGGCGGTCGTCGGGCGATTCCTCCACGCGCTGCGGGCGCGCCATGCCGGGCCGGTGGCGTGCGAGCCGCGCCACGCGTCGTGGTTCGAGGCCGCCGCGACGGCGCTGCTGCGCGAGCACCACATCGCGCGCGTCGCCGCCGATCCGGCGCGGGTGCCGCGCGCGGCGCTGCCGGCGGCCGATCGCCGCATCGAGTATCTGCGCCTGCACGGCGCGCCGCGGATCTACTACGACGCCTATTCGCCGGCGGCGCTGGATGCGCTCGCCGCTCGGCTGGCGCGCGCCTCCACGCGCACCCGTACGCGCTGGTGCATCTTCGACAACACCGCGCTGGGGCACGCCAGCGCCGATGCGCTGGCCCTGATCGAGCGGCTGCGCGAGCGCGAGCAGGCTTGAACGACGCCGGTGCGGCTGCCGATCGCTGCGCCGCGCGCCGCTCGGGTTACGATGCCGCTCCGTTCCACGCCGCGGCCGTCGCGATGCCGTGGCCCTGCCGCCGGAGCGCACGTGCCGCACTACGCCGGACCTCTGCTGACGCGCCCGCTCGCCGAGGCGCTGCTGGCCGCTCGCGATGCCGGCTTGGCGTCGTGCGAGGGCTCGTTCGATCTCGGCCGCTCGCAGCAGCCGGCGCGGATCGAACCGGAGCATTGGGCGTGGCGCGAGGTCGAGTATCCGTATCCGGATGCGCTCAAGCCGCGCACGATCTACGTCTGGGACGGCGGCGGCTTCGTGCCGGCGGCGCGCTACGGCGGTTCGCTGATCAAGCTGGTGCCGACCGACTGGGGTGCGCCGACGTTCGAGATCGACGGCATCAAGATGCTGCCGACCGCGCAGGTGTCGCCGTTCGAGGATGCGCGGCGCAAGGTCGCGTTGATCGAGCCGCGCGGCAAGCGCATCCTCGACACCTGCGGCGGGCTCGGCTATTTCGCCGCGGCCTGCCTCGAAGCGGGCGCGGCCGCGATCGTCTCGTTCGAGAAGAACGCCGACGTGCTCTGGCTGCGCACGCTCGATCCGTGGTCGCCCGATCCGGACGCGCCCGAGCACGCCGGCCGGCTGCAGCTGCGTCACGCTGACGTCGCCGTGGAGATCGGGTCGATCGGCGAGGGATCGTTCGACGCGATCCTGCACGATCCGCCGCGCTTCGGCATCGCCGGGGAGCTCTACGCGCAGGCGTTCTACGACCAGCTCGCGCGCGTGCTGCGGCCGGGCGGGCGCCTGTTCCACTACACCGGCATGCCCAATCGCCTGACCAGCGGCCGCGACCTGCCGCGCGAGGTGATCCGCCGCCTGGAGCGCGCCGGCTTTCGTGCACAGCCCGCGCTCGACGGCGTGCTGGCCGTGCGCGGCCGGCGCTGAGCGGCTTGGCGCGCGGCGGTGCCGGCCGATCGCTTCGGCATGGCCGTGGTCAGGCCCGACGGCGCGCTGCACACGATCGGCTCGCGCGCGAGCCGTTCTCGATCCTGAGCGTGTCGAAGGTGCGCACGCTGGCCCCGGTGCTCGACGCGGTCGGCGACGCGCTGCGGGAGCGGGTCGGCCGCGAGCCGTCCGGCGATCGGTTCGATTCGCCGATCGAGCTCAGGGTACGAGAAGGCGGTTCGCGGCTTGGCGCCTACGTGCCGTGACGCTTCACGCGGATGAGCGGCCTGTCGATGTTCCGCGCGGGGCTGCGGCGGCGGCATGGCTGCGCGATACTGGCGCCATGCGCATCCTCTCGACGCTCGCCCTGCTGCTCGCATCCGCTTTCGCACCGCCCGGCGCCGCGCGAGCCGAGCCGCCGGTCCTGGCCGAGATCGTGCTCGTGCGCCATGGCCACTACGACGCCGATCCGAAGGCCGATGCGCAGCTCGGCCCGGGCCTGTCGCCGATCGGCGTCGCGCAGGCGCGCCTGGCCGGTGCGCGGCTGCGCGGCGAGGCGCCGTTCGATACGTTGCTGGTCAGCCCGATGCAGCGCGCGCGCGACACGGCCGCATCGATCGGTCAGGAGATGCCGGACGCGCGCTTCGCGGTCGTCGAGGATCTGCGCGAATGCACGCCGCCGACGCGGCGGACCGAGGTCACCGCCGAGGAGACGCCCGAGGCGCTGGCCGCCTGCAGGGCGCAGCTCGATCGCGTGTTCGCGCGCTATTTCAAGCCGGCCGGCGGCGGCGACCGGCGCCGGCTGCTGGTCTGCCATGGCAACGTGATCCGCTATCTGGTGACGCGTGCGCTTGGTGTCGACACCGCGGCCTGGCTCGAGATGTCGGTCGGCCACGCCAGCATCACGCGGATCCGCATCGAGCCGGACGGCCGCTACAAGGTGATCGCGGTCGGCGACGTCGGCCATCTGGCGCCGACGCTGCGCACCGGCGCCAGCGGCGATGCCGCACGCAGCCTGGCGATCCCGGCGCTGCCCGAGGGCTGAGCAGCCGCCGGCGCAGGCTGCGGCCCGCCGCGCGCGCCTCCGGCGATCCCGATACGCCGGCGTATTCGACCGGACCTGTCCGGCCGTGTCAGCTTGTGACAGCGCCCCGGACCCGCGCCGGCCGGCCGGTACCCGGCGCGGCGCGTGGACGCGATCGCCGGCCGGCCGGCGCGCTGGCCCCATTGTTGCTTGGCTGGTCGGGACGTCGACAGCGACGGGGACACCAACGACGGTCGATGGCATGGGGTATCGACGCAACCGCAGGCACTGGGACGACGCCTTGGCGCAGGTCGACCCGACCCGCTTCGAGGCGCTGCTCGCCGCGTACTACCGCGGTGCGGGCTACCGTGTCGAGCACGTCGGCGCGGACGCGACCGGCCGCCGCTACGACGGCGGCATCGATCTTCGGCTGTACCGCGACGCGACCTGCCGCCTGGTGCAGTGCAAGCGCTGGAACGCCTTCCAGGTGCCGCACAACGCCGTGCACGAACTGCTCGGCCTGGTCCTGACCGAAGGCGCCGACGACGCGATCCTGGTGACCAGCGGCGAGTTCACCGCCGCCGCGATCGAGGCCGCGCGCAAGAGCGGCCGCATCGAACTGGTCGACGGCGTCGCGGTGCGGGCGATGCTCGGCCTGCCGGAGGCGCCCGCCGAACGCGCGGCAGCGGTGCCGCGGCTCGCCGCCGAGACCGGCTATCGGCCGCGGACCCGGCCGCGCGCATCGCCTGCCGCGCCGTTGTGGGCATTGCTGCGCGCCCTGCTGGTACTGACCGCGGGCGTCGCGATCGTCGTCGCGCTGGCGCGCAGCATCACCGGTTCCGCGCAGTGGCGCGTCGCGTCGATCGACGCCGGCGCCGCGACGCGCAGCGCGCCCGCTCCGGCGGCAACGTCCGCTGCCGCGACCTCGACCTCGACCTCGACCTCGACCTCGACCGAACCGCGTCCGCAGCAGGCCGGTCAGCCGCTCGATCCGCTGGCGCTGATCGGCCATCGCGCCGCGGCGCAGCTGGCCGCCGCGGCCGGCCGTCCCGACATCGCCGCGCAGCACGTCGACGCGATGGCCAGCGACGTCCTGCGCAGCGCGCGCGTGCCCGATGCGAGGCGTCCGATCGATCGCGAATCGGCGCGCGCGGCGGCACGCGGCGTCGACGGCGTGCGGTCTGCGGTCTGGCTCGACCGCACGCATCTGGCGGTCATGGTCGACGGCGCCGCGCATCGCAGCGAGACGACGATCGACAGGGTCTGCGTCGCGCTCGAACCGCTCGGCGATACGCTCGCCGTCGTGGTCCACGTGCAGGACGTGACCGCGCGCCATGCCGACGGCGCCGCGACGCTGTCGCGCAACTGCCAGCTGGCGGCCGGCCAGCGTGCCGCGTTCGAACGCGAGCGGCAGGTCGACGTGGTGCCGGAACCGACGCGCAAGCAGTTCAAGGCGATGCAGCAGCGCTGAGTGCACGACTGCGTGGGGCGGCCCGCTCGCGCCGCTGGCCCTCGGTGACAGCGGCCGCGCCCGCGGCCCGCGGACGGAGGCGACGCCGCTGCCGCGATCGCTCCGTCCGCGCGTGGCGCGGTGCGGGCGTCCTGCGCTAGCGCCGGCCGCGGCGGCTCGCTCGCGGCGCGGGCGGCGGCGTGGCGCCTGCGCTTACAATCGCCGCGCGGCGTGCGCCGTTGCCGCTGTCCGCGCTTCCCGGAACCGATTGTCCCGCCCGATGACGCATCCTCCAGCCGCCGTGCGGCGCTATCGGCTCGACGACCTGGTCGTCGACCTCGACCGCCAGCGCGTCGAGCGCGACGGCGTGCCGCTCGACGTGGCCGGATTGAGCTTCCGGCTGCTCGCGTTCCTGCTCGAGCAGGGCGATCGCGTGGTCAGCTTCGACGCGCTGATCGATGGCGTCTGGGCGCCGGCCGTGGTCGGCGAGGACACCGTCACCCAGCGCGTCAAGCTGCTGCGTCAGGCGCTCGGCGACGACGGCCGCCAGCCGCGCTATCTGCGTTCGGTGCGCGGCATCGGCTACCAGCTGTGTCGCGCGGCCGAGCCGCTGCCGGCGGCCGGTGCGGCATCGGCGCCGGAGCCGGAGCCGGTGACGCTGCCGCCGCCGCCGCGACGCCGTGCGCGGCAGCTCGCCGCCGCCGGCGCGCTCGTCCTGATCGGCGGTGCGCTGGCCGTGTGGCTGGCCGCGCGCGAACGCGTGGCGGCGCCGCCCGACGACGCGCTGGCACGCGCGCAGCACTACGCCGGCATCGGCCAGCACGACAACAACGAGCGCGCGATCGCGCTGTACGAGGACGTACTCGCGCGCGAGCCCGGCAATGCCGATGCGCAGGTCGGGCTCAGCCTCGCGCTGAGTGCGCGCGTATGCCTCTACAACGGCGCGCCGGATCCGGCCGGCCGCGCCGAGGCGCTGGCGCGCGCGGCGATCGCGCGCGATGCGGGCGACGCGGCAGCGGTCAATGCACTGGCCTACGCGGAGGATTGCCGCGGCCGCATCGATGCGGCACTGGCCGGCTACCGGCGCGCGTATGCGCTCGATCCGCGCGGCCGCGCCGCGAGCCTAGCCTCGGCCGCGCATCTGCTGGCGGTCAAGGGCCGGCTCGCCGAGGCGCTCGAGGCCAATCTCGCGGTCGGCGTCGCGGCGTCGCGGCTGCGCTTCCTCGACATCCAGATCGCGCGCAACCTCGAGCTGCTCGGCTTCACCGCAGTCGCCGAGGCGCGCTATGCGCGGGTGTTCCGGCTGTATCCGGACAACGTGTTCGCGAACGTGGCCTATCCGCGCAGCCTGTTCCTGCAGGGCCGCTACGCCGAGGCGCAGGCCGCGCTCGACGAGGCGCTGCGCCGGCCGCTGCATCCGGATCTGTACGTGCTCGCCGGCGAGCTCGCCCTGCTGCGCGGCGAGACCGAGCCCGCCGCGGCCGCGTTCACGCGCGCCGCCGGACTGCGCCCGCATGCCGGCTGGCCGGCCGTGCTCGCGCAGATCCATGCCGGCGGGCGCGTCGATCCGGCCTGGCGCGAGAAGCGGCTCGCCTCGATCCGCGCCGAGATCGACGCCGGCGACCGCTGGCCGGAGACGCAGATGGAAATCGTCGTACTGCAGCTCGCCGCCGGCGACCACGCCGCCGCGCTCGATGCATTGGAGGCCGCGATCGCAGCGGGCTTCAGCGACCGGGCCTATCTGCAGAACTCGCCGCTGTTGCGGCCGCTGGCCGGCGAGGCGCGATTCGCGGCCGCGATCGATGCGGTCGGCCGCCACGTCGCGGCCGAGCGCACGCGCGTGCTCGCGGCGGACTGGCTGCCGCCGGATCTGCTGTCGGCGCTGCCGGCGCGCGCGCCCTGAGCGGAGCGCCGCACGAAGCGGCGCTCCGGTTGCGGATCGACCGGAGCGGAGCGATCCGCGATCAGCCGTCCAACGTCAGGTGGCGGCGGCCGCCGGCCGTCGAGTCGGCGCAGACTCGGGCCGGTCGCTGCGACATGCCCGGCGCATGCGTCAGCGCGCCGCCGCCGGCAGCGCGGCCAGCACGACGTCGCGGAAGATGCCCTGCGACTGCGGATGCGCGAAGCGCTGGTTGTAGGCCGTGCTGGTGATCACCGCGACGAGATCGAGCTCCGGCACGATGAACACGTAGTTGCCGCCATTGCCGGACATCGCCCAGGCCGGCTGCTGCTTGTCGCCGTGCGGGAAGCGGAAGCGCCAGATCTGGTAGCCGTAGTCGGCGTCGTCGCGGGCCTGCGCGCGCACGGTCAGCATCGCGCGCGCCCAGGCCCTGGAGATCACCGGCTTGCCGTGCCACTGGCCCTCGGCGCGCAGCAGTTCGCCGAGCTTGGCCAGATCGCGGCTGCGCAGGCGCGTGCCGCCACCGCCCATCGCGGTGCCGTCGGGCGCGAAGTTCCACTGCACCGATGCGATGCCGAGCGGCCGTTCGATCGCCTCGCGCGAGAACGCCGGCAGCGGCTGATGCGTCGCGCGCTCGACCAGCGCGCCGAGCAGGAACGAGCCGGCCGTGCAGTACGAGAACGCGCGCCCGTGCGGACTGTCGGCCGGCTTGCTCTCCCACGGCGCGAAGCCCTTGATCGGCAGACCGAGCGCGAAGCCGATCCAGTCCTCGCTGACGTACATGCGCTCCTCGTTGCCGCTGGAGAACTGATTCTCGTCGTTGCACTCGAGCAGCGAGCTCATCGTCAGCAGATCCTCCACCGTGATCGCGTCCTTGCGCGGGTCGGGATGCCCGAAGGGGCGCCGGTCGGCGAAGTAGGTCGCGACGCGTGTCTGCGCATCGGGGATCAGGCCGCGGTCGATCGCGGCGCCGACCAGCAGCGCGGTCAGGCTCTTGGTCAGTGAGCGCGTGTCGTTGAGGCGGTCGCGCGCGCCGTCGTTGAAGTAGCGCTCGTAGACCAGGGCGCCGCGATGGACGACGAGGAGGCTGGTGACGCCCTTCCAGGTGCCGTCGGCGATGTTGCGCTCGGCGGTTGCGAACGGGGCCAGATCCCAGCCGGCCGAGCGCGCGTCGGCGACGGCCCAGCCGTCGTCGCTGCGGTCCGGCACGGCGTAGTCGGCCGCGGCGGCGGCGGACGGCAGCAGGGCGGCGAGCAGGAAGGTCAGGTGCAGGCGCATCGAAGGCTCCGGAGCGGGGACGAGGAGCCCGCAGTAGAGCCGTGCGCCGAATGAAGTGCCGGAAGCTGCGCTGAAGAATCGCTGCAAGTCGCTGAAGACGCTCGCGTACGGAGATCCTGAACGAAAAAGGGGAGCGGCGTGGCCGCTCCCCCGTTCGAGCCGTGCGCGGCGCCTCATCGGCGCCGCGCCGTGCGATCTCAGCGCCGGAAGATCGTCCAGGCCGCGGCGGCCAGGCCGAGCATCAGCAGCATCAGGCCCGACAAACCCAGCGACGGCACCGCCTGCGCGGCCGGCGGCTCGCCGCTGCCGGCCAGCACCGTGAAGCCGTTCGGCAGGCTGGCGTTCTGATCGCCGGCGGCGTTGGTGCCGGTCACCGTGCGCGGGCCGGGCACCGCGTCCGCGGCGATCGCCAGCGTCGCGGTCGCGGTGGTCGCGCCGGTCGCGGCGAGGTTGGACACGGTGATGCCGTCGCCGAACGCGACCGTCATGCCGCTCGCGAAGCCGGTGCCCTGCAGCGTGACCTGCAGCGTCGCGCCGACCAGGGCGGCCGCCGGGGTGACCCGCGTCAGCGTGAACGGATCGGTCGGCGGGCCGCCGCTGCCGGTGACCTGGAAGCCGTTGCGCAGCGTCGCGGTCAGCGTGCCGCCGGCGTTGGTGCCGGTGACGTCGCGCGGACCGACCGTCGCGTCGGCGGCGATCGTCAGCGTCGCGGTGGCGGTGGCGGCGTCGACGACGTCGAGGTCGGCCACGCTGATGCCGCTGCCGAACGCGACCGACATGCCGTCGGCGAAGCCGATGCCGCGGATCGTGACCGGCACGGTCGCGCCTTGCGCGCCGCTGGCCGGCGTGACGCTGCTGACGTCGAACTGCGCGATCGACGGAATCTCGCCGAACGAGGTCGCGGCCAGGATCGTCACGCTGGCACCGGCGGCCAGCGTACGGTTCCACTGCAGCGCGGCGCCGTTGTCCATGCAGCTGGGGCTGGCCAGCGCGCCGTCCAGATCGCCGCTGCCGATCTGCGACCAGACCGTGCTGTAGCCATTGCCGGTGTAGCGGTCGGCCGGCGTCTGCGGGATGTAGAGGATGTAGTAGCTGGCCGGCGAACCGCAGTCGCTGCCGCCCGGGCTGCCCGAGGCGGCCTCGCGATACGGAATGCCGCTGTCGCTGGCGGCCAGGTAGATGTCGCCGCCGAGGTAGATCTGCACCGTCTGCGGCGCCGCGCCGGTATTGGTCAGCGTGAAGCGCTTCGTGAAGAAGTTCTTGCCGTTGACGTAGCGCACCTCCTGGCGGCTGGTCAGGCCCGAGCCGCCGAGCGCGGCCTCGACGGTCACGACGAACGGATCGGCCTCCGAGCCGCTGCCGGCCGGGCCGCTGATCGTGCCGGCGGCGTACGGCGTGACGCTGCCGAGGCCCGAGGTGGCCGTGCCGGCCGGATGGCTGCCGAAGTCCGGCGTGTACAGCGTGCCGCCGGCGCGGACCATCCAGCCCATGTCGGCCAGGCCGGTGGTCTGCGACGGGAAGATCTGGCCGGAGCCGGGTACCTGGTCGTTGACGATCTGGAACGAATGCTCGGCGCCGACCAGCACGGTCAGCGGGCTGCCGGCGATCGTCGTCATCGCCGGCGCGTCGCCGCGCCGCGCTTCGACGTAGCCGGGCTTGTTCGCGAGCGCCGGTCCGGCGAGCACGGCAAGCAGGGCGGAGGCCGCCAGGGCGAGCCGGCGTCCGGTGGAGGGCAGGGGGATCGTGGTCATCTCGGGTCCTTCGGGGTTGCAGAAAAGTCGTGTGCCGGCCGGGCGCGGCTCGCCGCCGCGGCTGCGGGCAGCCGCGCGGAGGCCGGATCGGCGGAGCGGCCGCGGGTACGCCCTCAGCCGGTCGGCGGATCGGTGCTGGCGCGTCGAATCGCGGCGCGTGGCCGCAGGGATGCCGCTGTGCCAGGGGAGCGCGGCGGCGGAGTTCGGAGAGTCGTCGGGTTCATCGGCGAGCGGATCGTGGAGCGGTGGGTGTCCGATCGGGACGTCGGAACCGGCGGATGATGGCGGCCGGGGCGGCCCGCCGCATTCGCCGGCGATGCGATGGCGGTTCGTCTTCGATCCGCGGCGAGCGCGGATGGCGACCAACGGCGCGGAGTGTAGGCAGCGCGATCCGGTTGCGGCGCATCGCCGGCGCGCCGTGGACGATCCGTGGACGAAAATCGAGCGCTGTGTCCGCTTGCGGGCAGGGACGGGATGCCGCGGCGCGAAGTCGGCGTGCGCGCTTCTTCGCCGAAAAATGCCGAATCGCGGCGGCAACGTCGCCGATCCCGGTCGCCGGGACGCCATAGGCGCCAGCGCGGCCGCGGACCGGACCGATGCGCGTCACGCTGCGGGCGTCGGCATGACGTCGATCGGGCAGGCATGGTTTTCGGCTGGGTTTGGAGCGCGATGCGAATGCGCCGGGGGCGCCGTCACGCGATCGTCACGGCCTCGCCGGTCCGCGGGACCGGCCCCGTCCGAGGACTCTTCCATGCTCCGACCGCCATTCCCCGCGTGCCGACCCGTATCACCCGCGATCGCCGTGCTGGCCTGCGCACTGGCGCTCGGCCTGGCCGGGACCGCCGCCGCCGAGGCGCCGTTGCTGCTTCGCGAGCTGCCGTACGCCGGCCTCGGCGCACCGCAGCCGTCGCGGGTCACCGGCGACGGCACCGTCTACGGCGCCGACATGACCAGCGGCAACACGCTGCGCTGGCTGCCCGATGCCGCGGCCGCCGAGGATCTGGGCGGCGGCCCGACCTTCGGCCTGATCAACGTCACGCCGCTCGCCAATCCGGACGGCAGCACGGTCGTCGCCAACTACATGCGCGAGGACGGCAAGCTGCTGGTCTCCAACCCGCGCGTCTACGAAGGCATCTTCGGCTGGACGATCCTGTCCGGCATGGACCAGATCAGCTCACTGGCGATGGGCCTCAGCCGCGACGGCAGCCAGGTCGTCGGCTACGGCGGCGATCCGGACCTGCCGTTCCAGCCGTGGCAGTGGGATGCCGATCGCGGCCAACGGATGCTGCCGGTGCCGGCCGGCATGGACGGCGGCGAGGCCTGGGCCGCCTCGGACGACGGCCGCATCGTCGGGGGTCACGTCTCGGTGCTCGGCACCGACGAATGGGGCTGGCCGACCCGCTATCTCTATGGCGCGCGCTGGGTCGACGGCGCGATCGAGCTGCTCGAGGACGGCGGCGGCCACACGCTCGGCCAGGTCGTCGCCTGCAATGCCGACTGCACGGTGCTGATCGGCGGCGGCTACGGCGGCGAGCCGGACCCGCACCCGGACCGCGGCCGCGCCTGGTACTGGACCGAGGCCGAAGGCGCGGTCTACCTCGACACCTCGGGCCTGCCGGCCGGCGCGATGGCGCCGTACTACGCGATGGCGATCAGTGCCGACGGCGCGGTGATCGTCGGCACCTATACCGAGCAGACCGAGACGCCGTTCGGCATCGTCGTCGTCAACAAGCCGTTCCGCTGGACGCGCGAAGGCGGCGCCGAAAGCCTGATCGAGCGCATCGCCGCGGCCGGCTACGCGTTCGGCGGCGAGGGCTGGGAGCTGGTCGCCAACTCGGTCTCGACCGATGGCCGCCACGTATTGCTGAACGGCATGGATGCCGACTATGCGCTGCACGGCGCGGTGCTGACGTTCGACCGCGACGGCCTGTTCGCCGACGGCTTCGACTGAGGCCGTCGGCGCGCCGCGCGCCGCGGCCCGCTGCCGCGGCGTACGCGGCGCGCTCGCTGCGTCCGCCGCGCGCATCGATCGGACGATGATCCCCGGCCGGCTCCGGCGCCGTATGTGGGAGGGACCCCCTACGGAGCCCGACCATGCGTCTGTCGTCCCTCGTGCTGATCGCCTGCTGCGCATCGGCATCCGCCCTCGCCGCCGACGGCGGACTCGATGCCGCCTTCGGCGACGCCGGCCGCCGCTCGTTCGGCTTCGCCGAAACCGATCAGGTCCAGCTGCGCGCGTTCGCACGCAGCCCGCAGGGCCGTCTGTGGCTGTTCGGCGACGCGCCGGACGATCCGGCCGCGCTGTTCATCGGGCGCCTGGACAGCGCCGGCCAGCCCGACGGCAGCTTCGGACCCGGCGGCGACGGCCGCCGCCGCACGGTGCTGCCGGCGGGCCTGATCGCGCAGACCGAGGCGCTGGTGCTCGATGGCGCGGTGCTGCAGGCCGACGGCAAGCCGATCGTGTTCGGCGGTCTGCGCGCCGTACCCGGCGAGACCGGTGCCTATCCGGCGATCGTCTGCCGTCTGGCGGCCGCGGGCAATCTCGACGTCAGCTTCGACGGCGACGGCTGCCGCACGCTGCGCGTGCTGGCCGCCGCCGACGAGGTCTGCCGCGTCACCGACGCCGCGATCGCGCCGGACGGCATGATCGCCGTGGTCGGCAATTGCACGGCAGCCGATATATCCGAGCGTCCGTTCGTCGCGCGCCTGACCGCCGACGGCGTGCCGGACGCCGGTTTCGGCGGCGGTACCGGCCTGGTGCCGGCGCCGCTGCCGCTGCCGGGCATCGCAAGCCAGCACTACGAGGCGCTCGTCGTGCGGCCGGACCGGCGCATCGCTGTGCTCGGCCAGTTCCTGCTGTCGAGCGGCAACGCCCTGGACCACGAACTGGGCCTGGTGCAGTTCGACGCCACCGGCGGGCTCGATGCCGCGTTCAACGGCAACGGCATCCGCACGTTCGCGTTCGATCTGGGCGCCGACAACGCCGACCGCGCCCGCGATCTGGTGCTGCGTCCGGACGGACGGCTGCTGGCGCTGGGCGATGCGACGCTGACCGATCCGCCGATGACGGTCGCGCTGCTCGCCGGCGTGCTGCCGGACGGCTCGCCCGATGGCGGCGTCGGCAGCGGCGGCCGGCGCGTCGAGGACGTCGACGGTACGCTCGGCGCGAATGCCACGCTGGCCTCGCTCGAACTGGACGGCATGGGCCGTGCGCTGATCGCCGCGCGCGAGGTCACCGGGCAGCCCGACGCGATCACCGACACCGGCACCGACTTCTGGATCGGCTTCCCGCGAACGGCCGATACCGAGCCCGAGCAGCAGTTCGTCAAGCTGCTGATCAGCAGCGGCCTGGCGACCACCGGCACGATCAGCAATGCCGCGCTCGGCATCGCGATCCCGTTCGCGACGGTGGCCGATGCCACCACCGAGATCACGCTGCCGATCGCGCTGCAGAACCCGGACCACGATCTGCCGCTGCCGCTGGCGGTCCGCGTCGCCGCGCAGGCGCCGGTCAGCGTGGTGGTGATGAACGGCCGCCGCTATTCGCTGGACAGCTTCGTCGCGACGCCGACCGAGCGCCTCGGCCGCGAGTACCGGCTGATGGCCTGGGGCGACGGCCTCGGGCCCGGCAGCCAGCTGGTGGTCACGGCCGTGGAGAACGCGACCACGGTCTGGATCACGCCGGCGGTCGCCGTCGCCGGCCATGCCGCCGGCGTGCCTTATGCGGTCACGCTGCAGCGCGGCCAGACCTACCATCTGTGGATCAACAACAGCGGTCAGGATCTGACCGGCACCCACATCGTCGGCGACAAGCCGATCGCGGTGCTCGGCGGGCACACCTGCGCGCAGGTGCCGGCCGGCATCGAGTTCTGCGACCTCGCCGCCGAACAGCAGCAGCCGGTCGACGGCTGGGGCACGCGCTTCGTCTTCACGCCGAGTCCGCTGCTGCCGGGCGGCGAGCATCTGCGCGTGCTGGCGCACGAGGGTGACACCCGCGTCTGGCTCGACGGCGTGGCGGTGGCGACGCTCGATGCCGGCGCGACCTACGACGTGCTGCGCAGCGCGCCGGCGGTGGTGACGACGAGCCGGCCGGCGGCCGCGGCGAAGCTCGCGCCCAGCTGCGCGGTGCACGGTCTGCCGGACTGCTACGGCGATCCGGACATGGTGCTGCTGCCGGCGACGCGGCAATGGTCCGCGCGCCAGCACGTGGTGCTGTCGGTGCCGCCGTTCGGCCTGGCGACCGACCAGCGCATCACCCTCGTCGTGCCGGCCGCGCGCGCCGACCAGGTGTTCTTCGACGACGTGCTGCTGTCGCCCGGCTTGTTCACGCCGATCGGTGATGGCAGCTACGCGGTGGCGACGCTGACCCGCGCGCCGCGCACCTATACGGTCTCGGCGCCCGAGCCGATCATGGTCGCGGTGGATGGCTACGCCGCCCGGCAGGCGCACGCCCATGGCGGTGCCGGCGCACCGTTTCTCGAAGTCGGCACCTCGACCGGCAGTGCCGACGACACATTGCTGCGGCTCACCGCGGGCCTGGCGCGCGATCGCTGCTTCGGCCAGAACGGGCGCGTGACGATCGACCACACCAGCCACGTCGGCGGCGCGACGCCGAGCGTCGACCTGGTGGTGCGCGCGTTCGCCGACGGCGGCAGCGTGCTGGTCGGCAGCGCGGTGCGCAACAGCCAGAGCGGGGAGCGGCGTCTGCTGGCCTACCGGCTGATCGCCGAGGCGCTGTTCTGCGACGATTTCGAGGAATAGACCGAGGCCGGCGGCGCGCTGCGGGTCGCTGCTGCGCGGCGGTCTCGACGAGCGCCGCAGCCGGCGTGCGGCGGTCGAGGTCTGCGCCGCCGCCCGCACCTCGGCCGCCGCCGCAGACCGGCACGTCGAGCGCCGGGACTCACCCGGCGCGAGCGGCCAGCGCCAGGCCCGCCGCGTGGCCCGAGGCCCAGGCCCACTGGAAGTTGTAGCCGCCGAGCCAGCCGGTGACGTCGACGACTTCGCCGACGAAGTACAGGCCCTCGACGAGGCGCGACTGCATCGTGCTCGACGACAGCTGATCGGTGTCGACGCCGCCGAGCGTGACCTCGGCGGTGCGGTAGCCTTCGCTGCCGCTGGCGATCAGCGGCCAGGCGGCGAGCACGGCGGCGGTCTCGCGCAGCTGCGCCTCGCCGTACTGGCGCAGCGGCCGGCTCGGCAGCCAGACCTCGCACAGGCGCTGCGCGAACCGGCGCGGCATCACCTCGGCGAGCACGGTCCTGAGTTCGGCCGCCGGCCGTTCGCGGCGCATCTGGAGCAGCCAACGCGCCGCATCGCGATCGGGCAGCAGGTCCAGCCGCAGATCGTCGCCGGGCTGCCAGTACGAGGAGATCTGCAGGATCGCCGGGCCGCTGACGCCGCGGTGCGTGATCAGCAGCTGATTGCGGAACGCCGCGCCGTTGCAGCGCGCCTCGACCGGCAGCGCGACGCCGGCCAGATCGGCCAGATGCGTCTGGTGCGTGCCGCTCAGCGTCAGCGGCACCAAGCCGGCGCGCGTCGCGCGCACCGCATGGCCGAACTGGCGCGCCAGCGCGTAGCCGAAGCCCGACGCGCCCATGCTCGGAATCGACAGGCCGCCGGTCGCCACGACCAGGGCCGGTGCGCGATACGGCCCCTGGGCCGTGTCGACGCGGAAGTGGTCGCCGTGGTGCCGCACGCGCTCGACCGGACAGGCGACCTGCACGCGCGCGCCGGCCGCCTCGCATTCGTCGAGCAGCATGCGCACGATCTGCCTGGACGAGTCGTCGCAGAACAGCTGGCCCAGTTCCTTCTCGTGCCAGGCGATGCCGTGGCGGTCGACCAGATCGATGAAGTCCTGCGGCGTGTAGCGCGCCAGCGCGGACTTGCAGAAATGCGGATTGGCGCCGAGATATTGCGCCGGCGAGGTGCCGGTATTGGTGAAGTTGCAGCGGCCGCCGCCCGACATCAGGATCTTCTTGCCGGGCTTGTTGGCATGATCGAGCACCAGCACGCGGCGGCCGAGCCGGCCGGCTGCGATCGCGCACATCAGCCCGGCCGCGCCGGCGCCGAGCACGATCGCGTCGAGATCGGCGCTGCTCATGCCCGCGCGCCGCAACGGTACGCCGGACGCGCGGGCATCCGCGGCCGGCCGGCGGCGATCGGAGCGATGGACGACATCGAAGGCCCGGCTTTTCGAAGGGGCGGCATTGTAGGTCAGGCGCGGGCCGGTCGCAGCGGCGGCGCAGTCCGGCATGACGGGCCCGATCGATACGCGACGGCGGCGGCACGGCCGCCGATCGCCGCGCTCGGCAAGCGCGCGCGATCCGGTTAGGCTGGCGGCTTCTTATTCGCGGGAGCGTTCGCCATGACCTTCGTCGTCGTATCCAGCCACGAAGACGCGAACGGCAAGGACCTGCAGCAGCCCGGCGATTCGGTCGCGGTGTTCACCGCGCAGGGGCCGGCGCAGGCACGTTATGCCGCACGCCTGGCCGCGATCGAGGCACAGGCCCGCGATGAGGCGCAGGCCGCCGGCAGCACCGGCTGGGTCGCGCTGTTGCAGCTGCCGGTCCCGGCGGCCGATGTCGACGAGGCACTGGAGACGCTCGAGATCGTGATCGAGGAGACCGACGACGTCGAAGGCGAGCTCGGTGATCTGATCGTCGACTACCAGGGCACGGTCTACGCGCCGTCCGGCGACCGTCCGTACGCGCGCGAACGGGCGATCGACAATCTGCAGGCCTGGCTGAGCTGAGACCACGCCGCCGCCGCTGCAGCGCGAGCGCTCGATCGCGACCGGCGGCGGCCGAAGCTGCCGGCGCAGTGTCTGCCGCGGACGATGCGGGCCGGTCAACCGCCGTTCAACAGCATGATCTCGCGCTCCTGCGCATCGAGCGTGATGCGCCCGCCATGTTCGCGCGCGAACGCGATCAGGGCCGCCAGCGCGGTCAGCTTGATCGTCGGCCGTCCGCTGATGCGCATCGGTCCCGGCGTATCGGCATCGGATGCGTGCGCCAGGGCCGGCTGGAAGTGGAAACCCAGACGGGAGAGTCGCTCGATCTCCTCGGCGCTGTCGTAGAACAGTTTGGTGGTCGTGACCGCAAACTTCACGCGGCGGATACCTCGATACGGCAGATGCGATGAAACCGATGGCCGTCGTGCAGGGCGGCGGCCGGTGCGCATCGTAGAGAGGCCGCATCAGGCGATGTGCCGGGTCCGTCACGCTTGCTCGCGGCGAGCAGATCAAGACACAGAAGTTGACGCATCGGGAGTCGCGCGCGTGCCGCTCGAGGCGGCGTGCACGCGGTCCTCGATCGGCGCCGAGCCGGGCCGATCGTCCCCGGTCCGTGTCGCGTGGCCCCTGCGCGCGGCGTTTGGCGTGGATACGACATCCGCTGTCCACAGGAGCTTCCGATGTCGATCGCAACGATCCTATCCGCCGTCCGGCTGCGGCGCAGCGGGGCGTGGCTCGCCGTAGCGCTGTTCGCCGCTCCGGTGTCGGCCGCCGACCAGGTCGGCTCGTACCGCAATCTGCTGCTGCGCAATCCGTATGTGGACGCAGCCGGCGCCGGCTTCGGCCGCGGCATCGTCGGCGGCGATTTCGACGGCGACGGCATCGACGACCTGGCGATCGCCGAGAGCGGCAGCACGCGTCTGCGCGTCGCGCTCGGCACGCCCTGGACTCTGTCGACGACGCAGCCGGTGATTCCGTTCCTGCCTTCGACGATCACGACGCCGTTTCAGTCCGGCGTGTTCGCGCGCGGCGATTTCGACGGCGACGGCCGCGACGAGATCGCGGTCGGCCATCCGTTCGTCAACGTCGGCGGGTCCGCCGGCGCCGGCACGGTCTACGTGCTCGACCGCGCCGTCAACGGCACCTGGTCGGTGCAGCTGACGATCCGCGCCGGCGGCACGTTTCCCGGCAGTCCGGTGGCGCAGGCGCATCTCGGCAATGCGCTGGCCAGCGGCGACTTCGATGACGACGGCTACGACGATCTGGCGATCGGCCTGCGCGGCCAGGTCGTCGCCGGCCAGGACGGCGCCGGCGCGGTCATGGTCATCTACGGCACGCCGGCCGGGCTTGCCGCGCCCGGCGCGCGCCTGTTCGATCGCAGCAACGACGGCCTGACGTTCGCGCCGCGCGAGGACGACCGCTACGGCTGGGCGGTCGCGGCCGGCGATTTCGACGACGACGGCTACGACGAACTCGCCGTCGGCGTGCCGAACGCGACCTGTCCGAACGGCTCGGATCGCGGCGGCGGCGTGGTCGTGCTGGCCGGGTCGGCGGCCGGTGTGGTCACCAGCGCGACGCGGATCTGGCGGCCCGGCGTGCTCGGCGTGCTCGGCGACTGCGCGACGGCCGGCGGTTTCGGCAACGCGCTCACCGCGAGCGAGTTCGACAGCCTGACCGGAACGCCCGACGATCTGGCGATCGGTGCGCCGACCACGGCCGGCGGCGGTGCCGTGCACGTGATCTACGGATCGGCCAGCGGGCTCGATGCGGAGCGCAACCAGCGCATGACGCCGCCGGTCCGGCCCGGCATCGACTCGTCCGATGCGCGTTTCGGCAACGTGCTGCTGAGCGCGCGTCTGGCCTACGACTGCGTCTTCATCGTCTGTATGGCGCGCAGCCTGGCGATCGGCGCGCCGTTCACCGACGTCGACGGTGTCGACGCGGCCGGCGTGGTCTGGCTGGTCATGCCGCGGCTCGGCGAGAGCTCGCTTGATCCGTCGACGATCCGGCCGATCCTGCCGAAGCCGCCGCTGCGGATCGCCGGGCCCGTTCCGAACACGCAGTTCGGCTCGGCGCTGGCCTCGGGCGACTTCAACGACGACAGCCGCGTCGATCTGGCGATCGGTGCCTATCTGTACGACGAGGCCGATGCGACCGACGCCGGCGCGGTCCAGGTGCTGTACCAGAGCGACTACCTGTTCGTCGATCCGTTCGAGTGAGATGGGCCGGCCGCGGTGCGCCGCGGCCCGCGGCAGGAATCGTCAGGCCGGGCCACCGCGCGCGCCAGCGTGCGGCCTTGTATCGGTGCAGCGCCGCGGTCACCTGTACGCGGCTGGTGCGCGCGACCGGACGCAGCAGGTCATCGACGCGATGCGCCGTGACGATCCGCAGTCGCGAGCCCGGAGCCCGCACGCCGCTCGCGCGGCGATCGAGGTCATTCCAGCGTGACGATCACCTTGCCGCGCGCATGGCCCTGCGCAACGTAGTCGATCGCGGCGGCCACCTCGTCGAGCCGGTAGCGGCGGTCGATGACCGGCTTGAGCCTACCGGCGCCCGCCATCGCGGCCAGCGTCCGCAGATCGTCCGGCTTGAGCTCGGCCAGCATCGTCGTCACGTTCGCCTCGACGAACGGCGCGCTCAGCACCGCCTGCAGCGAGCGGCCGAGCGGCCCCAGCCACGGATCGCGCTTGGGGCCGCCGATCAGCACCAGGGTGCCGCCCGGCTTGAGCGCGTTCCGCGTGTCGCGCAGCGAATGATTGCCGACGTTGTCGAGGATCAGATCGTAGCGCTCGGGCCGCTCGGTGAAGTCGTTCTGCGTGTAGTCGATCACGTGGTCGGCGCCGAGCGCGCGCATCAGCGCGAGGTTGCCCGTGCTGCACACGCCGGTCACCTCGGCGCCGAGCGCCTTGGCGATCTGCACCGCGTAGCTGCCGACGCCGCCCGACGCGCCGTTGATCAGCACGCTCTGGCCGGCGCGCAGGCCGCCGGCATCGCGCAGTCCCTGCAACGCGGTGGTCGCGGCGATCGGCAGCGCGGCGGCTTCCTCGAAGCTCAGCTGCGGCGGCTTGGCCGCGATCAGGCGCTGCTCGCGCACGAGGACGTAGTCGGCCAGTGCGCCGCTGCGCGCGCCGAACACCGCCTGGCCGACCGACCAGCGCGTGACCGCGCGGCCGACCGCTTCGACGGTGCCGGCGAAGTCGACGCCGGCGCGAATCTCCTCGGGCCGGCCGAACCCGGACGACAGCCGCATCACGTACGGTTTGCCGGTCATCTCGTGCACGTCGAGCGGGTTCAGCGCGGCCGCATGCACGCGTACCAGTACCTCGTCGTCGGCCGGCACCGGCCTGGCGATCCGCGCCAGCCGGAGCACCTCGCTGCTGCCGTAGCAGGCATGGACCACGGCGCGCATCGTATCGGGCCCTTCGGCGTCGGCCGAAGGCGCAGGGCACGGCGCCTCGTAGCGGATCGCGACCACCAGCGCGGCGACGCCGGCGATCGCCGCGAGCAGCAGGAAACGGACGATGCGCTTGATTCGGACCATGACGGCAGGGCTCCCCGAGTCGGCCGCGATGCGCGGCACCGGTGCGCAGGCGCCGGCACGGCCACTATCGGCGCTGCCGCGGCCCAACGGATGCGCAGCCGGACCGGTCGCGGTCTGCGCGGTGCGAACGGCGCCGCGCGCCGACGAGCCGCGGCGCCGCGCGTCGCGCCGGTCTGCACGATCCGGAGCTCGCGCGCGGTTCCCGGCCCGTGTGAACCGCGCCGGACCACCCCCTGCCGGCCGCATGGCAGGTCGCGATTAACCCGCCGGCGGCCAAGCTGTGCCGATGAGCATCCGCATCGGCATCTCCGGCTGGCGCTATGCACCCTGGCGCGGCAACTTCTATCCGAAGGATCTGCCGCAGCGCGGCGAGCTGGCCTACGCGGCCGGCCGGCTCGACAGCATCGAGATCAACGGCTCGTTCTATTCGCTGCAGACGCCGGAGCGCTACAGCGCCTGGCGCGAGGACACGCCCGCGCGCTTCGTGTTCTCGGTCAAGGCGCCGCGCTACATCACGCACATCCTGCGCCTGCGCGATACCGAGCAGGCGTTGGCCAACTTCTTCGCGTCCGGCGTGCTGCGCCTGCACGCCAAGCTCGGACCGATCCTCTGGCAGCTGCCGCCGTCGCTGCGCTACGACGCCGCGCAGCTCGATGCGTTCCTGCGCCTGCTGCCGCGCGATAGCGGACAGGCACTCGCGCTGGCGCGCCGGCGCGACATCGCGCGCATGCGCGGCCGCAGCGCGCTGGCGATCGACCGAGTGCGGCCGCTGCGGCACGCGCTGGAGGTGCGCCACGAGAGCTTCTGCGATCCGGACTTCGTCGCGCTGCTGCGTCGTCATCGCGTCGCCCTGGTCGTGGCCGACACGGCCGGACGCTGGCCGTATCTGGAGGACGTCACCGCCGGTTTCGTCTACGTGCGCCTGCACGGCGATGCCGAGCTCTACACGAGCGGCTACGGCGGGGCCGCGCTCGATCGGTGGGCCGGGCGGATCCGCGCCTGGGCGCAGGGGCGCGAGCCGGGCGATGCGCGGCGCCTCGCGCCGCCGGCGCCGCGCCGCGTACGCCGCGACGTCTACTGCTACTTCGACAACGACGCCAAGGTGCGGGCACCGGTCGACGCGCAGGCGCTGATCGCGCGGCTGCATGCGCGGCGCTGAACGCGCCGTGCCGTCCGGCGCGTTTGGCGCCTGTCATTTCGCCGTGCCGCGGCCTCGGGTAGATTGGCGGGTGCCGGCGCGGCGGACCGGTCGATCTGGCGCACCGCCGCGCCGCCCCGGCTCGTTCGTGACGGGAGCAGGCGCGGCGCCGCGATCGCTACGGCGGCCATCGCCCGGCCCAGTGCGCTGCGGCGGCGCGGATACCGGAAACCAGGCCTGATCGATGCCGACGCCGATGCACCCCGCCGATGCCGACACGAAGACCCGGCCGCCCGGTACCGCGGGCGAGGTCTTTCTGGCGTTTCTGAGGCTGGGGCTGACCTCGTTCGGCGGTCCGATCGCGCACGTGGGCTACATGCGCGACGCGTTCGTGCTGCGTCGCCGCTGGCTCGACGAGGCGCGTTTCGCGCAGCTGCTCGCCGTCTGCCAGTTCCTGCCCGGACCGGCCAGCAGCCAGCTCGGCTTCGCGATCGGCCTGTTTCGCGGCGGAGCCGCGGGCGCGCTGGCCGCGTTCGTGGCCTTCACGCTGCCGTCGGCCCTGCTGATGCTCGGCTTCGCGGCGGTGGCGCCGCGGCTCGGCGCCGGCATCGGCGCGTCGGCGCTGCACGGCCTGAAGCTGGTCGCGGTGGTCGTCGTCGCGCACGGCCTGCTCGGCATGCTGCGGCAACTGGCGCCGGACCTGCCGCGGCTCCTGATCGCCGCCGGCGCTACTGCGCTGGTGATCCTGAGCGGCGCCGCCTGGGCGCAGCTTCTCGCGATCGCGCTCGGCGGCGTGCTCGGCCTGTGGCTGTGCCGGCATCTGCGCACGGCCGCGGTCGCGATGTTTCCGCTGCGCTACGGTCCTCGCGGCGGCGCGGTGTGTCTGGTGCTGTTCCTGGCCGGGCTCGGCCTGGCCGCGCTGGCGCCGACTGCCGCTGCACCGACCGCCGCCGGCATCGCCGGCGCGTTCTACCGGGCCGGTGCGCTGGTGTTCGGCGGCGGCCACGTCGTCCTGCCGCTGCTGCAGCACGGCGTGGTCGATACCGGCTGGGTCGGTGCCGATACCTTCCTCGCCGGTTACGGCGTCGCGCAGGCCGTGCCCGGCCCGATGTTCTCGTTCGCCGCGTTCCTCGGTGCCGAGATTCCGGTCGGCGCGCCGGCCGGCGTCGGTGCGGCGATCGCGCTGATCGCGGTGTTCGCGCCGGGCTTCCTGCTGCTGCTCGCGGTGCTGCCGGTCTGGGCGCGGCTGGCACGGCAGCGCCAGGCCGCCGCCGCGATGGCCGGCATCAATGCTGCCGTCGTCGGTCTGCTCGCGGCGGCTTTCTACGATCCGGTCTGGACCGAAGGCGTGCGCGCGCCGGCCGATGCGGTCATCGCCGCGATCGGCTTCGGCCTGCTCGCGTTCGCACGGGTCTCCTCGATCTGGATCGTGGCCGGCTGCGTCGCCGCGTCGGTCGTCGCGGGCCTGCAGGTCTAGCGCGCACGGCGCGTGCCGGTAGCCGGCAGCCGGGCTTCGCGGCCGCCCGCGGCGGCCTGGGCACCCATCGCGGCGGACGGCGCGCCGCTGCGACGCGCTTTTTACGCGGAATTGACGGTCCCGGCGTTCTTGCGCATGGCGGCTTTACGCGCGGCGCGACCAGACTTTCGCGGTCGGCGGAACCCCTTCCGCCAGGATCGCCCCGATGTCCTTTCGTCCGTTTTCGCGCAGGCCCGGCGCCGTGCGACTGGTTTCCTCCGTGGCGGCGGCCGCCCTGCTGACGGCCAGCTCCGTCGGCGCGGCCGCCCGCTTCGACGGCTCGGCCGCATTGACCAGCGACTACGTCTGGCGCGGCACCACGCAGAGCCGCGGCGATCCGGCCGCGCAGGCCGGCTTCAAGGCCGGCACCGGCGGCGGCTGGTATGGCGCCGTGTGGGGTTCGACCGTGGAGTTCGCCGCGGACACCGAAGCGAGCAGCGAGCTCGACCTCACGTTCGGCTGGAGCGGCGCGCTGTCCGAGGACTGGGCGCTCGACCTCAATCTGACCCATTACCGCTATCTGTCCGCGAGCCTCGACCTCGACTGGACCGAGGCCATCGGCCTGCTGACCTGGAAGCAGAATTACTGGGTACAGCTCGGCTACTCGAACGATGCGCTGGCGAGCGGCGAGACCGGCGTCTATGCGCAGCTCGGCGCGAAGTGGCCGTTGAGCGATCAGGTCCGTCTGGACACCGTGGCCGGCTACTACGCGTTGGACGGTGTCGACGGCGACGGCTACGCGCATGTGCAGCTCGGTGCGGTCTGGGCGTTTCGGGCGCCGTTCGAGCTGCGCCTGACCGCGCACGCCACCGACAGCGCCGCCAAAACGCTGTTCCCGGGGCTGGCCGGCTCGCGCGTCGAGGCGGCGCTGCAGGCCACGTTCTGAGGGCGCCGCGATGACGTCGCTTCTTCATCCGCTGCTGGCGCTGACAGGCGTGCTCGCCGGTGCCGCCGTTCTGTTCCTGCTGATCACGCGGCGCGTGCGCGCCGCGATGGACGACATCCATGACTGAGTTCATTCTCGTTTTCGCGCTGGCGATCGTCCTGGGCTGGCCGCTGGGGCGCTATCTGGCCGCGGTGATGCGCGGCGCGCCGATGCGCGGCGACCGGCCGTTCGGCACGATCGAGCGCCCGATCTACCGTCTGCTCGGCGTCGATCCGGCGCAGGGCATGGGCTGGAAGGCGTATGCCGGGGCATTCCTTGCCAGCAACCTCGTCGTCGGCGTGCTGACCCTGATCGTCTTCATGACGCAGGCCTGGCTGCCGCTCAATCCCAACGGCGCGCCGAACCTGCGCTGGGATCTGGCCCTGCACACGATGGTCTCGTTCCTGACCAATACCAACCAGCAGCACTACTCGGGCCAGGCGCAGCTGTCGCATCTGGCGCAGATGACCGGCATCGTCGGCCTGCAGATGGCGACGCCGATGATGGGGCTGGCCCTGCTCGCCGCGACGCTGCGCGGCCTGTTCGGCGGGCGCGAAACCGCGGATGCCGCCGGGCGCGGCCGCGATCCGGCCGACCTCGGCAACTACTGGGCCGACGTGATCCGTCCGGCCGTCCGCGTGCTGCTGCCGCTGTGCCTGCTGTGGTCGCTGGCGTTGACCTGGCAGGGCGTGCCCTCGACGCTGCACGGCGGCCCGGCGGTGGTGCCGGTCGATGCCTCGGCGCAGATGGCCGAACAGAAGATCCCGGTCGGTCCGGTCGCGCCGATGGTCGCGGTCAAGCAGCTCGGCAGCAACGGCGGCGGCTGGTACGGACCCAACAGCGCGGTGCCGCTGGAGAACCCGACGCCGCTGTCGAACCTGCTCGAGATGCTGGCGATCGTCCTGATCCCGGTCGCGATCACGTTCATGGTCGGCGCGTTCACCGGCCGGCGCGCGCTGACTGCCCTGGTGTTCGGCACGATGCTGACGATGTCGCTGGCCTCGACGGGTGCGGCGCTGTGGTCGGAGAGCCTGTCCGGCACGTCCGGCGACGTCGCGCTGATGGAGGGCAAGGAGGTGCGCTTCGGCGCTGCGCCGTCGGCGCTGTGGGCCGCGGTGACGACGCAGACCTCGAACGGATCGGTCGATGCGATGCACGACTCGCTGGCGCCGCTGACCGGACTGGTCACGATCGGCAACATGCTGGTCAACGCGATCTGGGGCGGCATCGGCTGCGGTCTGCAGCAGTTCCTGGTCTACCTGCTGCTCGGCGTGTTCCTGGCCGGCCTGATGACCGGCCGTACGCCGGAACTGTTCGGCCGCAAGATCGAGGCCCACGAGGTGAAGCTGCTGGCCGCGCTGGTGCTGCTGCAGCCGCTGGTGCTGCTGGGCTTCACCGCGATCACGCTGGCGCTGCCGTCGATCGCCGGCACCTCCAATCCGTCGTTCCACGGCATCAGCCAGGTGTTCTACGAGTACACCTCGGCGTTCGCGAACAACGGCTCGGGTTTCGAGGGACTCGGCGACGCGACCTACTGGTGGAATCTCAGCACGACGCTGGCGCTGCTGCTCGGCCGCTACCCGGCGCTGATCGTTCCGCTGGCGATCGCCGCGTCGCTGGCGCGCAAGCGCGCCGCGCCGGACGGTCCGGGCACGCTCCGGATCGAGACCCCGACCTTCGCACTGACGCTGATCGCCGTCGTGCTGATCCTGACCCTGCTGCAGTTCATGCCGGTGCTGGTGCTCGGTCCGATCGCCGACCACCTGGCCCTGCGCGCGCTCTGAGACCTTCGACATGACCGCTTCCATCGTTTCCTCGCATCAGGCCGGCCGCGCGCCGGCCCTGCTCGACCGCGCCGGCTTGCGGGCCGCCGTCGCCGGCGCGTTCGTCAAGCTGGCGCCGCAGCACGCGTTCAAGAACCCGGTCATGGCCGTGGTCTGGCTCGGCACGCTGCTGACCGCCGGCCTGACCTTGGCCGGCACCACCGCACCCGGCCTCGGCTGGGCGGTGACCGCGCTGCTGCTGGTGACCGTGCTGTTCGCCAATTTCGCCGAGGCCGTCGCCGAGGCGCGCGGCCGCGGCCAGGCCGCCTCGCTGCGCCGCGCGCGCAAGGATCTGGTCGCGCGCTGCGTCGATCCCGCACACGGCGGCGCCGAGCGCCGCGTGCCCGCGGCCGACCTGAAGCCCGGCGATCACGTCGTCGTCTCGGCCGGCGAGCAGATTCCGGCCGACGGCGAAATCGTCAGGGGGCTGGCCACGATCAACGAGTCGGCCGTGACCGGCGAATCGGCACCGGTGCTGCGCGAAGCGGGCACCGACCGCAGCGGCGTGATCGGCGGCACCCAGGTGCTGTCCGACGAGATCGTGGTGCGGATCACCGCCGAGCCCGGCCACAGCTTCCTGGACCGCATGATCGCGCTGGTCGAGGGCGCCAACCGGCAGAAGACGCCGAACGAGATCGCGCTCGGCCTGCTGCTGCTGACGATGACGCTGACGTTCCTGATCGTCGTCGTGACGCTGCCGTTCGTCGCCGGCTTCGTCGGCGCCCGGCTCGATCCGCTGCTGCTGGTCGCGCTGCTGGTGTGCCTGATCCCGACCACGATCGGCGGCCTGCTGCCGGCGATCGGCATCGCCGGCATGAACCGCGCGCTGGCCGCCAACGTGCTGGCCAAGTCCGGCAAGGCGGTGGAGGTGGCCGGCGACGTCGACGTGCTGCTGCTCGACAAGACCGGCACGATCACCCACGGCGACCGCCAGGCGACGCGCTTCCATCCGCTGGCCGGCGTCGATCGCGAGCGGCTGCGCGATGCGGCGATGCTGGCCTCGCTGGCCGATCCGACGCCGGAAGGCAAGTCGATCGTGCGGCTGGCGCGCGAGCAGGGCGCGCAGCCGGTGGAACCGCAGCAGGCGCTTTTCGTCGCGTTCAGCGCGCAGACGCGGATGTCCGGCGTCGATCTCGGCGCTGATTCCGGCGCGACGCCGCGCCGGATCCGCAAGGGCGCGGCCGACGCGATCCTGCGGCACGTGCAGGCGCTCGGCGGTGTCATGCCGGTCGAGCTCGCCGCGCGGGTCGAGCAGGTCGCACGCAGCGGCGCGACGCCCCTGGTGGTCAGCGACGGCGGCCACGTCCTCGGCGTGGTCGAGCTGTCCGACGTGGTCAAGCACGGCATCAAGCACAAGTTCGCGCAGATGCGCGCGATGGGCATCCGCACCGTCATGATCACCGGCGACAACCCGCTGACCGCCGCCGCGATCGCCGCCGAGGCCGGCGTCGACGACTACATCGCCGAGGCGCGGCCCGAGGACAAGCTGGCGCGGATCCGCCAGGAACAGGCCGGCGGCCGGCTGGTCGCGATGGTTGGCGACGGCACCAACGACGCGCCCGCATTGGCGCAGGCCGATCTCGGCCTGGCGATGAATTCCGGCACCCAGGCCGCCAAGGAGGCCGGCAACATGGTCGACCTCGACTCGGACCCGGCCAAGCTGCTGGAGGTGGTCGAGATCGGCAAGCAGCAGCTGATCACGCGCGGCGCGCTGACGACGTTCTCGCTGGCCAACGACGTGTCGAAGTACTTCGCGATCCTGCCGGCGCTGTTCGCGGCCGCGATTCCCTCGATGGGCGCGTTGAACGTGATGCAGCTGTCCAGCCCGGCGAATGCCGTGCTCGCGGCGCTGATCTTCAACGCGATCATCATTCCGCTGCTGATCCCGCTGGCGCTGCGCGGCGTGCGCTTCCGTCCGGCCGGCGCCACCGCGCTGCTGCGCCGGAACATGCTGGTCTACGGCATCGGCGGCGTGCTGCTGCCGTTCGCCGCGATCAAGCTGATCGACCTGCTGCTGACCGCCGTCAGCGGCGCCTGAGGACTGCCCATGAACACATCCATCCCGACCCCGAACCTCTGGCGCGCTGCGCTGGCGCTGGCCCTGGTCGTCCTGCTCGGCTTCGGCCTGCTGTACTCGCTGGTCGCCGCCGGCGCCGGCCGCCTGCTGTTTCCGGCCCAGGCCACCGGCAGCCTGATCGAGCGCGACGGCCGCGTGATCGGCTCGGCGCTGGTCGCGCAGCCGTTCGCCGACGACCGCTACTTCCGGCCGCGCCCCTCGGCCGCGAGCTACGACGCGATGGCGCTGGCCGGCAGCAACCAGGCACGGACGAACCCCGACCTGCGCGCACGCATCGACGCGGCGCGCGCCGCGGTCGCTGCCCGCGAGGGCGTGACCCCGGCCGAGGTGCCCGGCGATCTGATCACCGCCTCGGGCAGCGGCATCGATCCGCACCTGTCGCCGGCCGCGGTGCGTATCCAGATCGCCCGCGTGGCGCGCGCGCGCGGCCTGCCGGCCGGCGAGGTCGAGCGCCTGGTCGCCGCGCATACCGAGGCGCCGCAGTTCGGCGTCCTGGGCGCGCCGCGCATCAACGTGCTCGAGCTGAACCTGGCGCTCGACGCGAGCGGCGCGGAGCGCACAATATCGCCATGACCGTCCCGCGCGAGCGCCAGGCCGACGCCTTGATCGACCATCTGCAACGCGAGCAGGGCGGCCGGCTGACGATCTTCCTCGGCGCCGCGCCCGGCGTCGGCAAGACCTATACGATGCTCTCGCGCGCACGCGAGCTGCGCCGGCAGGGGCGCGACGTGGTCGTCGGCATCGTCGAGACGCACGGCCGCGCCGAAACCGCGGCACTGACCGAGGGCCTGGAGATCCTGCCGCGCCGGCGCGTCGCCCATCAGGGCCGCTGGCTCGAGGAGATGGACCTGGACGCGCTGCTGGCGCGGCGGCCGCAGATCGCGCTGGTCGACGAGCTGGCCCATCGCAACGCGCCGGGCAGCCGCCACGAGCGCCGCTGGCAGGACGTGATCGAACTGCTCGATGCCGGCATCGACGTCCACACGACGATCAACATCCAGCATCTGGAAAGCCTCAACGACGTCGTGCACCGCATCACCGGCGTGCGCGTCGCCGAGACCGTGCCCGATATCGTGTTCGACCGCCTGCGCGACATCGTGCTGGTGGACCTGCCGCCGCGCGAGCTGATCGAGCGTCTGCACCAGGGCAAGGTCTACCTGCCGGAGCAGGCCGCACAGGCGCTGCAGGCGTTCTTCTCGCCGTCCAACCTGATCGCGCTGCGCGAGCTGGCGATGCAGACCGCCGCCGATCGCGTCGACAGCGATCTGCGCGAGGACCAGGCCGCGCGCGGGCTGCCCGGCCTGCGGCTGCGGCGGCGCGTGCTGGTGGCGATCGACGGTTTCGGGCAGTCCGAGTACCTGGTGCGCGCGGGACGGCGCATCGCCGAGCGCCGCGATGCGCCGTGGAGCGTGGTGACGGTGCAGACGACCGATGCGGTCGACGCGACGCGCCAGCGCGAGATCGACCAGGCCTTCGCGCTGGCGCGAAGACTCGGCGCCGACACCGAGGTGCTGCGCGGCGCGCGCATCGCCGAAGCGCTGCTCGACCATGCCGCGCAGAACGGCGCCTCCACCCTGGTGCTGGGGCGCACCCGCGAGCGGCCGTTCGCGCGCATGTTCAACCGCACGCTGACGCAGCAGATCCTGCAGCGCGGCGCGCACTACGAGCTGGTCATCATCAGCACGCCGGGCGCGCGCGCCCGCGCCCGTGCCCGGCGCCGCGCGGACGATCCGCGCCGCGGCTGGTTGTACGGCGACATCGGCTTCGCCGCCGTGGCCTCGCTGCTGGCGGTCGGCATGGCCTGGCTGGCCGAGCGCTGGCTCGGCCTGGAAGACCTGTCGATGGTGTTCATCGTCGCCGTGGTGCTGGTGGCCGCGCGCACGCGCATGAGCGCCGCCGTGGTCGCCGCGGTGCTCGGCTTTCTCGCCTACAACTATTTCTTCATCGAGCCGCGTTTCACGCTGAACATCGGCGCGCGCCAGGGCGTGGTGACGGTACTGCTGTTCCTGGTCGCGGCGCTGGTCGCCGGGCGTCTGGCCTCGCGCCTGCGCATGCAGGTGGTGGCGCTGCGCGCGGCCAATGCGCAGGCCACCGCACTGCAGGCGCTGGGGCGTGAGCTGGCCGGCGCGGCCGACCTCGGCCAGGTGCTGTCCGCCGGCCGCAAGGCGCTGGCGCGCGCACTGGCGGCCGAGGTCTGGCTGCGCGTGGACGATCACGAGGCACCGCCCGCGGCGGCGCTGTCGGAGATCGACCGCGCCGCCGCCGACTGGGCATTGCAGCACGGCCAGGCGACCGGCCGCGATACCGACACGCTGGCCGGCGCCGCGTACGGATTCCTGCCGTTGCGCGGCGACCGCGGTGCGCTCGGGGTGCTCGGCCTGCGCTGGGACGCGAGCGCGCCGCGTCTGCTGCCGGAGCAGCGGCGGCTGGCCGAGGCGATGGCCGAGGACGTCGCGCAGGCGGTCGTGCGCACGCGCCTGGTCGCCGAGCTGGAAGACGCACGCGTCAGCAGCGAGACCGAGCGCCTGCGCTCGGCGCTGCTGTCGTCGGTATCGCACGACCTGCGCTCGCCGCTGGCCGCGATGATCGGATCGGCCAGCAGCCTGTCCTCGTACTGGGACGCGATCGCCGCCGAGGACCGGCGCAGCCTGCTCGAGACGATCCAGCACGAGGGCGAGCGGCTGGACCGCTACATCCAGAACCTGCTCGACATGACGCGGCTGGGCCATAGCGGGCTGCAGCTCAACCGCGACTGGATCGGCGTGGACGAGCTGCTCGGCTCGGCGGTCGGCCGCCTGCAGCGCTACCAGCCGCAGGTGCGCGTGCAGACCACGGTGGCGCCGGACGTGCCGCCGGTCTGGGTGCATCCGGCGCTGATCGAGCAGGCCGTGTTCAACGTGCTCGAGAATGCCGCCCGGTTCTCGCCGCCGGACCAGGCGGTGGAGGTGGATGCCAGGCTGGCCGACGGCGCGCTGCGCATCGACGTGCGCGATCACGGCCCGGGCATCCCGCAGGACGAGCGCGACCGCATCTTCGACATGTTCTACAGCGTCGAGCGCGGCGACCGCGGCGGGCCCGGCACCGGGCTGGGACTGGCGATCTGCCGCGGCATGGTCGGCGCGCACGGCGGCAGCGTGCAGGCGCTGCCGGGGCCGGATGGCCGCGGCACGCTGATCCGGATTACCCTGCCGCTGCTGACCCCCGCGCCGCAGGCACCGGCTTGACCGATCGCCCACCACCGACCACCGCCTCCGCACCACCGGCCCGCATCCTGGTGATCGACGACGAGCCGCAGATCCGGCGCTTCCTCGACATCAGCCTGCGCGCGCAGGGCTATGCGGTCGCGCTGGCCGGCAGCGGCCGCGCCGGCCTCGCCGAACTGGCCGCGCACGGCGCCGATCTGGTCGTGCTCGACCTCGGCCTGCCGGACCTGGACGGCCACGGCGTGCTGCGCGAGCTGCGGCAGTGGTCGCAGGTGCCGGTGATCATGCTGACCGTGCGCGACGGCGAGGCCGAGAAGGTCGCCGCGCTCGACGGCGGCGCCAACGACTACGTGACCAAGCCGTTCGGCGTGCAGGAACTGATGGCGCGCATCCGCAGCCTGCTGCGTGCGCGCATCACCGCCAGCGAGGCGGCGATGCCGCTGTTCGACGACGGCCGTCTGCACGTGGATCTGGGCCGTCGCGAGGTCAGGCTGGACGGGAGGATCGTCGTGCTGAGCCGCCGCGAGTTCGCGCTGCTCGCGCTGCTGCTGCAGCACCCCGGCCGCGTCGTCACGCAGCCGCAGCTGCTGCGCGAGCTGTGGGGCCCGGACCATCAGGACGATACGCACTACCTGCGCATCCTGGTCGGCAAGCTGCGCCAGAAGCTGGGCGACGACGCGACCGCGCCGCGCTACATCGCGACCGAGCCCGGCGTCGGCCTGCGCTTCATCGCTGCGCCGCGAGGGTGATGCCGGGCCTTGCGTTTCAGGCCGCGAGCGGGATGCCGCGCAAGGCTTACGGGACGGACGGTTGGATCCGGCGCCGGGCTCGCGCGGCCGGGCCGAGCGCGCCGGTTCGGGTGCCGGTCAAGCAGCCGCGCGCATGATCGGCGCCATGAACACGCCCGCGCCCGCCGCCGATCTGGTCGCCGCCCTCGATGCGCTCGAGCGCCGGCTGCCGCAGATCGTCGCGGCGCATCCGGAGCCCGGCGCATTCGCGTGCGCCTGGGGCGCGGAGGCCGATGCGATTCTCGCGCTGACGCGGCCGGCCGACGAGTCCTATGCCAACGGCCGCGTCGCGGCGATGCTCGCCGCGGCCGGCGTCGAGCCGGGTTTCGACCTGTGCGGGCCGGAGGCGCCGCCGGCGTCCTGAGCGCGTTGACGGTGAGTGTGCGGTGGCGGTGGCCGGGTGCGATGAAGGCCTGACCCGACCGATCGAACGCTGCATCGGCGTCCGCTCTCGATACCGGATCGAGGCCAAGCCGGACACGTCGAGCGGCGCCGCCGCTGGCGATTGCGAGTCCGGCCGTGTACGGTCGTCGCGGCGGCCGGGCGATCGTTCCGGTCAGCGAAACCGGAGGAGCGGTCGATGCGGATCAGGGGTCTTCTCGTCGCGGGTGTGCTGGCCTGGGCGCAGGCTTCCACGGGTGTGGCTCAGCCGGTGATCGCGCCGCCGCCCGCGCCGGCCGGCGCAGAAGCGGACGCCGTGGCGCAGCCCGCACGGACCGCGCTGCCAGCGGCGTTCGCGCAGTTGCGCGAGCGCGAGTTCGCGGCGGCCCGGCGCAGCTTCCAGGCGATCATCGAGTCGCCGGGCTTCGATGCGCTCGACGAGAGCCAGCAGTACGAAGTCCTGTCTCTGGCCGGTGGCCTGGCCGACGATCTCGGCGATCCGGCGCATGCGCATCCGCTGCTGGTCCGTGCCAGCGGCTATCCGCAGGTCGAGGGCGGTGTCTGGTATACGCGGCTGAAAGCTTCCGCTGCCCTGGGGGACGATGCCGATGCGGCCCGCTGCATCACGATGCTCGCGCGGCGCTGGCCGGCGATCATGCGCGAGCTCGACGAGCGTGCCATTCAACGGCTCGCGACACGACTGGAGCGGCAGGCCGCCGCGACCAATGAGCATCGCGAGCTGCTGGACGCATTGTTCGATACCGGTTTCACCGTCGGCGGCGAACCGCCCGATGCGCTCTGGCTGTCGCTGGTGCGTCTGGCGCTCGAGCAGGATCACGTGGCGCGTGCCCGCGCGGTCGCGCGCAAGATCGGATCGCCGAGTTCGATTCTCGCCATGCACGTCGATCGGAGGTTCGATCGCGTCGTCGACTCGGCGGAGCGATTCCAGCTTCGCGCTGCCGTGGAGGCCGACATCGAGCGGATACGTGCTCTCGTCGAATCGGAACCGACTCGGCTGAGTCATCGGGTGATGTTGCAGCGACGGCTGCTCGACGACGGTCGCGACGCCGCTGCGCTGGCCGACGTCGATGCAGTGATCGCGCTCATTACGGAAGCCGAGGGGACGAGGTACTACGTCGATTTCGACGACGAGTATCCGTGGGTACTCGATCAGCGTGCCGAGGCGCTGTGGGGGCTGGACCGATGGGAGGAGGCAATCGTCCAGCTACGCCGAGCGGCAAAGCGACCGGAAGAAGGCGGCATGAACGTCAGTCAGGCGCTCAATCTGGGCTGGTATTACGCCGATCTCGGTGAGGCCGACAAAGCGCTCGAGGCAGTCGAAGATCTCGGCGAAACGAGTCCGTACGGTCGCATGCGACTGGAGATGCTGTACCTGATGGTGGCGGTACAGCGCGAGGACGCATCCGCAGTGCAGCGGCATCTGGCCTTCATGCGCGATCACCGCGAAGACGCCATCGCGACCTACCAGCTGGCCCTGATGCATGCGGGTCGTGTCGACGAGGCAGCCGCAGTGCTGATCGAGCGGCTGCGCAATCCCGAGTGGCGTTCGGACGCGCTGATCGAAGTACAGCCTTCCAAGGCTGTAGAGAAGCCGCCGAGCAGGGCCGCGCGCGACAAGCGCAGCAAAGCGGTGATCGCCCGGCCCGAGGTGCAGGCGGTGATCGCCGAGGTGGGCTACCTGCGTCCCCCGAGTACGACGGCCGCACCGGCTTCGTGATAAACCCCTCGCTGGATCGCCGATACGCAGTGCGTGGCCATTGGATCGCCTGCACGGTGTTCCCGTCGTATGCGACCCGGCCATCTGAGGCGTAACAGGTTCGGCTTCGAGGTGGATGCGACTGGCCGGTTACGCGATCAGGAGTGCGTCTCGCGCCCGGCCGGCAGCGCTGCGCCGCCCCGGTGAAATGCGCTGAGCAGCGGCGAGGCCATGAACGTGGTCAGCAGCGTCATCGCGAACAGCATCGTGAACAGCTCCGCACCGATCAGGCCGGCGTCGAAGCCGATCTTGATGACGATCAGCTCCATCAGGCCGCGCGCATTCATCAGCGATCCGACCGCGAGGCTGTCGCGCCAGCCGTGGCCGCCGAGCCGCGCGCCGGCCGCGCAGCCGGCGATCTTGCCGACGATCGCCACGGCCAGCACCAGGGCCAGCGCGCCGAGGCCGGCGCCGGCGAACGCGCCGGGCGTGGTGTTCTGGCCGGCCAGCGCGAACACGATCGGCATCAGGAACACCACCGCGACCGGCTCGATGCGCGTGGTCAGCGCGTCGAGCAAGCGGTCGTCGCGCGGCAGCGCGATGCCGAACAGGAACGCGCCGAACACGGCATGCAGTCCGATCCACTCGGCGAACGCCGCGCAGGCGAGGCAGCCGATGAGGATCCACGCGAACGCAGCGGCCGGCAGCTCGCCGTGGCCGATGCGCGGCCGCAGCAGGCGCGCGTAGAGCGGCTTGAGCACCGCGAAGACGGCTGCGACCAGCACGGCCGCGCCGAACACGGTGAGCAGCACCTGCGTACCGTCGCCTCCGCGCGCGAGCGCCACGACGAAGGCCAGCAGGATCCACACGCAGCCATCGTCGATGACCGCCGCGCTCAGCGCGAGCCGGCCCGGCACCGATCGCGTCAGGCTGCGATCGCGCAGGATCCGCGCCAGCACCGGGAACGCCGTCACCGACAGCGCCGCGGCCACGAACAGCGCAAACGGCCAGAACGGTACGCCGGCCGGCGCGTAGCGCGGATGCAGGAGCGGCGAGACGGCGAGGCCGAGCAGCAGCGGCACCGCGATGCCGAGACCGCCGACCAGGAGCGCCGAACGCAGCTGCGCGCGCGTGCCGTCCGGCGCACGCAGCTCCAGCCCGACCAGGAACATGAACAACGCGACGCCGACCGTGCCGAGCCCCGACAGCGCGGGCAGCGACGATGGCGCGAATAGCAGCGCGTGCAGATCCGGCAGCCAGGCGCCGAACACGATCGGCCCCAGCAGCAGACCGGCCGCCATCTCGCCGATCACCGGCGGCTGGCCGATCCGCCGGAGCAGAAAGCCGCAAACGCGCGCGGCGATCAGGATCGACGTCAGCTGGACGAGCAGGAGCGTGGGGGCGTTCAAGGGCGCTTTCCGGACACCGCGGGCGGCCTGCGCCGTGGCGCGGCGATCGTATCGCAGAAAGTCCCATTCCTTGCGGTGCGCCCGCGTTCGGGATCGCCGGTGATCGATGGCCGGCGGAACAAGGTGCTGCGGCTTGTCCATCCGCACGAACGGCAGTGAGGCGCGCCGCCTGGTGCCGGTGTCGGGCGGCTGTCCGCGAACCGGTCAGTCCGGCGTGCCGCGAACCTCGGCCGGCGCGCCCGGCGGATACGCAATCGCCGCTAGGCGGACCCACGCCTCGCGCCGGCACGCGGCCGGCGTCCGGCCGCGCGCCGCGGACCAGGCGGTCAGCTCGGCATCGGCGGCGGCGACGCGATGCGTCACCGCGCCAGCGCCTTCAATGCGTCGAGCCGGTCGGCTTCCGCGGCCGGCTTGTCGCGGCGCCAGCGCAGGATGCGCGGGAAGCGCACCGCGATGCCGGACTTGTGCCGGCTGCTGCGGTTGACCGCCTCGAAGCCGAGCTCGAACACGTGCTCGGCCGGTACCGAGCGCACCGGGCCGAAGCGCTCGAGCGTATGCGCGCGGATCCAGCGGTCCAGTTCGAGGATTTCGCGATCGTCCAGGCCCGAGTAGGCCTTGGCGACCGGCACCAGCGCCTCGCCGTCCCAGAGCCCGAACGTGTAGTCGGTGAACAGCGTGCTGCGCCGGCCGTGGCCGGACTGCGCGTAGAGCAGCACCCCGTCGATCGTCAGCGGCTCGATCTTCCATTTCCACCAGTCGCCGCGGCGGCGGCCGACCTGATAGACCGATTCGCGCCGCTTCAGCATCAGGCCCTCGACGCCGCGCTCGCGTGCATCTTCGCGACGGCGCGCCGCCTCGGTCCAATCGCGCGCGTCGACCAGTGGCGACAGCGCGATGCGCGGGTCGGCCAGCTGATCGACCAGCGTGGCCAGCGTCTCGCGCCGCTGCCGCAGCGGCAGCGTACGCAGGTCGGTGCCGTCCAGTTCGAGCAGGTCATAGGCCAGCACGCGCGCCGGCGCCTCGGCGAGCAGCCTGATGCCGGGCTTGCGCCGCTGGATGCGCTTCTGCAGAGCCGTGAACGGCAGCGGCCGATCCTCGCGTTCGCCCCAGGCCAGCAGCTCGCCGTCGATCACGCAGTCGCGCGCGAGCGCGCCCGCGGCGGCCTCGATCTCCGGGAAGCGCCCTTCCAGGCGCTCCTCGCCGCGCGACCACAGCGCGACCTCGCCACCGCGGCGGATCAGCTGCAGGCGGATGCCGTCCCACTTCCACTCGAGCAGCCAGTCGCCGACCTCGCCGAGCCGCGCGGCCACTTCGATACCGTCCGCCGGTTCCAGCGGCGAGGCCAGGAAGAACGGATACGGCTGCTGCCGATCGCCGGGCAGTTCCTCAACCGTCAACAGATCGCGCATGAAGCGCGGCGAGGGCGTCCAGGCGCCGAGCATGCGCTGCGCGATGCGCGCGATGTCGATGCCGCTCATCTCGGCCAGCGCTTGCTGCACCAGCCGCTGCGAGACGCCGACGCGCAACGCGCCGGTCAGCAGCTTGTTGAACAGCAGGCGCTGATCGAAGCCGAGCGTGCGCCAGGCGCGCACGACGGCGTCGCGGCGCAGCGCCTCGTCGGCGCCGGCCGGCGGCAGCAGCTCGCGCTCGATCCACACATGCAGCGGCCGGTCGTCATCCTCGGCCGCCGGATCGTCGAGCAGCAGCGCCAGCGTCTCGGCCAGGTCGCCGACGTGGTCGTAGCAGTCCTCGACCAGCCACTCCGGCTGGCCGCTCTCGGCGACGATCCACGCACGCAGCTCGCGGCTGTTGGCGATGCGCGCGCGCGACGCCGCCAGCTTGCCGCCCGACAGCAGCCACAGCGCCCAGGCTGCATCCTCGACCGGCGCCTCGCGGAAATACGCGACCAGCGCCGCGCGCTTGTCGGCCGTGCCGGTGCTGCGGTCGAGTTCGCGATACAGCGCCGCGAAGCGCTTCATCGCGCGACCCTCGTTCGGACGGGCAGGGCACTCATGCCTCCTCGTCTCCGAAGCTCGTGCGAAACGCCTCGGCGGCGACGCCGGACTCGTTCAAGGCACGCACGATCGCATCGGTGCTGCCGTGCGTGGCGATGACGCGCCGCGCGCCGGTCTCGCGCACCGTGCGCATCAGATCGGGCCAGTCGGCATGGTCGGACACGACGAAGCCGCGGTCGTAGTTGCGGCGTCGGCGATTGCCGCGCAGGCGCATCCAGCCCGACGCGAACCCGGTCTGCGCGCCGCGGAAGCGCCGCATCCACGGACTGCCGGCCGCCGACGGCGGCGCCAGGATCAGCTCACCGGCGAAATCGCGGCCCTTCTCCTCCTCGGCCACCGCACGGGTCGCGAGCATCGCAATGCCGGCATCGCGATAGACCTGGACCCCCGCCGCGATCGCGCCGTGCAGCAGCGCCGGCCGGTCGGTCACTGCGGCCAGTTCGGCCAGCAGCCGCTGCGCCTTGCCGAGCGCATAGCAGAACAGCACCGCCGCCTCGCCGCGCGCCGCACAGCGCTCGCGCCAGTCGACGATGTCGCGGACCACCTCGCGCGTGTCGGGCCAGCGGTACACCGGCAACCCGAACGTCGCCTCGGTGATGAACACGTCGCAGCGCACCGGCTCGAACGGCGCGCAGGTCGGGTCGGGCTGGCGCTTGTAGTCGCCCGAGGCGACCCAGACCTCGCCGCCGGCCTCGATCCGCACCTGCACCGATCCGAGCACGTGCCCGGCCGGATGCAGCGAGACGCGCGCGCCGCCGAGCTCGAACGGCGCACCGTGCTCATGCACGTGGTAGCGCTGCTCGCCGAGCCGCCAACGCAGGATCGGCAGCGACCCCGCGCTGCAGTGGTACTCGCCCATCCCGATCCGCGCATGATCGCCGTGCCCGTGCGTGATGACCGCCCGCGGCACCGGCCGCCACGGGTCGATATGGAAATCGCCGGCGGGGCAGTACAGACCTTCGGGACGCAGTTCGACCAGATCGCGCGGGGCAGGCATGGATCTGGAGTATAGGGAGGGGAGCTGAAGGGGATGGCCTACGAGAACGGCGGCGAAGACCAATTTGTGCCAGCTCATAACGATCGCGGCGCAAGCTTCGCGGGCATCTGTGCCCATTTCTAGGGCGATTCGATAGAAGTGGCAGCGCGCTGCTTTCGGTGACGCGGTGAGCGGCAAGCCGCAACCGGCCGATAAGGCTATGCGGCCGCGCCGTGTAGTTCGTTGCACGCGTCGGTTTTTGTACGCTGCCGACCCCGGGCTCCACAGGCATGCGTCGTGGCAACTTTGGCGAATCCGAAAGACCGATGCGTCGGCGAGATGAATCGTCTGTTATCGACCCAAAGCAGGTGATCGCAGCCGTCGGGTCTAGTCTGCTTGAGCGAACGAGTAGTCGGTTGCGGCGTCTATGCTGCTCGTTGCTCAGGTCTTGACATGGCGTGTCGAACTCAGTGCCAGCATCAGCGCCACTTCCCACGACCCCGCTCGCAAGATCGATTGAAGGAAAGCGGCTACCTTCGGATCCTTCTGCCGGACACGCCGTACGTTCTCGTGCGTGCGCTTGTCCACAAACAGGGCATCCACATAAGGCGCGTGGCTGAGTAGATGAATGTCCTCCAAATCGCTCGCGCGAGTTTTGGACGCCAACTATGGCCGCTGGAACCCCTATCCAGATGGCTGCACCGACTACGCAACCTGCCAAGGCCCATTCTTGATCAGACGCCCCTGGCGGCATGAAAATGTGGGGAAACCTAAGGGCGCGCGCTAACCGTAGGCCCAACTATACGTCGGCTTGTTAGCCGGACCAAGTCGCCCTAAGATCGGGCTGTATCAAGGAGATAGCCCACCATGCGGTGCGCTGTGGATAAGTCGTATACCGGACCCAGGACCCGACTATTAGGTATTTGGGCAGCAATGTCATTCTTCGCATGGCTCAACAAGCAGGTTCTTCGCGTACTTCCGCGGACCGAGGCATAGCTCCTTCTGGTCGCCCTCATTCCGGCATTTGTCTACGGCTATACCCATGGCCCATGGGTCGGAATCAAAGTTTTTTTGTTATCGCGCTTGTTACATGCTGGGCCTACCGTGGGCGTTTTGGGACATGCTCTTCCCCAGGGGGAGCTGATTGTGGCTAGCTTGCCGCCTAATAATACATTCAAGCCGAAGCCGCTTCGCGGGTCGGCTTAACTCAGATGATATACGCCAAAAGGGGGGGGGCTGATGGACGTGCAGAAGGCAAGCTTGTGGGATTTGGTTAAGGCTATTGTGGCTCTTGCACTAGCCGCAGTTATATCTTTCAAGATCATCGACACGCCAATGGCTATGACGGTGGACTTCCCGACATTGTTATCTCTGTTGCTAGCTCTCTTCTCTGTAGCGCTTGCTGCATTGTTCTACTTCAAGGCAACTGACACCAGCAACACCTTCTACGACAATACTTACAAGTTCACAAGAGACATCGCTCAATTGCTAGCAAAGATGGAAAGTGGATTCGGAGAGCGCCTTCGCCATCTTGATGAGGGTTATTCTTCGATGCGTAGTTATCTTGAAAGCCGTCCAAGCGACCGATCTAGCGAGGCGGCTGAGAAGACTAAGCAGAAGATCGAAGACGAGAAACAAGAAGTACATAAAGTCATAGAGCAGAGAAATAAAATAGTTAAGGAGTTACTCGATAGATCGCAGCTGCAGGAGCAAGAGAAAAGAGCATTCTCTGATCAGCTTAAGCAGAAAGAGGAAGAGCTATCGGGACTACAGCAAGAAATGTCGCGACTGAACAGGCAATTGTTCATGGAGCGTTTGAGGCGACGGCGACTACTGGCAGATGAACAGAGTGGATCCGGTGCCATAGATCGTTTCACAAAATCACATGTGATCGAGAAGATCGGAAATGAACGCTTGCTACAGCTGTCCTCCATGGCCATCCGCAAGCTTTTTGATCGGATGATTGAGGATCTTCCCGGCGGATACATTGAAGATCTTGAGAAACTCGGTTACTTCGAAGACGGACTAACAATGTCGGGAGCGAAGTACTTGAAGTCTTTGGTCAAGGAAAGTGGCTCATAACAATTTATTCACGTGACCTGAGACGAATCGTGTAGCCATGCGGATGGTGAGTTCTCTACCCTCAACAGGCAAGGAGAACTCATGAAGAAGCGTTTCAGCGACGAGCAGATCATCTCGATCCTTCGCGAGGCCGAGGCCGGCGCGATGCCGATCAAGGCCCTGTGCA
>NZ_DATKFQ010000007.1:0-16986 GCF_035511235.1 Dokdonella sp.
CAGGCCGAAGAGCTGCCCCGTGTCTGAGCGCCAGCGAGTTGGGGCAGCGTGCCTGGGCGACCGAGAAGCGCAGGGAACCGGCGCGGCGCAGCCGCGCCGGCTCGCGTCAGCGCAGACGGTTTTGGTGACTTTTGACAAGACAAAAGTCACCCGCTCGCGGAGCGAGCGGAAGCTCTTGCTCTCCGCCTTGACTTCGATGCGGCGTCCTCAAGGATGGATAAAAGCCAAAAGCGCTCCCGCGCTCAGCGCGCCAGAAACGCCATCGCCTCCGCCAGGCCGTCGGTCGTCAGCGGATACATGCGCCGCTCGACCAGCTCATGCACCAGCGCAGTCGACGCCGCGTAGTGCCAGTGCGAGGCCGGCGTCGGATTGATCCAGACCAGCTTCGGGAAATGCGCCCTGAGCCGGCCGAACCAGACCGCACCGGCTTCCTCGTTCCAGTACTCGACGCTGCCGCCGGGCTCGGTGATCTCGTACGGCCCCATCGCCGCGTCCCCGACGAAGACCACGCGGTGATCGGCGCCGTAGCGGCGCAGCAGGTCCTGCGTCGGCGTGCGCTGCGAGTCGCGGCGGCGGTTGTCGGTCCAGACGTGGTCGTAGACGAAATTGTGGAAGTAGTAGTGCTCCAGGCGCTTGAACTCGGACCGTGCCGCACCGAACAGCGCCTCGCAGGCCGCGACGTGCTCGTCCATCGATCCGCCGATGTCGAGGAACAGCAGCAGCTTGACCGCGTTGCGGCGCTCGGGCCGCAGCCGCACGTCGAGCAGGCCGCCCTCGCGCGCGGTCGCGGCGACCGTCGCGTCGAGATCGAGCTCCTCGGCCGCGCCTTCGCGCGCGAACCGGCGCAGGCGGCGCAAGGCCAGCTTGAGATTGCGCGGCCCGAGCTCGGCGTCGCCGTCGAGGTTGCGATAGCTGCGCCGCTCCCAGACCTTGGCCGCCATGCGGCCGCCGCCGGCCGGACCGAGCCGGATGCCGCCCGGACGATGGCCGGCCGCGCCGAACGGACTGGTGCCGCCGGTGCCGATCCAGCGGTTGCCGCCGCTGTGGCGTTCGGTCTGCTCGGCCAGGCGCCGGCGGAACGCCTCGATCAGCGCGTCGAGGCCGCCGAGCGCCTCGACGCGGGCCTTCTCCTCGTCGCTGAACTCACGCGCGAATTGCGTGCGCAGCCAGTCCTCGGGCACCTGTGCGAGTGTCTCCGGCGCGATCGACTGCGCGGCCGCGAGATACGCGCCGAACGCACGATCGAAGCGGTCGTAGTGGCGCTCGTCCTTGACCAGGATCGCGCGCGCCAGCGCGTGGAAGGCCTCGACGTCGGCGAACGCGAAGCCGGCCTCGAGCGCGGCCATCAGATCGAGCCATTCGCGCAGCGTCACCGGCACGCGCGCCGCGCGCAGCGCCTCGAACAGGCCAATCAGCACGGCCGCCGCACGTCGCCACCGGCCTGCGCGGCGCGGCCCATCGTCTAGCCGCGGCTCTGCCGGCGGTGCATGAAGGCCAGGCGCTCGAGCAGCTGCACGTCCTGCTCGTTCTTGATCAGCGCGCCGTACAGCGGCGGAATCGCCTTGGCCGGATCGCGCTCGCGCAGCGCGGCGGCCGACAGCGAATCGGCCAGCAGCAGCTTGAGCCAGTCGATCAGCTCCGAGGTCGAGGGCTTCTTCCTGAGGCCGGGTACCTCGCGCAGCTCGAAGAACGTCTCGAGCGCGTGGCGGACCAGGTCGGCGGCGATGCCCGGATGGTGCACGGCGACGATGCGCTCCAGCGTCGCGCGGTCCGGAAACGCGATGTAGTGGAAGAAGCAGCGGCGCAGGAACGCGTCGGGCAGCTCCTTCTCGTTGTTCGACGTGATCACGACGACCGGCCGCTGCCGCGCGGCGACGGTCTGGCCGGTCTCGTGCACGTGGAACGTCATGCGGTCCAGTTCCTGCAGCAGATCGTTGGGAAACTCCAGGTCCGCCTTGTCGATCTCGTCGATCAGCAGCACCGCGCGGCGCTCGGCGTCGAACGCGTGCCAGACCGGGCCGCGCCGGATGTAGTGCGCGATGTCGTGCACGCGCGCGTCGCCGAGCTGCGAATCGCGCAGGCGGCCGACCGCGTCGTACTCGTACAGACCGTGCTGCGCCTTAGTGGTCGACTTGACGTGCCAGGCGTACAGCGGCGCATCGAGGCTGCGCGCGATCTCCTCGGCCAGCAGGGTCTTGCCGGTACCGGGCTCGCCCTTGATCAGCAGCGGCCGCTGCAGCGTGATCGCGGCATTGACCGCGAGCTTGAGGTCGGCGGTGGCGACGTAGCGGTCGGAGCCTTCGAAGATCATCGGCGGTCGGCGGCGGACGGAAGCGCCACGATAACCAAAGCCCGCACGCGGCGCACCCGGCGCCGCTCCGCCTCAGCGCGCGGCCGCCGCGCACGGCGCGGCCGTGGACCGGCCCTCGCCGCACAGCTGCGCGATCAGCTCGGCGGCGTAGTCGCGCGTCGAGGCCGGCGCCTGCGCGAGTGCGTCGGGAGGCGTGCGCAGGCGCAGCAGCAGGGCTGCCGCCTCGGTGTCGCGGCCCTGCGCGAGCCGCGTGCCGGCCAGCGCCGCCAGCGCATTGAGCCGGTAGTGGCTGCGGCCGTCCGGATAAAGCCGCTCGGCCATCGCCGCAGCCTCTCCGGCGGCCTCCTCGGCCTGATCGAGCCGGCCGAGCGCGAGCGCCTGCCGCGCCAGGTTCGTCATCGGCACCAGGACCATCTCGTGGTCGCCGCGGAACGCGCGCCGATGCATCGCAACCGCGCGCGCCTGCAGCGCGATCGCGGCCTCGCGGTCACCGCGCACCCAGGCCAGCCGGGCACGATTGTTGAGGATCACCGCCAGATGCGGACTGCCCTCGGGATAAGCGGCTTCGAGCACCGGCTGCGCCTGCCGGTACAGCGCGTCGGCGCGCGCCAGATCGCCGCTGCCGCGCGCGCCGACCGCCTGCGCGAGGTTGGCCAGCGTGCGTGCGCGCTGATCGGCCGAGACCGCGACGAAGCCGCCGGCATCGGCCGCGGCCGCACGCTCCAGATACGCCGCCGCGCGCGCGAAATCCTCGCGCACCAGATGCATCACGCCGACGTCGTTGAGTACGTTGCCGTAGACCGCCTCGCGGGTGCGGCCGCTGTGCTCGAGGCGCGCCAGCGCCTCGTCGAACAGGCGCTGGGCCTCTTCGTAGCGGCCCTGATCCTTGCGCAGGCTGGCCAGCGTCGCCAATGCGGTCACCGTGCGCGGATCGTCGGTGCCGAACAGCGGCTCGGCGTCGGCCAGCGCGCGCTGCAGCTGGAGCTCGGCGGCGTCGAGCCGGCCGGTCGCGAGCATGCTCTCGCCGAGCGCGCTGCGCACGCCGACGGCCAGATCGGGCCGGTCGCCGAAGCGCTCCTCGACCTTGCCGGCCGCGACCGTCAGCGCCTCGCTGAGGCTGATCTCCTCGCCGCTCATGTACGGATTGGAGGTCTTGAGCACGTCGACCAGGAACGCGTTGACGGCCGCGGTGTCGGCGGCCGCGCGATGCGCCTGGGCCGCCTGCCAGATCGCGACGGCACCGGCCGCGAGCACCGCGATCGCGGCCAGCGCGCCGCTGGCGCAGGCCAGCCGGTGGCGTCCGACGAACTTGCCGATGCGATAGCCGAGCGAGTCCGGATGCGCCTGCACCGGCCGGCCGGCCAGATGGCGGCGCAGATCGTCGGCCAGCGCCTGCGCCGAGCCGTAGCGGCGCTCCGGCGCCTTGTGCAGCGCGCGCGCGACGATGCGCTCCAGATCCGCCCCGAACGCCGGCCGCGGCGCGCGCGCGGCATCGGCCGCCTGCGCCGCCGCGCGGGCCTGGCGCAGCGGCACCGGCGCGGTGTCGCAGACGATCCGCTCGATCTCGGCGGGGCTGAGGCCTTCCAGCTGGTACGGCCGCGTGCCGGTCAGCAGCTCGTAGAGGATCACGCCGAGCGAGTAGACGTCCGACGCGGTCGTCGGCGGCTCCAGCCGCAGCTGCTCGGGGCTGGCATAGGCCGGCGTCAATGCGAGCAGGCCGGTGCGCGTCGTCGCGCGCTCGGCGTCGGCGCCGGCGTCGAGCATCCGCGCGATGCCGAAATCGAGCAGGCGCGGCTCGCCGTCGGCACCGACCAGGACGTTGCCGGGCTTGAGGTCGCGATGCACGATCAGGTGCCGGTGCGCGGCCTGCACGCCGTCGCAGACCTTGCAGAACAGTGCCAGGCGCGCCCGCGTGTCGAGGTGCCGGCGCTCGCAGTGCACCAGCAGCGAATCGCCTTCGACGTAGTCCATGACCAGGTACGGCAGGCCGTCGAGGCTGCCGCCGTCGAGGATCCGCGCCACGTTCGGATGATCGACGCGCGCGAGCAGGACGCGCTCGTTCTCGAAGCGCGCGATCAGCTCGCGCCGCCGCTCGCCGGCGAACAGCAGATGATCGGTGCGCACGAACTTGACCGCCACCTGGCGCTGATACGCGCCGTCGGTGCGCTCGGCCAGGAACACCACGCCCATGCCGCCGGCGTCGAGTTCGCGCAGCAGCCGCCACGGCCCGACGCATTCGCCCGGCGCCGGCAGGCCGGCGGCCATCGGCAGCGCGCGGCCGGCCGGCGGATCGAGAAAGCCCTCGTGCGGCGCGGCGCGGCCGAGCAGCACGCGCACGCGCGCCGCGACCGCGGCCGGCAGCGCCTGCGCCTCGAGCCAGGCCAGCCGCCCGGCATCGGGCTGCGCCAGCGCCGCCTCGAGCACGCGCATCGCCTCGACTTCGGTCGTCAGATCCACCTGCCTCCTCCCCGGCCGCAGCGGCTGCGGCAGTGTAGGCGGTTTCGCCGGGGGCGCCAGCCGGGTTGCCGGGCCGCATCGGGCGCGTCGCCGGCTCCTGACCTGATGCCCGACGACACGCCGGCCCGGCCGGCCGGGGCTGGATCGCGCGGCCGGAGGCTCTACACTGGCGCGATGAGCGTGGCGGTGACCCAACTGCTGGTGGACTGGCGCGGCGGCGACACCGGCGCGCGCGACCGGCTGGCCGCGCTGCTGTATCCGGAACTGCACCGCCTCGCCGAGCAGGCATTCCGGCGCGAGCGCGGCGGCCATACGCTGCAGCCGACCGCGCTGGTCAACGAGGCCTGGCTGCGCCTGATCGGCGCGCCGGCGCTGCCCGGCGAGGACCGCGGCCATCTGCTCGCGGTCGCCGCGCGGCTGATGCGCGAGATCCTGATCGACCATGCGCGGCGCCGCAACGCGGCCAAGCGCGACGGCGGCGAGCGCGTCACGCTGAGCGGTCTGGAGCTCGCGGCCGACGAGGCGCTGGATCTGGTCGATCTGGACGAGGCGCTGGTCCGGCTCGAGCGGATCGACCCGGTCAAGGCGCGCATCGTCGAGCTGCGCTATTTCGGCGGCCTCAGCATCGAGGAGACCGGCGAGGTGCTCGAGCAGTCGCCGGCCACCGTCAAGCGGCACTGGCAGGCCGCGCGCATATGGCTGTTCGATGCGCTCGGCGGCGCCGCGCCGGCCTGAGTACCGCCGGCCACCGCGGCCGTCTCGATTCACGCCCCGATCGCCGGCGCGCGCATCGCGGGCCGCCGGCACGACACGCCGCCAGCGTCAGTCGCGATCGGTCGCGGCGTCGACGTCGATCAGGCCGCCGTCCGCGTCGACGCGGATGCGCAGCTCGATCGGCCGGCAGCAGATCGCGCAGTCCTCGACATAGGTCTGCGAGCCGGCCGAGCAGTCGACCGTGGTCTCGAAGCCCTCGCCGCAGTACGGGCAATGGATCAGCACCGCTTCAAGCATGGCGGTCCTCCGGCAGGAACAGCGCGACCAGATCGTTGAGGAAGCGCTGGCCGTCGTCGCTGGCGCGCAGCAGGCCGGGCGCCTGGTCGAGCCAGCCGCGACGCTGCGCGGCCGCCAGCGGCGCGGCGATCGCCGCATCCGGCAGACCGGTGCGCTCGGCGAACGCCGCGGCCGGCACGCCGTCGATCAGGCGCAAGGCGTTCATCGCGTACTCGAACGGCAGATCGGCGGCGCCGATTGTCACGTCCTCGGCGATGCGGCGTGCGCTGCCGGCGTGGGCCAGGTACGCGCGCGGCGTTCGCTGCTTGGCGCGGCGGCGGATCGTACCGGCGGCCGCGTCGGTCAGCTTGCCGTGCGCGCCGGCGCCGATGCCGAGATAGTCGCCGAAGCGCCAGTAGTTGAGATTGTGCGCGGCCTGCCGGCCCGGGCGCGCATAGGCCGAGACCTCGTACTGCGCATAGCCGGCCTCGGCCAGGCGCTGCTGACAGCGCTCCTGCATGTCCCAGGCCGCGTCGCCGTCCGGCAGCGGCGGCGGCCGAGCCGCGAACAGCGTGTTCGGCTCCAGCGTGAGCTGGTAGTGCGACAGATGCGGCGGCGCCAGCGCGATCGCGCGCTCGACGTCGGCCAGCGCGCCGGCCAGGTCCTGCTGCGGCAGCGCGTACATCAGATCGATGTTGAAGTTGTCGATGCCGGCCGCGCGCGCCTGCGCGATCGCCTGCTCGGCCTCGCCGGCCGAATGGATGCGGCCGAGCCGCCCGAGCATCACGTCGTCGAAGCTCTGCACGCCGAAGCTGATGCGGTTGACGCCGGCCGCGCGATAGCCGTCGAAGCGGCCGTGCTCGACCGTGCCCGGGTTGGTCTCGAGCGTGACCTCGGCGCCCGGCGCGACCGGCAGGCGCGCGGCGACGCCGTCGAGGATGCGGCCGATCGCGGCCGGCGCGAACAGGCTCGGCGTGCCGCCGCCGAAGAAGATGCTGGTCAGCGGGCGCCCGGCCGCGGCCGCACCGAAATCGGCCAGATCGCGGTCGAGATCGTCGAGCAGCGCGTCGACGTAGGCCTCCTGCGGGAGGCCGTCGCGCACGGCGTGCGAGTTGAAGTCGCAATACGGACATTTCCGGACGCACCACGGAATGTGCACGTACAGCGACAGCGGCGGCGCGATCAGCGGCATGGCATCGGGCCGGGCCCGCAGCGAGATTAGGAGCGGACCAGATGGGGCCGCGGCGCGGCGGCCGCAACCGCGCGGCGCGACGGTCAGTCGACCGAGAACGACTGCAGGCCGACCGGCAGACTGGTCACGTGAAACAGCAAGGCACCGTCGGTCAGCATGAATTCGCCGTTCAGGGCCGGTGCCGCGCCACTGTAGCTGTAGCTGAAATCGCTCGCGCTGAAGCCGCTCTGCGCCGCGAAGCTCATCAGCGTATAGGTGGCGCCCGCCGTGGGCAGCGTATCGGCATCGTCGAACGCGAACAGGTAGGCGCCGCTGCCGTTGCGCGTCAGCGTGCCCGACAGCGCGGTATGGTCCGAATCGGCGTCGCCGCTGCCGAGACGGTGCCGGACGCCGGCGCCGGGCTGCCAGGTCAGTGCCGCGGCGCTGATCGTGCCGGCGCCCGCTGCCGGACCCGGCGCCAGCGCGCCGCCGGTGCCGAGCACGACCGCACCGAGCACGCTGCCGTCGCCGGCCAGCGTGCCGCCCTCGGCCAGCACGTCGGCGTTGGCGATCGTGGCGGGGACGTAAAGCGTGCCGCCGCCGATGCGCAGCATCGCGGCGGTGCCGGCCTGGGCGGCGCCGGCCGTTGCCGCGAGGAGAACGCCGGCCAGCGCGGCGGCATGCGCCTGCGTCGCGGCGGTACGGAGACGGAGCGGGCGGGTCGGCATCGGGGCGTCCTCGAGTGGCTGCCCGCGCATCATAGCCGCGTCCGGCGACCGCGCGCATGCCTTGCCGGCCCGTACACGTGCTCTTTACGATCGCGCACTGCCTCTCCCAGGACCGACCGATGCCGTTGGCCTTGCCGCGCCTGCCGTTCGCCGGCTCGATCTGCCTGAGCATGATCGTGCGCAACGAAAGCGCGGTCATCGCGCGCTGCATCGAGGCGGTGCGCCCGCTGATCGGCGCCTGGGCGATCGTCGACACCGGATCCGCGGACGGTACGCAGGCCCGCATCGGCGAGCTGCTCGGCGATCTGCCGGGCCGGCTGATCGAGCGGCCCTGGGTCGATTTCGCGACCAATCGCAACCAGGCGCTGGACCTGGCGCGCGACTACGGACAGTACGCGCTGATCGTCGACGCCGACGAGGTGGTCGAGATCGATCCGCAGCACGCCTGGCCGGACACGCTGGACGCGCCGGGCTACTACCTGCGCGTGTACCAGCACGGCGGTACGGTGGAGTATCTGTGCGCCAAGCTGCTGCGGCACGACGCGCGCTGGCGCTGGCACGGCGTGCTGCACGAGTATCCGGCGACCGACCCGATGGCCGCGATCGGCGTGCTCGACGGCATGCGCGTGCGCGCGATACCCGACGGCGCGCGCAGCCGGCGGCCGCAGCACGAGAAGTACGCCGAGGATGCGCGCGTGCTCGAGGCCGCCTTGCGCCGCGAACCGGACAACGCGCGCTACGTCTTCTACTACGCACAGAGCCTGCGCGACGCCGGCCAGCGCGAAGCGGCGCTGGCGGCCTACCGGCGCCGCGCCGGCATGGGCGGCTGGGACGAGGAGGTCTGGTATGCGCGCTACCAGATCGCGGTCCTGCACGAGGCGCTCGGGCACGACGAAGCTGCCGTGATCGACGCCTACCTCGCCGCCTACGACACGCGGCCGACACGCGCCGAGCCGCTGTGCGACCTGGCGCGCTACCTGCGCCTGCGCGGCCGCTACGGCAGCGCCTATCTGCATGCGCGCGCCGCCGCCGGCCATGCACTGCCGGACGACGCGCTGTTCGTCGACCGCGCGGTCTACCAGTGGCGCGCACGCGACGAGCAGGCGGTCAGCGCGTACTACGCCGGCCGCCGCGCCGAGAGCGCGGCACTGTGCCGGGCCCTGCTCGACGATCCGGCGCTGCCGGCGAGCGAGCGGGCGCGCGTGGCGGCCAATGCCGCCTTCGGCTGACGCCGACGTCACAATTGCAGCATTTGCCGCTATCCTGCGCCGATTGCCGCCGAGGGGGCGGCGATCCAACCGGACGGGGAGACAACACGATGCGGACTTCCATGCGATCGGCACGGCAGGCGTTGGCGCTCGCGATCGCCGCGGCGCTGGCCGGACCGGCGGCGGCACAGGGCGACATCGAGGCGCGGCCGCTGCCGAACCAGGGCTTCACGGTCACCGACGACAGCGGCAGCATCGTGCGTCTGCGCGTGGGCGCAGACGGCCAGGTGACGATCCCGTCGCTGCCCGCCTCGCTGCAGCAGGACCAGGTGGTCTGCTTCAACGCGGTAACCGGCCTGCTCGGTCGCTGCACGCCGGGCAGCGGCCCGGTCGGCCCGACCGGCCCCGCCGGACCAGCCGGTCCGACCGGACCCACCGGCGCCTCGGGCGCGCCCGGCGCCACCGGCCCGGCCGGCGCGGCGGGACCAGCCGGCCCCGAAGGGCCTGCCGGCGCGACGGGTCCGGCCGGTGCTTCCGGTGCGCCGGGTCCCGCTGGACCGACCGGCCTGACCGGTCCCGTGGGCCCGGCCGGGCCGGCCGGCGAAGTCGGCCCGACCGGACCGATGGGTGCCACCGGCCCGATCGGCGCCACGGGCCCCTCCGGAACCCCTGGCTCGACCGGCCCGGCCGGACCGATCGGACCGGCCGGACCAATGGGCGCGCCCGGCTCGGAAGGCCCGGCCGGCCCGCCTGGCGTTGCCGGCCCGACCGGACCGATCGGTCCCGCCGGTCCTGCCGGCGCGGTGGGCCCAACCGGGCCGATCGGCGCGGCAGGCGTACCTGGCCCCACCGGTCCCACCGGCCCGGCCGGTGCGCCCGGCGGCGCCCGCTACGGCGTGCGCATCGACGGCACGCTGAGCACCGCGCTGGCGCAGCCGCTGCATCCGATCGGCGTATCCGGCACGGTCAATGCGCAGCTGAGCTTCGTCTCGCAGAACGGCTACTTCGTGTCGCTGCAGGCCGACGGCTACGTATTCGGCAGCTCCGGCGTGTCCTACGACGGCCCCAATTGCACCGGCAACGTCTTCCTCAACTCGATCAACTACCTGCGCGGCTCGGTCTTGAGCGCCGGCGCCAACCGCGCGATCTACTACATCCCGCGCAACGCGACTACCACGACCAACCCGACCCGTGCGAGCCAGTACAACGGCGCGACCTGCAACAACAGCCCGACCAATCCGATGAACGGCGACTACTACCTCGGCCTGCCGAACGCATCGGCGACCACCGGCGTCGGTCTGACCAACGCGCAGTACTCGGTACTCATCGACTACATCCCCTGACGTCCGAGGCGGCATCGCGGCCCGAACCGGGCCGCGATGCGCAGCGGCCGGGGAGGCACTGGCGAGATCTCAGCCGGCCGACCGGCTGTGCTGGATGCGCCGGCGCAGCCCGGCCAGCGCGATGCCGCGATGACTGATCGCGTTCTTGGCCTCGGGTGAGAGCTCGGCGGCACTGAGCCCGCTGCCCGGATCGAGGAAGACCGGGTCGTAGCCATGGCCACCGCTGCCGCGTGGCGCCTCGAGGATCGAGCCGCGCCAGCGTCCCTCGGCGATCAGCGGCGCCGGATCGTCCGGCGCATTGAGCAGCACGATCGTGCAGTGGAAATGCGCGGCACGCCGTTCCGCGCCGACGCCGTGCAGCTCCGCGAGCAGCCGCGCGATGTTGGCGGCGCTGTCGCCGTGGCGGCCGGCGTAGCGCGCCGAGCGCAGGCCCGGCGCGCCGCCCAGCGCATCGACGCACAGCCCCGAATCGTCGGCCAGCGCCGGCAGACCCGACAGGCGCGCCGCATGACGCGCCTTGATCAGCGCGTTCTCGACGAAGGTGGCGCCGGTCTCCTCGGCGTCGTCGATACCGAGCGCGGATTGTGCGACCAGGTCGACGCCGGCATCGGCGAGGATCGCGCGGATCTCCTCGAGCTTGCCGGCGTTCGAGCTGGCCAGGACCAGCCTCACGCGGTCAGTGCCGCCCGCTGCAGCGCGCACAGCGTGTCGACGCCCTGCGCGGCCAGGCCGAGCAGAGTGTCGAGCTCGTCGCGGCGGAACGCGTGGCCTTCGGCGGTGCCCTGCACCTCGATGAAGCCGCCGCCGTCGTTCATGACGACGTTCATGTCGGTATCGCAGGCCGAATCCTCGACATAGTCGAGGTCGAGCATCGGCACGCCCTGCCAGATGCCGACCGAGACCGCGGCGATCGCGCCGTGCACGACCTCGCGCTTGATCAGGCCGCGTGCGCGCAGCCCGTTGACGGCATCGACCAGGGCCACGTAGGCGCCGGTGATCGCCGCCGTGCGCGTGCCGCCGTCGGCCTGCAGCACGTCGCAGTCGAGCGTGATCGTGCGCTCGCCGAGCGCGGCGCGATCGACGCAGGCGCGCAGGCTGCGGCCGATCAGGCGCTGGATCTCCATCGTGCGACCGCCCTGACCGCCGCGCGCGGCCTCGCGCTGCGTGCGCTCCTTGGTCGCGCGCGGCAGCATGCCGTACTCGGCGGTGACCCAGCCTTCGCCCTTGCCGCGCAGGAACGGCGGCACGCGCTCCTCGACGCTGGCCGTGCACAGGACGCGCGTGTCGCCGAACGCGATCAGCACCGAGCCTTCGGCGTGACGGGTGTAGTGGCGTTCGATCGTGACCGCGCGCAACTGATCGGGCGCGCGGCCGCTGGGACGGTTCGGAATCGTGGGCATCGGCGACTTTGGAGAAATGGGCCGCGGAGTTTACCATCGCCTCCCTTTCGCCCCGCCCGGCCCGCCGATGATCCGCAGCATGACCTCCTTCGCCAGCGCCGAGAGCGAAGGCCCCTGGGGCGCCCTGAGCGTCGAGCTGCGCTCGGTCAATCACCGCTATCTCGAGCTCGCGGTACGCCTGCCCGAGGATCTGCGCAGCCTGGAGCCGGCGATCCGCGAGCGCGTCGGCGCCCGGATCGGCCGCGGCAAGGTCGATTTCGGCCTGCGCCATCGCGCCGGCGAGAATGCCGCCGCACTGACGCTGAACGAGGCTGCGGTCGCGCGCCTCGCCGCCGCGCACCGCACGCTCGGCGAGCACTTTCCGGGCCTGCGCGCCGAGTTCGCGGCCGTGCTGGCCTGGCCGGGCGTGCTGGTCGAACAGCGCATCGACCAGGACGGCCTGCGCGAAGCGGCGCTGGGCGTGGTCGATGCCGCGCTCGAGGAATTCGTCGCCGCGCGCGAACGCGAGGGCGCACGGCTGGCCGTGTTCCTGCGCGAGCGGCTGGACGGCATCGAGACCCTGGTCGCCGGCGTGCGCGCGCATCTGCCCGAGGTCCGCGCCGCGCTGCGCGCGCGCTTCGACGCGCGCATCGCCGATCTGAAGCAGCCGCTGGAACCGGGCCGTATCGAGCAGGAGGTCGTGCTGAGCCTGCAGCGCATCGACGTCGACGAGGAACTGGACCGGCTGACCGCGCACATCGCCGAGGCGCGCCGCGTACTCGGTCTGCGCGAGGCGGTCGGCCGCCGCCTGGACTTCCTGATGCAGGAGTTCAACCGCGAGGCCAATACGCTCGGCTCCAAGGCCGCCGATCCGCGCACGACGCAGGCCGCGGTCGAGCTCAAGGTGCTGATCGAGCAGATGCGCGAACAGGTGCAGAACCTGGAGTGATGCGATGACCGGCACGCTCTACGTCGTCGCCGCCGCGTCCGGCTCGGGCAAGACCAGCCTGGTCAAGGCGCTGCTCGAGCGCGAGGCCGATCTGGCGCTGTCGGTGTCCTACACCTCGCGCCCGCCGCGGCCCGGCGAGGTCGACGGCCAGCATTACCACTTCGTCTCGCGTCAGGTGTTCGAGCACATGGCGCAGACCGGCGCGTTCTTCGAGTACGCCGACGTGCACGGCGACTACAAGGGCACCGCACGCGCGGTGATCGAGCCGCTGCTGGCGCAGGGCCGCGACGTGCTGCTCGAGATCGACTGGCAGGGCGCGCAGCAGGTACGCCGGCTGTGGCCGGACACGCTCAGCATCTTCATCCTGCCGCCGTCGCGCGCCGAGCTGGAGCGGCGCCTGCGCCATCGTGCCTCGGACAGCGCCGAGCAGATCACGCGCCGCCTGGCCGACTCGCGCACCGAGATCGCGCACGCGGCGGAATTCGACTTCATCGTCGTCAACGACGACTTCGCGCAGGCGGTATCGGACCTGCGCGCGATCTTCGCCTGCCGCCGCCTGCGCCGCGACGCGCAGCTGCAGCGCCACGCGACCCTGCTCGACGACCTGCTCAAGCCGGACTGACGCCGGCGTTTGATACGATGGCGCGATCGCGGCTCCTCCGGGCCGCGCGCCCCGCCCCCACTGCCGGCCCCGCATGCCCGAACTCGCCCCCGCCGACGACAGCACCCTGATCCGCATCCGCGGCCTGAAGACCGTGCTGAACGGCAAGACGATCTTCGACGGCGTCGATCTCGACATCCCGCGCGGCAGGGTCACCGCGGTGATGGGCCCGAGCGGCACCGGCAAGACCACGCTGATGCGGCACATCACCGGCCAGCTGGCGCCGGATGCCGGCTCGGTCGTCGTCGACGGCCAGGACGTGCCGCGGCTGTCGCGCGGCGACCTGTTCCGGCTGCGCGAGAAGATCGGCTACCTGTTCCAGAACTCGGCGCTGCTGACCGACTTCTCGGTATTCGAGAACGTCGCGTTTCCGCTGCGCCAGCACCTGCGCCTGCCCGAGGAGCTGATCCGCAACATCGTGCTGACCAAGCTGCAGGCCGTGGGCCTGCGCGGCGCCGCCGAGCTGATGCCGAGCGAGCTCTCCGGCGGCATGGCGCGCCGCGTCGCGCTGGCGCGCGCGATCGTGCGCGACCCGATGCTGGTCATCTACGACGAGCCGTTCGTCGGCCTCGACCCGATCGCGCTGAACCAGGTCGTCAAGCTGATCCGCATGCTCAACGACACGCTCGGGCTGACCGGCATCCTGGTCGCGCACGAGTTCTCTGCCGTCAAGCGCGTCGCCGATCAGGTCTACCTGATCGCGGCCGGCAAGATCGCCGCACAGGGCACGCCGGACGAACTGGCCGCCGGTGCATCGCCGTGGACGCGCCAGTTCTTCGGCGGCGAGGCCGACGGCCCGGTGCCGTTCCACTATCCCGCGCGCGACTACGCGCTCGATCTCGGCTTCCCGGAGGCCCGCGCATGACGCCGGCAGGCAAACCCCGCAACGCGCTGGCCGGTGGCATCGCGCAGATCGGCGCGTGCGGCCTGTTCCTGCTGTCGATCCTGGCCGCGGTGCCGGCCAGCCTGCGCCACGTCCGCGAGACGGTGCGCCAGGTCTGGTTCGTCGGCGCGATGAGCCTGACGATCATCATGACCTGCGGCCTGTTCGTCGGCATGGTGCTGGGTCTGCAGCTGTACTACGTGCTGTCGATCTTCGGCGGCACCGCCGCGCTCGGCACGGTGGTCTCGCTGGCGCTGTACCGCGAGCTCGGGCCGGTCGTCACCGCGCTGCTGTTCGCCGGCCGCGCCGGCACCTCGATCACTGCCGAGATCGGCCTGATGCGCGCGACCGACCAGCTCTCGGCGATGGAGATGATGGCAGTCGATCCGCTCGCCTACGTCGTCACGCCGCGCTTCCTGGCCGGCGTCATCGCGATGCCGCTGCTGGCCTGCGTGTTCAACGCGCTCGGCATCTTCGGCGCGCACCTGGTCGGCGTCAGCTGGCTTGGCCTCGACAACGGCACGTTCTGGTCGAACATGACCTCCAGCGTCGACGTCTGGAAGGACGTGATCAACGGCCTCTGGAAGAGCCTGGCGTTCGGCGCGGTGATCACGCTGATCGCGACGTTCCAGGGCTACACCACACCGCCGACCAGCGAAGGCGTCGCCTATGCGACGACGCGCACGGTGGTGTTCTCGTCGATCGTCGTACTGGCGCTCGATTTCGTGATGACCGCTTTCCTGATGTGACCGGAGCCCCCTCGTGAGCCAGAAGCATTCCTACCAGTTCGGCACGGGCCTGTTCATCGTGCTCGGCTTCGCGGCGCTGGCCTGGCTGGCGACGCAGACCACCAGCGTCGCCAACTACCGGCAGGGCGACAGCTACACGCTCAACGCCCGTTTCAGCAACGTCGGCCAGCTCAAGCTCGGCGCGCCGGTCAAGGTCGCCGGCGTGCGGATCGGCTCGGTCCGCGCGATCGAGGTCGACCCGGCCAAGCTCGACGCCAAGGTGCAGCTGTCGATCGCCAAGCGCTACGCCGAGCTGCCCGACGACTCGGCGGCCGCGATATTCACCAGCGGTTTATTGGGCGATCAGTACGTTGCGATCCAGCCCGGCGGCTCGCCCGACGCGCTCAAGGACGGCGACGAGTTCGTGCTGACGCAGTCCTCGGTGCAGCTGGAGGACCTGATCGGCAAGTTCCTCGCCGCCGGCGGTCCCGAGAAGCCGGCCGAGTCGACGCCGCCGGCCGCGCCCACCCCCTGATCTTCACCTTTCGCGGAGAACGCTTCCTATGATGCGCATGCTCGGATCGATCCTGTCGGCGGCCGTACTCGCGGTGGCGCTCGGCTTCGCCTCGCCCGCCCTGCACGCCGATCCGGCCACGCCCGAGCAGGTCGTGCAGTCGATCGCCGAGAACCTCGACAAGGCCGTCAGCGGCCACCAGGCCGAGCTGCGCGGCGACCGCGACAAGCTGATCGACCTCATCGACGACATCTTCCTGCCGCATTTCGACATCGACTACGCCTCGATCCTGGTGCTCGGCCAGAACGCGCGCAGCGCCTCGCCCGAGCAGCGCTCGCGCTTCGCCAAGGCGTTCTACAAGTCGATCGCGCACCGCTACGCCGAGGGCCTGCTCAACTACACGCGCGGCCGCGTGCGCGTGCTGCCGTTCAAGGGCGACCTCAACGACAAGCGCACGATCGTGCGCACCCAGGTCGTGCTCGACGACGGCAAGCTGCTCGCGGTCGACTACGCGTTCCGCAAGACCCGCGACGGCGACTGGAAGGCCTACGACGTCATCATCGAAGGCATCTCCTACATCACCAACTACCGCAACCAGGTCACCGCCGAGATCGCCAAGACCAGCCTCGACGCGCTGATCCAGCGCCTGGAGACCCAGGGCGAGAAGGCGCTGGAATCGATGGAAGCGACGCAGAAGGGCAGCTGATGGCCGCCTTCGCGATCGAACGCGGTCCCGACGGCCGCCTGCGGCCGAGCGGCCGCATCGACTACGCCAACGCGCCGCAGGCGCTCGCCGACGGCGAGCGCCTCGCGCCGTCCGGCGCCGATGCGACCGTCGACCTCGCCGCGCTCGAATCGAGCGACACCGTCACGCTCGGCGTGCTGATCGCCTGGGCCGCCCGCGCCGCGCACCGCGGCGTCAGGCTGCGCTACGTGAACTTCTCCGAAGACCTCGCCGCGCTCGCCCAGCTGTGCGACGCGGAGCCGCTGCTGCGGGCGGCGTAGGCGCGAGCAGGAGCTGTCGGCGGCCGCCGCGCTTCCGAAAGGATCGAGCCGCTGCTCGTTCGGCGCGTGCAGCACCGGACCGGTTCTGTGTGAAGCTCCTGCCCTTGCCGAACGCGGAACACCGTTCGCTGCTCGAACCGAACGCATCTCTCGACGATCGATCGCGACACGACCGTGATGCGCCGTCACGGCGACGAAGGCGCCCCCGGGCATCGGCCGGCGGACACCTCGTCATCTGCAGTCCAAGCCGGCTGCTCCCGGATGCGCCCGTCCTGTCGGCTCGCGCCGATCCATGCGTCCCCATCGCCGGGTGGATGGCCGCGTCCGAGCCTCTTCCCGAAGACCGCGCATGGATCGGGCCGGCTGCCTGACGAACGCAGCGCCGTTTCATCGTTGACCCAGGCGTACACACCTGGACGCTGCGTTTCGAGACGGACGCATGCGAGCGCCGCCGCAGCGCGAGAATCGACGCGTCGCGCCACTCAGCCGCGCACCTCTCCGTCCTGGAAGTGGAAGCAAAAAAAAAGGTTCATCGCGGATTACCGGGGAAGGCGGCGCGGATCTTGAGGAAGAAGTAGGCCTCGTCCCGGTAGCCGTATGCGCGGCGCTTGATGACCTTGATGGTGTTGTTGATACCTTCCACGACGCTGGTGTTGAGA
>NZ_DATKFQ010000008.1:0-100601 GCF_035511235.1 Dokdonella sp.
GACGCGCAAGACCGACGCCTCGGGCGTGCGGGTGCAGGACCGGGTCTACGAGCCGTTCGGCGAATCGCTGGAAGTGACGACGCGCGCACCGCAGTGGCCGCAGGGCATGGCGTATACCGGTCATGTGCTGGACAACCTGACCCGCATCACCTACGCCCAGGCGCGCTACTACGATCAGCTGATGGGCCGGTTCATGAGTGTCGATCCGGTCGCGCCGGATGCGGGCAGCTTCAATCGATACTGGTATGCCAACAATAATCCGTATAGCAATATCGATCCGGATGGGCGGCAGGCGGAAGCGGCGGCTACGGAAAAGCATGGTTCGTGCAAGGCTGGTGATACCGGGTGCAACTTGGCTAGAGGCGACGGGGTGGGTCGAGTGATGGAAGGTTAAGTTATTTTCATTCAACTGATCCGGGAAGTGTAGGAGCAAGCAAGTATCAATCGCCCGTGCAAGGGGCCTTCGTAATAACGGGGCATGGCAGTTCGCGGCGTGTCGATGATCGCCGCGAATCTCCAAATGGAAAGAAGGTTAAGTACGCTGACGAGATAGCCGAGGATGTGAGGAAAAGCGGTTGGCAAAATGGTCAGCCGATAGATCTAGTTGTTTGTCATGGCGGAACTGATCCAGGGTATGGCATGCTGCCACTTGCTCAAGAGTTGGCAAATGAGCTGCGGACTTCGGTACGAGCGACAAATAAGTACGTCTTTTGGTGGAATGATGGGACGGCCGCTTCATATGACAGAATTCAGGGTGAAGGGGGGCCGAGAGGGTGGCTTCCAGTATATGAATCGCCAGGCGAGTGGAAAATATTCAAGCCTAGAGAGTAATTATGAAAATAATTTCTATTATTTTATTTTTAACCAGTGGATGGTGTTGCGCAAGTTCTTATCCAGATCCACGATCATATGTTGAAGATGAGTATATAGATGAAACTAAGCGAAGCGCTATCGCTGGAGATTATAGAGCATCATATTGGTTGAGCATGTATTACATTGACGGAGTTTCTGACGCTTTTGAGGGGGGATTCTGGCTGAGGCTTTCCGCCGAGCAAAATTATTGCGTTGGCATAGATGACTATTCAAGATTTATAAAGGCGCAAAGAAAAAAGGAAAGTGAATATTGGGTTGGCCGCCTAAGCACGTGTGTAGGTGAAAAGACCTGGGGCGGAGAGGTGGGTTCTAAATTGGATTATTGATAATATGTCTAAATGGCATGGCAGCGTAATCTCCCCCGTCAAGCAGATACTTCAAAAGTAGAACTTCTGGCGTATCGGTTGCGGAACCCGGCGCGTTAGTCCACCGAGTGAATCGTGGTGTCGTTCTTCATGTAATCGATCATCCACCCGTGCGTTGCTTCGCGGACGTCGTCGGACTGAGCGAAGAGGTGCTGGTCGAGCACTTCTTCGCGGAATGTGCGATTGAAGCGTTCGACGAACGCGTTCTGGTTCGGCTCGCCCGGCTCGATGTGCCGGATCGCGATGCCGTTGGCTTGGAGCCAGCTCGTGAACACTTCGCCAAGGAATTCCGGGCCGTTGTGCCCCGAGGGCAGCTTTGCGCTCGGAGCGGACAAGGGGCGGCAAGCCGGGATCGCGTTTGAGCTGCTCGAACGCGCGTACCAGGCGATGCGAATTGATCGACGTGTCGACCTCGATGTGCAGCACCTCGCGGTTGAAGTCGTCGACCACGTTGAACGTGCGGAAGCGCCAGCCGCAGGCCATAGCGTCGCTCGTGAAGTCCACCGACCAGACGGTGTCGGGGAGCCGCGGGACGTACAGCGCGACACGATCGCGCTTGGGTAGGCGGCGCTTCGCAGCGCGGCGCAGGTTGAGCCGCATGGCTTTGTACACGCGATAGATTCTTTTCGGGTTCCAGTCGGGACGCATTCTGCGCAGCACATCGCTGCATTTCCCGAATCCTCGGCTGGGTCGATCTTCGACGACACGTGCGATGGCCGCGATCAGCTCGGCATCGCGCATCGTCCAGTCGAGCGGTGGTGCGTACCACGCTGCGCACGCAAGCCCGACGCATGCACAGGACCGACGCAGCGGTCGTGCGTGCACCTCGATCAGGTACCGCACGGCCTCACGCTTGCGTGCCGGGCCCTAGAGCTCTTTTTATGCGAACATATCCTTCATGGCCGCGTTGTCGAGCGCGAGCTCGGGCGTACATCCGCTTGAGCTTGGAATTCTTGGCCTCGAGCTCTCTGATCCGCCGCAACTCGGAGGCCTCAAGGCCCCCGTACTTGCTTTTCCACTGGTAGTACGTCGCCGTACTGATGCCGATCTGGCAGCAGATGTCCTTGACGGGCACGCCAGCATCGGCCTGCTTCAGCGTCGCGACGATCTGTGTCTCGCTGAACCTGGATGTGCGCATGGAACCTCCTGGCTTGGAACCGATGCCAGAAAGATCTACTTATGCGGTGTCTGTCAGGTGGGGGAGCTTACGAGGGGACCAGCGGTCGAAGATCAGACGATCCCGCACATGCCCGTGCAGCCAGCCGCCCTCAGCCAGCTTGCACGGACGCGCGCTGCGTGCTCGAAGCATGCGATAGACCATGCCCGCCGTCTTCTCGTCGTAGCGAACTTGCATGTCCGTCGCGACTTGCCCTTTGTTGCACGCAAGCTCGCGCGAAACCGTCGAGATGTTGCGGCCCAGGAGACGGGCGATCGAACGCAGCGTCGATCCGTTGCTCCGCGCGATCTGGATCACCGCGCGCTCCTCTGCGCTCAGATGCTGATACGGTCTTGCCATTGCGACACCCTGCCCTGTCCAGGGTGTTGCGCTTAGAACTTGAGTATAAGGACGGGGGAGTACACCGCGACTAGAACGCCTGAGCAGCTTAAAAGAGAGGGGCAATTCATAGCCGCTGCAGCCACCGTTGGTGGAGGGGCTGTTGCGATTGACGTGGCTGCTCCATACGCAATATTCGCGTCTGGTGCGATGGCATCCGGTGTCAAAAATGCTTGGAAGAATATTTCCTTTGATGGGCCATCACCGGGCGCAGCGCACGCTAATGGGCGTTTGTTAGGGGTTCGTTGGAAAGGAGGTCAGTGGGGGGCGCGTCTCGATCTGCATCCAATAAATAGCGGAAATATACCAATTCTTCACATTAATATCGGACCTCTGGGGCGTGGAGAGGCGAATCATATCGTTCTATTTGATCCCCCGCTGGTTTGGAAGGAAAGACTAATGTCGAATGAAAAGGTTGTTTTGAAGCTGCGAGAAGCGCTTTTAGATCTTATGGAAAGAGAGCCTGGCAAAAAAGAGGATTTGCCCGAATGGTATGAGATGGCAGGAAATGTCAAGAACTTAATAAGTATAGAATGTGGAGACCTCAATGTCCCGCATTTCCTATGGCACTATTTAGATGACGCGGATATCAGATTAAAAGATGCTCGGTACGCTGGAATGCAAAATGCTCAGATCAAGGAGTTCATTGAAAATCTGAAGGTCACGTCAAAAATGTAAATTTGGCTCCATACGCACTTCAAGGTTCACCGAAAAGCAGATCGTCTCGATCCTCAAGCAGGCGATGCGGCGTTCGGCTCAAGGATATCTGTCGGCAGGCCAGAACTAGTGTGGTCGCACCAAAGAACTTAACGCGATTCGAAGTGCAATTGATAAGCTTCTGCTCTGCCACGATAGGATTTCAAATTAAACCATGTTAGTTGATAAGCATTATGGCGATTTAGTCGTAAGAATGGCTGCCATTCTAGATCACCAGTATGGTGATGAGATTTCCAAGTATGATCTGGACGGCGAGCCGGGAGCGCATAGAGTTGCTTACTCCATTGTCGAGATATGCGAGTCCGCGGAGAAAATGGCGAACATCTTGAATCTCTTACGTAAGACAAATGGCGGTCAGTCAGATGTGCCATCTTGCGATTTTATTCAGGTTCTTAGAGACGAGATAGATCACCTCGTATATCACATAAAAGATTCCGGAGTTTTCTCAGACATTATAAGCTTGGATCAAGATTGAATAATGGTGTCTCACTATCTCGTATGAGAGTCATGTAAAGCCCGGTCTTGTACCGGGCTTTCGCATAAGTAATCCATTCGCGTGATGCATGATGCACACTGCAGTCAGCGTATCTGCGCCACCGTGCAAGGGCAATTGGCGTCGAGTGCGGATGACGGAAGGCACGACCCGTCGGCTGCAGATGTACAACCAGGCCGGCCAGCTGGTGTACGAGACGACGAACGTGGGCGGGGTGCCGGGCGATACGACCGAGTTCATATACCTGGGGCGCCACCTGATCGCCGAGCGTAAGAACGGCTCGACGCTGACCTACGTGCACACCGACGCGCTGGGCAGCGTGACGCGCAAGACCGACGCCTTGGGCGTGCGGGTGCAGGACCGGGTCTACGAGCCGTTTGGCGAATCGCTGGAAGTGACGACGCGCGCACCGCAGTGGCCGCAGGGCATGGCGTACACGGGCCATGTGCTGGACAACCTGACCCGCATCACCTACGCCCAGGCGCGCTACTACGATCAGTTGATGGGTCGGTTCATGAGCGTCGATCCGGTTGCACCGGACGCGGGCAGCTTCAATCGATACTGGTATGCCAACAATAATCCGTTCAGCAATGTCGATCGTGATGGACGCCAAGCGGAGGAGAATGCAAAAAAGCCTGAGGCATGCAGGGTCGGTGACACGGGGTGTAATATCGCGAGGGGCGATAGGGGTGGTTCCTCTGCAGGAAATTATAGGCCGGGTGCAGCCGCGGCCCAAGGAAAGGTGGATGGTTTACGGGATAGACTCGGTGCGGTTGCGCGCGTCACAGATCCTGAGGGCTCAATAACTCGAGTCTCATACAGCGCGCAAGACATTATTGATATCTATGAACACTTGGAGAAATTAGCTAGTGCTCAGTTTGTTGGCTTTTGGGCGGGTGATGATTTCGGTCCGAATAGAGAGATGCCGCTTAGGGTAATACTGGGAAATTCAGATGACTACACAATGAATTTCTTTAGGCGCGAGGTGCTTGAAATATCTATACTCCAGAGCAGGATATCGGGAAATCCGAGTGCGGCAGAGTACTTAAAAGTTCAGGATAGTGCTCATTATGAGACACTCAAAGCGCAGGGCATGTATTTCAAGGGATATGATCGTTTGCTTTATACGCCTGAGATGATTAAGGCTTATCCTGGCTTTGGATGGTCTGATTAATTATGAATATCGCTAACGCCATTTTCGAAATGGAAAGACGAGAGGGTCGCGTAATAGTTTACTCTATTGCGTCACGGGAGTTTTCAGATAATTTCGAGCCAGAAATTATCGGTGTTGTAGAAATAGATTTGGATTCAAAATCGGCTTCTTTTTCTCCAAAAGGGCCGTGGGAGAAATACGGAGGAAAAATATCAGCAGAGGTTGAGAGGTTGATATTGGGGCCTGCTCATATCCCTGTGGCCGATGAGTTCTTAAAGTTATCCGCCTGGATAGTGCGTATAGTGGCGCGAGTTCGGCACGACCTTGCGAACTGATGGCGGCTAGGTTTTTAGCAATCAGAGTATTCTGTCCGGCAGTCAGATTTGAGCCAGGATTGATTACATGAAAAATGTAAGAAGATACTGGTTCGAATTTTCAGATAGTAAAGTTTACTCTCCGTTAAATTTCAGATGCGGGATAACGGCCTTCGACAAGGATGACGCGGTAAGTATATTAGAAACTAAAGTATTAAGCGTAGCAGGAAAATTAACTATTGCTCGTTGTATTGAAGATGTAGACGTGGCCGCGTTAGATAAGAAGCATGTTTTAATCAATTTAGGTAACCCAGTTTTGAGGGGTTTTTGGTTTCCTTTTGGCTACTGATTTAATCCGGTTCGACACGCAGAGGAGATATCGCCCTTTAGCACGGTTCTTACAGAGCCCGGCCTAACGCCGGGCTTTCGTTTGGTAAGCCGCTCTCTGAGATGCCAGAGCGCGCTCCGCACGGTGTCATCTACGCGGTTTCCGAGTACGACGGCAACGGCCGCAGGGTACGGATGACGGAAGGGGCGACCCGTCGGCTGCAGATGTACAACCAGGCCGGTCAGCTGGTGTACGAGACGACGAGCGTGGGTGGGGTGCCGGGCGATACGACCGAGTTCCTGTATCTGGGGCGCCACCTGATCGCCGAGCGCAAGAACGGATCGGCGCTGACGTACGTGCACACCGACGCGCTGGGCAGCGTGACACGCAAGACCGACGCCTTGGGCGTGCGGGTGCAGGACCGGGTCTACGAGCCGTTTGGCGAATCGCTGGAAGTGACGACGCGCGCACCGCAGTGGCCGCAGGGCATGGCGTAGTGCTCACGTGCTGGAAAGCCTGACTCGGGTCACCTACGCGCAGGCGCGCTACTACGACCAGCTGATGGGACGGCTCATGAGCATGGATCCGGTCGTACCGGATGCGGGTCAGTCGGTCCATCCAGAGTCCAGATCTCTGGCTTAATGAATAGTCGGGCGCAGCAGGAAATCTGTTGGGCCTACTCAAGTACAATGACATGAGCGATCTAAAAAGATTCTGGTTTGAGTTCTCCGATAAAGTTCTCTATCCCCGCTGGCTCTTGGCTGCGGCATTACCGCTCATGGAGAGGCAGATGCCGGATATTTACTGGAATCTAGAGTTTTCAGTAAATCTGGTAGGCTCACCGTCGTCAGTTGTATAGAAAATATCGACATATCGAAACTAGACGGGAATCACGTTCTGCCCAACATGGGTAACCCGGCAATGAGGGGGGTTTGGTTCCCGAAAGAGCACTGAAGAACAGAAGGCATCCCCTGATCCTTTTGAGCGCGCCAGATCCCTTTGCAGGACGGAGGGCAGCACGTTACGGCTCCGACGTGCGGGCATGCGCCTGCCCGTCGACGGGAGCTGATTGTCGAATGGTCACTGCGTGCCTGACGGTGAGATCGTCAAGCGGGTACTTGATCGCCGTTTCGCGTGAGCAGGCCGCTTCGGACGCATCCGGCCATCCAAACCACATGCGAGCTGTTCGTCACTCAAACCCATCCGCGAACAGCGTGTCGTCGCCGTCGAGGAGCAGCGCGGCCGGCCCGGTCACGGTCGTGACGTAGCTCTGGCCGGGCGAGCTCGCGCTCCATTGCGAGGCGACCAGGTGGTAGCTGCGGCCGGCGAACAGCAGTGCGCTGATGCGCGCGGTGCCGCGCGGCGGGCCGTTCGGCGAGGAGCCGTTGCCGGCCTCGTAGTCGAGCAGGTTCGCCAGCGGCTGGCTCGGGTCGAACGCGTCTTGGTACAGCGCGAGGAAGTGGTCGCCCTGGGTCACGACGCTCTCGAAGTAGTAGCCGCCGGACACCGGCACCTCGAACGCGGTGGCCTGATAGGCGACCGGGCCGAGACCGGAGATGCCGCCGATGTAGTACGGACGGCTCCAGGTCGGCCCGCTCGCGACCGAGCCGGGATAGGTGCCGACGACGTCGTCGACGCGCGTCGTCAGGTGATAGGTCACGTCGCGCAGGCCGGCCACCCAGGGCGGGCCGACCGACGTGAAGCGCCACTGGAAATCGCCGCTGCCGGCGACGTCGGCGAAACCGGTGACGAAATCCTGCAGCGGATAGTCGGCATAGGTGCGGTCGCCGCCGAAGCGCGGCCAGCTCAGCGTCGAGCTGCCGTCCGGCGCGGTGATCGTCGCGGCAAGGTCCAGCGACCAGGGCGCCAGGCCGTTCTCCTCGTCGGCGACGACGGCGGTCCAGCGCGCGGTGAAGCCGGCGCCGCTGATCGGCACGGTCGCGTCGAACGCGACGGTCTGCACGACCGGCGTGGCGCCGACGTCGAAATCGACGCCAGGCACGCTCGCGACGAGCCGCTCGGCGGCGAACGCAGGGCCGGCGGCGAACGCGGTCAGCGCAACGGCCAGCCGCAACGGTATGGACGCGCCGCGCAGGCGCCGAGGTGAGGTGAGCGCGATCATGCCCGGCATGCTACCGGCGGCACCGCGCCATGTCATGCCGCGGAGAAGGCGTAGCCGCAGCGCGTGGGTGTCGCTCGGCGACGCTTGCGTCCGCCGCTCGACGATTGCTGCGCCGGTGCAGGTAGCGGCCGGTTGCCGCCCGTCACGCGCCGTTCGGACGGCAGGTTGACGCGAAACCGTCGCCGGTGCGTTCCAGCGATCGACCGCCGCATCGTCGATCGTGCAGGCGCTGTGCTGCACGTCGATACGTGTGAAGAGCTGCATCCCGGAAGCAGGTGCACGAGCGTCACTAACACCGCTCGATGGCCGAACCGGCAACAGTCATCGCTCGGTCTGTTACTAGTACCACCCAGTCGTGACTTCGTCGAACCACAGCCGCCAGGTCGGCGCGCGCACGCTCTCGAACACCTGCAGGATCGCGAAGCCGCCGAGCGTCTCGTCGATATGCGCGCCGGAATCCTGCATCGCGTGATCGGCGTAGACCGTCGATCCGTCCGGGTCGGTGATCCGGTAGGCGACGCCGCGCGCATTGCTGGCCAGGATCCGCATGCGGTACCAGCGCCGATCCTGCAGCGGCTGCGAGCAGGTGTCCGGAAACAGCGCGTTGCCGCTGCGCCAGAAGCTCTCGACCTGGGCCGTGGGCGCCAGCCGGCAGCCGTCGGCGCGTGCGCTGACGTTGCCGATGACGATGCCGCGGCCGGACAGCTCGCCTTCGCGGACCGGCGTGACCGGATCGTCGTGCGCCCAACGGCCCTTCAGCACGATCGCGATGTGCGCGGCGGGATTCTGTGCGAAGTAGCCGTCGGAGTAGAACAGGAAGCTCAGCGCCTGGCCGTGCGCGCCGGGCGGCTGCGGCGCGTCGGCGACGCCGAACGCGAGCGCGGCGGTGCCGTACGGATTGCCGGGCACGGTCCAGCCGATCGTCGGCAGCAGCCACGGCAGCGGCGTGCGCTCGACCTCGGGGCGGCCGGCCGCGTCGTAGCCGAGTGCGAGCCGGCCCCAGGCGGTCTCGCCGCTGCGCGGTTTCGCGGCGGCCGGCGCGACGGCGCCGAGCAGCACGGCGATCGATGCCAGCGCTGCGAGCGTGCCAATGAGGCGCGCCGGCCGCACCGGTCCGTGCGTCGATACCGGTGCGGTGGCCGGAGACCCGGCACGCCACGCATGCTTGCATCTGCGTACGCGGCTGCTCATGCCAGGGCGGCGGCATCGTCGCTGCCGGTCTTCATCTCGGCGGCAAGCAGGCCGCGCGCGGCCTGCCAGTCGCGCTTGATCGTGCGCTCGTTGAGATTCTCGAGCGTGGCGATCTCCGGAAACGTGAGACCGGCGAAGAAGTGCAGGTGAACCACGCGCGCGGCGCGGGCGTCGACCGCTTCGAGCGTGGTCAGTGCGCGATCGAGCGCGAGCACCTCCAGCGCTTCGTCGACGGCGCCGGGCAGTCGCTCGTCGAGTGTCACGAACAGCGCCTGGCCGCCGCGCTTCTCGGCGCCGACGCGGCGCGCGTCGTCGACCAGCACCTGGCGCATCGCGCGGGCGGCCAGCGCCATGAAATGGCCGCGGCTGCCGGCCTCGAGCCGCTCGGCGTGGATCAGCTTCAGATAGGTCTCGTGGACCAGGACCGTGGTCGAGACCAGCGATCCGGCGCGCCCGCGCAGCTGGCGCCGCGCGCACTGGCGCAGCTCCTCGTAGAGCCGTGCGAACAGCTGTCCGGATGCCTCGGCGTCGCCGCGGCCGGCGGCGATCAGCAGTTGGGTGCAGCCTTCGTCCATCGGACCATTTCGCCAGCGTCGCCTGCGGCCGAGCATGGCCGCAGCGGCGTCGCGCCGTCAATCGCGCGCCAGGTCGCGCAGCAGCTCCGGATCGGGTGCGGCAACGCCGGCCAGCGCCTCGCGGCCGCGGCGGCGGAACGCGCTGGCCTCCTGCGCATGGCCTTGGGTCCGCGCGATCCGGCCGAGCACCGCATAAGCGGCCGCGCGCCGGTTCGGATCGGCCCCGGCGAGCCCGGCCAGCACCTGTTCGGCCAGCGGCCGGGCCTCGTCGGCACGGCCGAGCGCGGCCAGCGCATCGGCTTGGATGCCCCGGATCTGCAGCGCGCGCGGTTCGGCCTCGGCGCCGATCCGGACGAACTGCGCCTGCGCGGCCCTGGCGGCCTCCAGCGCCTCGGCCGGCCGGCCGGCGCGCAGCAGCACCTCGGCCAGGGTCTGGCGCACCGCGCCGATCTCGCGGCCCGGCTTCAGCACCGCCTCGGCGATCTCGACCGCGCGGCGCGCCTGGCGCTCGGCCTCGGCGAAGTCGCCGCGGCGCAGCGCCAGCTGGGCCAGCGTATGGGTGTTGTTGACGATCGCCGGGTGGCGCTCGCCGAACGTCGCCAGCTGCACCGCCAGCGCATCGGTCAGCAGGCTCTGCGCCTCCTCGTAGCGGCCCTGCCGCATCAGCACCGAGCCGAGATTGGTCGCGGTCGCCGCGGCCGCGGAGGTTTCGCCCTGGCCGATGCGGTGCTGGATCGCCAGCGATTCGCGCATGCGTGCTTCGGCCGCCGCGAAGTCGAACCGGCTCGCGGCCAGGATCGCCAGCGAATTGAGCGTATTGGCGACGTCGCCGTGATCGTCGCCGAGCGTCGCGCGCTGGATCGAAAGCGCCTCCTCGAACGCGGCCTGCGCCTGGTCGAGCCTGCCCTGCTGGCGCAGCGCGGCGCCGAGCACCTGCAGCGATTCGGCGACGGCCGGGTGACGGTCGCCGAGGCGGCGGCGCCGCGCCTCGAGCGTCTTGCGCGCTTCGGCCTCGCCCTCGGCCGGCAGCGAGCGGCTCAGCAGCAGTACGGAGTAATCGTTGCGGATCTGCGCGACGCGCGTGTCGTCCTCGCCGAGCGCGGCGGTCGCCAGCGCGATCGCCTCGCCGAACGCGGCCGCGGCCTCGTCGAAGCGGCCGAGCCGGGTCAGCAGCAGCGCGTGGGCGTGATGGTCGCGCGCGCGGTCGACGCGGCCTTCCGCGCCGCGGCCGGTATCGATCGCCAGCGCGGCGCGCACGTCCTCGATGCCATCGGCGAAGGCGCCCTGCTTCTCGCGCAGCAGCGCGCGTTCGGTCAGCGCACGTGCACGCAGGGCCGGCGCGACGTCGGCGGCCAGGACCGCGTCGAGCAGCGCCGCCGAGGCATCCAGCCGGGCGCGCTCGCGCTCGACGACCGCCAGCTCCAGCGTCGCCGGCCAGTAGGTCGGCAGCCGCTGCGCGGCATCGCCGTCGCGCGCGTCGGCGAGCAGGTCCGCGGCCTGCGGAAACTGGCCGAGCTGGCGGTACAGCGTCGCCAGCGTCAGCAGCATCTCGCCGCGCAGCTGCGGCTGGTCGCCGAGGTCGTTGCGGATGCGCATCGCGCCGCGGTCGAGCAGCTCGCGCGCGGTGACGCGGTCGCCGGCCGCGCTGTCCGGCGCCGAGGCGTCGAACACGCCGGCCAGGAACGACTGCGCGGCGCGCGCCAGCCGTGCCTCGCCTTCGGCTCGATGGGCCTGCCAGACCGCGAGCGCGGTGCCGCCGAGCAGGCCGGCGACGGCCAGCACGCCGAGCGCGACCGCGGCGCGATGGCGGCCGATGAAGCGGCGCGCGCGATAGGCCGCGCTGTCGGCGCGCGCCAGGATCGGCTGCCCGGCCTGCCAGCGCGCCAGATCGTCGGACAGCGCCTCGACGCTGGCGTAGCGCCGGGCCGGCTCCGGGTCGGTCGCGCGCGCGACGATGATGCCCGGATCGCCGCGCAGCGCGCGCGGCGCGATGCCGCGCGGACCGGCGCCGCCGGCCTGCTGGCGCGCCGCGGCGAGCCGCAGCGCCGGCCGCATCGCCGATGCGAACGCATGGTGGCGCGCGCCGGCGAGCAGCTCGAACAGCAGCACGCCGAGCTGGTAGACGTCGGCGGCGGTCGTGACCAGGCCGCCGGCGGCCTGCTCGGGCGCGGCGTACGCGGTCGACAGGAATCGCACGCCGGTCGCCGTCCGGTCCTCGCCGGCGGTGTCCTCGAGCACCTTGGCGATGCCGAAGTCGAGCAGCTTCGGATGGCCGTCGGCGTCGACCAGGACGTTGCCGGGCTTGATGTCGCGATGGACGATCAGCTGGCGATGGGCATGGGCGACCGCGGCACAGATCGCGCGGAACAGCGCGACGTGCTCGGCCAGGCCGGCGCCGGTACGGGCGCTCCAGGCCGCCAGCGGCTCGCCGTTGACGTATTCCATGACCAGATACGGCCGGCCGTCGGCGGCGACGCCGCCGTCGAGCAACCGTGCGATGTGCGGGTGGTCCAGCCGCGACAGGATCTGCCGCTCGCGGCGGAACCGCGCCAGCACCGCATCGCTGTCCATGCCGCGCCGGATCAGCTTCAGCGCGCCCTGCTGGACGTAGCCGTCGCCGTCGCGTTCGGCCAGATGCACGGTGCCCATGCCGCCGCTGCCGAGCGGCCGCACGATGCGCCAGCTGCCGATCACGGTGCCCGGCGGCAGGGTGCCGTCGCCATCGCCGCTGACGTCGGCCAGCCGCGCCGCCACGTCGGCGGCGCAGCGGTCGAGCACGCCGCCGGTCTGTTCGCCGAGCAGAGCCCGCACCTCGGCGGCGAGTGCCGCGTCGTCGTCGGCGACGGCGCCGATCAGCGCCTCGCGCTCGGCCGGATCGGCATCGAGCGCGCTGCGGACCAGGGCGTACAGGCGGCGCTTGCGGTCGAGGTCCATGGCGGTCGCGGCAGTCGGTTCGCCACAGCGTCGCATGGGCGCGAGCGGCCGCACAGGGGTCAGTGGTCGGCGGTCACGCTGCCGAAATGGTCGGCGTAGATGCGGTCGGTCGCGATGTAGCGCGCGGCGGCCATGTCGTAGTCCAGGCCGCTCCACTGCCGGTTGCCGACGACCACGACACGGTCCGATCCGTCGATGAGCAGGTCGCCGCCGCCGGTCGACAGATAGCTGCCGCCCTCGCCCGGCACGTCGAGCGCGGCCAGGGCATGGGCGCTGTTGCCGAGGCGGCTGAACTGGACCGCGGTCGCGATCGGATGGCCGTCGCCGAACAGGTCGGCGCGTGCATTCAGGCCGACCACGAGGTCGCCGCTGCGCGGCCGCTCGGCCAGCGCGAACGGGCGGTTGATGCCGCTGAGGACCAGGCGGCTCAGGGTGCCATTGTTGCCGAAGCGCGTATCGAAGCTGCCGAACGGCTCGAACGCGGCCAGGAACATCTGCTCCTGGGCCGGCGCGGCGCCGTCGTCGACCGCGTAGCCGGCGACGACGAAGCCGCCGTCGGCGCGGCGGATCACGCGCGTGGCGTGGTCGGCGCGACTGCTGCCGAGGTCGAAGAACAGCCGCGAGAAGCCGGCACCGCCGAACTGCGAGCTTTCCTGGCCGCTGATGCCATCGAGGCTGGCGATGAAGCCGTCGCTATCGGACGGCGCATTGACCATGATGTCGCCGATCATGACCAGACGCACCTGGCCGGCTTGCGGCGAGTAGGCCAGCAGATCGGTCACGGCATCGCGGCGGTTGCCGCCGAAATCGAAGTTGCGGCTGTAGCGGCCGGCTTCGGCGAAGCCGCTGTCGAGGGTGCCGGTGGCAGCACTGAGCTTGGTCACGCAGGCCGCGTCGTTGTAGCTCGTGCCCGAACCCGATCCGCAGCTGCCGCCGACGTACAGGTTCGAGAACGCATAGACGATCCGCGCCGGCACGTCGTTGTGATGCTCGCTGCCGCTGCCGAGATCGAACGCGACCGACTTGAATCCGCCCGTGCCGAATCCCTGGCATGGATCGCCGTCGACATCGACGCAGAACACGCCGAAGTCGAGGTCGCCGGCCTGCGGATGGGTATAGCGGCCGGTGAAGTAGAGCGTCTGGAACGGTCCTTGCGTGACGTCCTCGATCAGGTCCATCGGCATCGCGACGGTGCGTCCGCCGCCGTTGTAGCCGGTGTCGAGATTGCCGTTGGGCAGCAGCTTGGCGATCGCCGCGCGCGGCGGCTCGTTGATGCCGGTGCCGTGCACGCCGACGACCCAATAGCCGCCGCCGTCGGCCGGAAACACGCGCTTGGCCACGTCGGCGTCGCTGAAGTCGTCGTTGAAGTCGATCGTCTGCAGGCCGTCGCCGGAGAACGCCGGATCCGGACTGAGGTCGCTCGGCGCGAAGCTGCCGGCCGGTGCCGAGGGCAGATCCTCGGCCGGGCCGGCCGATGCGGCTGCCGTCAGCATCAGGCCGGCGCAGAGCAGGGCGGTCTTCATGGCAATTCCTCGAATGGGTGGGGGTCGAGGACACCAGCACGCAATCGGGTCGGCGGTCGGGACATCGCGGCGTGTCCGATGCGGCGCCGCTTTCTCGTAACCGGGCATGTATCCCGCCCTTGGACGCGGGTCTGCGACGCAGGGCGATCACGGAGTCAGCTCATGAAACCTCGTCCGTTCCTTTCCTGGTTGCCCGGCCTTCGCGATGCGGCCGTCCTGATCGCCTTCGTGACGGCCCCATTCGCCGTTGCCGGTCCCGGTCCCGTGACCCTGCCCGGAGGGGATCCGTTTGCGCTGCCGGACATGCCCGACGGCGTCGAGGCACCGGCCGAACCGGCCGCCTATACGCACCATCCGTACGCACCGGACGCAGGGTTCCACTTCGGCGCCACCGGTCTGCTGATCGGTGGCGGGGCGGTCCTCAACCGCTCGGTCACGCTCGACAACGGTCACGTCGTGACTGCCGGGCGGGTCACGACCGGCGGTACCTACAACGTCGTCCTCAATCGGCAGAGCGCCAGCGGGCAGTTTGCGGTGTGGCCGGCCAGCGGCCAGCCGCACGTGATCCACCAGGACGCCAACGGCAATTCATACACAGAAGTCAACGATCTCAAGCTGTTCGGGGATCGTCTGTACGTCATGGCGACGCGCATCTTTTCCGGCACCGACACCGACGTCGACGTGCTGGTCTTCGATCTGGACGGCCATCTGATCACGCGCTACAACGGCATGGGCACGACCGCGCCCGAACGCGGCGGCGGGCTGGCGTTCTACCAGGTGGTGACGTCCTCGGGCGTCACCAACTACGTGATCGTGGTCGGCGAGCAGACCGTCGGCGGCCGGACCCAGCCGGTGTTCTCGCGTGCGAGCTGGACCTCCCCGACGCTCCTGACCCGCGACGCCTCGGTCGGTCTGCGGCCGATCGACATACCCGATCGCTTCTGCGCCGGCTCGGCACGGCCGTGTTCGATGTCGGTGGCCGGCGTCGTGACTACCGGCAGCGTGTTCCTCGCCACCTCGCCGCAACGGATCTACATCGGAGGGTCGATCCACTGGAACGGCGACGACTGGGATTTCGCCGCGATGCGCGTGACACGCTCGGGCACTCTGGTCAGCGACTTCGGCGACGGCGGCATCCGCCGTTTCGCGGTCGACGCCGACAGCGATCGCACCGACCTGCTGACCGGGATCGCGGCACGCCGTCAGGGCGGCCTGTCCAACCCGTACGACGAGGTGTTCCTCGCCGGCCGCGTCTCGCAGCGCTGCAACGACGGCATCGGCATCGTCAAGCTGGCCGATGCGGGCGGTGCGGTCACGACCTTCGGCGGCAACGGCACCGGTGCGATGGTGATCGGCGGCAGCAATGGCGGCAGCGGCAGCATACCGGTGTGCATCATCGGCTCGGGCGACGATCTGCCCAGCGGCGGCATCGGCATCAGCGGTGAGCACCTGGTGATCGCCGGGCAGCGCCAGTGGCGCACGTTCGACACCAACGAGCTGCGCGGCGACGTGCTGTTCGCGGCGGTGCGCGCCAACGGCGGCGCGCTGGCCGATCTGCGTTCGCACCGGGCGATCTCACCGCATACGAATGTTCGGGAGGACAGCATCGTCTATGGCATGAGCGTCGATTCGGCCGGCCGCGTGGTCGTGGCCGGCAACATGCAGTCCGGCGAGAACAGCCTGCTCTTCCTGGCCGGTCGCTTCATCGCCGACCGGATCTTCGGCGACGACCTGGAGGCGAACTGAGCTGTCCGGACCGGGGATGCGCGCCGTGCGGTTCTCCGGCCGGACGTCCGCGGCACGCCCGCTCCGGGCACCGCCGGGCCCGGACCGCGATCCGGCTCAGGGCTCGGCGGTCAGCCGCAGGCGCTCGCATGCGTAGCTGCCGTCGGCCTGCGGCACGAAGATCGTGCAGGCCTCGGCCGCGCGCTGATAGACGTGGACCGAGACGGCCAGCTCGGTCGTCGAGCGATTCGCGATGAGGTGGTGCTCGGCCGGCGGCACGACGCGGCCGATCGCACCGGGCACGCCGGTCGCTTCGGGCAGCGGACGGAACCAGGCACGTTCGCCGTCGCTGCGGAGCAGCGCGTAGTCGGTGATCGTCAGCCGGCCGCGCCAGACCGCGACCACGCCCCAGAGGCCGTCGTGATCGTGCAGCGGCGTGTCCTGGCCCGGCGCCCAGGTCATCGCGACGATGCAGTAGCCGTGCGCCGCGCTGCGATACAGCTCGCGCCGCGCGTAGTGGTCCGGATGCGGCTCGGCGACGGCGGCCGGCAGCCTCAGGCCGTCCGCAGCCTGCAGCGCGTTCAGCAGCCCGCCGATCGCCGCCACGGTGCGTGCCGCATCGCCGGCGGCGGCGTCGATGGCCGCGTCGATGCCGCTGGTCAGGCGGTCGCGGCCGGGAAAATCGCCGAGCGGCAGGGAAGCGGTGTCCACCGTCGCAGTGTAGGCGCGGCCCGCGGCATCCGCGCTGCGTCGTGGCGTCGCAGCGTGGCGCAATGGCCGCCGCAACGGCGTTCTCTCGTACACCGCTGCATCCCCTCACGAACCGGAGCCGTCCGATGACCTCGATCCCGCTGCGCGCCGCGCTCGCCTTCGCCCTGTGCTTCGCCGTCCGCGACGCCGCCGCCGATCTGCTGATCTACGACGACGCGCTGCGCAACGGCTTCGTCGATCTGTCCTGGCCGGGACCGCTGCCGAATCCCGACATGAACTACTGTGCGACGTTCCACGTGCATCAGGGCGCCTGCACGATCTTCTACAAGGCGCACGACTGGAACGGCCTGTCGTTCGGCCGGCCCGGCCAGCCGCTGACGACGGCCGAGTATCCGCAGCTGATGTTCTGGATCCGCGGCGACGCCGGCGGCGAGCGCCTGACCGTGCATCTGCAGTCGGGCGGCAGCGTCGTCGCGTCGGCACCGCTGGAGATCTTCGTCGCCGGCGGCACGATCGGCAACGGGGCGTACCAGGCTGTCGTGATCCCGTTCGCGGCGGCGCCGCTCGGCTATGCCGGCGCCTTCGACCGCATCGACCTGCAGGACGCCAGCGGCATCGGCGGCGGCGATGCGCAATGGGTCTTCATCGACGAGATCCGGCTGGCCGCCGCGGGCGATGCGATCTTCGTCAGCGGATTCGAGCCTTGATGATGCGCGCTCCGGCACCGTCGCGCAGACGCGGCGCCGTCGCGATCTGCGCCGCTCAGAATCCGCCGAGCTGGCGCGCCAGCTTTTCGGCCGGCACGCGGTTGATCGCCTCGGGCATCAGGCTCGCGCGCAGCACCGGCAGCGCCTGTGCGAGCAGCGTGCGCGCCTGGTCGGGCCGGCCCTGGCGCAGCCGCAGCTGGGCCATCTCGGACCGCGCGACCGCCAGGTCGATCGGCAAGGTCTGGCCGTCGGAGAACGCGGCGATCGCGGTATCGAGATCGCGCTCGGCCTGCGCATAGTCGCCGCGCTGGATCGCGAACGCGGCGCTGGCGCGATGCAGGTGTGCGAACACCGGATGGGTCGGCGGCACCAGCGCGCCGAAGCGCCCGCGCGCTTCGTCGAGCCAGGCCAGTCCCTCCTCGGGCGTGTGCATGCGCGTGGCCAGCATCGCCAGCTGCAGCGTCAGCAGCGCGTACTCGGCCGAATCCACGCCGTCCAGGCGCGCCGCGCGCGCACGCAGGTCCTCCAGGCGCCGGCGCGCCTCGGCATGGCGGCCGGCGATGCCGATCGTGCGCGCCTCGGAGCGCTCGATGCGACGCCGCACGTCGGAGTCGGCCTCGACGCCGCCGGCGTCGAGCCGCTCGCGCGCGGCCGCGAACGCGGCCAGCGCACCGGGATAGTCGCCGGCGTTCTCGAGCAGGCCGCCGCGGTTGCCGAAGCCGATCGCCGCATCGGCCGGCCCCAGGTCGATCTCGGCAGTCAGCGCCTCGGAGCGCGCCAGCATCTGCACGGCTTCCTGATAGCGGCCGAGGTCGTTCAGCACCAGCGCCAGGTCGTTGGCGAGCAGCATCATCCGCGCGCCGCCCGGGCCGATCACACGCTCCTGCACGGCCATCGCCTCGCGCAGCCGGCTCTCGGCCTCGTCGAGCCGACCGCAGGCGCTCAGTGCCGAGGCCTCGGCACGCATCAGCAGCACGCGATCGGGCGAGTCGGCCGCGCGCTCGGCGCCCTGGCGCCAGCCTTCGGCGGTCACCTCGAGCGCTTCCTCGCACTCGCTGCGTGCGCCGAGCAGCGAGGCCAGCGTCGCCGAAGCCTGGATCAGTGCATCGGCGTCGTGCACGTCGCGTGCCTTGGCCAGCGCCAACGACTCGCGCAGCAGCGCGACGGCGCGGTCGTTGTCGCCGCTGCGATGCTGCGCCATCGCCAGCGTGTGCAGGCTGCGCATGCGCTGCAGCGGATCGTCCGGTGCGTACTGCGCGCGCCAGGCCGCGGCCTGCTCGGCCGCCGCCAGCGCGCCGCCGCCGTCGAAGCGCTGGCCGCGCAGGCTGGCCAGCTCGTCGTAGTCCTCGGCCAGGCGCAGGGCCTCCACGCCGTCGCGCGGCACGACGCCGTCGACGCCGCGCTGCATCAGGTCCAGCGCGGTCGATACCTCGCCGAGCTGGTTGTAGAGGCCGGCCAGCAGCCGCTGCACCGACTGGCGCAGCTCGGTATGGGCGCCTTCGCGGTCGAGCTGGGCGCGTGCCGCGTCGAGCAGGTCGCGCACGCTGACCTGGCGGCTCAGCGCCTGGTCCGGCGACGCCGCCGTGAACGCGGCGGTCAGGAAATCCAGCGACGCGCGCGCGGTGGCGGCGTCGCGCTCGGATGCGGCCAGGGCGCGCTGCGCGCCGGCCTCGGCTTCGCGCGCGCGCTGGCGCTCGCGCTCCAGACCGACCACGAACGCGGCCAGCGTGACCAGCGCGGCCAGCGCCAGTGTCACCGCGAGCCGATGGCGCGCGACGAACTTCGCGAACCGGCGTCGCCGCGTCAGCGCCGCGGCCAGCACCGGGCGGCCTTCGCGATAGCGGTCGATGTCCTCGCGCAGCTGGGCGGCGCCGGCGTAGCGATTCTCGGGCCGCTCGGCGCAGGCCTTGGCGATCACGCCGGCCAGCTCGACGTCGAGCGGCAGCGGCGGCACGCTCGGCTCGCCGTCGCCGCGCGCCTCGCGCTGGCCGGTCAGCATCTCGCGCAGCAGCACGCCGAGGCTGTAGAGGTCGCTGGCGGTCGTGATCGGCGCGCCGGCGCGCTGCTCGGGGCTGGCGTATCCCTGGCTGAACACGCGCGTGGAGGTCTCGCGACGCGCCGAGTCATCGGACTCGACCAGGCGCGCGATGCCGAAATCGAGCAGCTTGACCACGCCCTGATGGGTCACGGCGACATTGGCCGGCTTCAGATCGCGATGGATCACCAGGCGCTGGTGCGCGTGCTCGACCGCGTCGAGCATCGCGCGGAACAGCAGCAGGCGCGCATCGAGCGCCGGCGCGGCGGTTCGCACGTATTCGAGCAGGCCCACGCCGTCGACGTACTCGATCGCCAGCCACGGCTGGCCGTCGGCGCTCTCGCCGCCGTCGAGCAGGCGCGCGATGTGCGGATGGTCGAGCGTGGCCAGGATGCGCCGTTCCTGGCGCAGCCGGCGCATGCCGTCCTCGGTCGGAAAACCGCGCAGCAGCTTGATCGCGACCTGCTGGCTGAAGCTGCCGTCGTCGCGCTCGGCCAGGAACACCGTGCCCATGCCGCCGGCGCCGATCTCGCGCAGCAGGCGCCAGGCACCGAGGCGGCCGTCGCCGATGCGGCGCAGGCGCATCGCGCCGGCCGCGACCGCCGCCTCGATCGCATCGTCCTCGGCGTCGGCGTCGGCGGCGAGCAGCCGGCGCAGCTGCTCGCGCTCCTCGGCGGTCAGCGACAGCGCGTCCATCGCCTGCTCGCGCGCGTCGGGCGCGACCAGGCGCAGCCGCTCGAAATGCGTCGCGTAACGGTCGAGCGGCGAGGGCGTCATGCGTCCAGTGCCGTGCGCAGCCAGGCCCGCGCCAGCCGCAGATCGCGGTCGACGGTGCCTTCGGAGACCTCGAGCGCGGCGGCGACCTCGGCGCGGCTCAAGCCCCCGAAATAGACCAGCTCGACGATCTGCGCGCGGCGCGAATCGGTCTCGGACAACTTGCGCAGCGCCGCGTCGATGCGCATCAGCTCGGCGTCGTTCTCCGGCTGGGCCACGTCGCGGGCCGCGTCCAGATCGATGCGTTCGGCGTCGCCGCCGCGCTTGTCGGCCTGGCGCCGCCGCGCCGCATCGACCAGCACCTGACGCGTGGCCTGGGCCGCGACGTGGAAGAAATGGCGGCGGTTCTCCCAGTCCGCGCCGGCGCCAAGCAGGCGGATCAACGCCTCGTGGGCGATGTCGGTGGCGCTCAGCGTCGCCTGCGGCATGCGCCGCATCGACTGCGCGGCGATCGCGCGCACGTTGGCGTAGACACGCTGCATCAGCAGCTCGCGCGCGCCCTCGTCGCCGCCGCGCCACGCCGCGATCAGCCGGGTGACGTCGTGTTCGCCGGGGTCGGCCATCAGCGCTCCGGGATCGCGAAGGTCAGGATCGGCGCAGTCTAGCAGCGACCTGCGCGAGCCGATCGTGCGTCGGTCGACCGCGGCGCTGTGCGTTGGATCACGCCGGCTGCGTCGGCCGCGTCACGCAAAACGACTGCGCGTCGCACGCGCGGACGATCGAGCCGGCCGGTCGCGCGCCCGGCGTATCGGCGGCGCCGCGGCGGCCGGGCAGGGCCGGCTCGACGCGCCGACCGCTTCGACCGGGCGAGCGAAACCGCGAATCCGGCCCGCGGTCTGCCGGACCGATCCGCGCGGCAGGCCGGAGCGGCGTCCGCCGCCCGGCGCGATGCGTCCGTACGGAGGATCGTCCTCGTGCGGTGCGCTTACGAGGCCGCCGGCACCGCGGCCAGGTGATCGAGCAGCAGCACCAGGCTGCGCAGATCCTGCGCGTTGTGGTCGAGCACGCGGCCGAGCGGCGTCGCGCTGATGCCGCGCAGATAGCTCAGCCAGGCCGCCGGCGCCTCGGCGCCGGGCAGGTCGTCCTCGCGCACGACGCCCAGCGCCTGGCGCTCGATCGTCGCCAGGCGGCAGTTCTCCCAGCGGCCGCGGTAGCGCCGCCGCGTCGGATACAGCAGGTCGCAGTGGCCGCGTCCCTCGATCGGACATGGCAGCCGGTTGAGCCGGAAGCGCCCTTTCAGCAGCGGCGCATCGTAGGAGCGTCCGTTGTACGAGACCAGGATCGCCGCGGGCGGCAGCCAGCCGGCGAACGCGGCCAGCATCGCCGGCTCGCCGGCCAGCGCGGTCAGGTAGAACTGACGCATCCGCAGCACGCCGCCGTGCCAGCGCGCTGCGCCGATCATGAACGCGCGTGTGCCGACGCCGCCGGCCAGGCCGGTGGTCTCGGTGTCGAACCAGACCAGGCGTTCGCGCGCGACCTCGCCGTCCTCGCCCCACGGCAGCCGCACGGTCGGCGTGGCCGGCCAGGCATGGTCCGCCGCGACGTCCTGCACACCGGGTGCGAGTGTCCGCCCGGCCGGCGGCGCGAGGCTGGCGCGGCTGCGCCGCTGGCGGCCGGCGATCAATGCGCGCAGACGGTCCGCGGTCGCCGTTGGCACAGCAGCGGTCGCGGAGCGTGCCGGCGCAGCCGCGCCGGCCTGCGCGGCCAGCGCGCGCAGGCGATCGGCCAGCGCGCTCACGGCGCCAGCAGCCGCAGCACGGTCGCGGCCAGCATGCGCGGCGTCGGACCGGCGTCCGGCAGCGCCAGCACCGGACCGACGCAGGCCGGGCAGCCGGCCGTGCAGGCGCAATCGGCGACCAGCGCCTGTGCGTCGGCAAGGATCGCCGCGGCCTGCGCGAACAGCGGTTCGCTGAGGCCGATGCCGCCCGGATGGTTGTCGTAGAGATAGACCGTCGGGTTGAACGCGGCCGCGGCCGGATCGATTCCGGCGGCGGCGCGCCACTGTGCGCGGCCACCGGCGTCGCGGCCGGCGAACCAGGCCGCGTCGCCGGAGCCGACCGCCTGGCGCAGGTCGCGCGCCTCGGCCATCACGCGCAGCGAGGCCACCGTGTGCAGCGCGTACGCGGCGCCGAGAAAGCCGTCCAGCGCCTGCTGTCGCGACGGCAGCACGTCGGCCAGCGCGGCCTGCGTCAGCTGCCACCACACCGCGGTGGTCTGCAGTTCCTGGTCGGGCAGGTTGACCGGGCCGTAGCCGATGTTCTCGTGCGAGTAGAAGCGGATCTTCTTGTAGCCGGCGACGTGGCGCACGACGTGCACCTCGCCGTGATGGCAGGTGCCGGCGCCGGCGCGGCGGCCGTCGAAGCGGTCCAGCACCTTGAGGTTGGTGTGGTCGATCGCGTCAGTGTAGTAGTCGACCTCGGTGCGCCGCACGAACGCCTTGCGGCCGTCCCAGTCGAGCCGCTCGACCTGGTAGGGCTGCGACTGGATCAGGTGGATCGCGCCCTCGTACAGCGTCAGCGCGGCGGCGCTGTAGTCGACCTCGGCCAGGATCGTCTGGCGGCCGTCGGTGCGGTCGACGACGACGAAGTTGCCGTCGGCGACCGCGCGCAGGCTGACCGCCTGCGCCGGATAGCTGTCGGCGATCCAGTCGTAGCGGTCCGCTTCGCGATGCAGCACGCCCGACTCGGCCAGCACCTCCAGGAACGGATCGGCGCTCTCGCCGCCGAAGCGCTCGCCGGCGCCGAACGGCAGCTCGAACGCCGCGCAGCGGATGTGGTCGAGCAGGATCAGCAGCTGGTCCGGCGCGATCCGCGCGGTCTCCGGCGGTGCCTGCTCGAAGAACTCCGGATGGCGCACCACGTACTGGTCCAGCGCCTGGCTCGACGCGACGAGGATGCCGAGCGAGGGCTGCTGGCGGCGGCCGGCGCGGCCCAGCCGCTGCCAGGTGGCGGCGATCGAGCCCGGATAGCCGTTGAGGACCGCGACGTCGAGCGCGCCGATGTCGACGCCGAGCTCGAGCGCCGAGGTGCTGACGACGCCGTCGATCGCGCCGGCGCGCAAGGCGCGCTCGGTCGCGCGGCGCTCGGTCGGCAGATAGCCGCCGCGATACGCGCGAATCCGCTCGGGCTTGCGCGGATCGTGGTCGAACACGTCCTTGAGGTATTTGGTCAGCACCTCGACCATCAGCCGCGACGAGGCGAACACGATCGTCTTGAGGCGCGCGCGGATCGCGTGGCGCGCCAGTCGCGTGGACTGCGAGCGCGCCGAGGCGCGGATGCCGAGGTCCGGATTGACGACCGGCGGATTCCACAGCACCACGTGGCGCTCGCCGCAGCCGGCGCCGCTCTCGGTGATCGCCTGCACCGGCACGCCGAGCAGCGCCTCGGCGTGCTCGCGCGGGTTGCCGATCGTCGCCGAGCACGCGACGAAGCGCGGCGCGACGCCGTAGAACGCGCAGATCCGGCGCAGCCGGCGCAGCACGTTGGCCACATGCGAGCCGAACACGCCGCGATAGGTGTGTATCTCGTCGATCACGACGTAGCGCAGCGATTCGAAGAACTGCGCCCACTTGGTGTGATGCGGCAGGATCGCCTGGTGCAACATGTCCGGATTGCTGACGACGACGTCGCCGTGCAGGCGGATCGCCTGGCGCGCGTCGCTCGGCGTGTCGCCGTCGAACGTGAACGTGCGCACGCCGAGGTCGCCGGCGCGGTTGAGCTCGAGCAGCTCGGCGACCTGGTCCTGCGCCAGCGCCTTGGTCGGAAACAGGTACAGCGCCTTGCCCTCGCGCCGGCGCACGGTCTCGAGCACCGGCAGGTGGTAGCACAGCGACTTGCCCGACGCGGTCGGCGTGACGACGACCACGTGCTCTCCGCGCGCCAGCGCGTCCCAGCTTTCGCGCTGGTGGCTGTACAGGCGCTCGATGCCGCGCGCGGCCAATGCGCGGCGCACGCCGTCGCCGAGATCGTCCGGAAACGCGGCGTAACGCGCCGCGCGCGCCGGCAGCGTGAACGCACCGGTGATGCGGTCGCCGTAGCGCTCGCGCAGCCGTTCGGCCAGCGAGGCGGCGGAGCGGACCCCGAGGTCCGCCCGCTGGGCGGTCAGTACGGCGCGTTCGGGGAGCATGCAGCGGGCCTTCGGCGAAACCCTGGCTTATCGCCGGCGGTCGTCTCACCGGATGAGACGGCGCTTGCGCCGCGACGGCGCCGCCCGCTACAGCATCTCCGGCTTGAAGCGTCCGCGCCGGCTGATCGTGCGGCGGCCGATCAGGAACTCGCCGTTGCCGCGGTAGTGCAGCGTCTCGGGCACGCGCGGGCGCGCCGCGACGTGCGCCTTGACCACTTCCCAGATGAACAGGCCGTGGCGGCCGATCTGGCTGCCGTCGGCCAGGCGGCACTCGAAGCTGGCGTGGCAGTCGGCGATCAGCGGCGCGTCGACATGGGTCGCCTCCGCGGCGGTCAGGCCGAAGCGCGCGAACTTGTCGACCTCCGCGCCGCTGCAGTTGCCGATGTCGACGACGGTGTCGACCATCGCCGCGGTCGGCAGGTTGATCACGCACTGGCGGCTGCGGCGGATCAGCCCGAAGCTGTGGTTGGCCTCCCAGATGTAGCAGCCGAACAGGGCCGGCTCGAAGCCGAGCATCATGTGCCAGCCCATCGTCATGATGTTGCGGCGGCCCTTCCAGGCGGAACTGACCAGGACGACTGGTCCGGGCTCGAGGTAGCGGCGGATCTCGGTGAGCGGGAAGTCGGTCCGGACCGGCAGTTTCATCGAATCGCTCCGTGGTACGTCGCGGCCAGCTTAGCGCCGGTTCGCGTCGGGCACGGACGCGATGCGGTCCGGCGTTCATGCACCGGATCGGCTTGAATTCGCCTGCGGCCGGCCCACGTCGAAGGCTCCCGTCCGGAGAAACCTCATGCCCACGACGACCGCGGCCCGTTCCGGCCGCTTCACGATCGGCGGCGATCTCGCCGTCAACCGCCTCGGCTTCGGCGCGATGCGCGTCACCGGCGCGGGTATCTGGGGCGATCCGCCCGACCGCGCCGAGGCGCTGGCGACGCTGCGCCGCGTGCCCGAGCTCGGCATCGACTTCATCGACACCGCCGACTCCTACGGACCGGACGTGTCCGAGCCGCTGATCCGCGAAGCGCTGCATCCGTACCGCGATCTCGTCGTCGCGACCAAGGGCGGCCTCGCGCGCACCGGCCCGGACCGCTGGATTCCGCTCGGCCGTCCGGAATACCTGATCCAGCAGGCGCACAAGAGCCGTCGTCTGCTCGGCGTCGAGCGCATCGACCTGTGGCAGCTGCACCGCATCGACCCGAAGGTGCCGCGCGACGAGCAGTTCGGCGCGGTCAAGGAGCTGATCGACACCGGCGTGATCCGCCACGCGGGCCTCAGCGAAGTCTCGGTCGCCGAGATCGAGGCCGCCGCGAAGGTGTTCCCGGTCGCGACCGTGCAGAACCGCTACAACCTGGTCGACCGCACCAGCGAGGCCGTGCTCGACCACTGCGAGCGCCACGGCATCGGCTTCATTCCGTGGTTCCCGCTGGCCGCCGGCGACCTGGCGCGTCCCGGTTCGCTGCTCGACCGCCTCGCGCGCGAGCACGGCGCGACGCCGAGCCAGATCGCGCTGGCGTGGATCCTCAAGCGCAGCCCGGTGATGCTGCCGATTCCGGGCACCGGCAAGGTCGCGCATCTGGAGCAGAACGTCGCCGCGGTCGACGTCGCGCTCGACGATGCGGCGTTCGCGGCGCTCGATGCCGAAGGTCGTGCGGCGTTCGCACGCGGCTGATGGCACCGTCCGGTGTCGCGCTGCATCGCGCCGCCGGCGACCTGCGTCTCGTCGCCGGTGGTCGGGATCTGACTTCGTCGGCACTTGGCGCCCGTCCATCTTCGCCGTTCGTCTTCGAGCGAACGATCGACGTTCGTTCGCGAACGAACGACTCGGGTGTTTCTTCTTAGGTGGTCGGCATCCCTGCCTGTTTTCCGCTCGCTCCCGCGAGCGGGTCACTTTTCTTTGCGTGGCCACAGCGCCGCAGGAGCGGCGCGAACGGCGAAGCCGGCCCGAAGGGCGGAGCGCAGGATGCGCGGAGTCAAGAAAAGTAACCAAAAGAAAGGCCACCCCGGTACCGCGGTCTCCGGGCATCCTGCCCTTCGACTGCGCGAAGGCGCTCCGGGGGTCCGCTGACGGCGCATCCTGCGCCGACAGCGGACTGGGCCACGTCCTGTGGCCCACCCTTCGGGCCTTTCCTGCGCACCTTCGCCGCGGCACAGGGGCCCCGTGGGCGCGCGTCCTGCGCGCTCAAGCGAGAGCGAGAGCGAGAGCGAAGAGGCGCGGTTGCCTGCGCAGAATGAGTGAGTGTTGATGAAAGCGGAACTTGAATTGAAAGCGACAGCGAAAGAGCAGGGGCAGGGCGCAATCGACGCCGCTTTTGCTGTTGCTTGATCTTCTGCGCGCAGGAAGCGCGCTCTCGGGTCCCGTCAGACGTGGTGGGACGGGGCCGAAAAGCCCGCAGGGGCGCGGGCAGGGAGGCCCGCGCGTTCGTCGTCAGCACAGGAGGTGCTGTCGACGAACCTCGGCTCCGGCCCACGAACCCGCAGGGCACGTCTGTGGGGTGCCCTTTCTCTTGGTTACTTCTCTTTGGGCACGCAAAGAGAAGTGACCCGCTCGCCTGGAGGCGAGCGGAAAAGGGCAGGGACGCCGACCGCCTACGAAGCGAAACCGCGGATCGGCAGCAACCCAAACCCATCCACGGGGGAGCGAGCGGAAAACAGGCAGGGATGCCGACCGCCTACGAAGCAACAACCACCCCAACATCGAACCGACTTCGCCGCTCCAGCGGCGCTGTGGGCACGCGAGAAAGTGACCCGCTCGCCCGGAGGCGAGCGGAAAAAGGCACGGATGCCGACCACCTACGAAGCAACAACCACCCAAACATCGAACCGGTTTCGCCGCTCCAGCGGCGCTGTGGGCACGCGAGAAAGTGACCCGCTCGCCCGGAGGCGAGCGGAAAAAGGCACGGATGCCGCACACCTGAGAATCGAAACCTACAGGTGGGTAACAGCCGAAACCCACCCCGCTCGCCCGCAGGCGAACCCAAAACAGCGACCTCAAATCCCCGCCGCCCCCAGCCGCGCACGCATCTCCTCCAGCTCCGCGCGCAAACCTTCCAGATCCCCTTCCAGCTGCGCGACACGTTCGGCCAGTCCTCCGCGCGCCGAACCCGATGCATCGGCCGCCGCCGTCGCCGCATAGGCGTCCGCATCGACCGGCCCGCACAGCAGATGCATGTAGCGGTCCTCGCGCTGTCCCGATGCGCGGCCGAGGTTGACGGCCAGCGGCGGTTCGCGCTGGGCGAGACGGTCGAGCGTGTCGCGCACGTCCTCGACGCTGGGGAACTCGGCCAGACGCTCGCTGCGTGTCAGCAGTTCGTTGAGCGTCTGCGGGCCGCGCAGCAGCAGCAGGCCGAGCACCGCGCGCTGGCGGGTGGTGACGTTGAAGCCGGCGTCGAAGCGGTGCTCGTAGCGCGATACGCGCTGCGACGACGGTGCGACGCGCACCAGCTCGCGCGTCTCCAGGTCGCGCAGCGCATGGGCGACGGCGCCGGGATCGAGCTGCAGCACCGGCTCGCGGCTGGTCTTCTGGTTGCACGCGGCGACCAGGGCGTTGAGCGTCAGCGGATAGACCTCCGGCGTGATCGCGGCCTTCTCGATCAGGCAGCCGAGGATGCGCGCCTCGATCGCGTTCAGCGGCGCGGGACCGGCAGTGGTTTCGGTGGTGGATTCGTCCACGGCAGCCTCGCAACGGAAAAGGGGCCGGAGTGTAACCGAGCACGGCGGCGCACCCGACTGTCCGTGCCGGCATCGGCGAAGACTGCGTTCCCGATCGCCCTCGCCGCGGCGGCGCCGCGGCCTTTCCGGTTCCGTTGCCGGCGGCGCGGCGTATGATCGCCGGCACATCCGATCACGAGGAGACGCGTCATGAGCTACGTCGACGGTTTCGTGCTGCCGGTGCCGAAGGAGAAACTGGCCGAGTACCGCGCGCTGGCCCGCAAGGCCGGCAAGATCTGGAAGGAACACGGCGCATTGGAGTACGTCGAATGCGTCGCCGACGACGTCAAGCCCGGCAAGCGCACCTCGTTTCCGCAGGCGGTCAAGCTCAAGCCGGACGAGGTCGTCGTGTTCTCGTGGATCGTCTATGCCTCGCGCGCGCAGCGCGACCGCATCAACAAGAAGGTCATGGCCGATCCGCGTCTGGCCCATCTGACGCCGCAGACGATGCCGTTCGACGGCAAGCGCATGTTCTGGGGCGGCTTCAAGCCGATCGTTTCGCTCTGAGCACAGGCCGCGCGCGTCCTCGCGGCGACGCGCGCGGCGAGCAAGCAGTCCGGTTTCGTGAGGCCGCCGGTGCCGGTTGCGGCGCAGATGCGTTGACGTCCGGTCGGCCCACATGCGATCGGCGACGCGATCGAGGCCGCGGCACCGGCGTTGCGCGCCGTCGTCGGGAGCTCCGTCTCAGCGCTCCTCGTCGCCGGCACGCAGCGACGTCGTGAACGGCGCGGTCGCCAGCGCGCGGCGTACCGTCGCACGGTTGCGTCCGCTCAGCGCGGCTCGAAGTCGTCGGCGAACAGGTTCTCGCCGCAGGCGCCGTCCGCGTCGTAGCGCTGCACGACGACGCTGCCGGCGTCGCTGGTGCCGACGACGGTCCAGCCTTCGGCACCGGCGACCGCGCCGCTCAGGCTGCCGAGGTCGGGCAGCCTGCTGCGCTGACGGCACAGCGCACCGTCCGCGTCGAACTCGGCCATCGTCGCGTAGGTGCGGCCGCCGCCGCCGGGGATGAATGCGTAGCCGACCAGCAGGCTGCGTCCGTTCGGCGCGATGGCCTGGGCCATCGGCAAGCCCGCCACTGCCGAGGCCACGTCGCTGAGCGTGTCGCCGGTCGCCGTGTCGATGCGCAGCAGACGCAGCACTTCCGGAGGATGCACGGCGATGCGCAGATCGCCGTTCGGCGCGAGCACGGGCGTCCAGCCCGTGAACGTGGAAGACTGCTGCGACTGATTCGACAGCACGCGTGTCCACAGCCGGCTGCCGTCGGCCCCGATCTTCCAGGCCATCACGCCGGGCGTACCGAGGTGCGTCTCCGGCGAGCCGACGAGCAGCGCGGCGCCGTCCGCCATCGTCGTCAGCCAGGCGGCGCCGAGCGGGTTGCCGATCTCGCCGAGCTCGGTGTCGGTGTAGACGATGCCGCCGTCGGCGCCGAAGCGCACGGTCCGGTAGCCGCCGCCGATGGTGTCGCCGCGGCCGGCGACGATCGCGCCGCCGTCGGGCAGGGCGACGATCGAATCGGCCGTGGCGACCTCGTCGGCAGCGGTCCAGCGCCAGGCCGGCAGTGCCTGGCCGGATGCGTCGAAGCGCGGCACGACGAAGTCGGTGCCGTCGTCGGCGCGCATCAGCAGCTCGCCGGCCGGCGTCTGCGCGAGCTGCCGGGTCTGGAAGAAGCTCGGCTCGACCCAGAGCACGGCATCGCTCGCGCCGGCCTCCCAGACCAGGGCGCCGCTGAGGGCGTCGATCGTGCGCACGAACGGCGCCGTGAAGCCGCCGACCAGGGCCACGCGATGATCGGCCAGCAGCACGACGTCGGCGGGTGGGCCGGGCCGGTCGGGACGCTCGTGGACCCAGCCGACCGTACCGTCGGCTTCCAGCCGCAGCACGCCGGCGCGCGTACTGCCGCTGCGCAACGGCTCGACGCCGACGAACAGCGCGCCGTCGTCGGCGCGGCGCAGCACGCCCGGGAACGTCGCGGACGCGTCCGCGGCGTTCCATGTGGTCGTCCAGACCGGCTCCCAGGCCGGATGGGCGCCGGCGGAGCCGGTCAGCAGCGCCAGCAGCAGGCCCCGTGCGCGAATCGACATGCGGTGTTCTCCTCGTCGGTCGATCACCGATACGCAGTCCGGCCCGCCGAATCCCAATGCGGTGAGGCCGCCGCGTGCCGCTCGCTGTGCGGCGGCGCACGATCACCGCATCCTAGCGCGTCGGGCAGAGATCGAGTCACGCCGGCTCATGCACGCGGCGTGTGGCTCGACCGGCCGGTCTACCGGCGGGCGAACGCGCGGGCTGTCCGCGGTCCGCTGGCGAGGCGGCGCGCGACGCGGCCAGCGACGCCGATTCCGGGCCGTCGCCCGATTCGCGCACCGATGCTGCGGCGGGCGGACGCGACAGGACACGCCGTCCGGACCGTCGCCGGCCTGCCGACCGCGACGCCGGATTCTCCCGACTGGAAAAACCGTGCACCTGCCACGCCGCCGCCGGGTCCGCCGCATCGGCCGGCGGCTCAGCGCTCCGGAGCCGAAGCCGGCGTCGGCGGCAGCAGCCGCGCGCCGCGGAAGTAGCGCACGCGCAGCTCCAGGCCGCGCGGGCTGCGGCCGACGTAGACGTAGCCGTTACGCCAGACCGGCGCGCGGCCCCGGTCGCGAAAGCGCGGATTCTCCAGTTCCAGCAGCACGCCGATGCAGGCCGGCTGCCGCGTCGCGGCCTGCGCCTCGAGCAGCGCGAACGAGCGCTGCAGCAGCGCGTAGGCCAGCCGCGTCGTGCGCCAGCGCGCACCGACGAAGGTGCGCCAGTAGTACAGCGGCTGGCCGATCTGGGCCAGCGTGAGCGGGCGTGCCGTGCAGACGCCGGCGACCTCGCCGGCCGCATCGCGCGCATGCAGCACGACCTCGCGCACGCGCGCTTCGCGGACCGCCGCCTCGGCGATCGCGCCTTCGCGCGTCCAGAACGCGAGCACGGCGGCCACGTCCTCGGCAGACGGCACATCGCCGTGCGCGACGAAACGGAACGCAGCGCGCTCGGCATCGCAGGCGGCGGTCGGGTCGGTCATCGGCGCTCTCGGGCAGGGGTTTGATGGCATGATCGGGCATCCCGGACCGGCGCGTCGAATCGCGCGCGGCCGGCGACGCGGCGCCGCGGCGCACTGGTAGCGGGTTGAACGATCGATGGGCGACGGGACGGACGTGACCTTGATGCTGCGGCGCTGGCGCGACGGCGACGCGTATGCGCTCGATGCGCTGCTGCCGGCGATCTACGGCGATCTGCGCGCGCTTGCGGCGCGCCGTCTGGCCGATCATCCGGAGCAGCGCACGCTGCAGCCGACCGCGCTGCTCAACGAGATGTTCCTGCGCCTGTTCGACGCCGACCGCCTTGCGATCGCCGACCGCGAGCACCTGTTCCGCCTGGCCGGCCGCACCATGCGCCAGATCCTGGTCGACCGCGCGCGCCGCGCGGCGGCCGACAAGCACGGCGGCGCCTGGCAGCGCGAGGACATCACCGTGGCGCTGAACCTGCCGCTGCCCGACCGCACCGACCTGGGCCATCTCGACGAGGCGATCGGTCTGCTCGAACGGATCGACGAGCGCCTGGCGCGCATCGTCGAACTGCGCTACTTCGTCGGCCTCAGCGTGCCCGAGGTGGCCGGCGTGCTCGGCGTCGACGAACGCACCGTCTACCGCGACTGGGCGCTGGCGCGCAGCTGGCTGCGCACGCGCCTGGAAGCATGAGCGAGGACCTGTTCCAGACGCGCTACGCCGATGTGCGTGCGCTGTTCCACGCCCTGGTCGAGGCCGCGCCCGAGCAGCGCCGCGAACGCCTCGCCGCGGCCGATCCGGCACTCGCAGCGGCGGTGCGGCGCCTGCTCGAGGCCACCGTCGACGACGGCGCCGAAGAGCCCGCCGCGCCGCAGGCCGCGGGACTGGCGCCGGGCGCGATCGTCGGCGGCCGCTACCGCATCGTGCGCCTGATCGGCGAGGGCGGCATGGGCGAGGTCTATCTGGCCGACCGCATCGACGGCATCGAGCAGCGCGTCGCGCTCAAGTCGATGCGCGGCTCCAGCGCCGCGCTGGCGACGCGCTTCGTCCGCGAGCGGCAGATCCTGGCGCGGCTGGGCCATCCGCACATCGCGCATCTGACCGACGGCGGCCTGGATGCCGGCGGCACGCCGTGGTTCGCGATGGAGTACGTCGACGGCATCGCGATCACGCGTGCCTGCGATCGGCGCCGCCTGGAGCTGCGCGCGCGCGTGCGCCTGCTCGTGCAGGTGTGCCGCGCGGTGCAGTTCGCGCATCGCAATCTGGTGCTGCATCGCGATCTGAAGCCGTCCAACATCCTGGTCGACGCCGACGGCGCGCCGAAGCTGCTCGACTTCGGCATCGCCAAGCTGCTCGACGACACCGCGCCGGACAGCACGCAGACGGTCACGATGACGCCGGCCTACGCGGCGCCCGAACAGCTGCGCGGCGAGCCGCTGACGATCGCCAGCGACGTCTACCAGCTCGGCCTGGTGCTGTATGAACTCCTGGCCGGCGTGCCGGCGCATGCGCTGCGCCGCCACGGCGCGCTCGCGCGCGAGGCCGGCCTGCCGCGGCTGGAGGCCGCCTACGCGCAGTTGGCATCGGACGCAGGGGCGCGCGTCGCGGCCGATCGCGGTCTGACGCCGCCGGCGCTGCGCCGCGCCTTGCGCGGCGACCTGGAGCGGATCGTCGCCAAGGCCACCGCGGCCGATCCGCGCGAGCGCTACGAGACCGCGCAGGCGCTCGGCGAGGATCTCGAGCGCTGGCTCGGCGGTCTGCCGGTGCTCGCGCAGCGCGGCTCGTTCGGCTATCGCTTCGGCAAGCTGCTGCGCCGCCATGCCGCCGCTGCCGCGGCGATCGCGGTGCTGGCGATCGGCCTGCTGGTCGCCAGCGGCTACGCGCTCGATCGCGCCTATCGGGAGCGGCGCCAGCGCGAGCGCGCCGAGACCGTGCTGTCGTTCGTGCGCGACGTGTTCCGCCAGGGCGATCCGCAGAACGCCGACGCCGCCGGCGCTGGCACCGTCGAGCTGTTCGAGCGCGCCGCGCGCGCGCTCGACGGCCGGACCGATGTCGACGACCTGACCCGCGCCGCGCTGCTGCGCGAGATCGCCGGCGTGATGGCCGCACTCGGCCGCGAGGACCGCATGTTGCCGCTGGCCGAGCGTGCCGTCGCGCTGCTCGAGCCGGTCCGCGACCGGCAGCGCCGCGACTATCTGGAGAGCGTCGACGCGCTGATCGGCGCGCTGCGCGAGCAGGGCCGCGTCGACGAACAGTTCGCGCTGATCGCGCGGGCGCTGCCGGTGGCACGTGCCGAGGGCGATGCCGAGCGGCCGTGGGCCGGCGTACTGCTGATGCACCGCGGCTATGCGCAGCTGCAGCGCGACGACGCGGCGGCCGCCGAGGCCGATCTGGACGCCGCGCTGGCCGCGTTCGCGCGTCACGGCGGGCCGCCCGGCGCCGAGACCGCGTTCGCGTTGTTCTATCGCGCGCTGGCGGCCAGCCAGCGCGGCGAGTACCGGCGCGCGCTGGGACTGTTCGAGCAGTCCGCGGCGATCCAGGCGCGCACACCGGACGCCACGCGCAAGGACCGCATGGTCACGCGCGAGATCATCGCGCGGCAGACCTGCCAGCTCGGCCGCGCGGCGGCCGGCGTGGCCGGGCTCGAGGCAGTGCTGGCCGATTTTCGCGAACACCTGGGCGATGCCAACAACCGCACCGTGATGACCCAGGTCTCGCTCGCGCTGTGCCACGCCGGGCGCGGCGACCTGGCCGCGGCCGATGCCGAGCTCGACGCGGCCGCGACCGCGCTGGCCGGCGGCGGCGTGCTGACGCCGGTGCAGCGCGTGCATTTCCAGGACACGCGCAACCGCCTGGATCTCTACGCGCTGCGCCTGGCGCGTGCGCTGCCGGCCGCGCGCGACAACCTGGCCGCAGCCGAGGCGCTCGGCACGCCGTGGCCGTACGTGCCGCGTGCCGGCTGGGTGCTGGCCGAGGCCCTGCTGCAGGCCGATCGCTGCGCCGAGGCGATGCCGCTGATCGAGCGCGGCCTGGCCGACGTGCAGGCGATGTACGGCGCCACGCCGAGCGCCTTGCGCGGCGATCTGGAGGACACGCTCGGCCGCTGCCTGATCCGCCAGGGCCGCGCGCAGGCGGCGATCGCGCATCTGGATCGTGCGGTCGCCGAGCTCGAGGCGGCGCAGGATCCGGTTGCGCCGGCGATCGTGCGCAGCCGCATCCACCGCGACTGGGCCGCGGCGCTGGCCGGCGCCGATCGTGGCCGGCTCGCCGATCTGGCCGCACGGCGCGCAGCCCTGGTCGCCGCGCTCGGCGCCGAGGACGTGGTCCAGGTCTGGCAGCTGGACCTGCTGCTCGACGCGCTCGACCGCCAGCTCGGCGGCCCCGGCATCGACGCCGAACGCCGGGCCCGCGCCGAGGCCGGCCTGCGCGCGCTGGCGCGCGAGCCGCAGCGGCCGGCGTTCTTCGGTCTCAGCGGCCTGGCCTGAGCCTCGCCGGCCGCGTCGCGACGGGCTCGGTCACGATCGTGTCAGGGTTCGGCGCACGATCTCGTTAATGAGATGCCGAGGCGCCGCAGCGCAGCGGCGGCCCGCCGCGGCGGGTGATCATCGCTTCCACTTCGAGCCCGCCATCGCCATGAATCCGAAACGCTTTCTGATCGCCGCCGTCCTCGCCGCCGCCGCTCCGGCCTACGCCGCTCCGGTCGTGACCTTCCTGCCGGGCACGCCCGCGCAGGTCCAGCCGGCCGTCGCCGGCCCGCTGCCGGCCGGCGGCGCGACCGCGATGCTCGGGACCGGCCGCTACGGCCATGCCGCCTCGACCCTGGCGGACGGCCGCGTGCTGATCGCCGGCGGCAACAACGGCACCGAGATCCTGCGCACCGCCGAGATCTACGATCCGGCGGCCGGCGCCTTCGCCGCCACCGGGCCGATGCTGTACCGGCGCATGTACGCCGCCGCCGCCACCGTGGTGCTGGCCGACGGCCGCGTCCTGGTCAGCGGCGGCTGCGTCAACCTCGGCGGCAGCTCCGGCGGCTTCCAGGTCTGCCAGGGCGTGCCCAATTCGGAGATCTATGATCCGGCGACCGGCCAGTTCGCGGCGACCGGCGCGCTGGGCGCTCCACGCAACCTGCACACCGCGACGCGGCTCGCCGACGGTCGCGTGCTGGTCGCCACCGGCACCGACTCCAATCCTGCCGATCCGCAGTGGATCCTGGTCGCCGAGGTCTACGATCCGGCCAGCGGCCAGTTCGCGCCGACCGGTGCGGTGGCGATCGGCCGCGCCTACGCGACGGCGACCCAGCTGGCCGACGGCCGCGTACTGATCGCCGGCGGCCAGACCACCGGTGCCCAAGCGGTGGCCGCGGCCGAGCTCTACGATCCGGCGACCGGTCAGTTCAGTGCGACCGGATCGATGGCGATCGCGCGCATCGCGGCGACCGCCACGCGCCTGCCGGACGGCCGCGTGCTGATCGTCGGCGGCTTCAACGGCGACCTCGAGGTCGGCGTCGCCGAGGTCTACGATCCGGCCACCGGCCAGTTCTCGACGCTGGCCGCGCAGCCGGTGTTTCCGCGCTACTACCACACCGCCACCGCGCTGCCGGACGGCCGCGTCGTGTTCGCCGGCGGCAACCGCAACTCTCAGCCGGTCGCGCCGGTCGAGCTCTACGACCCGGCGCGCGACGCGTTCGAGGTAATCGCCGAGCTGACCCATCCGGTGGTGTTCCACAGCGCCGCGCTGACCGGCGGCGGCGACGTGCTGATCGCCGGTGGGCTGGACGCGGGCATCGTCTCGCGCCCCGACACGCAGCGCATCATGGTCACGCGCGCCGACGCGCTGTTCGCCGACGGGTTCGAGCCGTGATGGCGCCCGCAGCCCGCGCGATGAACCCCGCCTCGTCCGACCTCGCCCTGCGGCGGCTGCGCCGCCATCCGCTGGCCGCGGTCTGCTGCGCGCTGGCCCTGGCCACGGCCGTGCCGGCCGGCGCCGCGGTGCTGCCGGTCTCCAGCTGCGACGACGCCGGCCCCGGCAGCCTGCGCGAGGTCGCGCTGTCCGCCGGCCCCGGTGACACGATCGACCTGTCCGCGCTGACCTGCAGCACGATCACGCTGAGCTCCGGCGAGATCGCGCTGAGCGGCGACGTCACGCTGAAAGGCCCCGGTGCCGACGCGCTCGCGATCGATGCCGGCCTTGCCAGCCGCGTCCTCGCCCATGGCGGCGGCCTGCTGACGGTCGCCGATCTCAGCCTGATCAACGGCAAGTACAGCACCGCCGGCGACGCCGCCGGTGGCTGCATCATGTCCACCGGCAGCGTCATGCTCGACCATGCAGTCGTGACCGGCTGCAATGTCATCGCCGGCGAGGGCGGCAGCGCCCGCGGCGGCGGCCTCGCGGTCGACGGTGAGCTGTCGCTGCTGTGGAGCACGATCAGCGGCAATACCGCACTCGCCGACGGCACCGTCGAAGGCGGCGGCGCCCGCGCCGGCAGTCTGCAGACGTTCTACAGCCAGATCCGCGGCAACGAGGCGACGTCCACCTACGCGGTCTCGAGCGCCGGCGGCGCGTCGATCGTCGGATCGACGGTCGTCCTGTCCAGCGCGATCACGGCCAATCGCGCCAGCGAGGCCGCCGGCCTGAGCGCCGGCTCGGCGGCCGAGGACAGCGTGGTGATCCTCAACAGCACGATCTCCGGCAACGAGGCCGCGCTGCGCACCGGCGGCGCGCGGATCGGCGGGCCGCTGATGCTGGTCAGCAGCACGATCGCGTTCAACCTCGATGCCGAGGCGGCCGGCGCCCTGCATCTGACCGCCGGCGCCGACATCCAGAGCACGATCCTCGCCGGCAACGGCGACAACGACCTCGGCGGCGCTGCCGACGCTGCGGTCAGCGGCGCGAACAACCTGATCGGGCAGGCCACGCTGATGGTGCCGCCCGATACGCTGCAGACCGATCCGCTGTTGCTGCCGCTGGCCGACAACGGCGGCTACACGCCGACCCATGCGCTGGCTGCCGGCAGTCCGGCGATCGACGCCGGCAGCAATACGGCCAGCCTGATCGGCGACCAGCGCGGCGCTGCGTTCGCGCGCGAGGCCGGTGCCGCGGCCGACATCGGTGCGTTCGAGGTACAGGTCGGCGGCGACGTCCTGTTCCGCGACGGCTTCGACCCGTAACGAAGCCGGCGCGGGACGGGGCGGCTTCGCCCGTTCTGACTCGTTTCTGTTGGCGCGTTGCCGGCGCCGGAGGTCCGCGCGGTGGCGGCCTCCGGCGCCGGACGACGTTGAGTCGACGGTGAGCGCCGAGCGCGCCGGCGCCGCGCGCGGCGTCATGCCGGCGCTTGCCGCTGGCGGTCGATGACTCCGGCGCGCGCGGCCGGCCGTGGCGCGATCGGGTAGACTGCCCGGCGGAGTCGGCCAGACAGTCGCGTCACGCATCGCGTGCCGAGGAAAGTCCGGGCTCCACAGGGCAGGGTGCCAGGTAACGCCTGGGCGGCGCGAGCCGACGGACAGTGCAACAGAGAACAGACAGCCGAACGGCGTCGCAAGACGTGCGTGGTGATGGTGAAACGGTGCGGTAAGAGCGCACCGCCTGCGGGGCCAACGCCGCAGGGCACGGCAAACCCCACCCGGAGCAAGACCAAATAGGGGGACCATGGCGCGGCCCGCGTCGTCCCCGGGTTGGTCGCTCGAGCCTTGCGGCGACGCAAGGCCCAGAGGAATGACTGTCCACGACAGAACCCGGCTTACCGGCCGGCTCCGCTTCTTCCGGTATGACCCCGGCGGCCGGTCGGCCGCCGGGGCTCGCGCGTGCCGGTCGCGAAAGCGGACGGAGGCTTGTGACACACTTGCCGGCCTCACCGGCCCTCGTCCCTCGCCATGGATCGCTACGAACGCATCCTGACCCTGCACCGCATCCTCAAGTCCGCGCGCTACCCGGTGCCGATGGCGCGGCTCAAGGACGAGCTGGCCTGCTCGCGCGCGACGCTGTATCGCGACGTCGCGTTCCTGCGCGATGCGCTCGGCGCGCCGATCGAGAGCGACGCCGAGCAGGCCGCGATCCGCTACGCCGCCGACGAGGGCGAGCGTTTCGAGCTGCCGGGCCTGTGGCTGACCAGCGAAGAGCTGGCCGCGCTGCTGGCTCTGAACGAGCTGCTCGGGCGTTCCGATCCGGGCGTGCTCGCCGGCGCGCTGGCGCCGTTCCGCGCGCGCATCGAGCGGCTGCTGTCGGACCAGCACAGCGGCCGTACGCTGCCGATCGAGCGCATCCGCGTGATCGCCAGCGGCGCGCGCCGGCTCGACCAGGGCGTGTTCCGCGTGCTGGCCGGCGCCTTGCTGAATCGGCAGCGCCTGGGCTTTCGCTATCGCGCGCGCTCCACCGACGCGCTGACCGATCGCAGCGTCTCGCCGCAGCGCCTGGCGCACTACCGCGACAACTGGTACCTCGACGCCTGGGACCACGGCCGCGACGGCCTGCGCAGCTTCGCGCTGGACCGCATCCGCGATCCGGTCGTGCTCGGCGAGGCCGCGCTCGACCGGCCGGCCGAGGAACTGGACGCGCATCTGGCCTCGAGCTACGGCATCTTCTCCGGCCCGCCCAAGGCCTGGGCGACGCTGCGCTTCTCGCCGCATGCGGCGCGCTGGGTCGCCGACGAGCACTGGCATTCGCAGCAGCAGGGCCAGTGGCTGCCGGACGGCCGCTACGAGCTCAAGCTGCCGTATTCGAACTCGCGCGAGCTGCTGATGGACGTGCTCAAGTACGGCCCGGATGCCGAGGTCGTCGCGCCGGTCTCGCTGCGCGAGGAGATGAAGATCCTGCTGCAGCTCTCGCTCGGCGCGTACCAGGCCGGCGCATGAACGCGCTGGAGGCCACCGGCGCGGCGGCGCCCGGCCGCTCGGTCTCGCTGGTGCTCGGCTCCGGCGGCGCGCGCGGCTACGCCCACATCGGCGCGATCGAGGAACTGACCGCGCAGGGCTTCACGATCGCTTCGATCGCCGGCAGCTCGATGGGCGCGCTGGTCGGCGGCATCCACGCCGCCGGCAAGCTGCCGGTCTATCGCGACTTCGTGCTGCCGCTGCAGCGCATCGGCATGTGGCGGCTGCTCGACTGGACGCTGAGCGGCGGCGGCTTCATCAAGGGCGACCGCATCATCGGCGTGCTCAGCGAGCTGATCGGCGACGTCGCGATCGAGGATCTGCCGATCGCCTACACCGCGGTCGCGGTGGATCTGGACACGCAGCGCGAGGTCTGGTTCTCGCGCGGCTCGCTGTTCGACGCGATCCGCGCCTCGATCGCGATCCCGACGATCTTCCGGCCGCACCACTACCAGGGCCGGCTGCTGGTCGACGGCGGCCTGCTCAATCCGCTGCCGGTCTCCGCGACGCTGCGCGACCTGACCGATCTGACGATCGCGGTCGACGTCGACGCGCCGGACGACATGCCGCTGGAACCGGTCGCGCCGTTGCAGCCGGCACCGCTGCGCGGCCTCGCCGCCCGCCTGGGCAGCCTGTTCGGCCTGCTCGAGCGCGAGGTGACGGTGCCGGCCCGGCGCGAGCGCGAACTGGGCATGATCGAGCTGTTCGCGCGCTCGCTCGAGACCGTGCAGGGCACGATCAGCCGCCTCAAGCTGGCCGCGCAGCCGCCGGACCTGCTGATCTCGATCCCGCGCAGCGCGGCGACGTTCTATGCGTTCGACCGCGCCGCCGACCTGATCGAGCTCGGCCGCCAGCGCACGCGCGAGGCGCTGGCCAACTGGCGGCCGCCGGAGCGGCGCTGGCCGCCGCATCTGTAGCCTCGCCGCGGAGCGCCGGCCGGGGGACGGTCATGCCGCCGCCGGGCGGACCTGCGCTTCGCCCTTCGGCAACGCGATCCGGCGCCGCGCGGGCCGGTCCTGCGAGAACGACGGCGGCGGGCCGCCGCCTCGCGCTCAGTGCGCCTTGCCGTTGCCCGGTTTGGTGGCCTGCATCAGCTTGTCGGTGTAGGCGATGCCGATCGCCGACAGGATGAACACGCAGTGGATGATCGTCTGCCAGAGCACGCCGGTCGGCGTCAGCGTGCTGCAGCCGCGGCTGTTGGACGCGCTCAGCGCGGCTTCCTTCATCGCGGCGAGCACTTCCGGCGTGCAGAACGGCAGGCCCTCGAGCGTGCCGGCGGCGATGAAGGTCTTGAGCAGGTGGATCGAGGAAATGCCGATGATCGCCATCGCCAGCTTGACCTTGAGCACCGAGGCGTTGACGTGGCTCAGCCACTCGGGCTGGTCGGGATGGCCTTCCAGTCGCAGCCGCGAGACGAAGGTCTCGTAGCCGCCGACGATCACCATGACCAGCAGGTTGGAGATCATCACCACGTCGATCAGGCCGAGCACGATCAGCATGATCTCCTGCTCGCCGAAACTGGCCGCGCCGTGGATCAGATGCCACAGCTCCTTGAGGAACAGCACGACGTACACGCCCTGCGCGACGATCAGGCCGAGATAGAGCGGCAGCTGCAGCCAGCGCGAGAAGAAGATCAGGCGCGGCAGGGGACGCATCGGGGACGGCACGGTAGGGGGCGACATGGAACGGGCTCGGCTCGCAGGGGCGGGAGGGGCGCGCGATTCTAGCAAGCGCGATCGCCGCTTCCGCCAGCGCCGCACCGGCGGTCCGATCGCCGCCGGATGGCCGTTGCGGCCGCCCACGCCGCGCGAAACGGGAATGCTATGCTCGGCGCTTCGCCGTCCATGCGACCCGGCGGCCGTTCAGCGACGGCCCGCCGCGTTCCGGCCGGTACATTTTTCCACTGGAGCGTGCATGCCCTGGTCGAAACTGACCACCCAAGCGGAGTTTCCGCTGCGAGCCGTGCTGCTCGCAGTCGCCGTCGCGGCCAGCCTGACCCTGCCCTATCTGATCCTGCGCCGCAACGCCGAAGCCACCGCCGAGGCTTCGGCCTGGGTCCTGCACAGCGCCGGCATCAAGGAGGCGATCTACGACCTGATGTCGACGATGGGCGAGCTCGAAAGCCTCGCGCTCGCCCGCTACGGTGATCTGGCTGCGCCCGCCAACGGCGCCGACTACGAGTCCCGCCGCGCGCGACTGCTGCCGCTGCTCGACCGCCTCACCGAGTCGACCCGCGACAACGCCGAGCAGCAGAACCGGATCGGCAACCTCGAGACGCTGATCCAGGGGCGGGCCAAGCTGATCGACGATGCGATGCGCCACCTCGGCCAGGGCGAGCGCGACGCCGCCGCCGTCGCCCTGCAGCAGGCGGCGGACCTGTTCCCGTTCCGCGGCTCGGCGATGCAGGTGCTGTCGGCCGAGGAGGATCTCTACGTCGAGCGCAGCGCGCAGACCGAGGCCAGTCAGCGCCAGGCGACCTGGGCTGCGCTCGGCATGCTGTTGGTGCAGCTGGTGCTGCTCGGCGCGGTGATCTACGCGTCCGAGCGCCAGGTGCGCCAGCGTCTGGAGGCCGAATCGCGCGCGCGCCAGGCGATCGTGCGTTCGCGCACGATCGTGCAGAGCCTGCGCGAGCCGATCCTCGTGCTCGACAACGGGCTGCGCGTGCTGATGATGAACAAGGCCTTCCGCGAGGTGTACGGCGTCGAAGGCGAAGACCCGGCTGGTGCGGCGCTCGACGAGATCGGCAGCGGCGCCTGGTCCGACGCGGCGCTGCACCAGCGGCTGGTCGACGTCGCGGTCCGCGACCGCGAGCTGTGGGACTACGAGCTGACCCAGCGCACCGGCGAGGACATCGTGCGCGTCGTCTTCGTCAACGCGCGGCGCATGCTGCTGTCCGAGCACGAGCCGGCGATCCTGCTGACCGTCAACGACGTCAGCGCGATCAAGCGCGCCGAGACGCAGATCCGCGACCTCAACCGCGAGCTCGAGCTGCAGGTCGAGCAGGTATCGGAAGTCAATCGCGAACTGGAAGCCTTCAGCTACTCGGTCTCGCACGACCTGCGTGCGCCGCTGCGCCACATCGCCGGCTTCGCCGGCAAGCTCGAGCGCCACCTCGGCGAGCGTGGCGACGATACGACGCGACACTATCTGTCGATCATCGTCGAGTCGGCGCAGCGCATGTCCTCGCTGATCGAGGATCTGCTGCTCTACTCGCGCCTGGGCCGCAACGCGCTGCGCATGCAGCCGGTGGACATGCAGGCCCTGGTCGCCGAGATGCGCGCGATGCTGACCACCGAGGCCACCGGCCGCGACATCGAGTGGCGCATCGGCGTGCTGCCGGTCGTCGTCGGCGACGAGAGCATGCTGCGCCAGGTCTGGCAGAATCTGCTCGGCAACGCCGTCAAGTACACCGCGCGCCGTGCCCATGCGCTGATCGAGGTCGGCGTGATGACGTCCACCGAGGGCCCGGTGTTCTTCGTCAAGGACAACGGCACCGGTTTCGACATGGAATACGCCGGTAAGCTGTTCGGCGTGTTCCAGCGCCTGCACAAGGCCTCGGATTTCCCCGGCACCGGTATCGGGCTGGCCAACGTGCGCCGCATCGTCGGGCGCCACGGCGGCCGCACCTGGGCCGAGGCCGTGCCCGATCAGGGCGCCATCTTCTACTTTTCGCTGCCGGCGCCGACCGGCGCGGTCTTGCCACCCGGGAGTGTCATCGTATGAATCGCGAAATCCGCACCATCCTGCTGGCCGAGGACAGCGCAGCAGACGCCGAGATGGCGCTCGATGCATTGCGCGAGGCCAAGCTCGCCAATCCGGTGGTCCACGTCGAGGACGGCGTGGAGGCACTGGACTACCTGTTCGCGCGCGGCGCCTACGAGGGCCGGCCGGGCGGCAATCCGGCGGTGGTCCTGCTCGACATCAAGATGCCGCGGCTGGACGGTCTGGAAGTATTGAAGCGCATGCGCGAGGACGAGCGCTTCCGGCGCGTGCCGGTCGTGATCCTGTCGTCCTCGCGCGAGGAGAGCGATCTGGCCCACAGCTGGAATCTCGGCGTCAACGCCTACGTCGTCAAGCCGGTCGACGTGCCGCAGTTCTTCGCGGCCGTGCGGACGCTCGGTCAGTTCTGGGCCGTGCTCAACGAATTCCCCGAATCCGTCTGAGGGCATCCATGGCTGCCGATCCGGGTCTCAAGCTGCGTGTCCTCCTGGTCGAGGACGATCCGCTCGACGCCGAACTGGTCCTGGACCAGCTGCGCGGCGACGGAATGGTGTTCGCGTCGCGCGTGGTCGACGACGAAGCGGGATTCCGCGATGCGCTGACCGCGTTCGAGCCGGATGTCGTGCTGTCCGATCTGAGCATGCCCGGCTTCAGCGGGTATCGCGCGCTGGACATCCTGCGCGAGCAGGCCCCGCGCACGCCGTTCATCTTCGTGTCCGGCACGATCGGCGAGGACGCGGCGGTCGAGGCTTTGCGGCGCGGCGCGACCGACTACATCCTCAAGGGACGCCTGGCACGCATGGCCGCCGCGGTGCGCCGGGCCTTGCGCGAGGCGGCCGACGCCCAGGCGCGCGATCGCGCCGAATCGGAGCTGCTGCGTGCGCAGCGCTTCGAGAGCCTGGCCCTGCTCGCCGGCGGTCTCAGCCACGATCTGCGCAACATCCTGCAGCCGCTGCTGATGACGTCCTCGATGATCGCCTCCAGCGACGATCCGGAGCTGCGCAAGCACGGCGAACTGGTCGGCGACTGCGCGCGGCGCGGTCTGGAAATGGTCGCCTCGATGCTGTCGTTCGCGCGCGGCGCGCGTGTGGAGATCGAACGCGTGCGCCTGGCGGCCCTGTTCGACGCGCTGGCGATGCTGCTGCGCGGCAGCGTGCCGCGCACGGTGACGCTGAATTTCGAACGGCCCGACGAGGACCTGGTCCTGGAGGGCAACCAGACCGAGCTGCAGCAGTGCCTGCTGAACCTGTGCCTGAACGCGCTGCAGGCGATGCCGGACGGCGGCACGCTGACGCTGTCGGCGGTGTCCTCGCAGCTGGACGAGACGTTCTTCGGCGAGGACGAGTCGCCGGCGCCGGGCACGTATCTGAAGCTCGCGGTCCGCGATACCGGCATCGGCATGTCCGAGCAGGTACGCAGCAACCTGTTCCGGCCGTTCTTCACGACCAAGAGCGACGGCACCGGCCTCGGCCTGCTGTCGTGCAAGCGCATCCTGACCAATCATCGCGGCTACCTGCGCGTGGAGAGCGCGCTCGGCCAGGGCACCACGTTCACGCTGTATCTGCCGCTGTCGGCGATCGAGACCGTACCCGAAGCGACCGTCCTGTCGCGCGGCCGCGGCGAACGCGTGATGGTGGTCGCCGAGAAGGCCGGCAAGCTGACGATGCTGTTCGACTGCCTCGACCTCAACGGCTACGCGGTCACCACCGCGCAGAGCGGTACCGAGGCACTGCAGAAGATCGCCGCGATCGGCATGCCGCAGCTGCTGGTCATGGACGCCGATCTCAATCAGATGACCGGGATACGCACGATGGCGGCCCTGCTCGAGCGCGGCTTCGCCGGCCCTCTGGTCCTGCTCGAGCGTCCCGAGCGCCGGATCGACCGCGACGGCCTGCCGCCGGTCGAGCGCATCCGCTTCGTCGAGAAGCCGGTATCGGTGCCGATCCTGCTGCGCACGGTGCGCGAGGAACTGGACATCGCCGAGGGCGCCGAGCCGGCCCCGGCCGACGCCGGGTGAGGCGCGCCGGCGCGGCCCGCGAGGCGCGCGCCGGCATCGAGCCCAGCCAAGCGATCCGGCGATCGGAGCGGGGGGAGTGCGGTCCGCGCCGTTCCAGGAGCGGGGCGGCGCTCAGCCCGCCGCCGGCGCGCCGAACAGCACCTCCGCGCGCTGGAACAGCACCCACGAGGTGGCGATGTACTTGTCGCCGCCGCGCGGCCGGTTGCCACGATGGGTGTGCGTATAGGCGGCCGGTGCGATCAGCATCGCGCCGGTGCGCGGCGTGATCTTGCGCGCCTGATGGAAGAACTCGGTCTCGCCTTCGTCGAAGCCGTCGTTGAGATAGACCGTCCACAGCACCGTGCGGTGCAGCGTCTCGCCGCCCGGATCGCCGACCTTCGGGTACAGCTCGCAGTGCCAGTACGGATAGCCGCCCTGGCCGGCGAGGTACTTCTGGACGTTGATCGTGCCGGGCCGGAACACCTTGACCGCCAGCTGCTGCAGCAGCGTGTCGGGCAGCGCGCGCAGATCCTCCGCGCTCAGCATGCGCAGGCCGCCCTTGCCGTCGGGCATGCGCAGCGACAGCGGCGCCAGCGCCGTGTACGGATACTTGCGCAGGTACTGCATCAGGCAGCGCAGCATCGCGGTATTGAGCACGTTCACGGCGTCCTGCCACTCGGCGTCGTCGTCCAGGCAGATGTCCCAGCTGTCCTTGAGCTGGGTGTCGACGCCGCCGCCGGTCGCGCCGCGCACGGCCTTGCCGCTGGCATCGAAGCGCCGGATCAGCGCCTGGCAGGTGGCCGCGTCGATCGCGTTCTCGTAGACCTCGATGAAATCGTCCGTCATGGCCGCATCGCCGAAAAGCCGCATCGTAGCAGCCGCACCGTTACCGCCGCAGCGTGCATCCGCCGGCACGGCGCTTGCCGCGGCGCCGCGTCGAGGCGGCTGCCGGGCCGGCCGCATCCGCGCACCGCGCGGTCGGGCTTGCAGGGGCCGTCGATCGCGCCGCATGATCGCGACGCGCCGCGGTCGCGGCGCCCGCCGGCCACGGCGGCAGCGGCGTCCGGATTCCGGCCGCCGCGCCGCATCACGATGCCGGCGCCGCGTTCGCATCAGGGAGGACGTCGCGATGAGCACACCGTACAACCGGCTCCAGGCGTATCTCGATCAGGTTGCCAAGCACCCCGGCGCCGCGCGCGCGATGGCGTTCGGCGATTCGTGGTTCCAGTATCCGCTGCGCCGCTACGGCGATCTGGAGACCAAGCTGTCGCGGCATTTCGGCCGGCGCCTGCTGACCCTGGACGACAGCTATCCGGGCCGCGACGCCAAGGAAGCGCTCGCGCTGCTGCCGCGCTGGAGCGGCGTCGCGCGCCATCTGGCCGAGCAGGGCACGCCGCTGGATCTGTTCCTGGTCTCGATGGGCGGCAACGACATCATCGGCCAGGACTTCGCGCTGCACCTCAAGCGCGCGGAGGATGCGCCCGACGGACAGAGCTGGCCCTGGCATCCGGCGATCCCGCCGGTCGTGCAGCGGCACATCCGCCTGGAGGCGCTCAAGCGGTCGTTCGCGACGGTGCAGGCGTTCTACGAGGGCGTCGTCCTGCTGCGCGACACCCATGCGCCGCAGGCGGCGATCCTGACGCATACCTACGGCGACGTCACGCCGATGGACGTGCCGTACACGTTCATCGGCTTCACGAGCGGCCCGTGGCTGTGGAAGCCGATGCGCGATTTCGGGCTCACCGATGCCGGCGAACAGCGTGCGCTGTCGCGCTGGCTGCTCGAGTCGTTCTGCCGCATGCTGACCTTCGTCGCCAGGAGCACGCATGCGTTCGTCGTGCTCGACACGCGCGGCGAGCTGACCGATCCGGCCGGATGGGACAACGAGATTCATCCCGAGGGCCCGGGCTTCCAGCATCTGGTCGACCGCTTCTGGGTGCCGGCCGTCGATGCGGTTCTGGCGGGCGCCGGCACCGCGAAGAAGGCCGCCACCCGAACGGGCCGCGCGAAGAAGCGCAGCGCCACGCGGTCGGTCGCGAAGAAGTCCGGGGCCGGGCAGGCGGCTGTAAAGAAGGCGGCCGCGAAGCAAGCGATCCGGCGCAGCGGCGCCGGACGCGCCCGCGTCAAGCCGCGCTAGATCGCCGCCGCCGCCATCCGGACGTGCACGCACGGGGCTGGACGCTCGCCGGCCGGGCGGGCGGCGCGGCGGCCTCGAATGGCGGCGCTGCGGACGGCACGCAGCAGCGCCGTCCGCGATCGCCGCCTCAGGACGCGTCCGCGTCGAGGTGATAGCGCGTCGCGCGCTCGACCTCGTTGCGCGAGCCGAGGAACACCGGCACGCGCTGATGCAGCTGGGTCGGCACCACGTCGAGGATGCGCTCGCGTCCGGTCGTCGCCGCGCCGCCGGCCTGCTCGACGACGAACGCCATCGGATTGGCCTCGTACATCAGGCGCAGCTTGCCGGGCTTGGAGGTGTCCTTCAGATCGCGCGGGTAGATGAAGATGCCGCCGCGGGTCAGGATGCGATGCACGTCGGCGACCATCGAGGCGACCCAGCGCATGTTGAAGTCGCGCCCGCGCGGCCCGGTCTTGCCGGCCAGCAGTTCGTCGATGTAGCGCCGCATCGGCGGCTCCCAGTGACGCAGGTTGGACATGTTGATCGCGAACTCGCCGGTGTCGGCCGGGATCGTCAGCCTGGACTGGGTCAGCACGAAGCCGCCCTGCTCGCGGTCCAGCGTGAACGCGTAGACGCCGTCGCCGAGCGTCAGCACCAGCACCGTGCTCGATCCGTAGACCGCATAGCCGGCCGCGACCTGGCGCGTGCCCGGCTGCAGGAATGCGCGCTCGTCGGGATCGGTGACGCCCTCCGGGCAGCGCAGCACCGAGAAGATCGTGCCGACCGAGATGTTGACGTCGATGTTCGACGAGCCGTCCAGCGGATCGAACACCAGCAGGTATTCGCCCTTCGGGTAGCGGTTCGGGATCGGGTGCGGGTCGTCCATCTCCTCCGACGCCAGCGCGGCCAGGTGGCCGCCCCATTCGTTGGCCTCGAGCAGGATCTCGTTGGACAGCACGTCGAGCTTCTTCTGCGTCTCGCCCTGTACGTTCTCGGTGCCGGCCGAGCCGAGCACGCCGCCGAGCGCGCCCTTGCCAACCGCGATCGAGATCCGCTTGCAGGCACGCGCGACCACCTCGATCAGCAGCCGCAGATCGGCATTGATCTGCCCCTTGTCGCGCTGCTCCTCGATCAGGAAGCGGCTCAACGAGATCGGCTTGACCGAAGCATCGGCCGGGACGGAAGCGGAAGCGTCGCTCATGGGACACCTGAGGGATCGAAAAAGAGGCGCATTGTCGCGGCTCGCCGGGGGCGAAGCCAGCCCGGCGTTCGCGCCGCTGCCGCGCCGGCGCAGGGCGGCGCATCACGATTCGTGCGGGCCGCTCGAGGCCGGTATGCGTTGGCCGAAGCCACCGTAGAACAGCACGTCGCCCCGCTCGACCGCGCCCAGGTCGTGCCAGCCGCTGGCGGGGCCGAAGCGGTCGGGCACGCCCGGCGTATCGACGAACGGCGCAGCGCCATGCAGATCCTCCTCGGGGCTGTAGCCGAGCGCGTCGCAGGCGTCGATCGCCGGTGAGGCCGGTGCTGGTCGGTAGTCGATGGTCTCCACCCGCGGATCGAGCGCGAACACGCGGCTCGGATCGCCGAAGCCCGGCACCTGGTCGCCGCTGCGCACGATCAGGCAGTCGTTGTGCGTGATCGAGCCGACCGTTCCGAAGAACGTGGATGGCGTCGTCGTGCTCCACAGGATGCTGCCCTGCAGGTCGAGGTGCTCGGTCTGAAACAGCTGGCCGACGTCGTTGTCGAGCACGGTGTTGTAGTTGAACTGCGAAACCTGGCTGCCGGTCAGCCGCAGCAGGATGCGCATGCCGCCGGCATCGGCCGCCTCGGCCACGTTGTTCCGGAACGTCGAGCGGACGATGCGGGTTCTCGCGCCGAGGCTGTCGCTGTAGGCGGCGACGGCTGCGACCGAGCCGCCGCTCGCATTGCCCAGGAACTCGGTGCGGGCGATCGTCAGCACGGACGAGGGGGCGCTGCCCGGCCGCGCGTAGATCGCCCCGCTTCCCGGCTGCACGGCCGGCGCGACACCGGCGGCGGCACCGGCGCGGTTGCCATAGAACGTCGAGCAGCTGTATGTGTAGCCGAACAGCCAGAACGCCGGGCAAGGTGCCCGGGCGGCATGGCCGATGCCGATCAGCAGCCGGCCGTCGGCGTCGATGGCGCCGCCGGCGAGCCCGGCCTCGTTGAGGCCGAACACCGCATTGGCGATGCTCGCGACCGGTTCGGTGCCGGTGCTCGCGTCGTTCCTCAGCGCGATCGCACCGCCGGACAGCGCGCGATTGCCGATCATGATCAGACCGTGACGGTTGGCACCGTCCGGCGGCGCATCGACGAGAACGTCGCGCCGGTAGGCATAGAGGCCGCCACCGCGGCCCGCCGCGCTGAACGCGACCGGTTGCGCCCAGTGCGCGCGATTGTTGCCGATCGTAATCGGGTCGCCCGACCCGGGCGTGACGACCAGGCCGCCCGGACCGGGGCCGTCCAGGTAGAGGCCGCCGCCGTGGCCGCTGGCGTCGTTCTGCTCGATGCGCGCACCGCTGCCCAGCGTCACCTGCGCCTGGGCGCCTGCGAACAGGCCGCCGCCGCCCCAGGCGAGGTCGTTCGCCCGGTTCTGCCGCAGCGACGCGCCGTCGCGGATCAGCACCTGGGTCGGGCCGCTGCCGACCCCCGCGGCGATGCCGCCGCCGCGATCGGCGACGCTGCGGCGCACGCCGGCGTCCGCTTCCAGCACCAGCAGCACGCGACCGTCGACGCGAATCGCGCCGCCGATGTCGGCGCTGCCGCGATCGAGCACGACCTGGCGCAGCGTGACGCGGCGCTGGACAGGGCCGTCATGGGCGATGCGCAGATGGCGGGCCGAGCCGCCGGCGTCCAGCGTCGTCGCAGCGCCGGTCTGCGGCGCCTGCGCCGTGCAGTTGGCATAGCCCCCTTCGAGCGTGATGTCGGCGGCGGGGTTGCCGATGACGACGCCGGTGAAATCCGTGAAGGTCGTCTCCGGCAGGCGGATCAGATGCGGCCCTGCCGGGTCGGTGGCCGCCGCCGTCACGGCGGCCTGCACCGAGGGGTGCGTACAGCCGCTGCCGCCGCCGACGGCATAGACGGCGGCATGGAGCGGCGAGGCCAGCGCGCACAGCGCAAGGCCGGTCAGTCGCGGATGCATGGCGAGTGTCCTCCTTCGAACGAATGGCTGCCCCGAACGCGGGGTCGACTCGACAAGCGCAAGACGGGGCCGGCGCAGGACACCGGCGCGCGGCGGCGTCAGCAACGCGGTGCAAACCCGCGGCCGGCGGCGCCGCCTACGGCGACGAGACCGGCAACTCTTCACGGCCATCTGCGCGAAGCAGGGACCGAACGACTCGGGCGTCGGCACCGGCTGCCTGTTCGACCGCTGCGGTCCCGGTTGCCGGTGATCGGTCGCAGCGCGCGACCGCCTCGGCATCCGGGCAGCACGCGGCGTTGGTGCGGCTGCGCGGCCGATCGATGCGCGCGGATGGCCGGGCGTACCGGTGTCGGCGGCTCGCCGGTGCCCGCGCGCCGATCGCGCGCGGCGCGTGTGCTCAGCCGCCGCGCGCGCGACGGATCAGCGCGTCGAGATCGGGCGGCACCGGCATGCGCCGGAACGGGCTGACGTCGGCGCCGCCGGTGTTGCCGTGCGGCACCCAACCGATCGCAGTCTTGCTCGCCGCGCCGACGATGCGCAGCAGCTGGCCGGCGATCTCGCGCGCGTTCCGCTGCGCGATGCCCCAGCGCAGCATGCGCAGGTGGACGCGCACGTGTTCGATCGTCGAGGCCTGGCCCAGGACATGCGCGCGTTGCAGATGCACGAAGGCGCGATCGACCTGACCGCGCACGAGCGCGGCATCGGCGGCGCGCAGTTCGGCGTCGACATGGGGACGGATGGCACGCGTGAAGGACGGCATGGCGGAGCTCGGTTCGGATCGGAACGATGCCGGCCGCCGTGTACGGCGGCCGGCGCGGCGCGCTTACTCGCTGGCGGCTTGGCAGGCTAGCAGGTCGTCATCCTCGATGACCCACTTGTCGGTGTCGCCGCACAGCGCCACCTGTTCGATGATGCACTCGTCGCCGTCCTCGTCGACGACGCGCACGTCCCAGGTGCCGCAGGCCACGCCGGTCAGCGTCAGCTGATCGCCCTGGTCGAGCGTGTGCTTGCCGAGGTGATCTTCGCCCCAGTCCGCCTCGCGCGAGGGCGCGAAGTACAGCTCGTTGATCGACCAGCTGGACTGGTTGACGAAGATGACCTTCGAATCGCTCTTGGCGGCGAGTGCCGCCCCGGCGGACAAAGCGAGAGCGAGCGCGAGCGACGCCGCGCTGCGGATCGGACCTGACATCGGCATTTCCCCTGTTGGCGGACGGGCGCCGCCGGGCGGATGCGCGGCGGCGGGCCGTCCGGCCGCGAGTATACGGCGCGCGGCGGTGCGCGACCGGCCGGCCTGCGGATGCGCCGTGCGTTGCGGCTACGGGCGAACGCGCGCGGGACCGCCCGTGCAGGACCGGCGCCGCAGCGCGTGGGATCTCGGGCGGCATGCAGATGCCGGCCCTCGCGGCGTGCCGGCAACGGCCGGCGCGCGCTCGCTTCCGGTCATGGCGTGGTCGCGCTCTCCGGCAGTGCCAGGCCGTAGCGCGTCAGTACCGCGTCGATCTCGGCGCGGCTGATCGTCTCGCCGTTGCCGGCGCGCTCGGCCTGCGCGAAGAACTCGCCGATGCGCGCCTCGCCGTTCGGCTCCGGGCTCAGCACGAAGCTCGGATGCAGCGCGAAGGCGCGTGCCCATTCGGCGCGCACGTCGGCCCAGTAGGCCTGGGTCTTGCGCCAGTATTCGCGGCCGGGGCCGAAGTCGTGGTCGCCGATGCGCGTATAGCTGTTGATGCCGTGCTCGCGCGCCAGCGCCTGCTCGCTGCCGTCAGCGTGCAGCACCACCTTGGTATTGTCCTGCTCGTGCACCCAGCCGGCCGGCGTCAGCGTATGGCGGTTGACGACGTCGAGCGCCTGGTAGTCGCTGCGCTTGGTGAACTCGCGGCGCGGCAGCGGCCGGCGCGTCAGGTCCGACTCCCAGGCGTCGACGCCGGCCTCGTGGCGCCAGCGGCCGATGCCGGCGTAGCGCGGCGCGTCGTCGACCTCGTAGACGACCTGCGACCAGGCGCCGCTGGCGACGGCCGGATCGACCGCCTCGGTCTCGAAGCGGCCGTTGCCGCGATAGCGCAGCAGGCTCGCCGGCTGGTAGTGCCAGTCCTGGCGCCAGTGCTTGATGACGTGCACGTCCTCGCCCATCTTCATGACCAGGATGTGCTGCAGCACGATCGTGTCGCCGTCGTCGCGGACCACCTCGACCAGTTCGGTGCCGCCCGAGCGCTGCGGCGCCTTGGGCTGGTAGCCCGGCGCCAGCGCGGCGGTCTCGTCGAACACGAAGCGCACGCGGAACTCGCCGGCCATCGCCAGGATGCTGCGGCGGTCGCATTCGTAGCCGCTGCGTTCGGCCGGCGGCAGACCGGCGCAGGGCGGCGTGTACCGGGCCGGCGCGGCGGGCAGCGTGGCGGCGGCGGATGCGGGCTTCTTCGGCGGAGTGCCGGCGCAGGCGGTCAGCAGTACGACCGATGCGGCGATGGCGGGCAGGCGCATGAGAGGAATCCTCTGGATGGAAGGGTGGAGGCGCGCGGCGCCGGACCGGCGCGCCGCGTGCAGGGTAACGTGCGCGGGCGGGCGAGCCGCGCGGCGGGCGGAGCGTGCATCTCAGGCGGACGCGGCGCCGGGACCGTCGGCGCGCTCGTCGGCGGCGATCGCCTCGGCCAGGCTGCGGCCGAGCGCCGACAGCGTGGCCGGGCGCTGCGCGCCGAGCGCCTGCACCCATGGCAGGCGCCGCACCGAGAACGTCAGCAGCTGTGCGCGCCACGGTGCGCCGAGGCGGGTCAGCATGCCGCGCAGGTAGCCGATCGGCGCCTGCCAGCGGCCGCAGGCCGGCGCCGGTTCCTCGCGCTGCAGGCGCTCGCCGAAGTCGGCCAGCATGCGGTCCCAGGCCAGGTAGTCGGTATCGGGCAGCAGGAACAGCTTGGCCAGCATGCGACCCTGCGCATCGCGCAGCGCCAGCCATTCGCGCGGACCGTGCGGCGTCACCGTGGAGCCGGCGACCAGATCGCTGGCGCGGCCGAGCGCGAGCAGGGCCGGGTGGTCGATCAGCACGACGCCGCGCGCGGTCACGCAGGCCCGGTCCTGCGGCGGATGGCGCGGATCGCGGTGGATCCACAGCACCGGACCCAGGCGCGGCAGCCAGTCGGCCAGCCGCAGCAGGTCGTCGTCACGGACGCGCGGCGGCGCGTCGTTGGCGGCCGGGATCGGCTCGAACCCGGTCGTGGCCGGCTCCCAGGACAGGGCCGGTTCGTGTAACGGATAGCCGTCACTCATGCACGTCTCCTGCCTGCATCCGGCGCCCGGTTACGGCGTCGCCGCGAACGGCCCGTTGCCGTCCGGCACGGCGTGCCGCGGCGACCGGCATCGCACGAACGCACGCTGGCTGGCATGGCAACCGTGGATGGCGGGACGGTTTCCGGCTGGCTGGGCGACGTTGGAGCGCAGGCGGATGCGCCAGGCGCATCCGAGGATCCGGTACGGCGGCCGTTGCGGGCCGATCGCGATTACTTGGTGAGGATCAGCTTGTCGTTGCGCGTCAGGCGCAGACGGTATTCCTGGCCGGCATGGTCGATGACCAGCTCGCGGCCGCCGGAGAGCAGGCGGTGGCTGTCGATGCGCGGCGTGCGCGTTTCGCTGCGGGCCGGACGCGGCGCGTCGGCGGTGGCGATGCGGACCGGGGCGGCATCGTGCGCCGATCCCGTAGAGAGGCTGGACGTCGTGAGCATGGAACCGTTCCCGTTGCGATGAGTGGTGTGAATGATAACGATTCTCATTTGAGTGTCAACAGGCGGACCGCGGCGCGCGGCCGCGCCCGGGCTGGGTGGCGGATGGGGGTGAGATCGCCCGATCTGATCGGACGCGGCGCGCAGGCATCGCGAGCGGCGCAAGGCCACGTCACCGCACCATCTGCTCACGGCACGATCGGCCGCGACCCGTGCCGCACTGGTCGCGGCGGGCCCGCCGCAGCGATCGCGACGCTAGTGCGCGAGCGCCTCGCGATAGACCGCGACGGTGTCCTCGACGCAGCGCGACCACGGAAACGCCTGCGCGCGGACCAGGCCGGCCTCGATCGCGCCGGCACGCCAGGGTGTGTCCTCGAGCAGGCGGACCAGGCCGTCGCGGATCGCGGTCTCGTCGAGCGGGTCGACCGTCAGCGCAGCGTCGCCGGCGACCTCGGGCATCGACGAGACGTTCGAGGTCAGCACCGGCACGCCGCTGGCGAGTGCCTCGAGCACCGGCAGGCCGAAGCCCTCGTACAGCGACGGGAACGCGAACGCGCCGGCGCCGGCGTAGATCAGCGGCAGATCGGCCTCGTCGACGTAGCCGAGCCGGCGCGCCGCGCCGGCCGACTCGAGCGGGCCGAGCGCGCGTTCGAGCTCGCGGTTGAGCCAGCCGCGTGCGCCGACGATGACCAGCGGATGCGCCGCGCGCAGCGGCGCCGGCAGCTGCGCGTACGCGCGCACCAGGCGCACCAGGTTCTTGCGCGGCTCCAGCGTCGCGACCACCAGCAGGTAGCGGCCGGCCTCGAGCTGGTGCCGCGCCAGCGCCTCGGCCAGTTCCTCGGGCCGGCGCGGCCGATAGACCGGATCGACGCCGAGCGGCACCACGCGCAGCTTCTCGCGCGGCACGTCCAGACGCTGCACGGCTTCGTCGGCGATGAACTGCGAGTCGGTCAGGATGAAGCGCGCGCGTTCGAGCGACGGCGGCAGGTGGCGGTCCATGAAGCGCACGCGCTCGACCGGATGGGTCTCCGGATAGTTCATCCACGAAAGGTCGTGCACGGTCGTCAGCGTCGGCCCGTCGAACGGCATCAACACGTAGTTCGGCGTATGCAGCAGGAAGCCGCGCATGCGTCGCGTATGCGCGCGGAACAGCGCGCCGCGCATCTGCGTGTAGACCTCGAGCGCGGCGGTCTTGAACGGCAGGCGCTTGCGCAGCGTCGCGATCGTGCGGTTCGCGCGCAATGCGTGTTCGGGATCGTCGACCCAGTGATAGGCCGAGAACAGCTTGAGCGTCTCGATCTCGCGATGACGCGCGAGTCCGCGCGCGAGCTCGAGCGCGTAGCGGCCGATACCGGTCAGCGGCGCGGTGATCGCGTCGACGTTGAAGATCACCTTCATGCGCGCTGCTCGCGTTCGAGGTCGGCGGCGACCATGCGCCGTGTCAGTTCTGCCAGGTCCACCTGCGGCGCGAAGCCGAGCAGGCGGCGCGCCTTGGCCGCGTCGCCGACCAGGACCGGCGCGTCGACCGGCCGCAGCAGCGCCGGATCGATGCCGACGCGGACCCGGCCCTCGGCGTCGACCGCGGTCTCGTCCGCGCCGTGGCCGTGCCAGCTGAGCGCGAGGCCGGCGGCCGCGAACGCGGCACTCGCGAACTCGCGGATCGTCGCGGCGCGGCCGGTGGCGAGCACGACGTCCTCGCCGGCCGGCAGCGCGGCCAGGCGCGCCAGCGCGGCGACGTACTCGGGCGCGTAGCCGAAGTCGCGCGCGGCATCGAGATTGCCGAGCAGGACGCGATCCTGCCGGCCGAGCGCGATGCGTGCGACCGCGCGCGTGATCTTGCGCGTCACGAAGGCCTCGTCGCGCCATTCCGACTCGTGGTTGAACAAGATTGCGCTGCTCGCGCGCAGGCCGTAGCTGGCGCGCCAGGCGCCGACCGCGGCATGCGCCAGCAGCTTGGACACGCCGTACGGCGTCGCCGGCGCCGGTGGCGTCGTCTCGTCGAGCAGCGGAGCGGCCGGCCGGCCGAAGATTTCGGCGCTGGCGGCCAGCACCAGGTGCGCGTCGGCAGCCTCGGCGCGCAGCGCTTCGAGCAGATGCAGGGTCGAGCCGCCGTTGGCGGCGATGCTCGCCAGCGGATCGGCGAACGACTCGGCCACGCGCGACTGGCCGGCCAGATGGAAGACCGCCTGCGGCCGCGTCGCGGCGACCAGGGCGCGGACCGCGGCCGCGTCGGCGAGGTCCAGCGCATGCAGATGCAGTCCGGGCTCGGCGCCGATGCGCAGCTCGGCCAGCCGCCAGGCCGGCGTCGCGCCGCCGGGCCGATAGGTGCCGTCGACCTCGATGCCGGCGGCGAGCAGATGCCGCGCCAGCAGGGCGCCGTCCTGGCCGCCGATCCCGGTGATCAGCGCGCGGGCGTACGGCAGCGGCGCGGCCGGGTCAGTCATGCGGGGGATCTCCGAAGGAGCGCGGATTGTCGGCGATGCGACCCGGTTCCGACCAGCCGATACCGAGCCGCGCGGCCGCGTCACGCGCGATCTGCGTCAGCGCCGCATCGGCCGTGCCGGCTGCGATCGACTCGATCGCGTGCCGCTGCAGCCAGTCCCAGAGCGGACGCTCGAGCGGGCCGCCGGCCGCGGCGATCGTGCCGAGCGCACCGTCCTCGCCGACGCGCCGCAGCTGCGCGCCGCCGGCATCGGACGCAAGCGACCAGGTCTCGACCGTGGCGTCGCCATCGGCCGATCCATCCAGCCGCAGCCGGCGCGGCCGCGGCGCGTTCGCAGCGGTCGCCGCTGCGTACAGCCGCCGTATGCGCCAGTCGAGCACGCGCCGTTCGTACGAGTACAGGCTGGCGCCGACGTCGGCCTCGTAGCGCGGCCAGCGCGCGCGCAGCACCGCCATGCCGGCCACGCCGAGCGCGATCCGGCGCGCATGGCCGAAGCTGCGGCTGCGCGCATGACGCACCAGCACGGTGCCGGCGATCGCGTGGCGCCAGCCGGCGGCGGCCGCGCGCTGGCACCAGTCGTTCTCCTCGCCGTAGCCCTGCGCGAACGCCTCGGCGTCGAACATGCCGACCGCATCGAGCGCGGCGCGACGCAGATACAGGCAGAAGCCGTTGCCGGTCGGCAGCATCGGATAGGCCAGCCCCGCGTGCTGCCACAGTGCGCGCGCGGTGTCGTCGAACGACCAGGCCGCCGGCAGCGCGTTCTCGCATTCGAGCTCCGGCACCGAGAACGCGCCGGCGTTGTCCGATACCGCGGTCGCGCTGGCGATGTCGCGGCTGCTTGCGACCGCGCGGCGCAGGCCGGTCAGCCAGTGCGGCCCGACCTCGGTGTCGGCGTTGAGCAGCACGACGTCGGCGGTGCCGGCAGCCTCGATGCCGCGGTTGGCGGTCGCGGTGAAGCCGCGATTGGCCGCGTTGCGCAGCACCTCGACGCCGGGCAGGCCGGCGTAGCGGTCGAGCAGCGGCGCGATCCGCGGATCGGGACTGGCGTCGTCGATCACGATCAGCCGTGCCCGGCCGGTCGTGTGGCGCAGCACCGAGGCCAGGCAGCGCGCGACCTCGTCGGGCGCGTCGTAGACCGGCACGACGATCGCGACCTGCGGCGCCATCGCGTCGGTGCCGGGCGCCGGCAGCAGCGCGCCGTCGCCGGCATCGGCCAGATCGAGCGGCAGCGGCGCCGGCAGCAGGGCCGCGCCGTCGCGCCGCTGCCGCGGCAGCACCGCGAGGCGGGAGCGGCCGGCCGGCGCGAACGCAAATACGACCGACGCGACGCCGCGCGCGTCCACCGGCAGATCGCAGAAGTACGTGCCGTCGAGGTCCAGCGCCAGGCGCCGCTCCGGCAGCGACGCCGCATCGGCGGCGACGCGCAGCGTCAGGCGGCGGCCGTCCCAGCCGGCGTCGAGCAGCAGCGGCAGGCGCGGCGGCGCCATCGTCAGCTGGCGCGAAGCGCGGACCGGCCGTCGCGGGCGATCGGAAGCGGGCGCGCGTCGCGCTCGGTCAGGATGCTGCGATCGGCGATCGCCGCGTGTAGTGCGCGCTGGCTCGGCGTCAGCACGTCGAGCGCGGCCGGATGCGAGCGGCCGTGGCGCAGGCCCGGCTCGATCCAGTCGGCGACGCGCTCGGCCTGCGGCGCGGCGAGGCCGCTCACGCCGAGCGCGATCAGGTCCTCGTGCAGGCGCCTGGCGGTGTCGAACGGCGCGTCGACCAGCGCCGCGTAGTCGACCAGCACGCGCGGCTGGCCGAGGCTCGCGTTGAACGCCTCGACCGTATAGCGCTCCCACAGCGCCAGCGCCTGATGACGCGGCATGCCATCGCGGCGCGCCAGCGACTCGGCGACCTCGACCGGATCGCGCACCACATGCACGAATACCGGGCGCGTCAGCAGCGGCAGCAGCTCGCGTACCAGCAGGCACAGGCGCGGTTCCTTGACGAACCACGGGCGGCGCGGTTCGAGCGTGTCGAGCACGGCTGCGGCTTCGCGGCGGAATGCGTCGATCGTGGCGGCCGGCGCCGTGTCGGGCGGCTGCTTCCAGTCGCCGCCGGCGGCGGCGAGCCGGCGCACGCAGGCCATGTGCAGCTCGGTGTGCTCGTAATGGCCCTTCGGGTTGTCCGGTCCGCGCAGCAGCCGCTCGTCCGGACCCGGCCAGGCGCCGAGCGTCGCGAGCAGGCCGCCGACGCTGGAGGTACCGGAGCGGTGCATGCCGAGCACGACGATCTGATCGCCGGCCGGGCGCTGCAGCTCGGCCGGCCGGAACGGCGCCGGCGCCATGCGCGCGGCGGCGAACGTGCCGCCATCGGCCAGGCGTTCGAGCAGGCGGTCGGCGCTGGCGTCCAGATCGTGCGCGGCGGCGAAGGCCTCGGCCTGGGCCAGCGCCTGCGCGGCCCAGGTCTCGCGCCGCTCGAGGGCCTCGCGCAGACGCGCCGCGAGCGCCTCGACGTCGACCTCGGCCCACAATGCGCCGCGCTGCGAAGGATCGGACACCATGCGGTACTCGACCGCGTGGCCGTAGCGCTCGACCAGATCCTGCTGGCTGCCGTAGGCCGGCGCGACCAGCGGCCGGCCGCAGGCGACCGCCTCGAACGCCAGCGGCTGCCAGCCGGCGCCGCGCTGCGCGCTGACGACGACGTCGGCCGCCGCGATCAGCGCTGCTCGTTGCTGCGCCGGAAAGGCCCAGCCGAACACCGCGGTGATGCGCGGCGCGCCCGGTGCGGCGGCGGCGCGCTCGATCGTCGCGCGGATCGCCGGCTCGTCGTCGCCGGGACGCACGTGGATCAGCAGCTCGACCGGATCGCCGGCGTCGAACGCCGCCGCGAATGCGGCGACCAGCAGGCCCGGCGCGTCGCGCTGCAGGTGTTCGACGACGCTCAGGAACACGGTGCGGTCCGCCGGGCGGCGCGGCGCGCGCGCGCCGGCATGGAAGTAGTCGCGGTCGATGCCGAGCGGCACGACGTCGATCGGCCGGTCGTAGCCGGCGCTCGCGAACGCCTGCGCCTGGAACCGGTCCGGCACGATCAGCCGGTCGCACTGCGCGTAGCGCTCGGCCCAGGCCGCCGGCACCCGGTCCCAGTCGCCGAATGCGAGCGCGAAACGGCGCCGGCCGACCAGCGCCTGCCGCGGCGGCTCGGCCGCGCAGTACAGCGCCGCATCGGGACGCGCCGGCAGCGTGCGCCGTGCGGCCAGTTCCAGCCGGAAGTCCTGTGCGTCGAGCAGCTCGCGCCGCACCGGCGCGTAGGCCATGCGCAGGCCGCGCGCATCGAGGCGGCCGACCAGCTTGCGCGCCAGCTGCGCATGCGCGGCCGGCTCGGCGGTCGTGCCCTGCCACAGCACGGTGCCGCGATAGGCCGCGCCGAGCCGGTCCTGCCAGCGCGCCGCGAACGCGCGGCGGCTGTCCTGCCACAGGCGCGCGCGGAAGCCGCCGTCGTCCTGGGTCGAGCCGTGCTGGACGTGGCGCAGCGTGACCGCGCCGGCGACGACGCTGGCGATGCCGGCCTCGGCTGCGCGCAGGCAGTAGTCGGTGTCCTCGTAGTAGCTGTGGAACGCCTCGTCGAGCACGCCGATGCGATCGATGCAGTCGCGCCGGATGTAGGCCAGCGCGAACGCGACCGCCTGCACGCGGCGGGTGCGCGCGTATTGGCCGATGTCCAGCTCCTGCAGGCCCGACTCGCTCTGCTGGCCCCACAGCTGCTCGGGCTCGATGAAACCGCCGGTATGGAACAGCCGGTCGTCCTCGCCGCCGCCGAGCAGGCGGCAGCCGACGATGCCGTGCTCGGGCGCCGCATAGGCCGCGTCGCGCAAGCGGTCGAGCCAGTCGGCCTGGGTGAAGACCAGGTCGTTGTTGAGCAGGACGACGTCGTCATCCGCCGGTGCGGCGGCGATGCCGGCGTTCATGCCGCGCACGAAGCCGAGATTCTCGGGCAGGCGCAGATAGCGCAGGCGGTCGGCATAGGCGCCGATCGCCTGCGGCGTCTGATCGGTCGAGCCGTTGTCGACGACCAGGATCGAGGCCTCGGCCGGCGCGCTGGCGAGCAGCGAGTCCAGGCAGCGCTGCGTCAGCGGCCACTGGTTCCAGGCCAGCACGATCAGCGTCGCGCCGCGCACCTCAGGGCTCCCGGGGCGCGTCCGGCCAGAGCCGGTCGAGCAGGCGCGGCAGGTCGTCGCGCGCGTAGCGCGCCGGCGGCGTCAGCAGCAGGTCGGCCGCCGCGTCGGCGCCGGGCCGCAGCAGCGGCGCGCCGCCCTCGCAGTGCTGCATCGCCAGCGCCAGCAGCTGGCGCGGCGTCAGCTCGCGCCGGCGCGCGGCGGCGGCCAGGCGCCGGGCGGCCTCGCGGCTCATGTCGCCGCCTCGCCGAGATGCAGCTGCTGGTGATAGGCCTCGTAGACGCTGTCGCGGTCGCCTTCCATGACGCTGCGGCCGTGCTCGATCCAGAGCAGGCGGTCGCATAGCGCGGTGACCTCCTTTTCCGAATGGCTGACCAGGACCACGGTGTGTCCCTGGCGCATGCGCTCGCGCAGTGCGGTGCCGGACTTCTCCTGGAATTCGGCGTCGCCGACCGCGAGCACCTCGTCGATCAGCATGACGTCCGGCTCGACCTGGATCGCGACCGAGAACGCCAGGCGCATGACCATGCCGCTGGAATAGCTCTGGATCGGCTCGTCGAAGAAATCGCCGAGCTCGGAGAACTCGCGGATCGCCGGCAGGCGCCGCACGATCTCGCGCTGGCGCAGGCCCAGCATCAGGCCCGACAGCACGGCGTTGTCGCGGCCGGTCAGATACGGCATGAAGCCGAGCGCCAGCGACAGCAGCTGGCACGACACCGGGCCGCGCCGCACGCGGCCGCGGTCCGGCTCGAGGATGCCGGCCAGTACGCGCAGCAGCGTGCTCTTGCCGGCGCCGTTGCGGCCGATCACGCCGAGCCGCTCGCCGCGCTTCAGGCGCAGGCTGACGTCCTCCAGCGCCCAGTAGCGGCCGCCGCCGACGCTGCGCGTCGCACTGAACGCGACGCCGACGTGCTCGAGTTCGATCAGGGTCTCGCCGCTCATCTCAGGCCGCCAGCTTCGGGTAGCGCGGGGTCAGCCGCACGATCATCGCGATGCCGAGCGCCAGGACCAGTGCCGACACGCCGGCCACCTTGGCCAGCGCGGTCCAGTCCGGCCAGCGCCCGTACATGACCACGCCGCGCGTCGCGTCGACCAGGCCGGCCACCGGATTCCACTGCATGACCGCATGCACGTGCTCGGGCATGTTGGTCAGCGCGAACACGACGCCGGACAGGAACATCACCACGGTCAGCACCTGCTCGATCACGAAGCGCACGTCCGGCACGAACGGCACGATCGCGGCCAGGATGAAGCCGCCGCCGGCCGCGAACAGGAAGATCGCGACGAAGATCACCGGCAGCGCGGCCCAGGCCTTGTTCGGCGGATGGCCGAGCAGCCACAGGATCACCACCAGCAGCAGGAAGATGAAGAAGAACTTGACCGTGTCGGCCAGCATCTGCACCAGCGGGAACACGATCAGCGGCAGCCGCGCCTGGCGGATCAGGTTGAGATTGGACCAGATCGCGTAGCCGCCGTGCGTGATGCACGACTTCATCCACTGCCACATCGTCAGGCCGGTCAGCAGGAACGCGAGGTTGTCCGGACCGCCGGTCTTCAGGATCACGTCGAAGACCAGCCAGAACGCGCCCATCATCATCGCCGGCTCGAGCACCCACCAGATGATGCCGAGGTAGTTGCGGGCGCGTTCGGCGCGCAGTTCGGCGTAGGTGCTGAACAGGATCAGCTCGATGACGTGTTGTCGCATGCCGGGGGTCGGTCGGTTCAGGCCGCGCAGGATACCGAAAAAATCACGGCGGGCATGTTCCGTCGAGGACCGGACCGAGCCAGGCCAGCGCCAGCGCCAGCGCCGCCAGTGTCGCTCCGATGCCGATGCGCAGCGGCGTGAACGCGATCGGACCCGACGCGGTATCGGCCGCATGCGGCCGCATCAGCGAGGCCAGCCAGCTCGCGGCCAGGCCGCACAGCAGCGGCAGCAGCGGAAACAGGAAGCGCGCCTTGACGTGCAGCGGCAGCATCAGCGCCAGCTGATACGCGGCGAACAGCACCAGCAGCCAGCCGATCCGGTCCGGGCGCCGCCGCCACGCGATCAGGCCGAACGCGGCGGCGGCCAGGATCAGGCTGTGGAACGCGCCGTTCGCGGCGGTCAGCGTCGCGGTCAGCCACGGTGCCGAGCGATACGCTGACAGGTGCCCTGCGCAGGCCGGGCCCGGCAGCTGCGAGACCAGCGGCGTCTTCGCGTTGAACAGGCGGAAGTACTGGCGGCCGAGCTGGTCGAGCACGATCGGCACCAGGCCGCGCTCGGCGATGAGCGCATGGATCTGCTCCCAGGTCGCGGCGTTGCGTGCCGCCGGCGTGTCGCCCGAGGCCATGAACGCCGGCAGCGTGAGGCCGCCCATGTCCTCGACGTAGTCGCTGCGCCAGCGGTCGGTCAGGCCGATCCACAGGTTGTAGACCGAGCTGTCGGCGATCATCGGCTTGCCGTAGTCGCGCCAGCCCTGGATCCAGGCCGGTGCGGTCACGGCGCCGGCCGCGACGACGAACGCCGCCGCCGCGAGCAGGCGCGCGCGGCGGCGGCCGCTTCCGGCGAACGCCAGCAGCAGCACCGGCCAGAAGCCGGCCAGCAGGCTCTTGGCGAGCAGGGCCAGGCCGGTGCAGGCGCCGGCCAGCGCGGCGCGCGCCGGACGCAGTGCGTCACTGGCCAGCAGGCGCAGCAGCGCCAGGATCAGCAGCAGGTGCACGACCTCCGGCCACAGCCAGTGCGCGTAGGCCGCGGTGCCGGGATTGAGCAGGAACAGCGCCGCGGCGAGATTGGCGGCGGCGACGCGGCCGTCGATGCCGCGCCACAGACTGCGCAGCAGCGCGGCGCAGCCGATCAGCATTGCGGTCTGCACCAGCTGCACCGCGATCAGGTGCGGGCCGGCCAGCGCCAGCACCGCGGCGATCAGCAGCGGCTGCAGCGGCGGCCAGATCGTGCTGGCGTGCCAGGGGCCGCCGGCGAGGATCGTCTGCGCGGCGGCGAGATAGGCGCCCTCGTCGCCGATCAGCTGCTTGGGGCCCTGGCCGTACCAGGCCCACCACAGCAGCGCCTGCGAGGCCGCCAGCAGCGCGAGCGCAGCGAACGTCCAGACGCGCCGACGCCCGGCCCGGCGAGCCGCGGCCGGTCCGGGCGCGGCGCTCACGGCTGCGTCACGGCGTCGACTTGGGCACGCGCTTGGCCGGTGCCTTGAACGTCGGCGTGAACTTCTCGCGGACGCCGGCGGTGGAGATCGACTCGACGTAGTACCAGTACTCCTTGCACGGATCGATCGTGTCGTCGCGGTAGGAATACTTGTGCGATTCGTCGGTGGTGCCGGCGCCGAGGATCGGCGTGGCGGTCAGCTTCACGAACTCGCCGTTCTCGCTCTCGCTGCGGAACACCTCGAAACCGAAGTTGTCCTGCTCGCTGGCGGTGCTCCAGCGCGGCGTGTTGGCGATGCGTTCCTCGGCCGGCAGCGCGCTCTGGTCGCCGCAGTCGCCTTCGGGAATCGCGGCGGGCGTCGCCGGCGCGGCCGGGGCGGCGGCGGTTTCGGCGGCGGGAGCCGGCGCGGCCGGGGCTGGTGCGGCCGGCGGTTCGGCCGGCGGTTCGGCCGGCTTCTGTTCGCAGCCGGTCAGGGCGAGCGCGACGGCGAGGGACAAGGGGGCCAGCAGGGACAGGGCAGGACGTTGCATCGGATGTCTCCGGGACGGTCGGGACGGGGCTCGCCGCGCGGGGCGGCGGGCATGCTGGACAAGACGTGATCGCGGCAACGATAGTCGCCCGATGGTCCGGCTGGCAACTCGGCGGCAGGCGCTGTCGCTGTTCGTATCGGTGCTGTCCGCCTCGCTCGCGCCGCTCGCGGCCGCGGCGGGCGAACGCGTGCCCGACGTCGTGATCGAGGTCGCGCTGACGCCGCCGGGCGAGCTGTATCCGGCGCTGGACCTCTCGCAGGCGCCGCGCGGCGACCCGATGCTCGGCGGCGGCACCGGCCTGCTGCGCGTGACGGTGCGCAATCGCGGCGAGGCGGCCGCGCTGCGCCTGCGCGTCGACAGCGACGGCCTGCGCGTGCCGGCCGGGCTCGACCTCGCCCTGGCGCCCGGCGAGCAGCGGACCTGGTGGCCGCGCCTGGACTGGGACGCCGCCGCCTTGCAGGGCCTGACCGCGCCGCGCCGGCAGGACCTGCGCGTCAGCGCCGAGGCCGGCGGCATCGCAGTCGCCGCGCAGCGTCTGGACGTGCGCCTGCACGGCCTCGACGAGGCGCTCTACTACGTGCGCAGCGACGGCCAGTCGGTCGATCTGGCCGGCATCTTCGCCGCCTACGTCGATCCGCACAGCCCGGCCGTCGATACGATCCTCGCGCGCGCCGGCCTCGATGCGGCGCCGCAGCACCCGCTGCCGGCCGCCGCCGAGCGCGCGCGCCGGCTGGCGCTGGCCGAGGCGGTCTGGGCCGAGCTGGTGCGGCGCGGCCTGCGCTATTCGGCCGACGTGCTCGCGCTCGAGAGCGGCCCGCGCCTGTACAGCCAGCGCGTCCAGCTGCCCGACGAGACCTGGCGCCTCGGCAGCGCGCACTGCCTGGACGCCAGCGTGCTGATCGCCTCGGTGCTCGAGCGGCTCGGCGTGCCGACCTTTCTGGTGCTGGTGCCCGGCCATGCGCTGGTCGGCTTCTACGTCGACGCCGCGCGCCGCGAGGCCGAGATCGTCGAGACCACGCTGCTGGCCGGCCGCGACGCCCCGGCCGGCTCGTTCGCGGCCGCGCGCGCCGCAGGCCGCGCGCGCTACCGGCGGGCGCTGCCGCATCTGGCGGCCGGCGCGCGGCCCGGCCACATGGTCATCGATGTATCCGCGGCGCGGGCCTATGGCATCATGCCGCTCGCCGTGGGGGCCGGCAGCCGCAACGAGCGCCCGCCCGGCGACTGATCCGTCCGCGCGCAGGGCCCGGCCCGCGCCCCTTCCGCCGTTTCCCAAGATTTCACGCCCGCTCGAGACCCGTGCACACCGACGACACCTATCTGGCGCGCATCAAGGACGAGATCCGCGCCGAAGCCGACGCCGCGCGCGGGCGCTCGCCGCTGCCGCGCCGCGAGGCGCCGCCGGCCGCGCCCGATCCGACCGCCGCCGCCGACAGCCCGCGCGTGCGCACGATTCCGGAGCTGTCCGCCGCGCACCACCTCGATTTCCTGCACGGCGCGTTCCGCGCGATCCTCAAGCGGCCGCCCGACGGGCCCGGCGAGCTGGTCCAGCTGCGCCTGCTCGCCGCCGGCGCCAGCAAGGTCGAGATCCTCGGCAATCTGCGCTACTCGCCCGAGGGGCGCGAGGTCGGCGTCGAGATTCCGGGCCTGCGTCCGCGCTATCTGCTGACCAAGCTGTTCCGCGTGCCGGTGATCGGCTATCTGGCCGAATGGCTGCTCGCGCTGGCCGGCCTGCCCAAACTGATGCACCACCTGCGTGCCTCGGACACCTACAACGCGGCGCGCGCGCGCGACACGGCGGCCGCGATCGACGCGCGCTTCGCCGACCACACGCGCGACATCGCCGAGCACCAGAAGCTGATCGAGGAGCAGCTCGACCGCCTCAACCGCGGCAGCGACGACCTGCGCCGCGTGCAGACCGAGCTGGCCGGCTTCGTCGAGGTCGCGCAGCGCCGCTTTGCGGCGCTCGACGGCGCGCTCGACGCGGTGCGCGACCTGTCCGGTTCGCGCATCCAGACCCAGATCGACGAGCTGCGCCATCACGTGCTCAGCATGAACCACTGGCTGACCTCGCTGCGGCGCAGCGTCGCCGCACTCGAGGACGCCGACGCGCAGCAGCCGGCGCGCACGCTGGCCGCCGCGGTCGCCGAGCGCCGCCTCGGCGGCGACCCGCTGCGTCCGCTGCGGCTGGCCGCCTGGCGCGATGCGCTGGCCGCCGAAATCGCCGGCGGCGGGCGCGTGCTCGACCTCGGCAGCGGCGCCGACTGGCAGGCCGCGCTGGCTGCGCGGAACCTCGCGGTCGATGGCGCCGATGCCGGCGGTCTGCCCTCGTTCCTCGACGATCCGGCCACCGCGCTGGCGCGCAGCGGCGACGGCGAACTGGCCGCGCTCAGCCTGCTCGACGCGGCCGCCGTGCTGCGCCGGCTGCCGGCCGCCGAGCTGTTCGCGGCCGCGCAGCGCGCACTGCGCAGCGGCGGCATGCTGCTGATCGCGTTCACCGACGGCCCGGTCTCGATCGCCGACCGGCTCGACGGCCGCGGCGGCTTCGACGCCGATCCGGCGCTGTTCGCGCAGGCGCTCGAGGCGGCCGGCTTCGCCGAGGTGCGCCGCTGCGACGCCGCCGACGGCTCGCCCGCGCTGCTCGCGCGCCGCCGATGAGCGCGCGCGCCGGATGAGGGCCGCGGCATGAGAATCGCCGTGCTGGTGCCGGGGCTGCGCGCCTACGACGCGGTCAGCAACGACGCGCGGCAGATGGCCGCCGCGCTGCGCGGCCAGGGCCACGAGGTCGCGCTGTTCGCGATGGAGGCGCACGGCATCGACGAGCCGGTGCTCTCGCACGAGGCGCTGGCCGAGTGGATCAGCTCGCCGCGCGACATCGTGATCTATCACTTCTGCACGGCCTGGGATTTCCCGCTCGAGCTGTTCCGGCGCATCCGCGCGCGGCGCATCGTGCGCTATCACAACGTCACGCCGCCGGGCTTCTTCCGCGGCTGGTCCGACGGCTACGTGTCGGCCTGCGGCAACGGCCGCAAGCAGATCGCCGCGTTCGCGCGGCTCGGCTGCGAGCTCTATCTCGGCTGCTCGCCGTTCAATCTCGAGGACTTCGCGGCCGAAGGCGTCGATCCGGCGCGCATGGCGGTGCTGGCGCCGTTCCATCCGGTCGAGGATCTGGCCGCGACCGAGCCCGACGCGCGGCGCATCCCCGACAACGGCGGCGCGCCGCTGCTGCTGATGGTCGGGCGCATCGTGCCGAACAAGAGCTATCTCGAACTCGCCGAGGCGCTGGCCGCCTGCGTGCGCGAGGTCGACGGGCAGTCGCATCTGCTGCTGGTCGGCAAGCTCGCGCCGGCGCTGGCCCGCTACGGCGAGGCGTTCTGGCATCGCGTCGACCAGCTCGGCCTGCGCGAGCGCGTGACCCTGATCGACGACGCCGACGGCCCGACGCTGCGCGCCGCCTACGCGGCCGCAACCGCCCTGGTCATGCTGAGCGCGCACGAGGGTTTCTGCGTGCCGGTGATCGAGGCGCTCGCGCTCGGCACGCCGGTGATCGCCTACGGATCGAGCGCGATTCCGTGGACGCTCGGCGACGCCGGCCTGATCTGGGACGACCGCGACGCGCATCTGATCGCCGCCTCGGTCGGCCGCCTCTATGCCGACCCGGCGCTGCGCGAGCATCTGATCGCGCGCGGCCAGGCGCGCTACCGCGACACGTTCGCGCCGGCCGTGCTCGAGCGCGAGCTGGCCGCCGTCATGCGCCGGTTCGCCTGACGGCATGCGGCGCGATCCGTCCACGGCCGGCCCCGGCGTCCCGCGCGGACGCGATGGCCGTTCCTTCCGATACGCGCGCCCCGCGCGGAGCCTGCGCCGATGAAAGCCGCGATCCTGATCCCGAACATCGCCAGCCGCGACGCGGTCGGTGCCGACGCGATGGCGATGTTCCGCATCCTCGTCGCCGCCGGCATCGAGACGCGCATCTTCTGCGATGCAGCCGGCGACATCGGCGAGCGCACCTATCCGGCCGAGCGCCTGCCCGCGTTCGCCGGCGGCAGCGGCGATCTGGTGATCTACCACTACTCGATGGGCTGGAAGAAGGGCATCGACCTGCTCGGGCGCTGCCGCGGCTTCCGCGTCGTCAAGTACCACAACGTGACGCCGCCCGAGTTCTTCGAGGGCATCGCCGCCGACTACGTCGCGGCCTGCCGCGGCGGCCGCGACGAGATCGCCGCGATCGCGACGCTCGGCTGCGAGCTGTATCTGGGCGCGTCGGCCTACAACCTCGGCGAGCTGGTCGAGGCCGGCCTGCCGCCCGAGCGCGGCGGCGTGCTCGCGCCGTTCCACCGCATCGACGAGCTGGCCGAGGCCGACGCCGACCTCGACCTGATCGACGAGCTCGACGACGGCGCCAAGAACTTCCTGATGGTCGGCCGCATCGCGCCGAACAAGGGCCACGTCGCCCTGGTCGACGCGTTCGCCGCCTACGTCGACGCCTACGGCGATCCGGCGCGGCTGGTGATCCTCGGCAAGATCGATCCGCGCCTTTCGGCTTACACCGACCGCATCCGTGCGCGCATCGACCATCACCGCCTCGGCGGCCGCGTGCGCTGGATCAACGGCGCCAGCGAGGGCCAGCTCAAGGCCGCATACCTGGCCAGCCACGTCTTCATGCTGCTCAGCGAGCACGAAGGCTTCTGCGTGCCGCTGGCCGAGTCGATGGCGCTCGGCACGCCGATCGTCGCGCGCGCGACCAGCGCGATCCCCGAGACGCTGGCCGATGCCGGCCTGTCCTGGGACGGCGCCGACCCGTACTTGTACGCCGCCAGCGCCGCGCGCGTGTTCGGCGACGGCGACCTGCGCGCGACGCTGCGCGAGGCCGCGTCGCGGCGCTACCAGTCCACCTATGCGAGCCGCGTCCTGCGCGAGCGGTTCCTGCGCTACCTGGAGCCGGTGCTGTGAAACGCCGCGTCGCGATCGTCGTCCAGCGCTGCCACGAGAAGCTCGTCGGCGGCGCCGAAGCCCATGCCTGGCAATACGCCACGCTGCTCGCCGATGCCTACGAGGTCGACGTGCTGACCTCCACCGCGCTCGACTACATCCGCTGGGACAACGACCTGCCGGCCGGCGTCGAGCGCCGCGACGGCGTGACGATCCGGCGCTTCCGCGTCGAGCGCGGCCGTACTTCGTACTTCAGCCGTCTGCACCGGCGCGTGCTCGACCGCTTCGAGGCCACCGCCGGCGCGCCCGACGAGGACCGCTACGGCTGGCCCGAGGCGCTCGAGGAGGAGTTCATCCGCTCGCAGGGACCGGTCTGCCCGGGGCTGTACGAGCACCTGCGCACGCACGGCGAGGACTACGCCGCCGTGATCTTCCTGACCTATCTGTATCCGACCACGTTCGACGGCGTGCGCGCGATGCCGCATCGCCGTTTCGGTCTGGTGCCGACGCTGCACGACGAGCCGCCGGCCTATCTGCGCGCGATCGGCCAGATGGCGCGCGACATTCCGCGCATCCTCTGGAACACGCAGGCCGAGCGCCGCCTCGGCGGCCGGCTGTGGCACCGCGACACGGGCAATCTGGTCGCGATGACGGTCGCGACGGAAGCGGCCGCGCCGGCGCACGAGGGCTTTCCGTACCTGCTCTACTGCGGCCGCATCGACGTCAACAAGGGCTGCGATCATCTGCTGGCCTGGTTCGCCGCGTACAAGGCGGCACGGCCGCAATCTCCATTGCGCCTGCTGATGACCGGCCACAACATCATGCAGGTGGCCGACGACGCCCACGTCAGCGTGCTCGGCTTCGTCGAGGAAGAGCGCAAGTTCGCGCTGATGGCCGGCGCGGTCGCGTTCGTGCAACCCTCGCCGTACGAGAGCCTCAGCATCGTCGCGCTGGAGGCGATGGCGCAGGGCACGCCGAACATCGTCAACGGCCGCAGCGAGATTCTCGCCGACCACGTCGAGCAGAGCGGCGCCGGCTTCGTCTACCACGACCAGACCGCTTTCGACGCCGCACTCGACGCCGCGACCGCGCTCGACGCCGCTGCGCGCGCCAGCCAGGGCGATCGCGCGCGCCGCTACGTGCTCGATCACTACAGCCTCGACCAGGTGCGCGCGCGCCTGATCGCCGAGGTCGAGGCGCTGGCGGCGAGCTAGCCGCGGACGCCGCACGCGTATCGGTCCATCGGTGCGTCGATCCCGTATCGAGGCGCCTCCGGTTCGCTTCGCGGGACGGGCGCGCCAACGGACGGGCAGCCCGACCGCACGAAAGCCGGCAGCCGTTCACGAGGTGCTGCCGTTGTTCCGGCGAGGATCCGCCAATCGTAGCCGTGCTCGAACCGGCCGCTGGGCATCACCGGTGTCCGGCTTGCTCCCGGTCCGCGCGTGGCGATGCCGATACGCACGCTGCAGGCGTCTTGCGATCGGGGCAGGCGGGCATCGTCATTTCTACGACGGCCACGGACGCGATAAGGTGCGCGCGTGAGCCGCGTCGTCTATCGCTTTGCCCCGTTTCGCCTGCATCCGGCCGCGCGCGAGCTGTGGAAGGACGATGTGCTGTGCACGCCGACGCGGCCGGTGTTCGACTGCATCGCCTATCTGCTCGAGCACCGCGATCGCGCGGTCGGCCGCGATGAGCTGGTCGCGGCGGTGTGGGGCCGCGTCGACGTCTCCGACGGCCATCTCAACCAGACGATCGTGCGTGCGCGGCGCATGCTCGACGACGATGCACAGACCCAGCGCGCGATCCGCACGGTGTCCGGCTTCGGCTACCGCTGGATCATGCCGGTCGCGGTCGGCGAGATCGACGAAGTGCCGGTCGCATCGCCTGTCGCGCCAGCCGATGCGGACGCACCGGCCGCGCCGCCGCCGGATGCGGAATCGGCGCATCTGCCGCTTCCCGAGTCTTCCGCCGCGACGCCTTGCGCCCGGCGCCCGCCGCGCCGCGCCGGCTGGGGCCTCGCCGCGCTGGCTGTGCTGGTCGCGCTCGTCGCCGCGCTGCATCGCTACGCAGCGGTACCGCCGGCGCCGGCGGCCGATCCGGTCGTCGCGGTGCTGCCGGTCGCGGTCGCCGCCGGGCCGGCCGAGGACTGGGTGCGGCTCGGCGTGATGGATCTGGTCGCCGGCCGGCTGCGCGAGGCCGCGCTGCCGGTCGCGCCGAGCGAGGCCGTCGTCGCCGCGCTGCACCGGCATGCCGGTTCGGTGCCCGATCGCGCCGCGCTGGCGCGTCTGCTCGAGGCCGGCACCCTGGTCGAAGGCCGCGCGCAGCTGGCCGACGGTGCCTGGACGGTCACCCTGACGGCGCAGCCGTCCGCCGGCGTAGCGCAGCGCGCCGAGGCCCGCGCGGCCGACGTGGTCGAGGCCGCGCGCCAGGCCAGCGACCGTCTGCTCGCCGCGCTCGGCCGCACGCCGCCCGGCGAGCTGCCCGGCGAAGACGCGCTGCGTGAACGGCTGGCCCAGGTGCAGGCGGCCGTGCTCGCCAACGCGCTCCATACCGCGCGTGCGATCCTGCAGCAGCTCGATCCGGCCGCCGCCGACCGCCCCGAGGTGCGCCAGCGTCTGGCCGACGTCGACTACCGCGCCGGCCGGCTCGACGCCGCCGACGCGGCGCTGAGCGATCTGCTCGCGCGGCCCGACGTGGGCGCCGATCCGCTGCTGCAGGCGCGCGCGCTGGCCCTGCGCGCGAAGATCCAGTTCCGGCGCGGCCGCTTCGACGCCGCCGAGCGTGCGTTCGACGCGGCGATTCCGGCACTCGCGAACGGCCCCTCGGCGCAGGAATTCGGCGATGCGCTGGCGACGCGCGGCGCCGCCCGTGCCGCGCTCGGCCGCTACGAGGCGGCCTCGGCCGATCTCGGCCAGGCGCGCCTGGCGATGCGCCAGGCCGCCGATCCGCTCGGCGCGGCCCAGGTCGAGGCCAACTTCGGCGTGCTCGAGAGTCTGCGCGACCGCCCCGAGCGCGCGCTGCCGTATCTGGCGGCCGCGGCCGAGCGTTTCGAAGCATTCGGTGCGGCCGAGCGGCTGCTGTTCGTGCTGACCGCGACCTACGACGCACAGGCCGCCCTGCTGCGCTGGCCCGATGCGCTGGCGACCAGCGATCGGCTCTGGGACCTGCGCGAGCGCATCGCCGATCCGGCGTTCTCGCTGGTCGTGGCCTGCCGACGCGGCCGCGTACTGCTCGCGCTCGGCCGCTACGGCGAGGCCGAGGCGCTGTTCGCCGAAGCCGCCGTCGGCCGCGACGCCGTACGGCCCGAGGTGCTGCGCTATCTGTACGACTTCGAGTCCGACCTGGCCGCGCGGCGCGGCCGCTGGGCCGACGCCTTGGCCGCGGCCGATCGCGCGCTGGCGACCTGGCCGAGCGGCCCCGGCAACGATCGGTACGCGCGCCTGCTGCGGCTGCGCCAGCAGGCACGCATCGCGCTCGGCGGCGCGGAGTTGCCGGAGGAGCCCGCCTACGCCGCGGCCGGCACTACCGAGGCCTCACCGCTGCTGACGCTGGCCGCCGCCGAATGGAACGACCGTGCGCAGCGGACCGAGCACGCCGCCGCGCTGTTCGAGACGGCCTGGCGCCGCGTCGACGCGGCCGGCACGCCGGCCCAGATCGCCGCCGTCGCCGGCGCCTGGGTGCCGTGGCTGCTCGCGCATGGGCGACCGGACGAGGCCGCCGCGGTGGCCGGCCGCGCCGCGACCTGGGCCGGCGAGGACTACGACTGCGCCGTGCTGCAGGTCGCGCTGTGGCAGGCGCGCGACGCGCACGAGGCCTGGCGCGACGCGCTCGCGACGGCGCAGAGGCTGGCCGGCGAGCGCGTGGTGCCGGCCGCCTGGGCGACCTGGCCGGCCGACGGCACGGCGGCGTCGGCGCGCTGAGCCGCGGCGACCGGCCGGTTGCGCGGCATGGACGCGCCGGGTCGGCCGCCTGCCGACACCCGGTGGCGTGTAGCGCCGGCCGCTCGGGGGGCCGTTCTCGTCGACGCGGCGCAAGCGGATGCGCTTCGGCACGCGGCGCCGCAGCACCTGATCGCCGGCGTCGCATGACAGGCCGCGACCGCCGGCGCAAAGCGGCGGCATCCGGATTCGTCGCGTGCCGCCGCGCGGCCGTCGCAGGCCTGCCCGTGACGTCGCCCTCGCCGTGCCCGGCCGAGCAGCGACCGCGCACCGGCGCGCGTCCCGCGTCATCTCCGCAGCCGCCGCAGACCGCGCCCCGGCGGCCATCGGTGCCGCCGTGTCACCGCACCGTCACTGGTTTGTCGCCGTCACCGAATGACTGTCATGTGCGGCCACCGCAGGCTGACGCATGGCCACGGCAGGCCGGCGCCGCACCACCGCGCGGCGGCAGGCCGGGCGGCCGGCGAAGTTTCCAAGAACGACATCCACGAACGACATCTACTGGGGAGTGCCATGAACAAGGCCATCATCATGCTGCTGGCGGGGCTGACCGCCGGCTCATCGGCCGTCTGTACCGCCACCGAGCTCGGCGCACCGCCGGCGCTGCGCGCCTATGCCGGCATCGACGACGACCGCAGCGCCACCTTCGACGACGCCTACGCCTCGTTCGACCTGCGCTCTCTTTCGAACTGGCCGACCGGCTTCACGGTGGTCGAGTCGCTGCCGATCGGGCTGGCCGCCGAGCGCTTCCAGAACTACGGCATGGGCGCGTTCATCGACGACAGCTTCGGGCTGCAGTTCCTGCTCGGACCGGGCGGACGCTTCGCGGCGCTCGACACCGGCAACGGCGCGCTGACGCCGCTCAACGAACGCCTGCAGCCGGCCGACCAGCCGTGGCTGTGGTGCTACCAGACGATGGCGACGCCGTGCTGGTCCTCGCTGCAGTGGGACGCGACCACGCGCACGCTGTTCGCGATGGCGATCGATCCGTGGAATGCGCCGTATTCGAGCCGGGTCTATACGATCGACCCCGTCGCCGGCACCGCGCATCCGGTCGGTGAGCCGCTGCCCGGCACGATCGTGCGGCCGATGGCGATCGACCCGCATGGCCGCATGGTCGGCTACGACGAGCTCAGCGGCCGCCTGCTCGAGATCGACAAGCGCAGCGGTGCTTACGAGACGATCGGCATGCTCGACCTCGCGCCGACGATACCCGAAGGCGTCATGCTGCCCGGCGCGGATCTCGGCTTCTCGGCCGACGGCACGCTGTGGCTGGTCGCGACCCGCTGGGACTACGAGACCGATCCGACCTCGACCCACTTCCACAGCTACGCGTTCACGCTGGACCGGCAGACCGCGCGCGGCACGCTGGTCGGCGATGCCGGCCTGGTCAACGTGCATTTCCTGTCGATCGCCGACGCCAACCGCGGCCCCGACGTGCTGTTCGCCGAAGGCTTCAACGGCGCGGACGCCTACGACTTCCGCCTCGGCGTCGACATCGCCGAGCCGGCCGCCGTGCCGGCCGGCGAAGCCACGCCGCTGCTGCTGCGCCTGAGCAACCTCGGCAGCGGCGAGATCGTGCTGACCGAGCCGTGGACGATCACGCTGCCCGCCTCGGTCGGCGTCGCCGACGTACCGGCCGTGCACAGCGATTGTCCCGATGCGTTCGTGCGCGCCGATCCCGGTGCCGGCCAGGTGGAGGTCCGCGCCGGCGTGCGCGTGCCCGTCGAGATGAGCTGCACGATCGAGTTCGCGATCCGTGCGACGCAGGCCGGCAGCCATACGATCGCGGTGCCGGAAGGCAGCGTGCACACGCAGAACGGCGGCAACGGCCATACCGCGACGACCGTATTCGTTGCCGGACCCGCGCTGGTCTCGCCGGTGCTGTACGACCAGATCCGCTACATCGGCGAGGGCGGCGGCGCCTATGCGGTGCGCTGGGACGCCGGCGTCGGCCCGGGCCCGGACTGGTCGTCCGAAGGCGCCGACGATTTCAGCGTCGACGGCGCCGGCTGGACGATCACCGAGATCCAGCTGATCGGCGGCGCGGCCAGCCAATTGGTCGACATGGCGATCTATCCGGACGCCGGCGGCCTGCCCGGCGACACGCCGGCCTGCGCGATGCCGGCGACGCCGTTCACGTATCCGAGCGACGGCCCGCGCGCACTGGTCTCGGCACCGCTGTCCATGCCGTGCATGCTCGCGCCGGGCGATTACTGGCTCGGCGTCTCGTTCGTCAACGACTACTCGTTCTGGCAGCCGAACCTGCCGATCAGCGGCCGCCAGGCGGTCTGGCGTAACCCGGGCGGCGGCGTGCTGGCGCAGGTCGCGCCGTGCCCGACCTGGAACACGCTGACCTATTGCCTCGGCGCGATCCAGCAGGGTAAGGACTTTTCGTTCCGCTTGATCGGTACGCGCTCCTGAGCGTGACCCCGCGTGCGGCAGGGGCCGTACGCGGGGTCAGCCAGCGCACGCAGGCCCGGCTTTTTTGCACGGGCCGGTCCCTGCCGGAACGCCCCTTCTATGGATGCACCTCACCGCCGCGCTTCGGCACCTCGGTCGACGAGGAGCGCATGCTCGGCGCCTTCGAGCACCACCAGGCCGTCGACGCTGACGAACGCGAGCGCTGCGCCCGGGTGCACGGCCGCCCAGGCGCTGCCCCGTGCCGCGCCCGCGCGCGGCGCGAGGCGAAGGCGGACGAGGTCCTGCGTATCGAGCCGCAGGCGATCGACCCGAACGCGGCTGTCGTCCGGTAGACGCCACTGGCGCACGGTCTCGATCGCCGTGCCCTGCGCCGGCGCGAGCGCGAAGACATCGCGCACGCCGTCCTGCAGCGGCAGGGCCTCGGTGCCGTCGGCATAGGGCACGTCGAAGCGGTCCTTGAAGATCACCAAGGTGTTGGTATCCGTCAGCGGCGCGATGTCGCCGGCCGCGAACGTCAGCGTGGCCGTCGTTTCGCTGGGCGTGGCCTGTATCGGCACGCTGAACAGCCAGGTGGCCCGCGCACCGGGCGGCAGCACGGCGTTATCGGCCAGAAGGCCCGAGCCCGCAGACGCACAGACCACGCCGTCGACGCCGGGGAAGCACTGCCACGTCGCCGCATCGCCATCGAAGGCCGGCGACAGCGTCACGGCAACCGGAACCGTCGCCGCGGCCGCCGGGTCCTCGTTGGTCAAGGTGATGACGTAGGTGATCGTCTGCCCGTACCGCGCATAGTCGTGCGCGTCGTCGATGGTCGCCACGAGCGTCGGCTCGCCCGCGGCGGCGACAGGCATCCAGAGCGTGCAGCCGATCAATGCGGCGCGGACGGCGAGGTGCATGGCATGCTCCCGGATCGATGCGTGGAGGGGACGGCCGGACACGGGGTTCGCGACGGGGCGGGTCATGGCGCGCCCTCGAAGTCGTCGCGGAACAGCACGATCGTCGCCGCGTCGGTGACCGGATCGAGTCCCTCGGCCTCGAAGCGGAAGTCCAGCGTTCCGGCGGCGGTGTGGATGGCGACCGGGACGTGAATCAGCCAGGTCATCGACACGCCCGGCGGGACCGTCACGCTGTCGTCGATCGGGCCGCCGCCGGACGGCGTGCAGTGCGCATTGACGCTGCCGGCGATGCACTGCCACGTCGCCGCGCCCACGTCCGCGCCGCCGCCGAAGCGGGCGTTCACGGCGGCATTTACTGCCGGGCCGTTGCCGCTGTTGGACAGCGTGACGATGTAGTCGACGATCCGGCCGTAGGTCACGTAGCCAGGGGCGGCCTGCGTCAGCGTGAGCGTCAGGGCAGCCGTCGTGCACGTCACCCCGACGTCGCCCACGTCCGCGCCCGCCAGTACGCCGCTCGCGTTTGACGTCACCGCGCAGCGGTGCAGCGGCGAGGCCGGCTGCTGCGACACCGTCACCGTCCACGCCGTGCCGTCGGCCAGCGGTGCAAACGTGAACACCGGCGCATCCGCCGAGACGAGCTGCGTATCGCCGCCGTTGATCTGTACCTGCACGCTCTGGCCGCTCGCCAGTCCCGTCACCGTGCCGCCGACCGTGTGGGCCGTCGAGGTCACGACGCCCGAGCCGATGTAGGTCCGCTGATGGACCGAATCGCGCACCGTCACGCCGGTGCCGCCGACGTTGGCCGTCTCGCCGGCCGCCAGTGCCGGATCGGCGAACCACGACGGCGTGCCGTCGACCAGCGTGCTCGCATCGACGTCGTCCTGGTCGACGACGGCGTATGCATCCACGTTCACCGCCGCTACGCCCTGCATCACGTGCGCGCCCTGCGCGACAAGGCGCACGTGGGGAAAGCCCTTGAGCACCGGATACGGATAGCCGGTCACCCAGGTCGTGGCCGTGTCCCAAAGGCCGGTGGCGATCGGGCCTTGCGAGAGCCAGCGCAGCGTGGAAAGGCCGGTACCGCCCGCGCTGGCGCCTTGCCCGCTGGCGTCGGTGTCCCAGAAGCTGTCGGTGGTGTCGCCGCCGAGGTTTCTGCCGACCAGGCCGCCGACGTAGGGCGTGAAGGTGGCACTCGACGCGGACACCATGGCGGTGGAATAGGTGCGATCCAGGCTCGCGCCCTGGTGCACCCCGAGCAGGCCGCCCGCCGCCGCCATGTCCGCCGCGGTCGCCCGCACGACGCCGGTGGCATAGGCATTGCGGATCGTGCCCTGGTTGTGGCCGACCAACCCTCCGACGTTGGCATAGGGGTTGCCGCTGACGGCGCTGACGTCGGCATCGAGCGCGAAGCTCTCTTCCACGTCGCCCGCGTCCTTGATATAGCCCACCAGGGCGCCGGCCATCGCGTAGCTGCCGCTGCCGGTCAGCTCGATGCGCGGACGCAGCAGGCCGATGCGGCGGATCGTGCCGCCGTTCAGTTCGCCGATGAGGCCGGCCACGCCGAAGTCGGCCGCGCTGCGCGCGGCGATGCGCAGGTCGCCGACCACCCGGTAGCGGCCGTCGAGGCTGCCGCTGAACGGCGTGGCGTCGCTGCCCACCGGCACGAAGCCGGTGCTCGGCCACATGCCGGCGCTGTTGGCCGGCGTGCCGTCGTTGCGGCCGGTTTCGCCGGCGTCGACGTGGCGCGCCAGCGCGTAGTGCGCATCCGGCGCCATGTGCATCAACTGCAACTGATGCGCGGTGCCGATGCGCGTCGCGTATTCCATCTGCAGGAACGGACGCGTGGCGCCGTCCACCATCGTCCAGGTCGCGCTGCCCGGCGTACCGCCGAACGTGCCGAGCAACTGGCCCGAAGCCGCGTCATAGGCGCTTTGCCTGAACGCGTAGTCGGCCGCGCCGCTTTGCGCCGGGTCGCTGGTGACGGGGTTGAGGCGGGTCACGCTGGCGTTGGCGTTGACGAAGCCGACCGCGCTGTCCTGGCCGGTGCTGAAGCGGTCCCAGTACGCGTCGCTGACGGTGCCGTCCATGGCCAGGCCGACCAGTCCGCCGACGTAGGTGCCGCCGGTCACCCGGCCGCTGGCCCAGGTGCGGCTGATGGCGCCGCGGCTGCCGCCGGTCAGTCCTCCGGCACCGTCGCCCGCGACCGTCACGCGGCCGGTGGCGTAGGCGTCGCTCACCTCGCCGGTGGTGAAACCCACCAGGCCGCCGCCGTACTGGATGTCCGCGGCCACCTCGGCCGTGGCGAAGGCATGGTCGATGATCCCCGCCGCGCTGTAGCCCACCAGGCCGCCGACCATGGAAATCCCCGTAACCGAACCGCCATCGACGCCGATGTTGCGCACCACGCTGCCGGCGTCGATGGCGCCGAACAGGCCCACGCAGAGCGTGTCGCCCCGGTCGATGGTCAGGTTGCCGACCACGTGCCCCAGGCCGTCGAACCGGCCGGTGAAGCCGCCGGCACAATTGCCGATCGGCACGAAGCCCGCGCCGCCGTTCCAGTCGCGGGTGGCCGTGGCGTCGATGTCGTCGAACAGCGCAAAGTGACCGGCCAGATCGCTGCCGACCGCCTGCAACTGCTCCAGCGTGGTCACCGGCGTGTAGACCCGCGCGCTGCCGGCGCTGGCGCTTTCCGCCTTCACGTACACCGCGCCGGGCACGGATTTGAGGTACGGCGTGGTCTTGCCGTTCTGGCTGGCCCACACGGCGGCGTCGAAACCGCCCGGCAACGCCGAAATCAGGTTCGCCAGGGGAATCGCCGTGCCGGCGCCATTGTCCGGGTGCGCGCCGGGCGTGTCGCCGGCGAACCAACCGTCGCTGACGCTGCCGCCGGCACCGGCTGGGGTGTGGCCCACCAGACCGCCGACATAGCTGTTGCTGCTGGCCGAAACACCGCCGGTGGCAAAGACATGCTCGACGAGGCCCCGGTTGTAGCCCACGAGGCCGCCGACCTCGAGGCTGCCCGCCACATTGCCAGTGGCATAGGCGTTGCGCAGGGTACTGCCGACGTCGGCGGCTCCCACCAGCCCGCCGATGCTGGACGAGGTGCCCGTCACGTTGCCGCTGGCCCAGACATTGTCGACGGCACTGCCGGGATAGGTGGTGCCCACGAGGCCGCCGACCGCGCCCGTGCCGGTCACATTGCCGCCGGCCCAGGCATCGGCGATCAGGCTGCCGCTGCCACTGTGGAAGCCCACCAGACCGCCGACGAACAGAGTGCCCGAGACGTCGGCCGTGGAATAGACGCGGGCGATGACGCCGGAGCTGTTGCCGACCAACGTACCGACCCACCCGCCGCCCGACACGCTGCCGCCGCGCACGCCGAGGTTGCGGATCACGGCGCCCCCGTCAGCGCTGGAAAACAGTCCCGTATCGTCGGTATTCCCGGGGATGACGAGATCGAGCAGCCGATGGCCGAGGCCGTCGAACCGATCGCTGCCGCCGAGAATACCGAGCGGCGTGGTACTGATGACATCGCTCCAGTCCACATCGGCCGCCAGCGCGTAGGCGCCGTTGATGGTGCCGCTGGCGGGACGAATGGCTTCCAGTTCGGCCATGGTATGGATCAGCGTGTAGGGCGTGCCGTTGACGCGGTAGCTTTGCCCGGTTCCCGTGAAATCCACGCGCCCGGTGAAGCCGCCGCCGGTCAGCGCCATGGCCACGCCGCCGTCGGCTTCCGACGCGTCGGTTTCAAGTGACAGGCCGGCCGAGCCTGCGGCGGTCATCACCGCGTTCACGTTCACGTTGCCCGAAGGCGCCGACAGCGTGAGCGTGTGCGCGCTCCAGCTCACCGTATCGTTGACGACGACATCGCCCGACGCGGCGGTGAGCGTGACGTCACCACCGGCCAGAAGCGCCGACAGGCGCGCGCCGGTGATGTCCCCACCCGACGGCGCAATCACGTAGTCGGCCAGGGCCGGCCTGGAAACCAGGGCCGCGAGCGCGGCGACGGCATGCAGGAGCGCGATCGATCTCATGGGGGATGTCCTGGGGTTCATGCGTTCGCGCCGTCGAAGGCGTCGCGGACGATCAGGTCCGGCTCGACGGCGCCGATGTCGCAGTGCGCGCCCTCGGGCCGGGCGGCGGCGAGGTGACGGGTACCGTCGCCGCCGGCGGGGCCAGCGGCGCCAGCGCCAGCAGCAGGGCCCCGCTCAGCGGGGCACGTCGAAGGAATCGGGTGTTCGGCGCGGCCATCGTCGGCTTCCTCGGGACCGGGTCAACGGGAAATCACACCCTCGGCCCGGACCGCGGCCCCAGGCTGAACGCGGCACCGGGCAACCGTTGCGAAGCCGTGACCGACTTCGAATCCGGCCGCAACCGAATGCCGATACGCTTCGCCGGCACGCCGCGGCCCCGCGAGCGCCCACGGCGACGCCGCACAGCGGCTGCCCGGTGCGAATGTGGAAACCCGCGCAAATGCGGCATCGACTACGGAGGCGAGGGTAGGCCTACACGGCGATCCGGGCTATCACACGTTGGGGTGAGTTGATGACGAAGTCAGAAGCCGATCACAGTGAAACCGAGGCCGGCTTCATGCGCCGGGTGGTCGCGCTGTACGCGACCGAGCCGGACCTGCATGCCTTGCCGCGCGAGGTGTTCGATTGCGTGTCCGTGGCGGCCCGGAGCGAGATCGTCGCCTATACCGAGTTCCATGCCGGCTCCGGCGAGTTCCGCGCCGAGTTCTCGCGGCCGGACCCCGATCCGGAACGGCGCGCACGGCTGGCGGCCGCCTACATGCGGCATGCCCGCAGCCACCCCTTCTGGGCCCGGGACCCGGCGTTCTTCGGCGAGCGTGTGCTGCGCGAGTCGGACTTCTTCAGCGATGCCGAGTACATGGCGCTGCCGATCGCGCAGGAGGCCTACTTGCCGAGCGGGGCACACCGGCAGATGGCCTTCCTCGTCGTCAACGAAGGCTATGCGCTGTCCGTGTCCGCCCACCGGGTGGTCGGGGAGCCGGCGTTCTCGGACACCGAGCGCGACCGGATGCAGGAGCTTCGCGGGCATGTGGCCCGGCTCTATCGCCAGGCGCTGGAACGGACCGCACGCACGATGCCGCCGGTGGAACGGCTGATCCATCTGTGTCCGGACCTCACGACGCGCCAGCGCGACGTGGCGCGCTGGATCGCCGAAGGCAAGTCCAACGAATCGATCGCGCAGCTGCTCGGCATCCGCCTGGACACGGTGAAAAGCCATCTGCGCATCGTCTACGACAAGCTGGGCGTGGACGACCGGCTGGCCGCGGCGCTGGCGATCCATCGGCGGCCGCCGTTCGCCAAGCTGCCGCCGATGTGGACCCTGCCCGGCGCGCGCTGGAGCGGCAACGGCCTGCACACGACTGACTGAGCCTGACCACGTAGCCGCGTAGCCGCGCGGACGGGAAACCTGAGGATCCCGGCGCCATCACCAGCGGAATGAAGCCCTGCGCGTACCACCGGAGCGGCACGCGTCCGCGTTCGGCGCCGCGGGCGGCGTTGGCCGCCCGCGGCGTCGATTAGTGCAGCACCTCGTCGAAGAACGCCAGGGCGCGCGGCGAGTCGGACTGGCCGAGCCAGAACAGCGCGCGCTGCTTGACCTCGCGCGGCTGGTCGCCGCGCAGCACCGCGATCAGGGCGTCTTCACCGCGTCCGTCGTCGAGCTGCGACAGCGCGAACACGGCCTCCTCGCGGACCGACTCGGACGTCTCGCGCGACAGCGCGGCCACGATGTCGCGATCGGCGCCCGGCGCATCCATCTGCGCCATCCAGAACAGCGCGCGGCCGCGCACCGATGCGGCCGCATCCTCGCGCGCGATCGCATGTACCGCAGCATAGGCGCCGTCGGCGCGCGACTGCGAGGCCGCGAACACCGCGTGCTCGCGCAGCTTCCGATCCGGATCATTCCTGGCCTGGCGCAGGATCGCCGTCAGCCCGTCCGCGCCGCGCGTCTGGCCGAGCCAGAACAGCGCCTGCTCGCGCCGCTCGCGCGGCCGGCCCGGGCCGGCGTTGCGTTCGAGCGCCGCCGTCGCACCGGCGTCGCCATGCTGGGCGATCGCGACCAGGGCCTGCTCGCCGACGTCGCCGTCACGATCGGTCGCGCGGTCGAGCACGGCCACGCTCTGCGCCGGCTCGACCGGATCGATCCAGCGCACTGCATCGGCATCCTCGACCGGGCAGCTTGCCGACCAGGCGCGCACCTGGTCGATCGTGCCGCCGGTCACGTGCAGATAGACTGCCAGCGTCTCCCTGCCCGGCGAGCGCGCCGAGGTGTCGATCGTGCTGCCGTGCGCGGCCTTGCCGTCGAGCCGGCAGCCGGCCGTGCGCTGGCCGCCGCGCGCGATCGTGTAGCAGCACGATTCGCCGGCATCGGCCGCCGCCGCGATGCGGTAGCCGACCCAGCCGTCGGCCGCGGCGATGCGGGCTTTCAGGTCCGGCTCGGCGGCCAGGCCGCTGCCGGTGCAGAGGGCGGCCAGCAACCACAGGCCGGCTTTGGAAAGGTTCATCGTCGTTCTCCTCGTGTGGAGCGGCCGTGTCGGCACGGCCGCCGGTGTGGGTTCCGGCCGCAGTGCCGCGGCCGTCGTGTCGGTGGGTATCGATTGGGCTGCTGCGCGTACGTCGCCGGGTCCTCGCGCCGCTTTCGCTGGCGATGCGATCGCACGCCGCGTCTCCACGGCCGGGCCGGCAGGGCGCCCGCTTGCGATCAGGGGCCGTGGCGAGGCCTCTGCCCGGCCTGCGCCAGAGTCCGTGCAGACGACGCGATCGGCCCCGGTCCGCAGAGCGCGGCCCGCGCCGGGCGCTCAGTCGCCGAGCGCGCGCTCGATCAGGTCCAGCGTGGCGTCGCTGTCGAGCGTGCCGAGCATGCGCAGCACGGCCTTCTTCTCCTCGGGCGTCCTGACCTCGCCGTAGAGCCGGCGCAGTCCGGCGCTGTCACCGGCGATCAGCATCGCGCGCAGCGTCGCGTCGCGCAGCGCCTCGCTACCGGCCTTCGCGTAGAGGCCGCCGAGCAGCTCGGCGCCGTGGCCGGACAACGCAACCGCTTCCAGCGCGGCGGCGCGCACCGATTCGGGCTGCTTCGCGTCGCCAGCGATCGCGGCGACGCGGGTGCCTTCGCCGGCGATGCCGAGCGCGCGCACGATCGCGGCGCGCGACTCGGCATCGGCGGTCGCGTCGAACAGCTGCCCGAGCTCGTCGGTCGCGCCGAGCGCGCCGAGCATCTGCACGGCATGCGCGCGCAGCGTCGCGTCGGATTCGGTGCGTGCGGCCGCCAGGATCAGGTCCTTGCGGTCGGCGATCAGCCAGGCGTCGATGACCTGGCGCTTCTCGCTCGCATCCTGGCTGCTCGCGTAGATCTCGCGCAGACGCTCGACGCCGTGCGCATCGCCGCCGATGCCGAGGATGCGGATCGCCTCGGCGCGCAGCGCCGGATCGTTCGTGCTGCGCGTCACCTCGATCACGCGATCGAGCGCGCGAGGGTCGCCGATCTGGCTCAGCACGAACAGGGCGCGCTGCTTCGTGCGCAGCGGTCGCTGGCTCTTGAGCACCTTGTCGAGCAGCGGAATCGCGCGCTCCGGCGAGGCCGTCAGCAGCGCCTCGACCGCCGCGTCGGCCAGGTCGTCCTCGCCGCTGGTCGCGGTCTTGCCGGCGGCCGCCGCGGCCGGCTTCCCGGGCGTCAGCAGCGCGTCGGCGTCCTTGCCCCAGCGGCTGGACGGATATTCGCGGTGCAGGCGCTCGACCAGCGTGCGCGCCTCGGTGGTGCGGCGCAGCTGCACCAGCACGTAGGCGCGCCAGTACAGCGCGGCGTCGGCGCTCTGCGGCTCGCGCTCGCGCAGCTGCTGCTCGAGCTGCTCGAAGCGCTGCAGCGCGGTCGACCAGTCGGCCTCGCGCAGCGCCGACTGCGCCTGCCAGTACAGGCGATTGGCGGCCTGGTCGGACGGCGCCATCGCGCCGTCGTCGAGGACCGCGAAGGCCGGCGCGGCGGTGAACGCCAGCGCCAGAGCGAGCAGGGAAGGTCGGATGAAGGTCATGCCGGGTGTCCTCGGGAAAGCGTTCAAAGGCGCTGCACGCGCGAGTGGTCAAGACGGGTCTGCAAGGCGCGGACCTGGAACAGCAGGTCGGTCTCGCGCAGGTAGTCACGCAGGCCCTCGTCGCTTTCGACGGTGGCGGCCGGCGTCTGGTTAGCCAGCGACAGCAGCACCGGTTCCAGCCGCCGCAGAAAATCGGCGAGCGCGGCATCGCCGGCGCGCTCGGCCGCGCGCGCGTAGAGCCGGTTCGACTCGACCAGCGACGCGGCCAAGGCGCGATTGCCGTCGAGCATGCCGGCCTCGCCGCCGTTGCCGGCGGTCAGCAGCACGCCCTCGGTGCTGCGCAGATGCGCGGCGACATAGGCTTCGAGCACGCGCAGCGCCGCCGCGTCGGCGCGTGCCTGCACCTGCGCATCGACCTCCGGCGCGCTGTGGCGTCCGGCTATGAAGCCGACGCCGACCGCCAGCGCGAGCAGGGCCGCCGCGCTCCAGGCGGCCAGCCGCCTCGGCCGTGCGGCCGAATGCGTGCGCCGCGCGGCGCGGGGCGGATGGCGCGCCGGAACCGCTTCCGCGCGCAGCTGCGGTTCCAGCCGGAGCCAGAGCCGATCGCGCAAGCCCGGGTCCGGCGTCGGCGGCGGTGCGGCGTCGGCCGCGGCCAGCACCGCTTCGAGCGCGGCCAGTCGTGCGCGCAGCTCGGGCGAGCCGGACAGCGCGCCGGCGATCGCCGCGCGCTCGGCCGGATCGAGTCCGTCGTCGTAGTAGTAGAGGATCAGATCCTCGTCGCTGATCGGCGGCATCGCGTTCACCCCGCGGGTTCGATCGCCGCGCGCAGCTTGCGCACGGCACGGAAGATCGCCTGCTTGCAGGCGTTGACATTGAGCGAGAGCGTCGCGCTGATGTCCTCCAGCGACTGGCCCTCGTGGTGGCGCAGCACGAAGGCCGTGCGCTCGGTCGCGCTCATGCGCGCCAGCACGGCCTGGATGCCGCGGCCGATCTGCGCACTTGCCGCGTGGCGTTCCGGGCCCGGCGCGGCCTCGCTCACCGCGAGCACGTCGTCCTCGTCGCTGTCGGACTGCAGCACCTCGTGCCGGCTGCGCCGGCGCAGCTGCTCGAGGGCGGCATTGACGGCGATCCGGTGCAGCCAGGTCGAGAACGCCGAGCGCCCGTCGAACGTGCCCAGGTGCCGGTACGCATTCAAGAACGCCTCCTGCAGCGCGTCCTCGGCCAGCCCGGCATCGCCGGCGACACGCACGCAGACCCGATACAGCCGGTCGACGTGCGCGTCGATCAGCTGCCGGAATGCCTGCGTGTCTCCCTGGACGGCCCGTTCCAGCCGGGCGGCTTCGTCGTCTGCCATGCCCCTAGGATGCACCCCGAAGCGGTCCGGTTAGCCGGCGCTTGGCGCCGGTCGCGCGCAGTAGACTCGGCGGCCTGGACAGACCGGCCGCAACGGCCGCCGGAGCGAGCGATGAGCGATCCATCCCCCGATGCGGCGATCCTGGCCGCCTGGCTGCGCAACGCCGCGCCCTGGGAAGCGGCCGTGCGCGAGCAGCGCATCGAAAGCCGCCGTCTGGTCACCGACCAGGCGATCGTCGCCGCCGTCAAGGACGCCGCGCCGCGCCGCGTGCTCGACCTCGGCTGCGGCGAAGGCTGGCTCGCCCGTGCGCTGAGCGCCGAAGGCATCGCCGTCACCGGCGTCGACGCCGTGCCCGAGCTGATCGAGGCCGCGTGCCGCCACGGCGGCGGCGCGTTCCACGTCGTCGCCTACGAGCAGCTCGCCGCCGCCGTGCCCGGCGCGCCGTTCGACGCGGTGGTCTGCAACTTCTCGCTGCTCGGCGAGCAGTCGGTCGAGGAGGTCTTCGCGGCGCTGCCGGCCCTGCTGGTGCCGGGCGGCCGTTGCATCGTGCAGACCCTGCATCCGCTGATCGCCTGCGGCGATGGGCCGTATCGCGACGGCTGGCGCGAAGGGTCCTGGGCGGGCATCGATGGTGATTTCACGGATGCGCCGCCGTGGTACTTCCGGACGCTGGAGAGCTGGGTGGGACTGCTTCTGCGTCACGGCCTGATGCTGGAGGCGCTGCGCGAGCCCCTGCATCCGGCGACCGGGCGGCCGGCATCGGTGATCGTCGTCGGGCGAATACCGATCTGAGTACCGGGTTTCTGCGCCGCATTCGCTGTCGAGTCATCGCTCGACTCCAGGAGCGTTACCCGATACGTGCGCGGCTGCGGTCGAGGCGGGCGCATCAAAGGCACAATCAACTGAACACGCTGCATATTTCGATCAGTAGGAGGGCTTGGGTACTCGCGTGTCCCGAGACCGGTCATTAGCTTTGTCATCGTGGTGAGCTCGAGCAGATCAAACACGTGAGGACCGACGATGAGCACAGCGAGATGGCTGTTCGCGCTGGTGGTCAGTGCGTTGTCGGGGATTGGGAGCGCCTCTCAAGTCGACGCCCAGCCGGGAGGAAGCAGCGGTATCCAATCGAAGCAGGCCGTCGGCGCGATCAAGGTGACGGAGGTCTCGATACTGCCGGACGGAAAAGAGTCTTCCGAGACCTATTACATGGATGCGGCCGCTCACAGTTTCCGGTCGTCTTCCAGCGTCGTCACCAATGGCGATGGAAGTCTGCCGCCCGAGACGCCGGACCCGCCGCCCGGCAATACGCCGTCCGGGGTCAGCCGCGTGACCTACCACCAGACCGGCGGTGGTTACGAGCGCACGACGATCTATGGAAGGGACTGGATTCCGTCGGCCAGCCGCTGGTCTCCGTGGCGCATGATCGAGGACCGGCTCAGCGAGTGCGTGCCGACGACCAAGTGCTTCGGCGTGCTGACCCATCCCTCTTAGGCCTGTCTGATTGCGCGATGACGATCGGTTCTTACGGGAAATCAGTCGTCCAGACCTCGTATGGAACAGCCCGCCAGCGAGCTCTCGAATCGGCCTGATGCGACGCTCGAAGAGAAGCTGACTCGGCCCCCTCTATGCCGGACCTGGGCGTCCCACGTGCCTGCAGGCCGGCTCCGATGCGGATCGGGTTGCGCGGCGCCTGCCGACTTCTCGTTCGTGGGGCATCAGGTTGTGTTCCACTCTGCTCGGACATGCGGCGCGCTTTCTTGGACCTCGGATACGCGCGTCGCTTCCGGATGACGAAGGAGACACGGTGGCATGGCGACACCTGCGCTGGCGAAACTGTTTACCGCTGCATTGATCGTCGCGGCCGCTCCGCAGCTCGCGGCCCAGGACATCGGCACGGTCCTGACCCGTTGGGACCACGACGAGCATCCCGGCCTCAGGGGCGTCGTCGTGCTGTGGGACGGACAGCCGCTCGCCGAGCGCTACTACAACGGCGCGACGCCCGAGGATCTCAACGACATCCGCTCGGCCGGCAAGAGCATCACGGCGCTGCTGGTCGGCATCGCGATCGATCGCGGATCGATCCAATCGGTGGACGATCCGGTTGCCCGCTACTGGGCGGCAGCGGCAGACAGTGCCGTTGGCCCGGTGCCGTTGGCCGACGTCCTGACGATGCGCTCCGGACTGGACGCGTTCGACGATGATCCCGCATCGCCGGGCAACGAGGATCTGATGGACGCTTCATCCGATCCGCGCGCGTTCGCGCTTGCGGTGCCGCGCGGCGATCCGCCCGGTTCGCGCTATCGCTACAACTCGGTGACCGCCTACGTGGCCGGCGTCGTGGTCGCCGAGGCGACGGGCATGCGCATGAGCGATTTTGCCGGTCTCCGTCTGTTCACGCCGCTGGGAATCACGCGCTGGCGCTGGGACGCCGATGCTGCCGGCGTGACGAAGGGGCAGGGAAACCTGTGGCTGGCGACGCGCGGCCTGGCGGCGATCGGCGAAATGGTACGGAACGGCGGGCAGTCGCGTGGTCGCCGCGTCGTCAGCGCACAATGGATCACCGACATGCTCGCGCCGAAAGTGAACATCGCGGCCGACGATCCCTATGCGGACGGATACGGCTATTTCTGGTATCGCAAGGAATATCGCGTCGCCGATGTCCGCATACCGGTGTCGTTCGCATCGGGCAATGGCGGCAACAAGATCTATGTCGTGCCGACCTGTCGCCTCGTCGTGGCAGTCACGTCCTCCGCCTACGGGCACGGCTACGGCCAGCGCCGCTCCGAAGCCATCCTGAAAGCCATACTCGACGCGCAGAACGCAACCGGCGGTTGCAAAGCCTCGGATAGCGCTTCAGCAGCGGCGCAGGCGCTACCCGCTCGATAGCAGTTTCCGCGCCCCTCTCCACGGCACGGCTCTGAATCAGCGCCGTGGCGCCGCTGATGGGCGACCTGCAGGTGCAGACCCGGCAGAGCAAGGTCACCCAGAACTTCGGTACCGTGATCGGACTGATCTCGCTGATGCCGGTGCTCGACGTCCCGATCACCAGCTTCCAGTACGTGTACTCATCGGCCCAGACCAGCCAGTGGTTCGTGCAGGTGATGTGCGTCAGCACCGATCACTACGACTACGACTACAACTACACGGTCGTCAACTACAACGACGTCAAGCCCTCGGCTCAGGCCTGATCGGGCGTCCGGCGTCGCGGGCCGCCCCGGCCCGCGGCACCGTCCGGCCGCCGTGGTGTTTCGTCGCCACGGCGGTCCGGGCATGATTTTTAGCGCGGCAGGTCAACCCTGCAGCAGGGTCGGCGAGAATGCGCGTCGTCGCACGCCTGTCGATTTCGCCCCTGGTGGATCGTCGTGTGGCCGATACCGACGATTCTCCCCCGGCGCGCCAGCCTGCGCCGGCGCGACCGACACCCAGGAGCCTGCCATGACGTCCGATACGACCGAGTCCGCCGCGGTCCACCCGCCGCAATCGCTGTGGCGCGAGCTGCGCGACGCGGTATGCGGCACCGACGCCGACTACACGCGGATTCCGCTGCGCCGCGCGGTGCTGCTGCTGGCGGTCCCGATGGTGCTGGAGCTGGTGCTCGAGTCGACTTTCGCGGTGGTCGACATCTTCTTCGTCGCCAAGCTCGGGCCTTCGGCGGTCGCCACGGTCGGCCTGACCGAGAGCTACCTGTTCCTGCTCTATGCGGTCGCGATGGGGCTGTCGATGGCGGTCACCGCCGTGGTGGCGCGTCGTATCGGCGAGGGCAAGCGCGAGGAGGCCGCGATCACCGCCGTGCAGGCGATCTTCGTCGCGCTGCTGGTCTCGGTGCTGCCGGCGCTGATCGGCATCTTCTACGCGCAGGACCTGTTGCGGCTGATGGGCGCCGACGCCTGGGCGATCGAGCACGGCTATCGCTACACGCAGTGGATGCTCGGCGGCAATGCGGTGATCGTGCTGCTGTTCGTGATCAACGCGATCTTCCGCGGCGCCGGCGATGCGGCGATCGCGATGCGCGTGCTGTGGCTGTCCAACGGCCTCAACATCGTGCTGTGCCCGCTGCTGATCTTCGGCTTCGGACCGATACCGGCGCTCGGCATCGAGGGCGCGGCGATCGCGACCAACATCGGCCGCGGCTGCGGCGTGCTGTACCAGCTGTGGATGCTGTTCCATGGCGGCAAGCACATCCGCGTGAGCCTGGCGCAGCTGGCCTGGCACGGCGCGATGCTGTGGAACATCGTGCGCACCTCGCTCGGCGGCGTCGGCCAGATGATCGTCGCGATGACGGCGTGGATCTTCCTGATGCGCATCCTCGCCGAGATCGGCAGCGCGGCCGTGGCCGGTGCGACGATCGCGATCCGCCTGATGATGTTCACGATGATGCCGGCCTGGGGCATGTCCAACGCGGCCGCGACCCTGGTCGGTCAGAACCTCGGCGCCGGCCATGCCGATCGCGCGGAGGCCGCCGTATGGCGGATCGGTTGGTACAACATGGCGTATCTGGTCGGCGTATCGGTGCTGTTCTTCGCGTTTCCGCAGCCGCTGGTCGGCTTCTTCAGCAGCGACGCGCAGGTCATCAAGGTCGGCGCCGAATGGCTGCGTATCCTGTCCTACGCGCTGTGGGTCTACGGCTGGTGGATGGTGACGGTGCAGGCGTTCAACGGCGCCGGCGACACGATCACGCCGACCAAGATCAACCTGGTGTTCTTCTGGCTGATCCAGATTCCGCTGTGCTACCTGCTGGCGATCCACTTCCGCTGGCAGGAGCTCGGCGTGTTCTGGGGCGTGTTCGTGTCCGAGACCTCGGTCGGGCTGTTTACGCTGTGGCTGTTTACGCGGGGGCGGTGGAAGTTGGCGCGGGTGTAGGGACACAGGTGAGGTGCTTTCGCATGAGTCGACTGTGATGGTGGATTGCGACCCGGGCTGCTTCGAAGCAAAGAGGTAGCGCGCTGCTCCTTGAGCACGCTGCGTTCAGTCAGCGAGCGAAGATTCACGATCTTCAGTGTTGACAAGGTCGTCGCCCAGCGTACGCTGCCGGAGCCTTCGCTGCGCCAGCAGCATTTAAGGGATTGCCGAATCGGGCCAAGCGCGTCCAGCTCGTATGTGCCGATACCCCGATGCAGGTGCATCCGGCACAGCGTTCGCAACGACAAGCGCCATAGGAGATGAAGCGTGAGACGTTGGATATGGCGGGCACTGGCAGCGGCGCTGATTCTGATCGCGGTCGTGTGGTACGCATCCAGGCATGACAGGTCGCTCGCGGACGATCCGGCAATCAAGGCCGACCCGCTCGCATCGACCCTGCCCGAGGTCGAAAGTCCGGTCGCAACCGGGCGCGATTCGCCTGCTGCAGAAACTCGAGCCCATTCACGTCGACCCCTGACGGATGAAGAGCTCATCAGTCGCCAGGCGCCTGTTCCCGGCAAGCTGTCCGATGTGCTGATGGAGCTGGTCCCTAAAGCCGAGCGTGGCGATGCGGAGGCGGCCTATCAGCTTTTCATCAAGATCAACGATTGCAAGTGGGCCATGGAAGGAGCGACTTCCGCGCAATCGTCAAAGGACGAAGCGATTCGAGCTGCACAACGAGCGTGGATGACCGAGACCTTGCGGAAGCTCGAAGACTGCGAGGGGCTCACCGATGAGCTCATCGCCACGCGGGTGAAATGGCTCACCCTGGCAGCAGAGGGCGGAGACCCGCTGGCGCAACTGACTTACGCGGTCAGTTCGGACCTGATCCTTGGCGGTGCCTCGCAGATGCTGGCGAACCCGCGCGCCGTCGAAGACTACCGGCAGAAGGCGCTGAGATTCCTTACGGGGCTCGCGGACCGCGGCGATGTATCGGCCATGGTGCAACTCAGCACGGCCTATCGTGCGGGGATACTCGTGGCCCCGGATCCCGTCAAGGCCTATGCCTACGCCTATCTCGCCAATCGCATCTCAGGAACTACCCCGGCCATCGTCCAGGCCGCAGGAGCCACGCTGACGCACGAACAGATTCTGCAGGGCCAGCAACTCGCGATGGAACTGCAGCGTCGCTGCTGCGCCCCCTCTCGACCATGACAAGGAAACCAGGATGAAAGTCTTTGAGCTTGCTCCTTTCTTGGCGCTCGTATGTGGCCTCGCATTGTCCTGCCCAGTCTCGGCGGGGCGGACCATCGGCATCTTCCTATGCCCCAGCTGCGGAGTGGCGACACCGATTCCGGATCCGCAAACCAACAATAGTCTCATTAGCAACCAGGAGAACTGGGACGCGGTCTATCCCGACCTCCCGGTCAGCCCTGGCGATATCCTCATCATCTGCAACAACTCCTACTGCGTTCCTTACACCATGAACGCGAATGGGACCTACGCAGGCGGAACTCGGGTGCCGCAGCTGCCGCCCGCTGGCGGTACCGGCAGCGGGAGCGGCGGAAGTGGGCCGCCTTCAGGCGGACTCGCCGGACGCCTGCGATGCGGCTACGTCAACGGCGTGCTCGACCATTGTCAGTACGTCTACGAGTACATTGCCTGAGGGCATCCGTCTCGGGGATCGGCGATAGCTGATCGCGGATTCGTTGCCTCACGCCTGTCTAGTACTGAATCTGCCCGCGCTGCGGATGCAATTGGACCTCCAATGACGTTTCCGTCGCATCGGGACAGGATGGTGTACCTCACAAAGAATGAGCAAATCACGAGATCCGTAGAGTCGCTACGTAGACTGAGCGATCGCGGGATCAGCCGGCTGCGCGCGTGACAGGGATCATGGTGATCTGCGGCTGTACAGCGGAGAGCCGAGATAGGATGTCCAGCACACGGCGGCAAGAGCGCACAAGGCGACACATGCGATGACCACGCACGCAACGTGCCGCTGTTGGCTACGGAAGAAAGTAAAGAGCTGACGCAGGCGTTCGAGGATCGCGAGAAAGCCAAATCCTGCGACGAGGGCAGCGATCTGGTTTAGGCCGACCGCGACAAGCGCGAGTGCAAGGAGCGCGGTAGCGGTCGCGATGAAGCCGGTTACTCGCATTTCGAGTGAGACGTCGACGTTCGAAAGCTTCATATTCTTCGTCGGACTCGACCAGGATCAGCCGATCGCCGGCTTAGCGGCCTGGTGCGGCTCAGCTGACGCTGGCGTGTTCGGCCGTCGCGGTGCTGCATTCGCATTGTCCATATCCGAGAAGATCAGCCACGACCCGCCCGGCTCGCGGCGCAGTGTCAGTGTGAACTTCCCGGTGTCGCCCGGACCTGCACCGTAGCCATAGGCGCCGATGATGTAGCCGATCGTGTCGCCGGCCGAGAACGCCAGTGCGCGCAGCCGCAGCGGCGCGCCGCCCTGGCTCTCGTAGACGGCGCGGATCGCAGCGCGTCCGCGCGTCGGTGGACGGTTGCTCTGCAGGATGAAGCCGTCTTCGGTGAACAGCGCCGCGAGGGCCGCGGCGTCGCCGGCGCGCCAGGCGCGCTCGTAGTCACGGAGCACGCGGTCGAGTTCCGCCGGCAACGCGATGTCCGGAACTTCGGTCGAAGACGTCGGCTTGGGAAGGTCTGTTGCGAGCAGTGGCACGGCCGCTACACCGAAACCGAGGACGACGCTGGCAAGCATGAAGCGGGTGACGCCCATCCGGGATTTCCTCTTGATGACTGGCTGTTCGATCGCGCCACTCTACTCGCAGGGCGACCCGGGATGCGCACGCGTCGAGGGCTTCACCGGCATACTGAATTGGCCCGGTCGTGCAGCGGCGTCGCCGGATGCGGCGACTTCGCGCAGCGTTCGCCAGGCAATGCCGCGCGGAGGATCCTGGCATCACCCGGGGACGCGGGATGCATGGCGCAGATGGCAATACACAGCGTGCAAATGACGCGTGGCCTCAGCCAAGGCCCCGGTCGGCCGCTCAGCCGAGCAGCGCCCATACCGCCGCATTGATCGCCAGCCCGCCGACGATCAGCCACACGGCCAGCAGTCCGGCGAGCAGGAGCGGCCGCAGTCCGGCACGGCGGATCGCGTCGAGGCGCGTGCCAGCGCCGAGTGCGGCCATCGCGGTGGCGAGGATGAGGCCGTCGAGCTCGATGCCGACTGTGACTGCGCGTTCGGGCAGCACGCCGGTCGAATGCACGGCGGCGACCGCGATGAAGCCGAGCGCGAACCATGGGACGTGCAGCCGCCTGGGCTGCGCGTCGGCGGCCGGCTGCGCGGCGCGGCGCGTGAGCCAGGCCGAGAGCAGCAGCAGGAACGGCGCCAGCATCATCACGCGGACCATCTTGGTGACGACCGCGATGTCGGCGGCCTGCTCGCCGACCGCGCGGCCGGCGACGACGACCTGGGCGACCTCGTGCACGGTGGAGCCGGCATAGACGCCGTAGTGCAGCGGCGAGGCGCCGATGCCGAGTGCGACGGCGAGCGCGTACAACGCCGGATACAGGAACATCGCCGCGGTGCCGAACACGACCACGGTCGCGACCGCGACGGCCACCTGCTCGTCGCGTGCGCGCACGACCGGTGCGGTCGCCATGACCGCGGCGGCGCCGCAGATCGCGCCGCCGGCGCCGACCAGCATCGAGGTGGCCCTGTCCAGGCCGAACATTCGCGGCCCGAGCCGCGCCGCCAGCGCGAACGTGCCGGCCAGCACCAGCGCGTCGATCGCCACGCCAGCGACGCCGATCGCGGCGACGTCGTGCAAGCCGATGCGCAGGCCGTACAGCACGATGCCGAGCCTTAGCAGCGTCTGCTTGGCGAAGGCTAGTCCCGGAGCGGCCGCGTCGAGCCAGCGCGCCGACGCGAGGTTGCCGAGCGCCATACCGATCACGATCGCCAGCGTCAGCGCACCGATGCCGCGGCTCTGCAGGAGCGGATGGGCGGCCGCGGCGATGCCGGCAGCGGCGATCGCGGCGGCCAGCAGCAGGCCGGGCAGGCGGGCGGGAATCGACGGACGAATCAGGGTGGGGACGAGCGGACGCACGGATCAGGGGCGTGGCGAGGACGAGGCGCGTACTCTGCGCGCCCACGGTCTATACATGAAACGGATTATTCCAATAGAATCGATGCGGTTATTGAATAGAAAGGACGCGTCGTGCCCGGCATCGGTCCCCCTGCTGCGGCGGCGAACCGATCGTGCAAGCCGGCGTCCGTCGCCGGCCTGCCGCTCGGGGCCGGCGCAGCCGTCCACGCCGAGGCCGACGGTCTGCTGCGGGTCGCGGCGGCGGATGGGGGCCTTGAGCTTGCGGTCATGAACGGGACGAACGGCCGGACCGCTTGCCCTCACCGCTCGATGAAGCCCCGATGCGCCTGACCTTGCGCCAGCTGCAGATCTTCCGCGCGATCGCCGAGACCGGCAGCACCGTGGCGGCGGCCGAGCGCGTCGCGCTGTCGCAGTCGGCGGCCAGCGTGGCGCTCGCCGAGCTGGAGCGCGCGCTGGAGACTCGGCTGTTCGACCGGGTCGGACGGCGTCTGCTGCTGAACGACCGCGGTCGCGCGCTGCTGCCGGCGGCGACGGCGCTGCTCGAGGATGCGCGCGACATCGAGGCCGCGTTCGGTCCGGGCGGCAGCGCGGCGGACCTGCGCCTGGCCGCCAGTACGACGATCGGCCATTACGTGCTGCCGGGCCTGCTCGCCGGGTTCCGGACGGCGCATCCGGACGCGCGGCTGGATCTGCGCGTCGGCAACACGCGCGAGGTGGTCGAGGCGGTGGCCGCGTTCGAGGTCGATCTGGGCTTCATCGAGGGGCCGTGCCACGCCGATGCGATCCGCGTGCGGCCGTGGCGCGAGGACGAGCTGGTGATCGTGGCGGCGCCGGATCATCCGCTGGCCCGCGGCGGCGAGCGCCTGCCGTTGCGCCGGCTGCGCGAGCTGCGCTGGCTGCTGCGCGAGCCGGGCTCGGGCACGCGCGAAGCGGTCGAGCAGGCGCTGCTGCCGCATCTGCACCATCTGCCGGCCGACATGACGCTGGGCAGTTCCGAGGCGATCAAGAACGCGGTCGCGGCGGGGCTCGGCGTGAGCTGCCTGTCGCGCAGCGTGGTGCGCGATCTGCTCGACCTCGGCCGGCTGACGGTGCTGCCGACGACGCTGCCGCGCCTGTCGCGGAAGCTGTCGGTGATCCACCACGAGAAGAAGCTGCTGTCCGGCGCCGTCGCGCGCTTCGCCGAGCAGTGTCTGGCCGCAACCGGCGACGCGGTGGGTTGATCGATCCGGCCGAGCGTGTTTTCCTGCGGCCTCCGACGACCGCTTCGAGGGAAGACCGCACCGGATGAGGGTGTCGCTGCATCCACTGGACTATGCCGTGCTGGCGGCCTACGTCCTGATCGTGCTGGTGGTGTGCGCGCGCACGGTGCGGCGGGCTCCGGATGCCGACGAACTGTTCCTGGCCGGCCGCTCGCTCGGGGCCGGCGTCGTGGGCCTGTCGCTGTTCGCCTCCAACATCTCCTCGACCACGCTGATCGGGCTGCCCGGTGCGGCGTGGGAGCACGGCATCTCGGTAGCCAATTACGAGTGGATGGCCGCGCTGGTTCTGATCTTCAGTCTCTGGTTCGTCGTGCCGGTCTTCATCGGGCGCCGCCTGACCACCGTTCCGGAGCTGCTCGAGCAGCGCTTCGACCGCGGCATGCGCCGCTACCTGTCGGGCGTGACGGTGTTCCTGGCGCTGGTCCTGGACACCGCCGGCAGTCTCTACGCCGGCGCCCTGGTTCTGACGCTGTTCTTTCCGGGGCTGGCCCTGGCGCCGACCTGCGCGGCGATCGCGCTGTTCGCAGGCCTCTACACCGCGGCCGGCGGCCTGCGCGCGGTCGCCTATACCGACGTGGTCCAGAGCATCGTGCTGCTGCTGGGATCGGCCTTGCTGTTCGTCCTGGTCTGGGGGCAGTTCGACTATTCCTGGGAAGCAGTGCGCACGGCGGTGGCGCCGGAGAAGCTGTCGCTGATCCGGCCGGCGGACGATCCATCCCTGCCGTGGACCGGAACGCTGCTCGGCCTGCCGATTCTGGGCTTCTACTACTGGACGATGAACCAGTACGTGTCGCAGCGGCTGCTCGGCGCGCGCGATCTGACCGCGGCCGCGCGTGGATCGCTGCTGGCGGCGGCGCTGAAACTGCTGCCGGTGTTCCTGATGGTGCTGCCGGGCGTCATGGCGATTCCGCTGCTGGGCGGTCTGGAACGCGCCGATCTGGTATTTCCGACGCTGATCGCACGCTACGCGCCGGTCGGCATCGCCGGCCTGATCCTGGCCGGTCTGCTGGCGGCGATCATGTCGAGCATCGATTCGGCGCTCAACTCGGCGTCCACGCTGATCACGGTCGATTTCGTGCGGCCGCGCCGGCCCGGCATGGACACCCAGGCGATGGCGCGGCTGGGGCGGATGCTGACGATGGGGCTGGTCGCGCTGGCGGCCCTGTGGGCGCCGATGATCGACCGGTTCCAGGGCCTGTTCGCCTATCTGCAGCAGACCTTCGCCTACGTCACGCCGCCGCTGGTCGCGGTCTTCGTGCTGGCTCTGTTCAGTCGCCGCATCGGTGCCGTCGCTGCGCTGCGCGCGACGCTGACCGGCCATGCCGTCAGCCTGGTCGCCTTCGTCGCCGCGCAATGCGGATGGATGCCGCTGCACTTCACGGTGGTGGCCGGCGTGCTGTTCGCGATGACGGTCGGTGCGGCGTATCTGTGGCAGTTCGCGGCCGGCGCCGACCGGCCCGATGCGGCACAGCTGGGCAGCGTCGACCGGCGCAGCGTGCCGCGGCTGTCGCCGGGCCAGCGCGTGCTGGCGCTCGCCCTGGTCGCCGTGACGGCGGCCATCGTCATCGCCCTGCGCTGAGCGCGCACCGCCGCGACGGGCGCGGCGCAGCCGTGGTCTGAGCCGATCGGGCGCCGCCTTGCGCATTGAGACCGACCGCGCCTCGACGGCGCATCCTGCCCGGAGGATCGGCCCGATGAAGACCCCACGCCCGCCCGTTGCCGTGCACCCCGCTGGCGCAGTCTGCGCCGGCGCGCGGCCGGCCGTTGCCGAACCTGAGGCCGCCGCGGCCGGAGCGGAATTGTGCCGTGCGCAGCGCCGTAGCCGGACGCGGTCCGCCGCCGTGCTGATCGGCCTGATCGCGGCGGCCGGCTGCGGCACCGCAGCGGCAGCCGACGCTTCCGACGCACCGGACAGCTGGACGCTGGCGCTGCCGCTCGGCGGCGTGCCGCTGATGCTCGGCAGCGAATGCCCGGCGTTCGTGTTCCGCGATGCGTTCGAGCGCGGCACGCTGGCGCAGCCGGCCGGTGCCGGCACGCCGATGAGGTACGTCACGCACGACGGCTACACGATCCAGATCGACCTGCACACGATCACCGTGACCGATCCGCACGGCCGCAACACCGTGCAGCACTGGGGCGATCCGCACGAGAACCTCAACGGCAAGCACATCAAGGACTGGGGCGGCGAGCCCGAATGGGACAGCTCGCGGCGCTCGATCCTGGTCGGCGGCGCCAAGCTGACGATGCACGCGGCCGGTCCGCAGGGCGTCGTGCTCGAGACCGCGCTCTACGACGGCGACCGCAACCTGCGCTTCACGAACACGACCAACACGCTGCTCCACTTCATCCTCGACACGGGCGACACCGCGGCGCGCGACGCGGCCGAGTACGACGGCGAGACCGCCGCGTTCGAGACCGATCCGCTGGCGCTGACCGCGAGCTACCGCAACGTCTACAACGAGGACCCGGCGTTCCAGCGCGTCGAGGACGAGCGCATGCTCGGCACCACCGGCGGCTGCGCGAACCCGAACCAGGTCAACGACTACTACGACGATCCGCGCCTGGGCCATACCTGAGCGCGCCGGAATGCAGCAGTTGCGATGTCACCGCACTCAGGGTCCTTCGAACGAATCGAAGAACAGCTGCTCATCCAGAACCAGGCGCAGTCGATAGAGTCCATTTTCGGTCGACAGTCCGAGCACCCATGCGTTGCGGCCCATCGGTGCGGCCGCAAGTCCAAATCCTTCCTCAGGCACCGGCCCCAGATCCGGGCTGGTCGCCAAGGTCTGTCCGGTTGAGCCGTCGACCAGGACGAGCGTCTCCTGCGTGGCGATGAGCATGCGATGCACGTCGCCGCCCAGCGCCAATGCCAGGCGATCCGAAGCGCCGGTCGGGTAGTTGCGTAGAACGGCACGCGTCGAGGCGTCGAAGTAGGTCATTTTGCTGTGGTTCGTGAAGACGGCCAGTTCCGGACGTCCATCCACTCCGTGCGACACGTAGGACGCACCATGGTTGTCCAGGAGCATCGTCCACAATTCGGCCCCGGTCGCTACGTCGTAGGCATTCAACGCTTGCCGCGTGACTACCACGGCTGCCTTTCCGGACGGCGCTGCATCGGTGTCGATCAGCAGCAGTCCGCTCATCTTGTTGAAAGGGCTTCCCGGTACGTCGGTCATCCACAGCTGGTGTCCGTCGATGCCGGACACGGCGGTCAGCTTCGCCGGCGACCCTCCCAGTACGTTGGATTGGGATGCGAACAAGTAATCTTCCAGGCCGTCTGCGTCGACATCCGAAACCACCAGTCCACGCGTGGAATAGCCGAATGCACCTTTTCCGGTGAACGGATCGGCCACGCGAAAGATCTGCTCGCGCGTCGAGCCGTCGAGGACGATCAGCACGCCGGCCGGACCGTTGCCGGCCAATGCGATGCGGCGGGACGCGTCGGCCTTCGCTGACGTCACGGCGATCTGGAACGGAGTGAGCGTCTCGCGCTCCTCCGCCGTCCACTCGATGTGCCCGCTCGCCGCGTCGCGTAGTGTCGTAATCGCGGAGCCACCGGTGAGCAGCTCGGGGTGCCCGTCGCCGTCGACGTCGTCCAGGATCGCGGTGCGATCGGCACCGGACAATCCACGCAACCCCCACAAAGTGCTGCCGTCCAGACTGCTGGCCAGCAGTAAGGCCGGATTTGGATCGACCGGTTGGGAGGCGATGGCCAAGTCGGCCCTGTCGACCTCCAACATCGACACGTCACTGACCGCCGTCGGCCTGGGCGATGTAATCCGGGTCAGCTCGGCACCGGTGGCGGCATCGTGAACCCCGACACCGGACCACACCGTGTCGCCGACGAAGACCGAGCCATGGCCCTGAGCGCCGAACGGTGCGATCGCCAGTAACGATACCTCGAAGGGTGTGTAGGCCGTCCACAAGGGTGACCAGGGCCCCGAGCGAAACGCCGTAAAGGCACTGCCGGTACCCGCCGACACCCATCGATCCGCGGACATCCCACCGAGTGATCCGATCGCTAGTCTCGACCCGAATCCGTCGATGTACTGCCATTCCAAGGCCTGCGTGGCGCCGTCGATCACGCGACCGGCCGCACCGGCCAGCACGATTTCCAACGCCGGATCGGCATCGAGTTGGGCCAGAGCCAGATCCTGCGTGCCAGCGAACGCGTACGTACGCGACAAAGCGCCGTCGGACAGGCGATACGTGAAAACGCCCGTTTGAGTCGACACGACGAGATCCTCGATGCCGTCGCCATCGACATCTCCGGCTCCGGCAGCGCTCGCTCCGGGGACGATGGGAAGTTGACGCCGTTCGACCAGAGGTTCGCCGCCGTACTCGCGAGCCACCCCACCTCTGCCCACCGTCAGGACGGTGCGGTAACCTAAGCCGGGGGCTGGCAGCACACGTACCAGGCTGCCGTCATCGGGTAGCCGCATCTGTTGCTTGAGGATGGGCATTTCACTATCGCGACGCCCTACCACGAAAAGAAACGTGTCGTGCGCGAGCACGCTGAACGCCAGATCCTGTAAGCCTGCCTGCGTACTCTCGATCCGTACGAGCCCGCTCGAAGCCGTGTCCCGAAAGCTATGGGTATCCAGATCCGTGAGGCTGAAATAGGGAGCGGATCCGCCGGCGGTCGCGCCCGAAACGGCGATGGACGCGCCGAAGAAAACGTAGGTGAACACCGCGCGTACTTGTCCCACGGATGAATCTCCTCGAATCGTGCTGACCTGCGTACGGATCTTGTAGCCAATCAGGCGGTGAGTCCGGATTGAATGGTATCGGGTTCCTGCCACGCCTGGCGAACGCTGGCCGGAGTCTTGTAGCGATGCGCGCTGTGTGGCCGCTGCTCGTTGTAGAACTGCCGCCAGCGCTCGATCAGCACCTTCGCTTCGGTGCGACTGCGGAACCATTCGCGATTGAGCAGCTCGTCGCGCAGCTTGCCGTTGAAGCTTTCGACGAAACCGTTCTGCCAAGGGCTTCCCGGCGCGATGAAGGCCGGGCCGATCGCCGCGTCGCGCAGCCAGCG